>NZ_CP124535.1:1865000-2520000 GCF_029953595.1 Fuscovulum ytuae | reverse complement strand
CATGAACCTTTACTCCAGCTTTGCACTGGCATCAGGATTGTGATGTGCAGGATAGGTGGTAGGCATCGAAGCAGGGACGCCAGTCTCTGTGGAGCCTCCCTTGAGATACCACCCTTCGCACTCTTGATGTCTAACCGCGGCCCGTTATCCGGGTCCGGGACCATGCATGGTGGGGAGTTTGACTGGGGCGGTCGCCTCCCAAACAGTAACGGAGGCGCGCGAAGGTTGGCTCAGAGCGGTCGGAAATCGCTCGTTGAGTGCAATGGCAGAAGCCAGCCTGACTGCAAGACTGACAAGTCGAGCAGAGACGAAAGTCGGCCATAGTGATCCGGTGGTCCCAAGTGGGAGGGCCATCGCTCAACGGATAAAAGGTACTCTGGGGATAACAGGCTGATGATGCCCAAGAGTCCATATCGACGGCATCGTTTGGCACCTCGATGTCGGCTCATCTCATCCTGGGGCTGGAGCAGGTCCCAAGGGTATGGCTGTTCGCCATTTAAAGAGGTACGTGAGCTGGGTTTAGAACGTCGTGAGACAGTTCGGTCCCTATCTGCCGTGGGTGTAGGAGACTTGAGAAGAGTTGCCCCTAGTACGAGAGGACCGGGGTGAACGATCCACTGGTGGACCTGTTGTCGTGCCAACGGCAGTGCAGGGTAGCTATGATCGGACAGGATAACCGCTGAAGGCATCTAAGCGGGAAGCCCCCTTCAAAACAAGGTCTCCCTTGAGGGCCGTGGAAGACCACCACGTCGATAGGCCGGAGGTGTAAGCGCAGCAATGCGTTCAGCTGACCGGTACTAATTGCCCGATAGGCTTGATTTGATCCAGAAACAGCAAGGCTGTTCCTGAAACTCAAAAGCAATCTTGGAACAAATACTGATGTAAGGGGCGTGAAACAAAAACACGCCCCGTGCTCCTTCCTCGGTTTGGTGGTCATAGCACGAGCAAAACACCCGGTCCCATCCCGAACCCGGCCGTTAAGTGCCGTCGCGCCAATGGTACTGCGTCCTAAGACGTGGGAGAGTAGGTCACCGCCAAACCTAGAAAGAAGCACAAATCCCTCAACGATTCCAAAAACCAACCAAGTCAGACAAAAATGGCGCGGGGTGGAGCAGCCCGGTAGCTCGTCAGGCTCATAACCTGAAGGCCGCAGGTTCAAATCCTGCCCCCGCAACCAAAAAGACCCTACCAAAGCCACCGTCCGCGGTGGCTTTTGCATTTGTGGCCCCCAGCGCGAAATCCAGAATCGATGCCAAGGCGCCATAGAGCGTCACGTTTGCCTGTCCGCGCTTTGCACCAGGTGCGACTTCGATGCGTTCCACGAGGCTGCGGACGATCTCCATGGCCTGCGGGCGGCACGCTTCGTCCAAAAGCAGCTGGCTCATCTCATGAACTTTGCGGCGGTAAAGATCCCCGAGGTTCGGAAGGATCTCAAGGTTGGGCGCCGGATGGGTCTGGCTGAGTTGCCGCTCCAGGTCGCGCTTTCTGGCTTCAAGTTCCGTAAGCTTACCACGAATACTGCCGGGATCGCCATCACCTTCCAGAATGAAGGCCAGGGCGCGGTCGATGCTGCGCGTGACCTTCTCCAACTCCTTTTGGAGGGCAGGGCGGTTGTCAGTCCGGCTTTTGCGTTGTCGCTCCACCTCTTCCCGGAAACTTGCGGCGAAGCCGGCGATCAGGTCGTCGCGTCCGAGCAGGATCTGTTGCAGGGCGGAGAGGATGCGGGCTTCGAGGTCGGCTGCGCTAATGCTGACCGGGCAGGCGCAGGTGCCACGTTCGCGGCGGGCCGAGCAAGAGTAGCGCTCGCGATTGACGATGGTCATGGCACCCCCGCAGCCTGTGCAGCGGACGAGGCCGGAGAAGAGGCGCTTCTTGGTTTGGCGCTTGTTGCCGGCGCGGGAACTGAACTTGGCGCGCAGGCGCGCTGCGGCCTCCCAGGTGGCATCTTCGATGATGCGTAGGGCGGGAACGTCCTTGGTGACCCAGAAATGCTCCGGATTGGCACGCGATATCCGCTTGGCGGTGTCGGGGTCTTTGACGAAACGCTGACGGTTGTACGTGATCCGTCCGAGGTACAGTTCGTTGTTCAGGATGCCGTTCCTGCGCTGACGGCTGCCATTGATGGTGGAGGCGTTCCAAAGGCCGCCGCGCGGGCTTGGGATGCCTTGCCGGTTCAGGCTTGCCGCAATGGCGCGCGGCGGTTGACCCTCCGTATACTCTTGGAAGATCCGACGCACGATTGCGGCCTCTTCGGGATAGATCTCTCTCTCGCCCCGGATCAGGCTGCCGTCTTCGGCAATGCGGCGGATCATCCGGTAGCCATAGCTATTGCCGCCGGGGATGCGGCCGGCCTCCACTCGGCCGCGCTGGCCGCGTCGTGTCTTCTCGGCCAGATCCTTCAGAAAGAGCGCATTCATCGTGCCCTTGAGGCCGACGTGCAGTTCGTTGATCTCGCCCTCGGTCAGTGTGACCAGTTTGACGTCTGCGTGGTTCAGCCTCTTGAAAATCGCCGCCACGTCTTCCTGGTCGCGGCTGATCCGGTCCAGCGCTTCGGCGAACACCAGATCGATGCTGCGCGCACGGGCGGCATCCAACAGTGCCAGCATGCCGGGGCGCGTACGCAGGGCGCTGGCGCTGATGGCATAGTCGCTGAAGACCTCGATCACGTCATGACCCAGGCCTTCTGCACGTTCCCGGCAGAGCCGAACCTGATCATCGATCGACGCCGCCGACTGCAGGTCCGAGGAATAGCGGGCATAGATGGCAGCGCGCATCAGATATCCTTCCAAAGGTCATGGAATGGGGTGTCGGGGCCCTCCCCTGTGCTGTCCCGTGTGGTGGCCACTTCGTAGCTTGTCCGGCGGGACTGCGCTTCCGCGACCACCTCTTGCAGGTGCGCCCCGGCTTCCAGCATGGAGGCCTGTTCGTAATGGGAGAGTGTGGTGGACAGCTGGCTGTGTCCGAGGATCCGCGCGGCGGCCAAGACATAGTCGGGGCGCTCGGAGGTGATGGCGCTGGCGGCGCAGTCACGCAGGAGATGGGGGTTGAGCGGCGCGCCAAGAAGCCGTTCGGAGCATCGTGTGATGGCGTAATAGAGCGCGTGGGCGGTCATGGCTGTGCCGCGGGTCGAGACCCAGAGGGGGCCGCACAGCTGAGGCAGGCCATCAGGCGTGCAATCAGTGCCCCGCAGAAGCTTCGGCCGGATCACGCGGAGATACTGTGCAAAGGCCGTTTGGTAGTCTTCGTCGTCCGGCAGCGCGAAGGTCAAATGGGTTTTGTCTTTGGTGGCCTCCGGTCCAAAGGCCACGCGCCAGCGGCCGGCCTGGAAGCGGAGGGTCTCGCCGAGGGTGAGGGCGGCGAGGTTGCGCCGGCGGATCGGTGACCACACCAGAAACCCCAGCGCGAAGGCATCGCGGTAACGTGAGGCGGTCTCTATGGAAAGGGGCGTGGGGTCGGTGGTGATGCGGGTCATCTCTGCGGCACAAGCCTCCCAGATCTCCCCGGGCCGTTTGATGCGGCGGGCCTTGTTGCGCGAGGGCTGGGCGCGCTGCTGCAGGGTAGAAACCAGACTGCGCAGCAGCGACAGGTTAGCCTCCGGTTCCATGACTCTGACGGCCTCCATGAGATCGGTGACCCGGGAGGCAATCGAGACCGAGGCCAAGCCTTGGGCCTTGAGAAGCGCGACGTAGCGGCGCAGGTGATCTTCCGTGACCCGCGCTGCAGGCGCTGTCTCGGCCGCCAGTAGCCCAAGATCATGCAGCGCGCCCAGCCACTTGCTGTAGCCCTTCGCCACTTGACGGCGGGTCTCCTCGGCCCAATGCGCGGCCGCCCCGTCCGGATCGAAGATCGTGCCCTGGCGCAGGGCGGCCTTCCAGAGGCTGCGGTCTCCCTCGGGCCAGGCGTCCAAGGGCAGAGATGTCCGCACGACGGTGGTCATCGCTTGGCCCTTCCACCTTTACCCATCAGGCTCAGTGGCTCCAGAAACAGATCAGAGCCCAAGGGGCGGGCTGCGCCCCGGTTTGTACCCTGCGTTCCATTCTGCACGCGCGCGGCGCTGACAGGCGGCTTGGGGCCCTGCTTTGCCGCCTGTGGCATCCCACGTGCCACGCCCGATCGGCGGTGATCGGTGATGATGTCGGCGTAGAGTTCGACTGCCGCCTGTGTCTCGGCGCCGGCGTAATGGCTGTAGGTTGTGACCATCGACTTATGGCCCAGAAGCTTGCGCACCACTTCGTAAAAGCCTGGGCGCGCGTCGAGCAGAAGCTTGGCGGCCGCGTGGCGGAATTGGTGCGGCGTCAGCCGGATGGCCGCCTCTTCCCACAGCGTCTTCTCGATCTGCTTGCGCAGAGCGGCCTGATCCTTGGCTTTGCCCTCCCGACCGGGAAACAGGTAGGGATTGGACTTCGGCAAAAAGAGGCACCGCCAATCGGTGATGTAGCGGGCAACGCGCGCGCTGGTGGCCTCAGGCAAGAGGAACTCCAGCACCTGACTGTTCTTCACTTCAGCGGCCGGGATGACTAGGCGCAGCCGCCCGCCCTGTTGCCCGCCTTGCCAAACCAGGTGCTGATCAAGGCGCAGGTGGTTTAGGTTCTCGATCCGGATCGGCGCGAACTGCAAGATCTCGATCGCCACAGCAGATTGCACCAAAAGCTGGGCTTCTTGCCGCGGCGCCTTCTTCTCCACGGTCTTGGCCTTGGCCAGCGCGAGGTTCCAGAGGCGTTGCGGCAGCAGTAAGAACCGGTCAACCACGGCCGGGTCATCGAATTGTGCCATGGCGGTGATGTTCTTTGCGCTGAGGCCGACCTGCTGCTGCCGCAGCTTGGGCATCACCTCGGTGAAGAAGGCCGCCGTCTTCGGGGAGGGCGCGCGGTACTTCACCGCGTAGCAGCGCAGCGCCCAGGCGATCTCGCCGATGTGCTTGGAGGTCTGGTTCCCGTTGCGCCCCAAGAACCAGCGCAGGCCCTGCTTCACTAGATCAGGGGAAAGCAGCGCGTCGAAGGAGGCGGCCCCCCGCAGATCGACCCCGCTATGATGCAGGGCCGACAGATAGCGCCAGAGATGACCTTCGACGGCCGCCACGCTTTTGGGTCGGAAGGGTTTGGGCAGGCCCACGAACACATCGGTGCCGCGCAAATGCGCGAGATAGGCTGCAATGTCCACGCCCACCGCGGCGGAGACTTTGTCCGTGCCGATCCGGTAAAGGCGCTGCTCGTAACGGGGCACCTCAAGCCGGACCTGCGGCCAGCCAGAGGCCGCATGCTGATCCACCATCTTGTTCCAGACCCGGCACATCGACTGGTGGCGCGTCTTCGGGTTGGCGATCAGACTCTCGGCATCGATCGCGGCCAGGAACTGCACAGAGATCGCATCCGTCACCGCCTCCGGCGTGATGCCCTGCGCCGAGCAGAAGCGCATAAAGCGACTTAGCTCCGTCTTGGCATAGGTGTCCCCATCCAAGAGATCCCAGAGGCGCTGCCACTCCGCGCGGAAGGGGGCGGCGTAGGGCGCAAGCTTCGTCGATATCCCGGCCTCCCGCATCGCGGCCAGCACCAGGGAGCGGACATTCTGGATCCGCCGCGGCGAGACCGAAGCGGTGATGGCATGCACCCGTGCCAGCTTCTCGCGGATGTACTTCGCGGAGGCCGGCACATTCTCCTCGGGCAAGTTGAACCAACCCGCCAGTGTGCGGATGGCCGAGGCCATGTCGCGTCGGCGCAAGAGCGGGAGGTCATTGCGCGCCTCGATCCGTTGGCGCAGATCTGCGAAGTTCGGGATCACGGGATCATAGATCGGGGCAGAGGCCTTCATGGCATGTCTCCAGGTGGTGTCGTGAGGCAGGGTGATGGACAAGTCGCGCCACGTGAAGCCAAATCTGGCAGAAATCTACATATAGTGCAAATAACCCGAAAGTAATAGTGAAGATAACAACATGTAGATATGCACGACAGCCCGACATCGCCAGACACCCCGCGCCATGGCGCGCTAAACCCGGCCAAAAATGGGGATGCCCACAGCTCATCCGCCGCGTCGCTGGCGCGCGACGTAAGCCAGCAGCGCCTCTAGCTCGTAGCGGCGCTGGCCGCCGATCCGGACATGCGGCAGGGCGTCTGTGGTAGTCAGACGCGTCAGTGTTCGGGGCGAGACCGACAAAAACGCGGCCGCCTCAGCAGGGGTAAGGAGGCGGGTCGGCTTGGGCGGTGGCGGGGCAGGGGGGGTGGGGTCGGGCCTCGGCATCGGTTGGATCTCCGGCGAAAGGGGAACCCACCATGCTGTCGCCTCCCTTACGTAGGAACGCGCGTGCCGCCTGTCGGCCCAGCAGCCGAGCAAGGGCAAGCAGCGCCTCATTGGCAGGGGCGGCGTCCTTGGTTGGCGGCTGTTCCTGCATCCCGAGGGCCGAAGGCCGCTCGGTGCAATCACCGGTCGGGTGCAGGTCTGGCGACAAAGGGCGGGGATGGCGGGTCATGGCAGCCAGTCTGCCGCACGGCGCCAGCCCAAGAATGTTGGCGCATTCCCCCGCCAGAATTGCAGCCAAAAGTTGAAGTCCTCAGCGCAGGACCAGTAATTAGGGCTGCAGCTTCTTCGGCTTGCCTCGAAGTTCCGATCGATAGAGACTGCGAACCGCTTCCAAGCTGAGCGGTGTGCCAGCCTCCGCGACGGTGGTCCTCAGAACCTCCTCGAACGGGGTCGCGTAACCAGGGCCAGCAGCCGCTTGCGATGAGCTCAGCCCAGGCAACTTGCCTGTCGCGCGCTGATATACTCGTCCCACTTCAGCCATCAGCTCCCGGATCGCGGCATCATGTGACCGGCCAGGCTTCTCTCCAAGCCACCGTCGCGCTGCGCCAACTGCGTCTCGCAATGCCGCGAGATCAGACCCATTCTCCAGGTCCAGGTTAGCAATACTGGCACGCGGTGGGTCCGCCATTCGCAGCCGCATCTCGATGAAGGTTCGTCCCTCATTCGAAAGACCGGCCCAGTGCTTCGCAGCCGATCGCATGTTTGCTGTCCGGCCAAGGCTCCGGTGAAAGCCGTCAAGCTCATGGGCAACGGCCGGTGCGCCCTCCGATGTATGCCTAGCTTGCAATTGCCTTGCCCACTGGTACGTCTCAACGGCGCGGTCCAATGCGGCCGTGAAACGATCCATCTCTTCACCAGAAAGGCCGAGACGGTTCTCAAGAGCGGCAAGCGCTGGGGACATGGACGCATCTTCTAGATGTCAGATGGCCAATGATACGCCACAGCACCCCGTGGAAATAGTCGCATTGCGCGCAGGAACCCGGCATAATTGCCTGCGTCACACTGCACGTTAATTGCTTGCAGCGTTGCTCTTAGGTGGAAGGAGTGGCGCGCGGGGAACAAATTAGAGATCTGCACAAATTCTAAAACCCACTGTCCGCTTTCGACGAAGCAGACGTTTGCATCTGTAGCGAGCCCTGAGGGCCGGTGCCGGGCGTGAGAAGCAGCATCCGGCCGAGGCTGTATGGAAACTCGGTGGTGACGTTGGTCGCATAGGCGATCGGAGCATTTCCGGGGATCAGGTTCGCAATGAGCGCACATCGCGTTCACCACGCCTCTGGGGGATCTGACGGTTTCCGGTCGGCCCGATGTAGCTCAAGATGATGTAGATCAGCCCTGCATGGCCCGCATCAGCCCCCTGACGCCGAGCAGGGCGACCATTCGCTTGATGTTGTAGGCCAGCACGTTCAGCGCCATCTCGCTGCGGACGTTCTTCAGCCTGCGTGTCAGGAAATGGGTGCTGCCCATCCATGCCTTTATCGTGCCGAACGGGTGTTCGACCGTGCAGCGGCGGAGGGTCATGTAGTCTGGGTCGCGTCCCAGACGGCTCTCCATGTCGTCGACCAAATCTTCCCGCTCCCAGCGCGAAATCCGCCGCTCGTTGCCGGTCGTGCAATTGGTCCGGAGCGGGCAGGTCTTGCATCCGTTGATCCAATATCGCCGGATCGGGATGCCACGCTCCTCGGTCGTGTAGCGGTAGGTCAGGTCTTCGCCTGCAGGGCAGACATAGACATCCCGTTTGGTGTCGTAGACGAAGTCCGCCTTCACATACATGCCCTTGGCCGCATTGCCCGAGGTCGCGGGCCGTGGCACGGTCGTGGTGATGCCTGCCTCATGACAGGCCAGGATCTCGGGGCTGCTGAAATAGCCCTTGTCGGCGATGGCATGGAGCTTGTCCCGCCCAAGGGCGGCCTTGGCCGCGATGGCCATCGGGCTGAGCTGTTCGCGGTCGAAGCCCTGATTGGTGACCTCATGCGCGATGATGAGATGGGTCTCGGCATCGACTGCACTCTGCACGTTGTAGCCGACCATCCCGCTGTTCCGCGCGCTGGTCGCCATCGCGCGGGCGTCGGGGTCAGTCAGGGAAATCTGGCCATCCGGTGCGGCGGCCAAAGCCTTGTCCACCTCCCTGAGGCGCGCGATCTCCTGCCGGATGCGGCCATAGCGGCGGGACAGATGCTCGACCTTTCCGCCCCTTGCCTCGCCTTCCTCCTGCCGGTCGATGCGGACCATCTCGGTGATGTAACGTTCGACATCGGCTTCGAGATGGGCGATGCGGCTGGCGATCTTGCCCTTTGTGAAGTTCCTGTCGCGGTTGTTCACGGCCCTGAACTTGCTGCCGTCGATGGCGACGCAATCGCCCTTCAGGGTGCCAATCCGGCGGCAGAGCTCGACGAACTGCGCGCAGACCTTGCGGATGCCCGCGCCGTTGTCGCGCCGGAAATCCGCAATGGTCTTGTGATCCGGTACCAGCTTGCCGGTCAGCCACATGACCTCGACATTGCGCCCTGCCTCGCGCTCCAACCTGCGGCTCGACGGGATGCGGTTCAGGTATCCATAGATGAACAGCTTGAGCAGCATTGCTGGGTGATAGCCGGGCCGTCCAGTCCGTGCGGCGGCAGAGCGAACGAAACCGAGACGTTGCAGATCCAGTTCTTCGACGAAGAAATCCACGACGCGAACGAGGCTGTCCTCACCGATCCAGTCGTCCAGACGGTCCGGGAAAAGCACCGACTGGCCACGATCAACACCCTCGATGAAACCCGCCATGCCCGCCTCCGCCTGACCTGCGGAAGTCTACCACACAGAGCAGTTTCCACACAGCCTCGGCCCAAACCTGCCGTTCAGATTTTAATAATGCAGCTGAACTGCTCACAAGTTAACAGTCATTCGAAATACCCTACGGCTAATACTTGCTGCTATCGCATCGGTTTGGTCAGCCGGTTGTTGGACGAGGCTCCCGCAGGGCTATCTGAACGTCTTCGCAGGGATTGGCAGTGCGCGAGACTTTGATGCGGCTTGGAAGAGCTCTCGTTCTCTTCAACGACTGGCGCAGCTAACTGCGCTCCCAGGCATCAATCTGTCATGGCGAAAGCGATCATACCTGAATTATTGGAACCATTTTGGACCAGCAGCGATGATGCAATGCGATGTTCAGTCAATGAGCAAGTTCGTTTTTTTTCGCCGAAGTCGTTCCTTCATGCGCAGATCACCTTCCGCGGTTCCATCATGGCATGTCCCGAACCACCGATCGAACGGCAGAAGGCCAGACAGAGCGCGGTGGGCGGAGTGCGGACAGTTGCTCGTTCGACATGGAGTATCCTCCTTTCCACCGACCCACCCTTTCCCCGGACCACCCGGTCTTGCTGAGCTTACCACCAAAGGAAGTTCTGATCCGACCGTCTGACCGCAGTGGACGTTCAATCAAACCGATACATCCCTAACTTGACGGATGCGGTGACGAACGTCCCGGGGACGAAGCGGACGTTTGCAGCCGCGAACGGAACGGTTTCTGCGCCCTGAGCAGATGCGGAGTTCACGGCCCACACTGCCGTTCAGCACACGTAAGATCAACGGCAGCTTTGTGTACTTCTTGGGGGTGTCTTGTAACGACAGCGTCAAGAGGCGGTGCTGTCAGACATTTGCGGACCAGTCTCGGCAACTGCAGCGTCGATTTTCGGCCAGGCTGCGAGGGCAACGCTCCACTCGACTCCGGGAAAAAGACTTCGGTACTCGCGGTGACGTGCCGGACACGGAGGGCCTGGTCATTTGGAAAGGCCATTTGTCTTCCCACGTCAGCTCATACCTGGGTCCTACGACAACGCCTGATCCGAAGTTGGGCAGCAGAGGGGTGTGCAAGGTCAATTCCGAACAGAAAACCACCTAGCACGGAGTGCGGCAAGATCAGCTGTCGCCCAGGGAACTTGCTGACAATGAGAGAGTTAAAGCGATTTTTCCTTTGGAAATCGATTTTGTGACTATATCATCGGTTTTGGGCAGACTATCATGCAACCGGGGCAAACAAGCTCAAGATGGAATAGGTGACCAGCGGATAATGTCTGACGTGCGGGGGCGACCAACACTTGCGGCAACTGCAGAAGCTCAGCTGCGCCAGGACATCCTGCGCGGCGCTCTCTTGCCGGGTGAGAAACTGAACCTCGACCGGCTTCGGGAGAAGCTGGCCGTCGGGCTGTCTCCGTTGCGGGAGGCGGTGAACCGGCTGGTGACCGACGGGTTGATCCTGGCCGAGGCCCAGAAGGGCTACACGGTGACGCCGATCTCGCTGGCCAATCTAAACGAGGTTTGCGACCTGCGGCTAGAACTGGAGCCCTATGCACTGCGCCGGTCGATCGAGCGTGGCGGCCTGGACTGGGAGTCGGAGGTGATCGGTGCCTTGCACCGGCTGAAGCGGACAGAGCGGGTTGCGGGCGACCAGGCCAGCCGGGATGCCTGGGAAGCGGCGAACAACGCCTTTCATCTTGCACTTGTTGCCCGGTGCGACATGCCGATCCTCTTGAAGATGTATCACTCGCTGCAGGCGCTGAACGACCGCTACCGGCACATCTACCTTTCGGCGGCGGGGCAACAGCGAGATGTGACGGACGAACATATCGCCATCGCCGAAGCCGCCGTGCAGCGGCGCGCAGATGACGCCGTAGGCCTGTTGCGGTCGCACATCCGGGCATCGACCGACAATCTGCGTCGGCTGATCGCGCAGTCCCTGCCAGAGACGCCATGATGGCACTCGGCCTGGGGCATTTCACCTTTCTGCATCTGTCGCCAGCCCGGCTTGTTCGTCTGGCGCGGGAGGCCGGGTTCGGCCTTGTCGGGCTGCGCTTTCACCCGGTCGTGCCCGGACAGCTGCACTGGCTGCCGGTAGGGGAGGAGCTGGGCGAGCTTCGGCGCGTCATGAACGGCGAAGGCGTCCGCCTTTACGACGTCGAAACCGTGGTGATCGACACGACGCTGGACGTGCATGGACTTGTCCCGATGATGGACGCCGCGGCGGCCTTGGGCGGCGCAAGGATAAACACCTGCGCCGACTGGTTCGACGGGCTGGACGACACCTTCGCGACGATCTGCGATCTCGCCCGGGCACGGGGGCTGGGCGTTGATCTGGAGTGCATGGCCTGGCGCGGGATCAACTCTCCGGGGGCCTGTCTGGACCTGATCCGCCGCAGCGGGGCGCCGAATGCCGGATATCTGGTCGATGCGCTGCACCACATCCGTTGCGGCGGCAGCGCTGCGGATTTGGCGGCCACGCAATCGGGCGGGATCGTCTCGGCGCAACTGTGCGATGCGCTAGCGACCCCACCCGCGGATCGTGAGGCCATGATTGCCGAGGCGCGGGGCGGGCGACTGGTCCCCGGTGAGGGGGGCCTGCCGCTGCGGTCCCTAGTTGCCGCCTTGCCCCAGGGCACCACCATTTCCGTCGAGGTGCCGTCCGCCTCGGACCCGCGACCCGAACGCGACCGCGCCAAAGCGATCTTTCGTGCCACAGCCCGCCTTGTCGAGGATACCCACCCATGAAGACCATCCTGGTCCTGAACGGACCGAACCTGAACCTGCTCGGCAAACGCCAGCCGCAGATCTATGGCCATGAGACGCTGGAGGATGTCGCCCGCTTGTGTCGCGACGCTTGCGGCAGTGGATTTTCCATCGACCTGCAGCAGTCGAACCATGAGGGCCAATTGATCGACTGGATTCACGCCGCCCGCGAGACGACCTGTGGCATCGTGATCAATCCCGGCGCGCTGACCCATACCTCGATTGCGATCCTGGATGCGCTGAACACCTATGACCCGCCGGTGATCGAGGTTCACATCAGCCAGGTCCACAAGCGCGAGGCCTTCCGGCATCATTCTTTTGTCTCGCTGCGGGCGGATGCCGTGATCGCCGGGCTGGGGCTTGAAGGCTATGCGGCAGCCGTCCGACGCATCGTTTCCTTGGTAGGGGAGTGAGCGATGACGATCATCCCCAACCTCGACGCCGTAACCCCCGCTGTCCTGAAGGTGATGGAACAGACCACCGATCCGCGCCTGCGCGAGATCATGGTCAGCTTGATCACCCATCTGCATGGCTTCGTCCGCGACGTGCGCCTGACCGAGGCCGAGTTCCAGAAGGCGACCCGGATTCTGAACACGATGGGCCAGCAGACCACCGAAAAGCACAACGAGTTTGTCCTTATGGCGGGCTCGCTGGGTGTGTCCACGCTGGTCTGCCTGATGAACAACGGCGATAATGGCGCGACCGAGACGACGCAGTCCCTGCTTGGCCCGTTCTGGCGGATGAACCAGCCGCAGACCGAAAACGGCGGGTCGATCCTGCGGTCGCCTACGCCGGGACAACGCCTCTATGGTACGTTCACCTTCCTGGATCGTGACGGGCAGCCGATCGAGGATCTGGAGGTCGACATCTGGCATGCCTCGCCGGTCGGGCTCTACGAGAATCAGGATGAGGCCCAGGCAGAGTACAACCTGCGCGGCAAGTTCCGCACCGGGCCGGATGGAGTGGTGCGGTTCACCTCGGTCAAGCCGGTGGGCTATCCGATCCCGACGAACACGACGGTCGGGCAACTGTTGGCCGCGCAGAGCCGCCACCCGTACCGGCCAGCGCATATCCATTTGCTGGCGCACAAGGTGGGGTTCAAGACGCTGATCAACCAGACCTATGTCGACGAGACTGACTATTTGACCTCGGATGTCCAGTTCGGCGTGACGGCGGCATTGATCGGCAAGCTTGAACGCCATTCCGGTCCGCACCCAATCGACGGGGACATCGGGGACTGGTTCACGCTGGTCCATACACTTGTCCTTGAACCGGGCATCTCGACCCTTCCCGTTCCCCCGATCAAGTGAGGCATTGATGCTGACCGAAACCGAACGGCAACTGGTTGCCGACACGATCCTTGCCGCCGAAGACAGCCGCAAGGTCTGCCCGCAGCCGTCGAAGACCTGGCCAGAGATGACGCTTGAGGACGCATATGACGTGCAGCGCCGCTGGGCCGACGCGCGGACCCGGCGTGGGGCCAAGATCATCGGCCGCAAGATCGGCCTGACCAGCCGGGCGATGCAGCAGGCGTCGAAGATGACCGAGCCGGACTACGGCGTAATGCTGGATGACGCGCTCTATCGCGACGGAGCCCGGATCGCTGCGGGGACCTTCATCAAGCCGCGGCTTGAAGTGGAACTGGCCTTCGTGATGGGGCAGGATCTGCAAGGCGCGGGCTGCCAGATTCATGACGTGCTGCGCGCGACCGAGTTCGTGACCCCGGCGCTGGAGATTATCGACTACCGCACCGAGGTGCCGCGCCAGATCGTCGATACCATCGCCGACAACGCTGCGTTTGGGGCCACCGTTCTGGGCGGACGGACGATCCGGCCCTTTGACGTGGATCTGCGCTGGGTCGGCGCGACGCTCAGCCAGAATGGCACGATCGAGGAAACCGGGTTGGCGGCCGGCATCATGGGGCATCCGGCGGCGGGTCTGGCCTGGCTGGTGAACAAGCTGTCAGCGCAGGGGGATGGGCTGAAGAAGGGTGATATCGTGCTGGGCGGGTCCTTCACCCGGCCGGTCGATATCCGGTCGGGCGACGTGATCCACGCCGACTATGGCCCGCTTGGGGGGATCGGGGTCAGTTTCGCCTGACCCTTTGTGAATCCGGGTCAGTCGGTGGAACTCGCGTCGAATGCCGCCCGCGCGGCCTCGATATTGGCCTGCTGTCCGCGTGCCCAGATGGCCAGCGCATATAGCGGCTCCGTCAGGGAGTGGCCGACGGCGGTCAGTTCGTAATCGACGCGGGGCGGGATCGTGGCAAAGGCAGTGCGCTTCACCAGACCGTCCCGCTCAAGCCCGCGCAGGGTCATCGTCAGCATCCGATGTGACAGGCCGGGGATTTCCCGCTGCAGCGCGTTGAACCGCATCGGGCCGTGCGACAGGACGCCCACGACCATGATCGTCCATTTGTCGCCTATCCGGTCTAGGACCTGACCCAGCGCCTTGCAGTTCGCGGCACCCTCCTGCGCCTGATCTGGCGTCACCAGTCTGAGCTTTGGCTTGGTCACGGGTACCTCACTTATTCTGCACGCACAGAAAGGTGCGTGGGGATCATTCACGTGCGTTCTTGCACGAAGTTGTGGTTACGATCATATCGCCACGAACTAAATGTTCGTGAAAAAGGATGCAACCCATGAAGATCGGTATCAGTGGCGCAAGCGGCCAGCTTGGCCAGGCAGTGGTTAAGGAACTGGTCGCCCGTGGCGGCGGGCATGAGCTGGTGGCGATCTCGCGCACGCCGCGCCCGGCCACTGGGATCGAGGGGCGTCCCGGCGACTATGACCGGCCCGAAAGCCTCGCCGCCGCCTATGGCGGTCTGGATCGCCTTCTCCTGATTCCGTCCAGCGATCTGCGTTCCGGGGTGCGGGGCGGGCAGATGGCGGTGGCCATCAAGGCGGCGGTCACGGCCGGGGTGGGCCACATCGTGCTGATGTCGGCGGCAGGAACCCGGGCGCAGGCGGAGCCCGCCATTGGCGCATCCTATTGGACGGCCGAGCAAACCCTGATCATGACCGCACCGGTCTGGACGATCCTCCGGATGAACTACTATGCCGAGGCGCTGGCGCAGGAAGCGCAGATGTCGGCGGCCTCTGGCATGCTGACCGGCCTGTCGGAAAATCGCGTGGCCTTCGTCTCACGCGATGACATCGCGGCGGCAGCGGCGGGGATCTTGACCGGCGATGGACATGCGGGCGCGATCTACAACGCAACGGGACCAGCCGCCCTGGCCGGTGCGGAACGGGCAGCGCTGATTGCCGAAGTGGGTGGCTTCCCCCTTGGTTTCGTGACCCTCCCCGAGGCTGCGCTCGCCGACGGCATGGCGCAGATGGGCCTGCCCGAGCATGTCATCAACGCCGTCATCGGCATCCAGCGCGACTTCTCGAACGGGGCTTTCGACATCGTCACGGGCGATATCGCAAAGTTGGCGGGCCGCCCGCCACGGACGTTGCGCGAGGTGCTGACCGAGTTGCTCTCTGCTACCTAAACTAGGGACTGACGCACAGAATGCCCGTCCCCGGGCGCATGGTCAGAACTTCGGCAACCCTGGCGGGCGCGTCGCGCGTTTCTGGGCTGCAATTCGGAACGGAGCATTGGCAGCACCGTAGCCGTCATAGTTGCCCTGGCGCTGGACGAACTCGAAGAACAGGCCTTCGGGGCGGCTGCGGGAATAGACCTGGAAGAACTGTCCGCCCGCGTCTTCGTCATACAGCACGTTCAGCGGCTTCATCCGGGCAACCAACGTGTCCGGCAGGCCGAAGCGGGCGGCGACATCGTCAAAGTAGTTTTCGCCAATCTTCAGGATCGGGAAGCCACGGGCTGCCAGTGCCTCGGCCGTGGCGAAGATGTCGTTGGTCGCAAAGGCGATGTGCTGGACCGAGGCACCGAAGCCTTCCTCGACAAAACGCCCGACCAGCGTCCGGCGGGCCTCGGACCCGTTCAGCGTGACCCGCAGCGCCCCGGACTGCACCGCCTGCGACCGGACTAACCCGTCCGGGTCGGCCACGTCGACCATCGGGGCCTTCGCCGCATCGAACATCGCGTGGTAAAACAGCGACCAGCTGAGCATCTCGTCATGCGCCATGGTCTGGCCGATATGGTCGATGCCGGTGAGGCCGACACCTGCGTCAGCGGCCGCGGCTTCGGCGAAATCCGCCTTCCAGATGCGCGACAGGGTCGGGCCGTCATCCAGAAGCCGCAGTACGCTGCCACCGACGCCGCGGACGGCTGGGATCGACAGTTCCCCGGGCGGCACGTCCTCGGCGTGAGGGGTCACATGGAGTGCCCTGGCCCGGTCCAGGGCGGCCTCTGCATCAGGGACCTTCAGGGCTATCTCGGATACGGTCGTGCCGCGCACGACATAGGTGGAATGGGCAAATCCGGTGGATTCCATATTGACCAGCACGTTGACCCCACCCTGCCGCCAGCGTGTCACCGACTTGGAGACATGGCGGGCAACAGGGGTGAAGCCGGCACCGGAAAGGAAGGTGGAAAGGTCCGGTTCTTCCTTTTTGGAGGTCACGAATTCGACGAACTCGACGCCCTTGATCGGCGCGGGCGCCGGGAAATCTGGCAAGGCTGAAGGCAGCGCCGGTTCCTGCCGGCGCACCCTGTCCATCAGATCGACCAGCGACCGGTAGCCGTCCAGCGCCACCAGACGCGGCAGGCCCGCGCGGAACTGGTCGTTGAAGATTTCAAGGCTCAGCGGCCCGGCATAGCCGGTGGCCGTGACCGCGCGCATGAAGCCGGTGACGTCCAGATCGCCCTCGCCCGGCATGTTGCGGAAGTGGCGCGACCAGTACAGCAGATCCATCGGTATGGCGGGCGCATCGGCCAACTGGACAAAGAAGATGCGGTCACCGGGGATCGACCGGATCGATTGCAGGCTGATGCCCCGGCCAAGGGTGTGAAAGCTGTCGAGGATCAGGCCGATGTTCGGGTGATCGGCACGTCGCACCACCTCCCAGGCGTCGCGGTGGTCATTGACGTGGCGGCCCCAAGCCAGCGCCTCGAACCCGACTCGGATGCCATGCTGGGCGGCAACTTCGCCAAGATCACGGAAATCCTGCGCCATACGGTCGATGCCGCCTATCGCGGCGGGGTGGACAGAGGAGCAGACCAGCACGAGGTCCGTGCCAAGCTGGTTCATCAGGTCGAACTTGCGCTGGGCCCGGGCAAAGGCGCGGCTTCGGTGCGGCTCGGGCAGGCCTTCGAAGTCGCGGAACGGCTGGAAGAGGGTGATCGTCAGCCCGTGGTCTGCGACCATGCGTCCTACATCGCGGGGCGACATGTCCGACGCTATGAAGTCCTGCTCGAATATCTCGATCCCGTCGAAGCCAGCTGCGGCAACGGCTTCCAGCTTTTCGGGCAGGGTGCCGGCGATTGAGACAGTAGCGATGGAGGTTCTCATGGGCAATCTCCGGTCACGCAGGGGATGAAGTCAGCCAAAGGATGGCCGAAACGGTGAGGAAGGACAGCACGGTGGTCAGGATTAGGGCCGAAGCGGCGAAGCTTTCGGCACCCCAGCGCTGGCCAAACAGGGCGTATATCGACATCATCGGGACACTGGCAAATAGGACACCGGCGAGGACAAGGTCCTGCGGCAGGCTCCCACTGAGGGTCAGCGCAACAAGCACAGCCAGGGGATGCAGGACCAGCTTGCCCGCCACAACTGCCGCCACCGGTCCCTTGATCGGGGCAAAAGACAGGGCGGCCACGATCCCCCCGACGGCCACCAGAGCGACCGGCGGGCCGACGGGCGCGAGGATCTCCAGCGTCCGCTCCATTGCTCCTGGCAGGGCCAGGCCCGAGGCGGACAGTGCCAGCGCGGCGACCACGGCGATCAGGATCGGGTTCGACAGCACGGGGCGCAGGGTGTTTTGCAGGAGCGATTGTCCCCTCCCGCCGTCGGCCAGCAACATCGCAAGCGGGATCATCACCACGTTTTCGACCAGCATCGCCATCGCCAGCGCTTGCACAGCCACATCGCCCAAGACCATGGCGACGATGGGAAAACCCATGAAGCCGCTGTTGGACGAGGACATGCCTAACCCTTGCAGCACCGCGACCTGTCGGGACTGTCGCAGGACCTTCGCCGCGAAGAGGGTGCCCACCGCGAAGATGGTGAGCGATCCCGCGAGATAGCCGACGACGAAGTCCCAGCGCATCGCCTCGGCCACGGGGACGCGGCTGATGTTCACGAACAGGGTCGCGGGGATGAAGATCCCGATCACTACCCTGCCGAGCGCCCGGATGTCCTCGACGCTGACCAGTCCGCCCTTCACCACCGCAAAGCCAAGCGCGATGATCAGGTAAATCGGAAAGGTGATCGCAAGAACCTCTACCATGCGCCCCCCTTGCGCCGGATGCCGTCAGCCCTTCCACTGCCGCGCCAGCGCGCGCGCCCCTCGCAGCAGGATCGCCTGGTCCACATCGACAGCGGTAAAGACCGACCCCGCAGCCACCGCCTGTTTCAGAAGGTCAGGGTCCAGTGACAGGATGCCCGCGGGCTTACCGGCCGCGCGGACGCGGCGGATTGCCTCAAGGATCGCGGCCTTCACCTCAGGCGCGCCGGTGTCGCCCGGAAAGCCCATGCTGGCGGCGAGGTCGGCGGGGCCGACAAAGATGCCGTCTACACCTGGCACGGCTGCGATGGATTCGATGTTCGTCAACGCCTCGGCGGTTTCGACCTGCACTAGCAGACATATCTCGTCATTGGCACGGGCGATGTAGCGGTCCACCGCGCCATAGCGGCTGGCGCGGGTGATCCCGGCCACGCCCCGCGTCCCATGTGGCGGATAACGGACGGCCGAGACCGCGCGCGCGGCCTCTTCGGCGTTCTGGATGTAGGGCACCAGAATCGACATCGCGCCGGCGTCTAGGATGCGCTTGATTTCCACCGCGTCGTTCCAGCCGGGGCGCACGATGGTCTGCGTCGGGTATGCCGCGGCCGCCTGCAGCATCGCCTTGACCGTGTCGAGACTGACCGTCGAATGTTCGGTGTCGATCAGCATCCAGTCAAAGCCGCAACCTGCCAGCGCCTCGGCATTGTCGGAACCGGCGATCGAGCACCAGATGCCGATCTGGGTCCGCCCTTCGCGCAAGGCCGCCTTGAACGTGTTTCGTGGCAAGTCCATGTCCCGCTTCCTTCCTGTCGGCAAATCAACCCCTCCCGTCCTGCTGTGCAGAACGCCGCGCCATCCAGGCGACGGTGCCGAATCGGGGATGTGCTGCAATTCATGAAAATCGATTATTCGGTAAAACTCCATAGAAATCGGATCAGTGAAGGATAATCATGCTTATAAGATAAACGGTAGACACGTAGGTCCTTTCCTGTCAAACTTTACGCATTGGCCCGAGGGAGAGGGCCGAAAAATCCGATGTCACAGGGAGGAAACCATGACATTCACCATCTCGCGCCGCGCATTGCTTTCGACTGCTGCCGCCTCCGCTCTGGTCCTTGCCGCAGGGGCCGCCGTGGCGCAGGACAAGATCCGCCTGCGCCTGTCCTCGGTGAACACCGAAACCGACAGCCGCGCCATCGGCCTGATCGAAAAGTTCGGCCCCGCCGTCGCCGAGTTCGCGTCATTCGAGCCGCATTGGAACGGAACGTTGTTCAAGCAGGGCACCGAGCTTGAGGCCATCGCGCGCGGCAACCTCGACATGTCCATCGCCTCCGCGCAGGAATTCTCCAGCTTCTTCCCGGAATTCTCGATCCTGACCGCAGGCTATGTCCACCAGTCGGCCGAACATCAGATCGCCGTGTTCAACGACCCGATCATGGACCCGCTGAAGGCAAAGGTCGAAGCCGAGCTTGGCGTGAAACTGCTGACGGTAATGTACCTTGGCAAGCGCCAGATCAACCTGAAGGGCGACAAAGAGATCAAGACCCCGGCCGACTTGGCGGGTGTCAAGCTGCGGATGCCCGGGTCGGACGCCTGGCAGTTCCTGGGGGGTGCCTTGGGCGCATCGCCCGTTCCGGTGGCCTTCGGCGAGCTTTACACCGCACTGCAGACCGGTGCCGTGGACGGGCAGGACAACCCGCTGCCGACCGTCATCGACAGCAAGTTCTACGAGGTTACCAACCAGATCGTGCTGACCTCGCATCTGGTCGACCTGAACTATCTGACGATCTCGAAGGCGGTCTGGGACGGAATGACGCCCGAACAGCAAACTGCGGTTCAGGCGGCTGCGGATGCGGCGGCGGAACATGCGCGCCAACTGCAGCTGAAGAAGGAAGAAGACGCAGTCGCCTTCCTGACCGAAAAGGGCATCAAGGTCTACGAGCCCGACGTGGCGGCCTTCCGCACCAAGGTTCAGGCCGACTACCTGGCTTCGGACTATGCCAAGGACTGGCCGGCCGGCATGCTGGACCGGATCAACGAACTGGCCAAGTAATGATGGCCCGCCTTCTGCCGGTTCTGGCGAAGGCGGCGGAAGGCGTGGCGGCGGGCATGCTCGCCGCCATCTTCGCCACTTTCATTCTGCAGATCGTCGCCCGCTACATCTTCGGCTGGTCGCTAGGCTGGACTATCGAGCTGTCGCTCAGCCTATGGCTCTGGCTGGTCCTGTTCACTTGTGCTTTCGTGTTGCGGGAACGAGACCATGTGAAATTTGACGTTCTGGTCACGTCCCTGCGCCCCGGGGCGCGACGGATCTGCGCCTTGCTGGCCTCGATCTCGATCTTTGCTGCGCTGCTGGCATCGGTGCCCGACAGCTGGGACTACGTGACCTTCTACAAGATCAAGAAATCGGCGGTCTTCCGCATTCCGCTGATCTGGGTTTTCTCAATCTACATCATCTTCCTTGTGGCAGTCATCGCACGTTACGGCTGGCGGATCGCAGCGATCCTTCGGGGTTACAATCCTGATCTCGACCAGCGCGACATCATGGCGGACTGACCGGAGAACGACATGAGCATGGCCTTTCTGATCTGTCTTGCTACACTGTTCTTCGTCGCAGCCATCGGCGCGCCCATCGGCTACTCTATGATGGTGGCCGCCATAGTATGGCTGGCCTGGACGGGGTCTGACCTCTCGCTCGCGGGCGAACAGCTGATCCAGTCGATCTATGACGGCTATATCCTTTTGGCCGTACCGCTGTTCATCGTAGCGGCGAACATCATGAACGCGGGGTCGATATCGGATCGGTTGCTCGATTTCTGCAATGCCGTCGTCGGGCGGTTCCGCGGAGGACTGGGCCATGTGAACATCGCTGTTTCGGTGATCTTCGCGGGAATGTCTGGATCGGCGGTGGCCGATGCCGCGGGACCGGGGAAAATGATCATCGGCATGATGACGAAGGACGGCCGCTATGCCCCTAGTTATGCTGCCGGCATCACCGCCGCCGCGGCGACCATCGGCCCGATCATTCCGCCCTCGATCCCGATGGTGATGTATGCGCTCGTTTCTGACACATCGATCGGCTTCCTCTTCCTTGCAGGCGTGGTTCCGGGTCTTCTGATGGCGCTGTCGCTTGCAGCGATGAACAGTGTCCTCGCCGGGCGGGCGGAAAGAATCCGCGAAACACCCGTCCCGATGCGCGAGATGCCGCGCCTGACCTTCCGCGCCTTCCCCGTCCTCATGTTGCCCGTGATCCTTCTGGGCGGAATCTACGGCGGCGCCATTACACCGACCGAGGCTGCCGCCTGTGCCGCGCTCTATGCCCTGCTTCTTTCCATGGTCGTGTACAGACAGCTTTCGCCCGCAGGCCTGTGGGGGGTCTTCACGGAAAGCGCAAGACAGGCGGCGACGGTGGGAATCGTCATCGGCTCGGCGCTCATCTTCAACTACATCGTTGCCTCGGAACGCATCCCCGAGGCACTTGCCGCCTGGCTGGAAGCGCGGGAGATCTCGAAGATTGAATTCCTCATCGGCCTTAACATCCTCCTCCTCGTGCTGGGCATGCTTCTGGACGGCGGCACGATCATCCTGGTCGTGATCCCTCTGTTCCTACCCACGGTGAAATCACTCGGGATCGATCCGGTGCATTTTGGCGTCTTCGCCGTGGTCAACACCATGTTGGGCTTGATCACACCGCCCTATGGCATCCTTATCTTCGTCATCAATGCCGTCACTGGCATTCCGATCAAGGACATCGTGCGCGGCATCGCGCCCTTCTTCGTAGCGTTGCTGGCAGCCTTGGTCATCCTTGTCGCATCGCCCGACCTGGTTCTCTATTTTCCACGTCTCTTTGGATATCAGGGATGAACACCACGTTTACCTCCACACGCACTTGGCGACTTGGCCTGATCGGAGGAAACATCGTCGCCTCCCGGTCACCGGTCCTGCATACGGTTTGCGCCCTGTCGGTCGGGGGCAACGCCAGCTACGACCTTTTGATCCCGGCTGAACATGGCAAGAGCTTTGCCAAAATGCTGGACCACTGCCGGGACACGGGTTTTCACGGCGTGAACGTCACCTACCCCCACAAGGAAGAAGCGGCGGCGCTGGTCCCTGCGGGCGATCCGGTCGTGGCTGCGATGGGGTCGTCGAACACGGTACGTTTTACGGCAGAGGGGCCGCGCGCCTTCAATACCGACTATTCCGGCTTTGTCGCGGCGTTCCGGGCGCGGTTTCCGGGCAAGACGCCGGGACGGGTGCTGGTGCTAGGCACCGGCGGCGTGGGGCGGGCGGTGGTCTTCGGGCTGGCGAGTCTTGGGGCTAGCGAGATCCTCCTTTATGACACCGACTTGGCCAAGGTCGTCTCGCTGGGTGCTGCGGTGCGCAAGCAGTTTCCGGAAACGGCTGTGCTGGCCACGGAAAAGGACAAGCTGACCGATCTTGCCGACATCACCGGTCTGGTGAACTGTACGCCGCTGGGCATGGTCGGGCGTCCGGGCTCTGCCCTTCCGGCGGGTGCCAGGGGCGCACCCGTCTGGGCCTTCGATGCCGTCTATACCCCCGACAAGACCGAATTCCGCGCCCAGACTCAAGCCTTGGGGGCCGCCTTCCTTTCAGGCTACGAACTTTATTTCCATCAGGGCGTGCAGGCCTTCCATATCTTCACCGGGGCCGAACCGGATGAGCCTTGGGTGCGCAGCATCATCACGTACACCCCGTAAGGGCCAGTCACACAGGCTCGCCCTGCGCGGCAAGCGCATGCGCGACACCGCCATCCACATGGCGTTCCAGCACCGCGCGGGCGGTGGCGAAGTCGCGGGCGAGGGCTGCATCCAGAAGCGCCTTGTGTTCACGCGCCGCGATGTCGCCCCGGAAGGTCAGGAAGATCATCTGATAGCGCAGGTACTTGTCGAAGACCGCCCGATGCACCGCCAGCAATTCCTCGGACCCGCAGGCCCCGATCAGCGTCTGGTGAAAGCCGAAGTCATAGCGCTTCCACTCGCTGCGGTCGGCGGCCTCACCCGCGATCAGCTGCTGCTCGATCCGGCTCAGCTTGTGGTGCGCGGCGACAACCTCGCTTTCCCAGGCCACGGTGCCCATCCGGAACGACAGTTCAAGCGCATGCACCTCGATCAGCTTGCGCAGGCTGGCCAGTTCCAGAAGGTTCGCCACAGAGATCGGCGCGACCGCAAAGCCGCGCTGGTCTTCGGACACCACCAGCCCCTCCGAGGCCAGCCGGTTCAGCACCTCGCGCAGGGTAGGGACGGACGCGCCATAGCGCGTGTGCAGCTCCTCAAGCCGCAGGCGCAGGCCGGGGGCAAGCGCGCCAAAGACGATATCGCCGCGGAGCTGGGCATAGGTAGTCTGGAACAGCGACATGGGGGGCGACCTTCTTCGATTCGCCGAATGAACGACGATTCTCATCACTTTCTGGTGCCCGCCAAGATTTCAGGAATCATCCATTTTTCCAAGCTGAACATTGTAAGGCGAAGGTTCGTCTTTTATGGTTCGGTCAAGGAATGAGGTGACCATGGCTGAAGCCCCCCGCAAGGAAACGATCTCCAGCCGCATTTCCGCGACCCTGCGCCATGCCATCCTGCGCGGCGATCTGGCGCCCGGGTCGCGGATCAACCTGGACCGCCTACGCGAGGAACATGACATCTCAATCAGCCCCCTGCGCGAAGCCGTGTCGCGGTTAGTGGCCGATGGTCTGGTCGAATTCGAGGATCAGCGCGGTTATCGCGTGGCCCCAGTGTCGTCGGCCAATCTGACCGAGGTGACGGCACTGCGGGCCGAACTGGACGTCATGGCCTTGCGCGCCAGCATCGCCCACGGCGGGCTCGACTGGGAAAGCGATGTCATGCGGACCCACTACCTGCTGACCCGCTCGGTGCGTGATCCGGCAAGGCCCGAGACCGTTGCGGCATGGGAAGAGGCGCATGCCGAGTTTCACCTGGCACTGATCCGGGGCTGCGGGATGCCGCTGGTGCTGAGCTTCTGCAAAAGCCTGCACAACATGATCGACCGCTATCGCCACCTCTATCCGCTGGATGACGTGACCGACCGAGACATCGAGGCGGAACACAGCGAGATTGCCGCGGCTGCGACGGCGCATGACAGCGACCGCGCCTGCGTGGCGCTGCGGTCGCATATCCTGTGCACAGGTCAGGCGCTGTCGGCGCGGATGGCTGTGCAGGGTTAGGAGGCGGGCGGCCCCGCGCGCTGCGCGGCGGCCGCAAAGGCCCTCGCCTCGGCCGGAGCCTCTCCCACGGCCATCGGCACGTGCAGACCCGGCCATTCGCGGGCGGCCAGCGCCTGCAGGTCTATGCCGGTCTGCAAAGCTTCGGCGCACAGGCGTTTGACAGCAGCCTCCGCCTCGGGGCGGGGCATCCGGGCGGCCAGCGCGAAGGTCAGCGCCTCGGCGTGGATAGTGCCGGCGTCGGCCGCCAGCACCCGCGCCATCGCTGCTGGGTCAGGCTCGACCCGTGTGGCCAGATCCCCCGCCAGTTCCAGCGCCCGCCCTGTCGAGATGCACATCTGCGGCAGGGTCAGCCATTCGGTGAACCACGCCGCCCCGTCCCGCGCCTGCCGGTGCAGGCCCGCCCCGATCAGCGTGGCGGACAAGCCGATCACCTGCCGGGCCAGCGCCACCAGCACGCTGGGCCCGACCGGGTTCTGCTTTTGCGGCATGGTGGATGACCCGCCCGCGCCGGCAATCCGCACCTCGGACAGGCCGGTGGCGGTCAGAAGGA
The DNA here is from genome assembly GCF_029953595.1 of Fuscovulum ytuae. NCBI lineage: Bacteria > Pseudomonadati > Pseudomonadota > Alphaproteobacteria > Rhodobacterales > Paracoccaceae > Fuscovulum > Fuscovulum ytuae. The sequence goes on along the minus strand of NZ_CP124535.1, from coordinate 2,495,060 downwards.
TCAGGTCCTCGCCGATCTTGCCGAGGGTCGCGCAAAGTCCGGCCATCCACGCTCCGAAGGCGGCCATCCCGTCGCGTTCGCCGTGCCAGCTTGCGCCGGGGTCGGACAGGCCCAATGCGTCGGCAAGGGCGGCGCGGACCTTGGGCCCACGCGGACCCATCGCCGACAGTGTTCCGGCTGCCCCGGACAGCGAGACCTGCAGGACCTCTGCGCGGAGCGGGTTCAGCTTTTCGCGGTGCCGCAGCAGCGGGCGGCCCCAACTGGCCACCTGCGCGCCAAAAGTCGAGGGCGTCGCGGCCTGACCATAGGTGCGTGCGGCCATGGGCAGGTCGGCATGGGCCGCGGCCAGTTGGCTGAGTGCCAAGATCAGCGCGGTCAGCCGAGCCTCCCACAGGTCTAGCACTCGGCGCAGGCGCAGGGCGAGGGCAGTGTCGATGATGTCCTGACTGGTCGCGCCCCAGTGCAGCCAGCGTATTGGATCGGGCGCCCCTGCCTCCTTGCGGAAGGCGGCCAGCAGGGCGGGCACCGGCACACCGTTGCGGGAGGTCTCGGCGGCAAGGGCGGCGGGGTCGATCTGCAATTCGCGGGCCGCGCGGTCGATGAAGGCGGCGGCATCGGCGGGGATCAGGCCAAGCGCGCCCTGCACCCGCGCGAGGGCCCCTTCGACCAGCAGCATCGCCCGCACCTCGGAGCTGTCGGTGAAGAGAGAAGCCGTCTCGGCATCGCCGAACAGGTCGCGGTAGATCGCGCTATCGGCGGTGGCGGCGGGCATCACGCGGGCCGCAGGCCCAGCCGAGCCCGCGTCTGCGCCCAGGTAGCGACGGGACGGCCCGCGCGGTCGCAGAGGTCCACAACGCGGCGGACGAGAGCCGCGTTCGACGGGGCGAGGGTGTCGCGGTCAAGCCGCACGTTGTCCTCAAGGCCCGTCCGGGCATGGCCACCGCTTTCGATACACCATTGGTTGACCACGATCTGCGCCGGGCCGATCCCGGCGGCGCACCAGGGGACGTCTTCGCCGAACAGCCGCTTGACCGTGGCGACCATGAAGTCAAAGGCCACCCGATCCGCCGGCATGGCGTTCTTCACGCCCAGCACGAACTGCACATAGGGCCGCGCCGTCAGCTGCCCCTTGCGCCACATCTCATGCGCCTTGAAGATGTGGGACAGGTCGAAGCATTCGATCTCGGGCGTGACCCCATACGTGACCATCTCGGCGGCCAGCCAGTCCACCAGATCGGGCGGGTTCTCGTAGACACGGGTCGGAAAGTTGTTCGACCCCACCGACAAGCTAGCCATATCCGGCCTCAAGGGCAGCATCCCGCCCCGCGCCTGACCGGCACCCGACCGCCCGCCGGTTGACAGTTGTACGATCATGCCGGGGCAGTACTGGTGCAACCCTTCCATCAGTCGGGCAAAGCGGTCGGGGTCCGAGGTCGGCTTCCCCTCGTCGTCGCGCACATGGCAATGGGCGATGGTCGCCCCGGCCTCGAAGGCCTCTTGTGTGCTTTCCACCTGTTCCGCGATTGAGATCGGCACGGCGGGGTTGTTGGCCTTGGTCGGCAAGGAGCCGGTGATGGCGACGCAGATGAAGCAGGGTTCCATTCAGATATCCAGAAACACGGTTTCGCCGTCGCCCTGCAGGCGGATGTCGAAGCGATAGCTGCCGAGGCCGGTCTTGGTGGCGATCAGGGTCTTGCGACGGGTCGGTTGCTCGACCGAGGTCAGCACGGGATCGGCCGAGTGGTCATCCTCGGGGAAATACATCCGGGTGTTCAGCCCGATGTTGATGCCGCGCGCCACGAGCCAGAAGCTGACATGCGGTGCCTGCAGTCGCCCGGCGCGGCCCGGCGTTGCCCCCGGCTTGATCGTGTCAAACGACCAAAGCCCGCTGTCGAAATCGGTGATGATGCGGCCCCAGCCGCGAAAGCCCGGTGCGACCTCTGCATGGCGCGGATCTTCGGGGTGCGGATAGATGCCAGCCGAGTCGGCTTGCCAGACCTCCAGCAGCACGTCCTTTACCGGAGCGCCGGTGCCATCCAGCACGACGCCCTCTACCCGGATGCGTTCGCCCGCGACGTCGGGCCCGGCGATGATCTGGCCCAGCTCCTGCTCAAAGGTCTTGAAGCCCGCAGCACCGGGGGCCAGCCCGATATGGACATAAGGCCCGGCAGTCTGCGAGGCGGTTTCCTTCAGGTAATCAAGGGATTGCACCATCAGTTCCCCCCCAGCCGATTTTCGAACAGCGTCGACCGTCGCCCGCGCAGCACGATGTCGAACTTGTAGGCCAGGCAATCCATGGGAACCGAGGCGTTCAGGTCCATCGGCGCGATCAGGCGCTGGACGGCGTCGGGGTCCGGTATCGTCTGCACAATCGGGCAGAGCGGGATCAGCGGGTCGCCTTCGAAGTAAAGCTGGGTGATCAGGCGCTGGCTGAACGAAGCGCCAAAGACCGAGACATGGATATGCCGGGGCCGCCAGGAGTTGACGTAGTTCATCCAGGGGTAAGGCCCGGGCTTGATGGTGCGGAAGAAGTAATAGCCCGTCTCATCTGTCAGCGTCCGCCCGCAGCCGCCGAAGTTCGGGTCGAGGGCACCAAGGTAGACGTCTTTCTTGTGGCGATAGCGCCCGCTGGCATTGGCCTGCCAGATCTCGACCAGCGTTTTCGGCACCGGGCGGCCGTTTTCGTCCAGGACGCGGCCATGCAGGATGATCCGCTCGCCCACCGGCATCCCGCCGTGGGAAAAGTTCAGCGTCAGGTCGTTGTCGAGGCGGCCGATGTCGCCGTGCCCGAAGGTCGGCCCGGTGATCTCGCTGGGGGTTTGCTGCAGGGTCAGAAGCGGCAGTGACGGCGAACGCGCGACGCTGGTCTTGTAGCCGGGATGATGGGCCGGGGGATGCAGGGTACGGTCGCGCTGGTAGTATTCGGCGGGGGTCATGTCGCATCCTTCATCGCGGCAAAGGTGTCCTTGGCGATCTTCATCGCGTGGTTGGCCCGGGGCACGCCCGCATAGATCGCTACATGCAGGAGCGCCTCCATCACATCGGCCTCGGAGGCCCCGGTGTTGGCAGTGGCTCGGATGTGCAGGGCAAGCTCGTGGTCGTTGCCAAGGCCCGCAAGCAACGCGATGGTCAGCATGGAACGTTCGCGCAGGGAAATGGTGTCGCGCCCCCAGACCTGCGCCCAGGCGGCCTCGGTGATCAGGCCCTGAAACGGCGCATCGAAGGCGGTTTTCGCGGCCTCGGCACGGTTCACATGGGCGTCGCCCAGCACCTTGCGGCGTATCGCCATGCCCTTGGGATTCATGCCAGCCCCCGATGGAAATCGGCTAGCAGGCGGGCGGTGATGTCGGGGTTGTCGATGGCGGGGATATGGCCGGAGCCCTGGATGATTTCCACCCGCGCGCCGTTGATCGCTACGGCCGTTGCGCGCACCAGCTCTTCGGGGGTGGAGGCATCGGTCGTGCCGCCGACCAGCAGGACAGGGCAGGCAATGGCGGGCGAGGTGGTGCGCAGGTCCGCCGCCGCCAGCACTCGGCAGGCGCCGATATAGCCCGCGTTGTCGCCGCGCATCAGCATCGTCTCCCAGGCCTTCGCCTCGTCACTAGCGCGGAAGGCCGGGGCGAACCAGCGATCCATGATCTGGGCAGCCATGCCGCGCAGGCCCTGCTCGGTGATACCGGCGATCCGGGCGGCCCAACTTTCGTCCGTGCCGACCTTCATTGCGGTGTTCGACAGGAACAGGCCCGCGATACGCGACGGCGCCAGCGTCGCCATCCGCTGCGCAATCATTCCGCCGATGGAGCAACCTGCGACTACGGCACGATCGACGCCCAGATGGTCCATAAGTGCCAAGGCGTCGCCTGCCAGATCGTCCAGCGTCCAGACGTCTGTGGGGGTGGCCGAAAGGCCGTGCCCGCGCTTGTCCATCCCGATCAGGCGGAGGTCTGGCAGGCGGTCAGCCACGCCCTCCCACATGCGCAGATCGGTGCCAAGCGAATTGAGGAGGATCACCGGCAGTCCGGCATCCGGGCCGCGCAGGCGGTAGTGCAAATGCCCCCAGGGGCGCATCAGAACGGACATCAGGCTTCCTCCCGTGCGCAATTTGGCATAATATTTTCTCTCAGGAAAATAGAAAGAGGGCGCTGAAGCATAACCATATGAATATGCATCCCGGCGTTAAGCTGCGTCATATAAGGCTGTTTCTGGCCGTGGCCGAGCATGGCAGCCTTACCGCCGCCGGCCGGGCCGAGGGTCTGTCTCAACCCGCGGTCTCAAAATCGCTGGCCGAGATGGAGGCGATGCTGGGCGCCCGGCTGGTACAGCGGCAGGGCCGCAGGGTGGTGCTGACGGCCGAGGGCGAGGTGTTCCGCCGCCATGCTCGCGAGGCTGTGGCCAGCCTTGAAGCCGCTGCCGCCGCGCTCAGACCCGAGCATGGGGCGGGGCGGCTTTCGGTCGGCCTCCTGCCCACCGTTTCGACCCGTTTCTTCCCGAATGTAGTGGGAGAGTTCCTGCTTGACCCGCCTTTGCCGACCTTGTCGATCGAGACCGGCTCGCATCCCGTCCTTCTGCGCAAATTGCGCGACCGCGCGATCGATCTGATGATCGGCCGGATGCCGCAACCCGCCGAGATGCCGGGCCTGGAGTTTGAGTTCCTCTACGAAGAGCCGATAATTGCCGCCGTGCGCGCGGGTCATCCGGGGCGGGGTCAGCGCATCGCCCGGGTCTTGCGTGACTATCCGGTGATCCTGCCCACGCGGGATGCAATCATCCGGGGCACGGTGGACGCCTACCTTGCCAGCCTGAACTTGGCGGACCTCGTCCCTGCGGTCGAAACCTCGACCCTTGCCCTGGGCCGCGGGCTTCTCTACGCGACCGATGCGATCTGGTTCATCAGCCAGGGTGTGCTTGAAGCAGAGATCGAGGCCGGGCAGGTCGAGACCTTACCCTTGGGCGCATCCTACCTATCAGGCGCGGTCGGGATGACGGTTGTCACTGGCCACGTGCTACCGCCGACTCTGTTGCGGTTGATGAACCTTGCTCGACGACAGGCAGAACATCGAAAGAAGATCTAAGTCAGATCGCATTGTTTTTTTGCCTTTCCGGCGTGGTTCAGCCTTCGCAAGGAAACTGACCCATAAGCAACGCGTTCTGCCTGAAGGACGCGAAGATCGGATGTCTGGACGCTCTCTTCAAAAGAGGCTTGGCACGCCGCGCGTGGATACCCAGCGGGTTCCAATCGCCATAACCGGCCATTCAACCCTGCTGTGGCGATCGTCTGCCCTTCGCCCGGATCGGCTGTCTCACCCGTTTGGGGTGCGACGGATTATCGGTTGTGGCGGGCATTAACTGAGGGGGGAGAAGCGGAAGTTTGCAGGTGCAGCAGGGACGTTTCTTGCGCCCTGTGCAAAAGTCGACGCTCGCGGCCCAAAGCTGCCCTTCGCCGTTGGAGCGGCAAGAGGCTGACGCTAAACGTGTCTTGCCGAGGATGGGGTTTGTCGTCAACCGTTGCCCAAAAAATCCCGGATGCGTGTTTCACCTCGAAATCGTTTCCACCAGTTGACCCTCCGTGTTTTCGCGAAGGTTTCGGCGCCTGATATTTCAGAACATCAGATCTGCAATAAAACTTGCGAAGTCGCAACGCTATGCTAGAATCGTGCATGACAGGATAGGTAGTCATGGACATTCCCTACAAGAAGCCCTCGACGGTCAAGGAGGTCCAGGCCCGCCTTGCTTCGATGAGCCCCGACTTCAGCAAAGGTTCGCGTCGGATCGCGGATTTCTTGATGGCAAATCCGTCCATTGTTGCCGTCTTGTCCGCTGGAGATGTCGCGAAGCGTTGCGATGTCCACCCGTCCAGTCTTGTGCGGCTGGCGCAGGGGCTTGGGTTGTCCGGCTTTCGTGAATTGAAGGCAGTTCTTCAGAATGACATCGCGATATCGAAAGAGCTTACCGGCACCGCACCTCCCGCCATCGCCATCCAGCGCGAACTGGGTGAAAGGTTGCGATTGCGCCTACTTGCCGAGTCGGGGAAATCTTTCAATCAGGCTGCCAGCGAGGCCGCCGAGCGCCACTGGCTGAACAAACCCGAAGTCGAGTTTCGTGCCGAATCGCACGTGTCGCACAGTATCAGCGCCGAAGAATTGGCCCACCGGATCAGCGTGGTGTCGGCAGATGCTGACGGGATCCTGCTCGTCGCACGTGAACATCCCGCGATCAATCGCGCTGTCCAAGAGGTTACAGCACGGGGCATTCCCGTTGTGTGCTTGACAAGTGATCTTCCGGCATCGGGACGCACCGCCTATGTCGGAGCGGACCAATACGCGTCCGGTTCGACCGCCGGCTGGTTCTGTGGTCGTCTTGCCCCCCGACAACAGGTGGGGCGCGTTCTATTCGTCTGTAGCGTCCCATTCCGCTGTCAACTCGACCGCGAACAGGGATTCCGGCAGGTTTTGCGGTCAGAGTTTCCGATGCTGACAATCGAAGAGCGCGTTGGTTCGGATGAAAGTGTCGAAGTGACCTACGAGGCGATACGACGGCATATCTCGCAGAACGGGCCGCCAGTTGCGATTTACAACGTATCGGGGGCAAACCTTGGGATCGGGCGCGCGCTCGAGGATGAGGGCTTGGCCGGAACGACCGTTTTCGTCGGGCACGAACTGAACGCCAACTCACGGATGTTGTTGGAGAAAGGGATCATGGACGTCACCATCGGCCATGATTTCGACCGCGAGATTTCTCTCGCGGTTGATGCAATCCGCATGGCCCGAAGCGGGGTTCAGCCGACAAGCCGTATCATGCCTAGCCTACTTTACACGCGTCACAACTGTGCCATCGCCTAAAGGTCAGAGCGCGAGCTTTCCGACCGGCACCGGCGGTGCAAAGGGGTAGGCGCCCCAGACAGACTGGTCGAAATGGATCACAGCGCCTGTCATCATGCCGGATTCGGACGAGAGCAGGAAACCGACCGCCTTTGCGACTTCTTCTGGTGCCAGCAGGCGGCCGAACGGTTGTTCCGCAGCAACCTTTTCCAGCCAGTTTGCATCCGCGTTGTGGTAGTCGCGCTGGATCCGGTCTTCACCATCTGACGCCATCCAGCCAATGTTCAGTTGATTGACGCGGATCTGGTTTTTCATCGCCGCAAAGGCTGTGTTGCGCGTCAGCGTGGCCAAAGCACCCTTGCTGCCGCAATAGGCCGCAATGAATGGTTGGCCCGAAAGCGCTGCAGCCGAGCCGATGTTGACGATGGTGCCGGGTGTGCCCTCCCTTACCATGATCCGAATCGTGTCCTGCATCAGGAAGAACGGTGCACGGGTGTTGATCGCGAACATGCGGTCGAAAAGCGCCTCATCGGTCGTCAGGATATCTCCGCGGTCTGTGATGCCAGCTGCGTTAACCAGCATGTCCACGCGACCAAACGACTTGTCGGCAGCCGCCACCACTGTTCGGACATCGGTTGCAACACCAAGATCGGCCTGCACGAAGCGCACATCGCAGCCGGTTTCCTCGCGGATGGCTTGGGCCACTGCGGTGCCTTTTGCAGCATTGCGCCCGCACGTCACCAGTCCAGCAGCGCCAGACCGAGCGAGTTGCCAGGCAACCGCTGCCCCAAGCCCCTGCGTGCCGCCCGTTACCACCCCAATCTTCCCGTCGACCCTGCTCATCCTGTCTTCCTTCACCGTTCGGACTCCGTCCCGACTGTCTTGCACTGTTTATTGCAATACTAAGTCGTTGCAAAATTTCTATTGACATAAGTGCGGTAATGCAACAGTTTTTGCGAAACTGAATGAAATACTGCGCTTGGGGGGAATATGTTGCGAATTGCGGTTCTGGGATGCGGACGCATCGGCCAGATGCACGCGGCGAATGTGGCGCGGCATCCGCGGACAACGCTTGCGGGCGTCTATGACTTGCACCCGCCCTCGGCGGACCGCGTTGCGGGGGAGCATGGCGTTCGGGCCTTTGCATCGGCGGCGGATGTCTTTGATTCCCCGGATGTCGACGCGGTTCTGATTGCAACGGCAACCCCGACCCATGCCGATTACATCGAACTTGCCATCGCTTCCGGTAAGGCGGTTCTCTGCGAAAAGCCAATCGACCTGAACCTTGCGCGTGTCGAGGCTTGTGCCGCCAAGATCAAGGGCAGCAAGCTGCCAATCCAACTTGGTTTCAATCGCCGCTACGATCCCGGACACAGCGCCGCGCGCAATGCGATGCTTGCAGGCGAGATCGGGGACCTCCATCAGGTCATCATTACCTCACGCGATCCGGGCATCCCGCCCCGCGCTTATCTGGAAGCGGCGGGCGGCTTGTTCCGCGACATGACAATCCACGATTTCGACCTTGCCCGATTCATGCTGGGCGAGGAGCCGGTCGAGGTTTTTGCCATCGGTGGAGCCTTGATCGACCCCGCCTTGGGTGCTGCTCTGAACGAGGTGGACAGTGCCATGTTAATCTTGCGAACCGCATCTGGCAAACAATGCCACATCAACAACTCGCGGACCGCTGTCTATGGCTATGACCAGCGTGTTGAACTGATGGGCAGCAAGGGGATGGTGATTTCCGACAACCGCAAGCCCCACGAAATGCGCCGCTATACCGCGACGACGACCGAGACCAGCGCGCCCTACCAGTTCTTCTTTCTTGAACGCTACAACGAGGCCTTCATGGCCGAGATCGACGGGTTCGTGGATTGCGTCGAGAAGGGCGCGGTCCCTCTTGCCAGCTTCGAGGATGGCCATCGTGCACTGGTGCTTGCCGAAGCGGCCTACTTGTCCATGCAACAAGGCCGGATGGTCAAAGTGTCCGAAGTCAAAGCCTGACGGGAACACCCAAGGGCAACCCAATACCGTGCCCGCCTGAAGGGGGCGCGCGCCCCGAAACGCTGTGCCTGACGTCAGGTGAGGAGATTTGTCGTCAGCACGGTCAACTGATCCCTTTGTGACGCGCACAAAGGGCCAAAAGTGGTCCTCCGATCCGGTGAAAGCCCGAGGGGATCGCAAAAACCCAGTGGAGGACGACATAATGAAATCCAGCATGACCCGTCGCCAGTCGGTCAAGGCGCTTGCCGCCGGAACGGTGGCATTCGCTCTGTCCGCAGGCGTGACCTTTGCGGACAACGCCGATGTGAAGATTGGTTTCACTCCGAAGTTCCTGAAGGACGACTTCCAGACCCTGATGCTGGATCTGTCGAAGAAAGCCTTCGACGCCAAGGGCTTCACCCTCGTTGGCGCGCCTGATCCGAATGGCGATATCGCGGCGCAGGTCGACGCCCTGACGAACCTGATGGCCAATGGCGCGAATGTCATTGTCTTTGCTCCGCTTGACGCGGCGGGAATCGTGCCGGTGGTCAAGAAGGCCAACGAAGCCGGCGTTCTGGTCTTTTCGATCGACGACAGCCCGGCGGGCGGCAAGGTGACCGCGACCGTCCGCGCCGACAACGTCGACGCCGGCGCGCAGGGTGCCAAGGAAATGGCCAAGCGACTGGAGGCGGCCCCGTGCTGGAAAGACGATAGCTGCATCGTGCTGGAACTTCAGGGCGCACTGACCACGCCGAACGGCCTTGACCGGTCAGAAGGCTTTGCCAAGACGCTCGGCGAATTGGCCCCCAAGGTGCAGATCATCCAGCGCCCGACCGAATGGACCGCCGATATGGCAGCGGATGCGGCGCAGAACGTGCTGACCCAGAACCCCAACCTCGCTGGTATCTTCATGGCTTCGGAGCTGATGGCGACCGCTGTCAATGCGCAGCTTAATGCCGCGGGCAAAGGCGCTGCAGTGGGCGAGGAAGGCAATGTGATCCGCATCGCCATCGACGGCACCCCGCAGGGCCTGCAACTCATCCGCGACAAGGCGTTGGACGCCACCGTTTCCCAGCCGCTGAGCGCGTATGCCACCAAGACGGCAGAGCTGATCGAACTGGTCAAAGGCGGCGGCACCATCGAGATCGGCAAGCGTGATGACGGTCAGGTGATCGACACCCCTGTCGGCCCGCAATACCAGCTGAACGCCACTCTCGTGACTGCCGAGAACGTCGACTCGCCTGACCTTTGGGCGAACCAGGTCGGCAAGTAAGCCTGCTTAGACATCGTGGATCCAGAGATCATGGACAGACAGCATCCCATCGTCGAGATGCGCAACATCTCTAAGACCTTTGGTTCCACGAAAGCCCTGCGGGGCGTGGATTTCACCGTCATGCACGGTGAGGTTCACGCCCTACTGGGTCGTAATGGGGCAGGAAAAAGCACTCTGGTCTCAACGATGAGCGGACTTGTTGCCTCTGACACAGGCACCATTCGAATTTCCAAGACGGAAGTGGTGGCCAACGGTCAGCCCTACGCAGCCAAAATCCGCGACGACATAGCCCATGTGCAGCAGACGCCCCAGCTTTTCAATTTGCTGACGGTGGCCGAGAACTTGTTTCTGGAAAACCCGCTGGTGCGCAAGAAATTTGGCGTCGTCAGCCATAGGCTGATGATGTCCGAAGCGCAGGCGTTGCTGGATAAATGGAACGTCGATATACGCGCCGAGTCCCTTGCCGGGGAACTGAGCGCAGGCACGCGCCAGCTGCTGGAAATCATGAAGGCGCTCAGCCGTGGTGTGCCCGTCATCATCCTCGATGAACCGACCGCCGCCCTGAGCAATGCCGAGAAGCGCATGCTCTTTGAACAGGTGAAAGCGCTCAAGGCGCTTGGTGTTTCGTTCATCTACATATCGCACCATCTCGACGAGGTGTTCGAGGTTGCAGACACCGTTACGATCCTGCGCGACGGGCTGGTCGTCAAGGAAAGGGAAGATGTCGGCAATCTTAATGTCGAGTTGATCGCCGACTTGATGATGGGCGAAAAGACTGTCCGCTCCGTTCGTGTGGATCACACGCGCAGCGATGCGCCTGTTTTGTTGCAAGCCAAGGGGATCGGCCTTTACCCCGTTTCGGCGGAAGGTGTCGATTTCCAGATCAAGCCCGGCGAGATCGTGGCGCTGGCCGGTCCCGTCGGCGGCGGCAAGGAAGCCTTGGCGATGATGCTTGCGGGCCAATTGACCCCTTACAAGGGCAAGGTCAGTGGCTCGGACGGCATGCTTCCGACCATCGGCCTTGTGCCGACCGACCGGCATGCAAGCGGGTATGTCGGGCTTCTGGGCGTTCGGGAGAACGTCGCTATCGGTGGGCTTGACGTTTTGTCGGGCCGCTTGGGATTCATCAAACTCGACAAGGAAGCAGCCCATGTCGGTAACCTTGCACGGCAGACGAATGTGATCTGCTCGTCGCTGGAACAAGCGGTCAGCCAGCTTTCGGGTGGAAACCAGCAAAAGGTCGTCTTCGCCCGCGCCCTTTGCCAGAACCCGCAGGTGATCGTTGCCCTTAGTCCGACGCGGGGTGTCGATGTGGGAGCAAAGGAACAGCTTTATGCCCTGCTGCGCGATCTGGCGAGCAAGGGCTTGGGCGTGATCGTTGTGTCGGATGAAGAGGACGAGATTGCGCAACTGGCAAGCAGGGTCGTGATCGTCTTCGAAGGCAAGATTACAGGCGAACTGCGCGGAGACTACACGATGAAGGACTTGATTTTGCGTATGGAGGGCGTGGCATGAGCGATGCGATGACAGATAAGGCAAAAGCTGGCCAGAAGGCCGGTCGGTCCCAGCTTTCGGCCTTTGGCAGCGCCTTTGTCTCGGGCGGTTACACCATGTATCCGGTGTTGGCCCTTCTGGTGCTTGTGGGTGCGATTGTCGCGCCGAACTTTGCCACAGGCATCAACCTGATCAACATCCTAGAACAGGTCAGTGTGCTTGGTCTGACCACCATCGGGCTTACCTTTGTCGTTCTGATCGGGCGGCTCGACCTCTCGCTCGAAGGGATCGTCGGGTTTGCGCCGATGTTGGCGGCGGTCTGCCTTGTGCCGGTTGCCGCAGGCGGCCTCGGGCTTGAGTTGCCGTCGTGGATGGGGCTTGTCGTTGCCTTGGGAACGGCGGGGTTGATCGGCTACTTCAACGGCTTCATGGTCGTGCGTATCGGGCTGAACCCCTTTATCTCGACGCTGGGCCTGCTGGTCCTGCTGCGCGGTGGCGTGCTGATCGTATCGAACGGGCGGTCGATCTATTCCCCCGGCCCTGCGCTGACATACCTCGGATCGGCCAAGTTGTTCGGGCTTCCGGTGTCTGTCCTTGTCTTCGCGATCGTCGCGGTCGCCATCGGTCTGGTGTTCAAATACCACCGCTATGGCCGCGCGCTTTACGCGATCGGCGGAAACGAGGATGCTGCGCGGGCGGCAGGTATCAACGTCGATCGCGTGATCTGGTCGGCCTTTGTCTATGCCGGGCTTCTGGCCGGTCTGGCAGGAGTGCTGATGACGGGGCGCTTGGACTCGGCGGTGACTACCCAAGGGCAAGGCATCATCTTCTCGGCCTTCGCGGCGGCTGTGATCGGGGGTGTAAGCCTTGGAGGTGGGCGCGGCACGATGGTTGGCCTTGTCAGCGGCGTGCTGCTGATCGGCGTGATCAACAACCTGTTGACGCTGGCGCAGGTGCCATCCTTCTACGTGCAAGCATCGACGGGTGCCGTGATCATCGTGGCGGCGGTATTAACCACCGTGGCCAGCCGTCGGTCGAGCGGCGTGCGCACCCGCACCTGAGGTGGAGTCTGGGGAAAGGCAATGTGTCGCCATTTGTAGGGAATGGCGGCACGCTGCTTTGGCAATGACAACTCCCGTCCTAAAACGCCCCTCGACGCGCCGCGCGCCAAGTGCACCATTCCATGCATTGCAAACAAATTGACAAACTTCGGTGCGGCGTGCTCGATGGGAAGGCAGCGGGAAGATGTCCGCGATGAAGGAAGCCGTCCATGTCCTACCGTCCGCCCGAGAGCTATGAAGAGCTGATCAAGCTGATCCATGATCGCTATGATGACATGAGCAAATCCTACCAAAGGATCGCTCTTTATCTGACGCAGAACCCGAACGACGTGGCTGTGCTCTCGGTAAATGCCATCGGGGCGAAATGTGGGATCCATGCATCCAGCTTTGTCCGCTATGCACAATCCCTCGGATACAAGGGGTTCAAAGAGCTTCAGGCCGTCTTCCAGCGTCGACTGTCGACGGCGGCACCGGGGTTCGATGCGCGGGTGCGGGCCTTGGAGGCCGAGCTCGGGGGCGCGAAGGAAGGGGAGCTCGGATTCCTTGCCGACCTTGTGACTCGGGATGTGGCGTCGCTTCAGGATCTCTTGTCGAACATGCAGGCTGCCGATCTTGTGGCGGCTGCGGAACTGATGGAGAAGGCGGACACGATCTACCTGATCGGGCAATTGCGATCTGCGCCCGTGGTGGAATTGCTGCGGTATGTGCTGACCATGCTCGGGAAGCGCACGGTGCTTCTGGATCCGGGCGGTGGGTTGGCGACGCATATGGCGAAGGTGTCGCGGCCGACCGATCTGCTTTTCGTCGTGTCGTTCCGGTTCTATGCCACGGAAGTGGTCAACGTGGCGGAAGAGACGGCGGGGCGCGGGGTGCCGATCGTGGCGATCACTGACAGCACGCTGTCGCCCTATGCCAAGCTGGCGAAGGTGCTCTTTGCCGTGCCGGAGCATGAATACACCTTCTCGCGCTCGCTTGCCGCGCCGATGTGTCTGGCGCAGGCCTTGTGCGTGGCTCTGGCGTCGCGGCTTCAGAAGAACAGCAGCGATCCGCGCATCCCAGTGGTCACGGGACCATGAAATAGGGGGCGCGGTGCGCTCCCAGACTTCGCTCAGGCAAGTTTCATCGGACCGTCTGGAACCGGCATGCCTGCGGCCACTGCGCCCCAGACCGACTGGTCGAAATTGACGATGGCACCGGTCATCAATCCCGCATCGTCCGAGACGAGGAAGTTCACCGCGCGGGCCGCTTCGTTTGGGTCCACAAGACGGCCGAAGGGCAGGGAAGCTGCAGCCTTCGCTTCCCAGTTGGGATCGCCGCCTTCGGCCTGGATTTCACGCTCGTGGTCGGATGCCATCCAGCCGACGTTCAGCTGGTTCACGCGGATGCGGTTCGCCATCACCGAGAAGGCGGTGTTGGCAGTGAGCGTGGTCAACGCCCCCTTCGACGCGCAATAGGCGTTGATGAATGGTTGCCCGGCGAGGGCCGAGATCGAGCCGATGTTGCAGATCGCCCCTTCGATGCCCTTAGCGATCATCAGCTTGATAGCTTCCTGCATCAGGAAGTATGGGCCCCGCACATTGGTGGAGAAGAGGGCGTCGAAGGTTTCGGGCGTTGTGTCAACGATAGTCCCGCGCGCCGTGGATGCGCCCGCATTCACCAAAACGTCGATCCGGCCAAACAGCCGATCCGTTTCTGCGATGACCATCCGGCAGTCCTCAATCTGACCGAAGTCCGCCTTCAGGAAGTGCGCCCAGATCCCATGTGCCTCGGCGATCTCGCGGGCCACATGGGACCCGCGATCCGCGTTGCGGCCCGTGATGACGATCCCGGCGGCACCTGCCGCAGCAAGGCGGCGGGCGATGGCCGCGCCCAAGCCCTGCGTCGCGCCCGTGACGACACAGATCTTGCCGTCCATCCGGTTCATTGCACGACCTCGTAGCCTGCAGCGGACATGACGCGCATCAGTTCCTTATGGCCCTTGATCGCCATTTCGAGCGGGGGCGAGACCTTGGGATCCTGCTCGGCCTCGACCACGAACCAGCCTTCGTAACCCTTGGCCGCGAGCGCCTTGACGATGGCTTCGAAGTCGAGCGAGCCGTCGCCCGGAACGGTGAAGGCACCTTTCACGACAGCGTCGAGGAAGGACTCCTGCGTTCGGTCAAGGCCGTCGACGACGGGACTGCGGATGTCCTTGGTGTGAACATGTGTGATCCGCTTCCAGTGGTTTTCGATCACGCGCAGATTGTCACCGCCAGCAAAGGCCATGTGGCCCGCATCGAAGAGAAGCGGAACAGAGGAGTGCTTCATGAAGAGGTCGACTTCGGCCTCGGTCTCGATCGCCGCCGCCATGTGGTGGTGGTAGCTGATCGGCATGCCTTCCTTGGCGCACCAGTCGGCGAAGTCGCTGATCTTGCGGCCATAAGCGGCGGTCTCTGCCTCGGTCAGTTTCGGCTTCGTCGCGAGCGGGGCCGATTTGATGCCCTGCACAGACCGCGCGGTTTCGCCATACACGATGCAGGGGGCCTTGGCCGCCTTGAAGAAGGCCATCTGCTGGGCGATGCGGTCCTTCTCCACCTCGATGTCGCCATCGAGAAGGAGGCCGGAGAACCAGCCGCCGCAGACAGAGATGCCGAAGCGTTGCAGGATGGGCCCGAGTTCGGCCATATCCATCGGGAAGCGGCGACCCGTTTCCATGCCGGTGAAGCCTGCCATCGACGCTTGACGCAGGCATTCCTCAAGGCTGACGTCGTCCGACAGTTCGGCGAGGTCGTCGTTCCACCAGGCGATCGGGGCGATACCGAGTTTGGCTTTCATTTGTCTTCTCACACTCCAACGCGCTGTTTTGCGCGGATTTCTTGCTGGTGGGCGCGCGCCTTCTGCACGCTTTCGCGGTCAGAAATTTCCGGCACGCCGACATCCCAGTCGGCATCGCCGGGCACCCAGGAATGGGCGTCGGTCACGATGGAAATGACGGTGGTGCGGTCGTTGCCTTTGGCCCACTCAAGCGCGGATTCCAGATCGGCAAGGCTTTCGCAATGGCGCGCCGCTGCGCCCATCGATTCTGCATGCTTGGCGAAGTCGACGTGCAGCGGGTTCTCGCGGTTCTGGATGCGGCAGTCCTTGAGAAGGTTGTTGAACCCGGGGACGCCCTTGAACTGCTGGAGGCGGCTGATGACCGCATAGCCGCCATTGTCGCAGACCACGACGATCATCTTGTGGCCCGAAAGGACGGTCGAGTAGATGTCTGAGTTCATCATCATGTAGGTGCCGTCACCAAGCATGACGATGGGCGTGCCGCCGACCGCGCCGGGACCTTCCTGCGCCATGGCGCAACCCCAGCCCGCTGCGATTTCGTATCCCATGCAGGAGAAGCCGAATTCGAGGTCGAAGGTGTTCGGAGCCTTGACGCGCCAGCCCTTGGCGACCTCACCGGGGATCCCCCCGGCTGCGGCGATCAGCGTGTCCCTTTCGCCCGCCGCGCCGTTCACCACGTTGACGACCTGCGCATAGGTCGGGATGGGCGTGTTCGTCGGGGTCTGGTGGCGGTCCAGAAGGGCGTCCCATTCCTTGAACAGCTCCTTGGCGCGCGGCAGATGGCCCGCAGGTGCTTTCCACGCGCCAAGCGCCGCGTCGAGTTCGTCGACGGATTCCAGTGCGTCGCCCACCACGGCAAGAGCTCGGTGCTTAAGCGCGTCAAAACGGGCTGCGTTGATCGAGATGAAGCGGGCATCACGTGCGAAAGCTGTCCAGGATCCGGTCGTGAAATCCTGCAGTCGCGTTCCGATGGCGAGGATGACGTCTGCCTCGGCCGCGAGGGTGTTTGCCGAGGTGGAGCCGATGATGCCGATGGGGCCCGCGTGGACGGGATGGTGGTGGGTGAGACCGCCTTTGCCCGCGATCGTCTCCACAACCGGAATTCCGCGTTCGGCTGCGAATTTGGCGACCGCGGCCTCTGCGCCAGAGTAGCGCACACCGCCGCCCGCGATGATGAGCGGCTTCTTGGCGGTCTTAAGGAGCGTCGCGGCATCGGCAATCGTGCGGCGGTCGGGGCGCGGGCGCGGGATGGCCCAGACGCGGGGTTCGAAGAATTCGACCGGATAGTCGAAGGCGATTTCCTGTGTGTCCTGGCAAAGGCCGATGAATGCGGGGCCGCAATCTGCAGGGTCGAGCATCGCTCCCACCGCCTGCGGAAGCGATGAGATGATCTGTTCCGGCAGGGTGATGCGGTCCCAGTAGCGTGTGACGGCCTTGAAAGCGTCATTCACCGTGATGGTGGGATTGCCGAAGTGTTCGACCTGTTGAAGCACCGGATCGGGGGTGCGGTTGGCGAAGGTGTCTCCCGCGATCAGCAGGACTGGCAGACGGTTCGCATGGGCGGTGCCTGCGGCCGTGACCATGTTCAGTGCGCCCGGTCCGATCGAGGAGGTGGCGATCATGATCTGCCGCCGACGTTTGGCCTTGGCAAAGCCGATGGCGGCAAGGGCCATGGATTGCTCGTTCTGGCCACGCCATGTCGGTAGAGTGTCCTGAACGGCCTCCAGCGCCTCGGACAGGCAGGTTACGTTGCCGTGGCCGAAGATACCGAAGACGCCGCCGAAGAGCGGGACCCGCTGACCGTCGATTTCGGTGAACTGCACCGTGAGCCAACGCACCAGCGCCTGGGCCATGGTCAGGCGAATCGTCGAGTGTTCCATGAAGTCCTCCTCCCTCAATGCGATGCGACCATAATCGCGCGCATTACATGTTGACAATAGGTGTTTAACGCAATGAGTATTGCAATTACTGAATCGGGAGGAATGAGATGATCCGGATCGCTGTGCTCGGCTGCGGGCGCATTGGCGTGATGCACGCGAACAACATTGCAGCGCATCCGCGCGCCACTCTGGCCGGTGTCTTTGACATCTATGCTCCTGCTGCAGAAGCAGTTTCCACCAAAACTGGCGCACAGGTTTTCGGTTCCGCCGAGGCGGTTTTCGCGGCGAAGGACGTCGATGCCGTCTTGATCGCTACGGCGACCGATACGCATGCGGACCTTCTGGAAATGGCCGTTGCGGCGGGCAAGCCAGTGCTTTGCGAAAAGCCGATCGACCTGAGCCTTGATCGTGTGAACCGTTGTGCAACGACCATTGCAGGAACGAAGGTCGCTATCCAGCTGGGGTTCGTGCGCCGTTTCGACCCCGGCCATGCCGCCGTCCGCAAGGCCATCGAGGCGGGCGACATCGGCGAGTTGCACCAGGTCGTCATCACCTCGCGCGACCCCGGCATGCCGCCGCCCGCCTATACCGCCGTCTCTGGAGGGATACTGCGGGATATGACGATCCATGATCTCGATATGGCGCGGTTCATTCTGGGGGAGGAAGTGACCGAGGTCTTCGCGACGGGATCGCGCCTCGTCGATCCTGCGCTGATGGACAAGCTCGGCGACTACGACACGGTTACAGTCGTCCTGAAGACTGTCAGCGGGAAGCAGGCTATCATCAACAACTCGCGTCAGGCGGTCTATGGCTACGACCAACGGGTTGAGGCTCTGGGCACAAAGGGGATGGCGCTTTCCGAAAACCGCCGCCCGCACGAGATGACGCTGCACACGGCAGATTTCACCGACCGCGCCGAACCCCTGCTGAATTTCTTCATCGAACGCTACCGCGAAGCTTTCGATGCCGAGATTTCGGAGTTCGTGGAGGCGGTGGAGGCCGGTCGCGCCCCTTCGGTCGGTTTCGAGGACGGGCGTCTGGCGCTTGTTCTGGCCGAGGCCGCGCTGAAATCCATCAAAGAAGGCCGTGTCGTTTCGGTCGGGGAGATGAACTGATGTATGACCATTTTGGTCTCTTCATCGACGGTGCGTGGCGTAGCAGCGCCGATGGCGCGACATCGCCTGTATTCAGTCCTGTCACGGAACAGTCCCTCGGGGAGTGTCCGGTCGCATCGGTGGTCGATACAGAGGCGGCCATCGCCTCGGCGAAGGCGGGCCTCGCTAAATGCCGCGCATTGCCTGCATTCGATCGCGCAGACGCTCTGCACCGGATTGCGGACGAGATGATCCGCCGGACCGATGAAGCCGCCCGCATGATTGCAACCGAGACGGGCAAACCCATCGCACAGGCCCAGAGGGAGTGGGCGCTGAGCATCGACCAGTTCCGCTGGTATGCCGAAGAGGCCCGCCGCATCTATGGCCGCATCGTCGAGTCCCGCGTGCCGGGTGGCCGGTTCGAGATTCACCACGAACCCGTCGGGGTCGTCGCGGCCTTCACGGCGTGGAATTTTCCCGCAGCCTTGATTGCACGCAAGTTGGCTCCCGCCCTTGCCGCGGGCTGTTCCATCATCGTCCGTCCGTCGTCGCAGACGCCGGGCGTGGCGATGGTGATGGTTGACTGCTGCCGTGCAGGGACCCTGCCTGCCGGCGCAGTCAACCTGGTCATCGGGCCAACGGCGGCGACCTATGCGCCGCTCATGGCGGCGAAGTCGGTGCGGAAGGTGTCGTTGACGGGGTCAACCCGTGTCGGTCAGCAGATGATCCGCGATGCTGCGGCGACGCTGAAGAAAGTGTCGATGGAACTGGGCGGCAATGCCCCCGTGATCGTCTATGACGATGCCGATCTGGAAGCCGCGCTGAACGTGGCCGTGCCGACGAAATTCGCCAATGCGGGGCAGGTCTGCGTCACCGGCGACCGCTTCTATGTGCATGAGAGCCTGCACGACGCCTTTGTGGATGGCTTCGTGAAGCGGGCGGAGGCGATCAAGCTGGGTGACGGTCTGGACCCGAGCGTCGGGATGGGCCCGCTGATAAATGGCGGCCGTCTGGCCGAGATGGAGAAGATCGTGGCCGGTGCCGTCGCGGCCGGGGCAAAGGTTGCTACGGGCGGGACTCGCGCGCAGGGCTTCAACTCGGGCCATTTCTTTGCGCCCACGGTCCTGACGGGCTGCACCGACGAGATGGGCGTCATGGCGGACGAGAATTTCGGCCCCATCGCAGCGATCACCCGTTTTGCATCCGAGGAGGAGGTGCTTTCGCGCGCCAATGCGTCGGACATGGGTCTGTCGGCCTATGCCTTCACCACCAGCCCCGCCCGCGCTCGCCGGACGGTTTCGGCTCTGAAAGCGGGGATGGTTGGGATCAACTCTTTCGCGATGGCGGCAAGCGAGGCTCCGTTCGGCGGAACCAACCATTCCGGCATGGGTCGTGAAGGCGGGATCGAAGGGATTCGGGATTACCTCGACATCAAATCCAGCCAGATGGTGTGGGCATGATCCCGAACAAGCTCAAGGCCCTATGGGCCGAAGGAAAGCCGACGATCAACGGCTGGTGCAGCATCGGCAATCCCTTCACGGCTGAGATCATGGCGGCGCAGGGGTTCGATAGCGTCACAATCGACATGCAGCACGGCGCGCTCGACTACTCCGCCGTCTTGCCGATGTTCCAGGCGATGCGGGCAAGCGGAGCGGTCCTGTTGGCCCGCGTGCCGTGGCTGGAGCCCGGGATCATCATGAAGGCGCTGGATGCGGGTGCCTATGGCATCATCTGCCCAATGGTGAACAGTGCCGAGGATGCGGCGCGGTTCGTGAGCTACATGCGCTATCCGCCACACGGGCAGCGCAGCTTCGGCCCGACGCGTGTTTCCTTTGCCGCCGGCGCGAATTACGCGGGCGAGGCGAATGACAACATGCTTGCCTTCGCCATGATCGAAACGGCGGAAGGGATGGCAAATCTGGACGCCATCGCCGCGACGCCGGGACTGGACGGGATCTATGTCGGCCCTGCCGACCTGACCCTGTCCTTGACCACAGGCCGCCTTGCCCCCGGTTTCGATCGCGAGGAGCCGGAGATGATCGCGGCCCTGCAAACCATCGTCGCCGCCTGCAACAAGAACGGTATCCGCGCCGCGCTTCATTGCGGGACGCCGGACTACGCGGCGCGCGCCATCGGCTGGGGGTTCGATATGACGACGGTCGGGGGTGACTCGCGCTTTCTGGCCGCGGCGGCAGGGGCTGCAGTGGCGGGCTTCCGCAAGCTGACGGATGGCTTTTCGACCAAGACCGAGAAGGGGGCCTACTGATGCCGCATATCCTGATCGCAGGAAAGCTGCATCCTTCGGGGTTGGCCCTGCTGGAGGCTTCTCCGGGCGTCACCTTCACGCATGTCGAAGAGATCAGCGAGGCGTCCTATCAGGCCCATCTGGACAAGGCCGACGGCATGGTGATCCGCACCCAGCCGATGACCGCTGCGAGCGTCGCAAAGGCGTCCCGTTTGAAGATCGTGTCGCGGCATGGCGTGGGGTATGACGCGGTGGATGTGTCGGCGCTGAACGCGCGGGGCATCCCGCTGTGCATCGTGGGGGATGTGAATTCCGTCTCGGTCGCCGAACACGCGATGATGCAGATCCTTGCCTGCGCCAAGCAGTTGATCCGGTCCGACCGCGCCGTTCGCCAAGGCCCCTGGGGGTGGCGTAACAAGCTCGAACAGGGCGAGGTTTCTGGCAAGACGCTGCTGATCATAGGGTATGGACGGATCGGGCGGCACCTGGCGACGATGGCAGCGGCCTTCGGGATGAAGATCATTGCCCATGATCCTTATCTCGCGGCCAAGGGGTGGCCGGAAGGACAGGTGGCCTGCGCGGGCGATCTGGGCACGGCGCTTGCGGTGGCGGATTTCGTGTCTGTCCACATCCCCAAGGCCGACAGGCCGATCATCGGCGCGGCCGAGATTACGGCGATGAAGCGCGGGGCGATCATCGTGAACACCGCGCGCGGCGGGGTCGTGGAAGAAACCGCCTTGGCCGATGCGCTGCGGTCTGGACAGATCGCCGCCGCAGCCCTTGACGTCTTTGACGCCGAACCCCCAGCAGCGGACCATCCGCTTCTGGCCTTCGATCAGGTGATCCTGACACCGCATACGGCGGGCCTGACAGCCGAAGCGGCGGCACGGATGGCTGTGTCGTCGGTCCAGAACGTTCTGGACTTCTTTGCCGGTCAGCTTGACCCGGCACTCATCGTCAATGCTGCCGCCCTTGGCGGCATTAAGGAACTTGTGAAATGACCAAACCGAAACTCCGCATCGGCCTGATCGGCACCGGCTTCATGGGCAAGGCCCATGTCTTCGGCTTTACCTCGGCCCCGCGCGTGTTCGAATTGCCTTACGATCTGGAACTGCACACGGTGGCCGACATCACCGATGCTGCAGCCGAACGCGCCCGTGTGACGCTGGGCTTTGCCCATGCGACGAGCGATTGGCGGACGATCATGGCCAATCCAGAGATTGACCTCGTCTCGATCACCGCGCCGAACGCGTTGCACAAGGAAATGTCGCTGACCGCCATAGCCGCGGGAAAGCACGTTTATTGCGAGAAGCCGCTGGCCCCGCTCGCCATCGACGCGCTGGAGATGACCGAGGCCGCCGAGGCGAAGGGCATCAAGACGCAGGTCGGTTTCAACTACCTCTGCAACCCGATGCTTGCCCTTGCGCGCGAGATGATCGCGGCAGGCGAACTGGGCGAGATCCGCGGTTACCGTGGCATCCATTGCGAAGATTACATGGCCGATGCAAGCGGGGCGTTCACCTTCCGCCACGATCCGGCGGGTGGCGGCGCTCTGGCGGATATCGGCAGCCATGCTCTGGCCAGCGCGGAATTCCTCTGCGGTCCGGTGACCCGCGTCATGGGCGATTGCGTCACCATGATCGCCAGCCGTATAGATGCAAAAGGCAATACCCGTGCGGTCGAGGTGGATGACGTGGGCCGCGCTTTCCTGCGCTTCGAAAACGGCGCGACGGGCAGCATCGAGGGCAACTGGATCGCGACGGGTCGGAAGATGCAGCACGACTTCGAGGTCTACGGGACAAAGGGCGCGCTGGCCTTCAGCCAGGAACGGTTCAACGAGTTGCATTTCTTCTCCACCTCTGATGCCAAGGGGCGGCAGGGCTTTCGCCGGATCGAGGCAAGCCCCGACCACGCGCCCTACGGGCTGTTCTGCGTGGCCCCCGGCCACCAGTTGGGGTTCAACGACCTGAAGGCCATCGAAGTGGCGGGCTATGTGAATGCCATCGCGGGCAAGGCCGCCGAGCCGTTCAACTTCCGCAAGGGTCTGCGCATCCAGACGCTGGTCGAGACGATCCAGACCTCGTCGCGCGAGGCGCGCTGGATCGACGTGAAATGACACTGTCGGTCGGGGTCATCGGGCTTGGCGTGATGGGGGCAGAGCATCTGCGTCTGTTGCGCGAAGAGACAGCGGGGGTTCATGTCGCGGCAATTTGCGACGCGGATGCCGAACGGGCAGGGCGTCTGGCGCAAGACGCCGAGGTCTTCTCCGATCCGCTGGCCCTGATCGCTTCGGACAGGGTTGAGGCGGTCGTCATAGCCTCGCCCGACGCGACGCATGCCGGATTGGCCGAGGCATGCGTCGCCCAACGCAAATTCGCGCTGTGCGAGAAGCCGCTTGCCGGAACGGCGGTCGAAGCCTTGCAGGTGGTCGATGCAGAAGTGACGCTGGGTCGGCGATTGATCCAGGTCGGCTACATGCGCCGCTTCGATCCTGCCTATGTCGAGATGAAGCGCGCCAAGGATGCCGGAGAGATCGGCGCGCCCGTCCTGTTGCATAACCAGCATCGGAATGCCGCCGCGCCCGGCTGGTTCACGGGACCGATGGCCGTGACGAACTCCTTCGTGCACGAGATCGACATCAGCAGGTGGTTGCTCGGTTCGGAACTTGTGTCCGCCGTTGTCCATGCTGCGCCGGGCGGTGATCCGCTTATGATCACGATGGAGACAGAGCGCGGCGAGATCGTCTCGACCGAGGTCTTCATGAACGCGCATTACGGCTATCACGTCCATGCAGAGATCGTAGGGCGGTCGGGCACGGTCCAGATGTCCCAGCCGGCTGTCACGCTCACGAACAGCGCCCTGCATCACGGGCATGGCTACCCGGAGAACTGGGTGCCGCGCTTCCGGGATGCCTACCGCGTGCAGATGAACGCTTGGGTCCGGTCGGTGGCGACGGGGGAACCTGTCGGCGCGTCGGCCTGGGACGGCTACGTTGCAACAGCCATTGCAGAGCAGGTCGTCACTGCATTGCAGACCGAAGGCAAGGCCAAGCTCTTTCTTGGCGCGCGCCCCGAAATATACGCCTGAAACGGCAGTCCGAAGGAAACAAGAATGCCGATCCGCTTTGCCCTGAACCGCACCTGCGCGCCGCACCTGCCGCTGGCCGATTTCATCTCGCTTGCTGTGGCCTCTGGCGTGAAGGCGGTGGAGATCCGGAATGACATCGAAGGTCGCGAATTCGCGGATGGAACGCCTGCGCGCGAGGTCAAGGCGCGCCTTGATGGGGCCGGTCTTGCGGTCGCTTCGGTCAATGCGTTGCAGCGTTTCAACGAATGGACGCCCGAGCGGGCGAAAGAGGCAGCGGCGATCATTTCATATGCGGCTGATTTGGGTGCGCCGGGGGTCGTTCTGTGCCCTGTGCATAATGAGGATCACGGCTGGTCCGACGCGGACACGGAGCGGAACTTGCGCGATGGTCTTGCAAAACTTGCCCCGATACTGCGGGATCATGGCGTCATCGGTTATGTGGAACCTCTTGGAATGAGGGGGTCCACGATGAAGAACCAGCACATGGCCGTGAATGCGGTGGGGGATGTGGGCGGGTGGGACACCTACCAGCTCTGCTTCGACACTTTCCAGTTCTTCCGCTGTGGCGACACGATCCTGCACCAAGATCGCATCGGCCTTGCGCATATGTCTGGCATCTCGCGCAAGGACCTGCAACCCGGCGAGTTGACGGAACCTGACCGGGGTCTCGTCTTCATCGACGACCGCGTCGACAACATCGGGATGCTGCGCAATTTGGTGGCGGGGGGATATTCGGGGTTCATTTCGATGGAGCCCTTCAATCCCGCCGTCCAGCACGACCCGGACCTGCTTTCCCGTCTGCGGGCGAGCCTTGAATATGTGACGGCGCTGCTTCCGAAGGCGGCCTGATCACACCGGACCAAATGGCAACGACGTGAGCCCCGGCAGGCCGGGGTCACCCTGCTTTGGCAATGCCTTGCAACGTTGTTTGCAAAGAAAATTGTCAAAAACAAAAATTGACAAATGAATGGTAAGCGCATTTCATGATTGCAGGCGAAGACCGCCAGCCGGCCGAAGGTGCCGGTGATTCCATGGGAGGAATACGAATGAAAAAGACCCTGCTGCTTGCTTCCGTCGCGGTTGCGAGCTTCACCTCCGCGGCCTCGGCGGCGGATCTCAAAGTCTGTGTGAGCTGGTCGAACTTCCGCGAAGAGCGCTGGAAGACGGACGAGGCGGCGATCAAGGGCGCTCTGGATGCGGCCGGTGCGGAATATATCTCGGCGGACGCTCAGACCTCGGCCTCGAAGCAGCTGGCTGACATCGAAGGCATGATCACGCAGGGCTGCTCGTCCCTGATCATCCTGGCGCAAGACTCGGCTTCCATCGGGCCGGCTCTGGACGCAGCCGAAGACGCCGGTATCCCGGTCGTCGGCTATGACCGCATGATCGACGATCCGCGTGCCTTCTACCTGACCTTCGACAACGTCGAAGTGGGTCGCATGCAGGCTCGTGAAGTGCTGAAGGCGATGCCGAAGGGCCGCTACGTCATGATCAAAGGCTCGCCCGTCGACCCGAACGCGGACTTCCTGCGCGGTGGTCAGCAAGAGGTCCTGCAGGCTGCGCTCGACGCCGGTGACATCACTATCGTCGGCGAAGCCTACACCGAAGACTGGCAGCCTGCGAACGCCCAGAAAAATATGGAGCAGATCCTGACCCAGACCGACAACGGCGTTGACGCTGTCGTCGCCTCGAACGACGGCACCGCCGGTGGCGTCGTGGCAGCGCTGACCGCTCAGGGCATGGCCGGTATCCCGGTTTCGGGTCAGGACGGCGACATGGCCGCACTGAACCGCGTGGCTCTCGGCACCCAGACCGTTTCGGTGTGGAAAGACAGCCGCGCGCTCGGCAAGGCCGCCGGCGAGATCGCCGTGGCTCTGGCGAGCGGCACCGCGATGGACGCCATCGAAGGGTCGGCCAAGTTCACCTCGCCCGGTGGCAAGGAACTGAACTCGGTGCTGCTGAAGCCCGTTCCGATCACCAAGGACAACCTGAACGTCGTCCTGGATGCGGGCTGGATCACCAAGGAAACGCTTTGCGCCGGTGTCACGGGCGGCGTCGCCGTCTGCGAATAACGCGGTAAGCTAAGACCTGCGGCGTCCCGGTCATCGGGACGCCGCGCAATTACGAACGGGTCGGCACGCACCTCGGCCCGAGGGGAGGGAACCACATGACTGACACAGGGCAGGCCGTCGCTGCGCCCGCGCCGAAGCGCAGTATCGTCGATACGCTGGAACTGGATGTCCGGCTTCTCGGGATGCTGGTGGCCTTCGCCGCGATCGCGATTGTCTTCACCATCTGGACGGGCGGCACGTTCGTCAGTCCGCGCAACGTCTTCAACATCTCTGTTCAGGCCGTTCCCGTGGCAATCATGGCCTGTGGCATGGTCTTTGTGATCGTCGCCCGGCATATCGACCTTTCCGTCGGCTCCATGCTGGCCATGTGTTCCGCCGTCATGGCGATGAGCCAGGCTTATTGGCTGCCGACGATGCTCGGGCTTGAATATGGCAGCCCGGTGATCCTGTTCGTGACCATTGCTGTCGGTTTCCTCGTCGGAACGGGCATGGGAGCGCTGACCGGCTGGCTGGTCGGCTACCAGAAAATCCCGTCCTTCATCGTGACGCTCGGTGGCCTGTTCGTCTGGCGCAACGTGAACTGGTATACCACCAACGGTCAGTCCGTGTCCCTGACGGACCCGAACCTCCTCATGTTCGGTGGCACCGAAGGGGTTCTCGGGGCACCGGTCAGCATGATCCTTGGTGTCGTCGCCTCGATCGCAGCGGTGGCGGCGCTCTATTCCGCGCGCAAGAACAAGCTGAGCCATGGGTTTGTGGTGAAGCCGCGCTGGGCCGAAGGCGTCATGATGGCGCTCGTTGTCGGGGCCATCATGTTCTTCGTGACGTGGCTTTCCCGCTATCCGGTCCCCGAGACAAAGCTGAAGCGGCTTTTCGAGGCGCGAGGCGAGGTCATGCCCGAAGGCTATACCGCCATGCACGGTCTTCCGATCTCGGTCATCATCCTGATCGTTGTCGCGGTCGGCATGACGGTGATCGCACGCAAGTCGCGCTTCGGCCGCTACATCTTCGCGGCCGGCGGAAATCCCGACGCGGCGGAACTGTCGGGCATCAACACCCGGGCCCTGACCGTCAAGATTTTCGCGCTGATGGGTTTCCTCTGTGCGCTTGCCGCCCTGATCGCGCAGGCGCGTCTACAGAGCCACGGCAATGACATCGGCATGCTGGAAGAACTCCGCGTCATCGCGGCGGCCGTGATCGGTGGCACTGCGCTGGCGGGCGGCGTGGGCACGATCTATGGCGCGGTTCTCGGTGCGCTGATCATGCAGTCGTTGCAGTCGGGGATGGCCATGGTTGGCGTCGACACGCCATTTCAGAACGTTGTCGTGGGCCTCGTCCTCGTGATCGCCGTCTGGGTGGACATCATCTATCGCAAGCGCATGGGGCTGACGAAATGAGCAATGCAGGACGCACTCCGCTTGTCGAGATGCGCGACATCTCGATCTCCTTCGGCGGGATCAAGGCGGTGGATCATGTCTCGATCGACCTCTACCCCGGTGAAGTGGTCGGTCTTCTGGGTCACAACGGTGCGGGCAAGTCGACGCTGATCAAGATCCTTGCCGGGGCCTATCAGGCGGATCACGGGGACATCCTGATCAATGGCGAGAAGGTCGAGATCAAGAACCCCCGCGACGCCCGTGCTCTGAACATTGAGACGATCTACCAGACGCTTGCGCTGGCCGACAACCTTGACGCCGCATCGAACCTGTTCCTCGGGCGGGAGATCATGTCGCACGGCTTGGTGAACGACGCGAAGATGGAAGCGGAGACCCGAAAGATCATGGGTCGGCTCAATCCCAACTTCCGCAAATTCAATGTGGCGGTGTCCGCACTGTCCGGCGGTCAGCGCCAGTCGGTCGCCATCGCACGCGCCGTGTATTTCAATGCCAAGATCCTAATCATGGACGAACCCACCGCCGCCCTCGGCCCGCACGAGACGCAGATGGTGGCCGAACTGATCGAGGAGCTGAAAGCGCAGGGACTTGGGATCTTCCTGATCGAGCATGACATCCACAATGTGATGAAGCTCTGCGACCGGGCATCGGTGATGAAGAACGGCCAACTGGTTGGCACAGTCAACGTGAACGAAGTGACCGATGACGACATTCTGGGGATGATTATCCTCGGCAAGAAACCGGCCCATCTTGCGGCCTGAGGGATGCGCCTTCGGGCGCATCCACGCACATCTTCAGGGGATTACCATGATACGATACGCCGTCGTCGGCGCGGGCTGGATTTCGCAAGAAGCCTTCATGCCTGCGGTTGCCCTGACCGGGAATTCCCGCATGCAGGCCATCGTCTCGGGCAGTCGTGACGCGGCGGGCAAGCTTGCCGAATTTCACGCTGTGCCGGAGGTTGTGGCCTATGACGGCTATGACGCGTTGCTGGCCAGCGACCGGATCGACGCGGTCTACATCGCGCTGCCGAATTCCATGCATGCGGACTACACCATCCGCGCCCTGCGGGCCGGAAAGCATGTGATGGTCGAAAAACCTCTGGCAACGACGCTTGCCGAAAGCGAGGCGATGATCGCGGCGGCACGGGAAAGCGGTGCCTTCCTGATGACCGCCTATCGCCTGCATAACGAGCCCGGCACGCATGGCATGATCGAGGCCGTCCGTTCCGGCAGGATCGGCGACCCAGTCTATTTCGCCTCCACCTTCGGATTCCAATCGCAGCTTGGAAACCATCGCCTGAAGGCCGGTCATTGGGGCGGGGCCCTGCCGGATGTCGGGGTGTATTGCCTCAACGCCGCCCGCCATATCTTCGCGGCCGAACCGATCGCTGTGCAGGCCATGGCCAGCCGCACTGCGGGTGATCCGCGGTTTGTCGAGATTGATGCGGGTCTGGCGGTCACCCTGAAGTTTCCCGACGAGCGTCTCGCACAGTTCTTCTGCTCCTTCGGGTCAGGCACATCGGAGTCGATCCGCGTCGTCGGCTCAACCGGGGAGCTGATCCTCGACCCTGCTTTCAAATTCGACTCCGCTCTTCGCCTGACCGTCCGCGAAGAGACGGGAGAGACGGTAACGACCTTCGATCAGGTCGACCATTTCGCTGGCCAGATCGCCTATTTCTCCGACTGCATCGCGGCGCGAACCCCGCCGGAAGCAGATGGAGAGGAAGGCAATGCGGACATGCGCGCACTTCTGGCCATCGACGAGGCGGCGCGCACCGGCGAGACGGTCCGCCTCGAACCCCGGCCTTTCCGTACGGGAATCCGTCCTCCGATGCTCCGCGAGTTTCCGCCAACAGGGAAGCGCCTGCTTCTTTGAAGTCGGATGGTCCGCGAAAGTCCGCTTTCCGCCCAAAGCTGCCCTTCGACGGCGTGCCAAAGCGGACAATCGTCCTAGATGTTTTCGCGTGTGTAGATTTCAAACGGAGCGATGCTCGTCTGGTTGCTCCCGGGAGAGCTGCAAGCGCGGATCATGCCGTCGATCGCGTCGCGGGCAAGGCGGGCGAGGGGATGGGAGATGACAAGGGTCATTGTGCCGTCAAGCAGGGCCGCCCGGGTGACTTCGGTCAGGTCGTAGCCGACGACGACCATCTGCCCCGCCCGTCCGCTGGCGCGCAGGGCGGACAATGCGCCCGAAATCCCACCGCCTGAGATATATAGCCCAGCAAGGTCCGGGTGCTCGGCCAATAGCTTCTCTGTCATCTCCTGCGCGACGGCGGCGGATTCGAAGGTGGAGATGGGTTCGAGCAGGGTGAAATCCGGCGCGTGCTCGCGGAAGTAGGAGCGGAAGCCCGTCTCATTCATCTCTTGGTTCCGGTAGCGCGGGTTGCCCATCAGGATGCCGATCTTTCCGGGCGCCTTGCAGATGTTGGCAAAGGTCCAAGCCGAAGTGCGACCGACCTTCCAGTTGTCGAGTCCGATATAGGACATCTGCCCTGTGACGCTGATCTGCGAGACGAAGGCGAAGACCGGGATGCCTCTTGACTGGATGCGTTCAAGCGCCTCGGTCACGACGGGGT
This sequence comes from Fuscovulum ytuae, assembly GCF_029953595.1. Lineage (NCBI taxonomy): Bacteria > Pseudomonadati > Pseudomonadota > Alphaproteobacteria > Rhodobacterales > Paracoccaceae > Fuscovulum > Fuscovulum ytuae. The sequence continues at coordinate 2,465,270 of NZ_CP124535.1, read as the reverse complement.
GGACAGCGGCTGTCAGGCAGATGGCATGGCAATCCTCGGCCAGTGCGAGGGCGCGATCGGCAACGTTCTGCGGCGAGAGGTCCTCAAGGAACTCGATCCGCAACTCGATTTCCGCGCCCGCAGCATTGGTGGCGGCTTCTTCCATGGCGCTTGCAATGTTGCGGTAGAAGGGGCGATGGGGTTGGAGGAGCAGGACGCCGAAGCGGAGTTTCGGACGGGCCGCCGAGACGCGGGCCTGTATGCTGCCGAGACCGTAGAACCCAATTTCCTCGGCGGCCTGTTGCACCCGTTCGCGGGTGGCGAGGCGGACGTTGCCTGCGCCGGAGAGGACGCGGTTGACCGTGGCAATGGAGACGCCTGCGGCTTCGGCGAGGTCGGGGATGGTCGGGCGGCGCATGTTGCGATGATCCTGTTCGTATCATTTTTTCGCATCATTGAGACGAATGATACGTTTTCATGTTTCCGCTATCATGGTGGGTTGATTTGATATGCGTCAAGGCGCTTATTTCCCGCCATCACGGCGGAAGCGGACCCTGAGTCCCAACCGCCGCGCGGAGGGAGTTATCGGAAAGCTGACGGCGGGGCGCTGCGTGCCCCGGTGCCTCGGGATCTGTCCCGCGGGACGATGCCACATGCTGTCCGTCCCTCTGAGCGAAGGGAAGAGGAAGGACGAAGATGGACGATCTGCAATTCGGCACCCGCAACAAGCGTGGAGACTGGGCACCGAACGCGCATCTGGAAGTGGCTCCGTTCTGGCTGCGCCCGTTCAGCATCCTGCGGGTGCTGCGCTGGGTGCCGGAATATCTGTTCCCGTGGAATGCGTTCCACATGGCGACCGCGCTGCTTTACTGGTTCTACGTCGTGCCGGATGTCGAGGTGATGAAAACCCTGTCCTGGGGTTGGGCGCTCTGGCTCTATGTCGTGAACGCTGCCGCGATCTTCGTCATGTATGGCTCGGTGGAGCTGTTCTGGTATGTCCGCCGCAAGCAGGGAACGCGGTTCAAATACAACGCCAAATTCCCCAGCGAGCAGCCGTCGGACGTGTTCTGGTTCAAGTCGCAGAACATTGACAACTTCCTGCGGTCCTTCTTCATCTCGATCCCGCTTTGGACACTGGTCGAGGTGCTGTTCCTGCACGCTTTCGCTGCCGGCTATGTGCCGTGGCTGAGCTGGTCAGACAATCCGTGGTATCTGGCGGCGCTGGTCCTGCTGGCACCTGCGATCCACGAGGTGCATTTCTTCGCGATCCACCGGCTGATCCATACGCCGCTGCTCTACAAATGGGTGCATTCGGTACACCACAACTCGGTCAACCCGAGCCCTTGGTCGTCGCTGTCGATGCATCCGGTAGAAGGGTTCCTCTACCATGCCGTGGCCTTCTGGCACCTGATCATCCCGTCGAACCCGATCATCGCCATGTTCCAGCTGCACATTGCCGGGTTCGGCGCGGTGAATGGGCATATCGGATTTGACAAGCTTGAGGTCACTGAGGGCACCGCCATCGATAGCCACGCCTATGCCCATTACCTGCACCACAAGTATTTCGAGGTGAACTACGGCGGCGACGGGCTGATCCCGCTCGATAAGTGGTTCGGCTACTGGCACGACGGTTCCAAAGAGGGCGATGCGATGATGCAGGCCCGCTTTGAAAAGAAGAAGGCGCGGATGAACGCCAAGGCGGCCCGCACCTGAGCCCGCGATCCGGCGCGTGACCCGGAGGAGGGCGCGCGCCGGTCAAATCCCACCAACGTCAACGCCCACCGGAGGAACCGGGGGCACCAAGGGAGGACAGACCATGAAACTTGCAAACCTGACCAAGGTTCTTGCCACGACCGCGCTTGTCGCCTTCGCGGGCAGCGCCTCTATGGCGGCGGATATTGCCGTCGTGGGCGGATCGAACGATGACGCCTTCTGGAACATCATCAAGAAGGGGATCGACGATGCGACCCCGGCGGTCGAAGCGAATGGCGGTTCGGTGAACTACCTGCGCCTTGTGAACTATGACAACTTCGCCCCCGATGTGGTGCAGCTGATCCGCACGGCGATCAGCATGGAAGTGGATGGTCTGGTCATCCCGAACTGGGTTCCGGAGGCACAGGACCCGGCGATCAAGGACGCCATCGCGGCAGGGATCAAGGTCATCCTGATGAACGCGGGCGGGGCCGAGAAAGCGCGCGAACTGGGCGCGATCAACTATGTCGGGTCGGATGAATATGTGGCCGGTGTCGCGGGTGGCGAATACTTCGGAGACAATGGCCAGAAGAACGTGCTGTGCATCAACACCCTGCCCGGCACCGCGAATATCGAGGCCCGCTGCAAGGGCGTGATCGACGGTATCACGGGCAAGGGCGGCACGGGCGCGCAGCTTCCGCTGCCCTCGACCAGCTTTGGCGATGCGACGGCGGTGGCCGAGGCGATCAAGGCCGAGCTTCTGAAGGACGAGACGATCGACGGCGTCATTACCATCTCGGCGGGCGATGCCGACAGTGCGGCCATCGCGGTGCAGCAGGCCGGGAAGACCGAGACAGTGAAGCTCGGCTCCTTCGACATGAACCAGGCGGGGCTCGACCGGATCAAGGGCGGCACGCAACTCTTCGCCATTGACCAGCAGCCCTACCTGCAATCCTACCTCGCCGTCAGCCTGCTGGCCTCGCATATCGACTTCGGCACGGATCTGCCGGTCTTCCCGGTCCTGACCGGGCCCGGGATCGTGGATGCGTCCAACATCGAGGCCACGCTGGCCGGTGTCGCCAAGGGCGCACGCTGATCCGATGACCGTCCGGCCCGCCTGACGGTGGGCCGGACATCCCTGCCGACGCGGCATGCGTCATCCTCGGTCTGACGGAAAGGGAAACGCCATGACCTCCACCACAGCACGCCGGCCTGTCGAGGCCACGCCCCCGGGAAGCTCCGGTCTGTCGATTGGCAGCCTTCTGCGCCGCCCTGAGGCCGGGGCATTTCTGGGCCTTCTCGCCGTTCTCATCTTTTTCGCGGCCTTCGGAGGACTGACCTTCCTCAAGCCTGCAGGCATGGCAAGCTGGCTGAACGTGGCCGCCAACCTTGGCATCATCGCCATTCCGGTGGGCCTTCTGATGATCGCGGGGGAACTCGACATCTCGGTCGGCGCGATGGTGCCGTTCGGGGCGATGACGGTGGCCGTGATTGCGGGTCACTACGACCTCTCGATCTGGCTGGCCATCGCCGTCACGCTCAGCTTCGGCGTCACCGTCGGGCTGATCAACGGCATCATGGTGATCAAGACCGCCGTTCCCTCGCTGATCGTGACGCTGGGCAGCTTGTTTGCCGTGCAAGGCATCGTCCTGGGTCTTACCGTGCTGATCACGAAATCCACCAGTGTGGCACTGACGGTGGAGGGTCCGGCGAAGGTGATCTTCGGGGATTTCCTGTTCGGCGGGCAGCTTCAGGTCATGGTGATCTGGTGGCTCCTGCTCACGGCAGCCTATGTGTTCTTCGTGCACCTCTCGCCCAAAGGGAACTGGATCTTCGCCATGGGGGGCGACAAAGTCTCGGCCCGGAACGCGGGCATCCCGACCGACCGGATGACGATCCTGCTGTTTGTTCTCTCCTCCACCTCCGCAGCCTTTGTCGGGATGTGCCAGGCGATCCTTTACAATTCTGCGCAGGTCGCAGGTGGGCAAAGCTTCATCTTCAACTCCATCATCGCCGTGGTCGTCGGGGGTGTCCTACTAACGGGTGGTTTTGGATCAGTCGTCGGCATCTTCTTCGGCACCATCACCTTCGCCATCGTCAATCAGGGTATCTACTACACCGATTTCGACCGGAACTGGTCTGCCTTGATCATCGGTGTGCTGCTTCTGCTGGCGGTTCTGATGAACAACACCTTCCGCAAGATGGCGCTGTCCTACAGCCCGAAGAAGAAGTGAGGGCGCGATGACCACACCCATCCTTTCGCTGCAAGGCGTGAACAAATCCTTCGGCCCGATCGACGTGCTGCATGACATCACCCTGAACGTCCATGCGGGCGAGGTGCTTTGCCTTCTGGGTGACAACGGCGCGGGCAAGTCGACGCTCATCAAGATCATGTCGGGGGTCCACAAACCCACCAGCGGCACGATCCTGATGGACGGCACGCCCGTCGCCTTTGACACCCCGCGTGATGCGTCGGATCGCGGGATCGCGACGGTGCACCAGTTCGGCGGAACCTTCCCGCTGATGTCCATCGGGCGCAGCTTCTTCATCGGGGTCGAACCGACAAAGGGCTGGGGGCCGTTCAAGATCTACGACCGGAAGAAGGCGAACGAGATCGCGGTCAAGGCCGTGCGCGACTTCGGGATCACCCGCATTGATGATGGTGACCGTCTGGTCGGCGGATTGTCGGGGGGCGAACGGCAGTCGCTCGCCATTGCCCGCGCGGTGCATTTCGGGGCGCGCGTTCTGATCCTGGACGAACCGACCGCCGCGCTTGGCGTGAAGCAGGCGACCCACGTCCTGCGGATCGTGAACGAGGCGAAGCGGCGCGGGTTGGCCGTGATCTTCATCACCCATCAGGTGATGCACGCCATGGCCGTGGGCGACCACTTCGCCGTGCTGATCCGGGGGGCCGTCGCCGCCGATTTCCGCAAGGGCGAGAAGACGCGGGAAGAGATCACCGACCTGATGGCTGGCGGCGCGTCGATGGCGAACCTTGAGGCGGAGATCGAGGGTTACATGGCGACCCATGACGGCCACCCGCCGCCGGTGACGCCTAGCTGACCTTTCGGCGCAGGGCGGCGCTCCACCCGCCCTGCGTCTTCAACGGCGGTCCGGAGCTCCCCCGGGCCGCCGCTCCCTCACAGACCCAAGACCAAGGACAGACCCATGCCGACATGGACCCGCGCCTGTGCGACAGACGATATTGAACTCGACGACCTGATCCGCTTCGACCACGGCAGCCAGACCTTCATCATCGTCCGCAGCGAGGACGACACCTTCCACGCGATGGACGGCATCTGCAGCCACGAGAAGGTGCATCTCTGCGACGGGCTGGTGATGGAGGGCACGGTGGAATGCCCCAAGCACAATGCGACCTTCGACTACCGCACGGGCGAGGCGAAGCGCGCGCCCGCCTGCGTCAACCTGAAAACCTTCCCCGTCCGCGTCGAGGACGGCCAAGTCTGGATCGAGATCTGAGATGACATTCCCCCTTGCCACCTGTGCGGAAATGCTCTGGCGCGACCGCCCCATCGACTGGCGCGCGTCCCGCCTGAAGGAGATGGGCTTCGGCGTGGGCCTGTGGAACTGGCCCGCGCATGATCTGACCGCGCTGGAGCGGACGGGGGCGACCTTCACGATCATGAACGGCTATCTTGAGGGACGTCTGGCGGATGCCGAAGGAGCAGACATTCTCCTGAAATCCGCGCGGGAAACCGCCGCCGTGGGCAAGCGTCTGGGCGTGCATCGCCTGAACCTGCACGGCACGGGTCTGGGCGACATGGGCATCCCAATCCCGCGCATCGGGTCGCATGCGCCGGGGGCGGAACTGCGCGCCCGCGACACGCTGCACCGCATCTGCGATCTGGCCGAGGAGATGGGCGTGACTTTCACCTTGGAAAACCTCAACCTCATCGACCACCCCGGCTGCCCCTTCGGCTCGACCGAAGCCGTGCTGTCGCTGGTGTCGGCGGTCAACCGCCCGCAGCTTCGCATCAACCTCGACCTCTACCACACCCAGATCGGAGAGGGCGACCTGATCCGCTGGTGTCAGGCCTGCCTGCCGTGGATCGGCGAGGTGCAAGTGGCCGACAATCCGGGGCGATGCGAACCGGGAACGGGAGAGATCAACTATCGTGGCGTGGCGCTGGCGTTGAAGGGCATGGGTTACACAGGCTCGGTCGCGATGGAGGCTTTTGCCAAGGGCGATGAGGAGGCTGCCCTCGAAGCCTTCCGCACAGCGTTTACAGTTTAAGAAAGGGCACGGTGCAACCATGGTCCACAAGTCCAACCGCCCGACCGTCCACGACATCCGCGCGATCAAGGCGCGTGGGCAGAAGATCTCCATGCTCTACGTCACCACGCTGGAAGAGGCGGCGGCGGCGGATGCGGCGGGGATCGACATGCTGTCGATCGAAAGCCGCTTCTTCAGCCCCGAGATGCGCGAGGCGGCGGGGCGCTGTTTCGTGCAGGTGGGCCTGCCTTTCGGCCCCTACGGACAACTCGCCACCGCCGAGGACTACCTGCGCGCGGCCTTCAAATTCACGGCGATGGGCGGCGACTGCTTCTATTGCGCGGCCTCCTTGGACATCCAGAAGGTGCTTTGCGACAACCATGTTCCCATCGTGGCCCATGTCGGCCTTATCCCGTCCTACATCACATGGACGGGCTGGCGCGCAGTGGGCAAATCCGCGACCGAAGCCCGGGCCGTCTGGGACCATGTGAAGCAACTGGAAGCCATCGGCTGTTTCGGGGCGGAGCTGGAGGTCGTGCCAGACCGTCTGGGCGAGTTCATTTCGAAGAACACGTCCATGATCATGCTTGGTATGGGAGCAGGGCCAGGAGCGGACGCGCAATACCTCTTCGCCGAGGATGTCCTCGGCTGTACGGATGGCCACAAGCCGCGCCACGCTAAGACCTACCGCAACTTCGCTGCCGAATATGCCCGCCTGCAATCCGAACGCATCGCCGCGTTCAAGGAGTTCATCGCGGATGTGAACACCGGTGCCTATCCGCAGCCGCAGCACAACGTGGCGATGCAAGATGCGGAGTTTGAAGCCTTCAAGGCCGGACTCGGCCAGTAACCCCAAGGAACATATCATGCTGAAAGTCGGCCTTCTGGGCGCAGGGCGCATCGCGGGCGTCCATGCCACCGCCATTTCCACCAATCCCGGATCCACCCTCGTGGCCGTGTCGGACATCAACAACGATGCCGCCGCGAAACTCGCTACCCAATACGGCGCCGAGGCGCGCGCGACCGATGCCATCCTGAACGATCCGGCCATCGACGCGGTGCTGATCGCCACCTCGACCGATACGCATTCCGACCTGATCGAACGGGCAACGGGCGCGGGCAAGGCGGTGCTCTGTGAAAAGCCGGTGGACCTGAGCCTCGCCCGCGCGCAAGCCTGCCAAAAGGTGGCGGCCAAGAACGGCAAGCCGGTGATGATCGGCTTCAACCGCCGCTTTGACCCGAACTTCTCGGCCCTCAAGGCCGCAGCGGACCGGGGCGAGATCGGCAAGACCGAGGTTCTGTCGATCACCTCCTTCGACCCCGCGCCGCCGCCGGTGGCCTACATCAAGGTCTCGGGTGGCCTGTTTCGCGACATGATGATCCATGATTTCGACATGGCGAACTTCATCATGGGCGCGGCCCCCGTCACCGTCTCGGCCGTCGGCACCTCGATCGTCGATCCTGCTATCGGGGAAGCGGGCGATGTGGATACGGCGGTGGTTACGCTGACTTATGCCGACGGGCGGATCGCCGTGATCAAGAACAGCCGCCGCGCGGTCTATGGCTATGACCAGAGGGTAGAGCTTCTTGGGTCCGAAGGGCTCTTGCAGGCGCAGAACATGCTGGAGAACACGGTGGTCAAGTCGACGACCGCAGGCGTGACGGGCGCGAAGCCCACTTACTTCTTCCTCGAGCGCTACATGCCCGCCTATGCGGCGGAATGGGCGGCCTTCGTTGCGGCGGTGAACGCAGGCTCCGCCTTGCCGGTGACGCTGGACGACGGCGTGGCGGCACTCGCGATGGCAGAGGCCGCGACGCAATCGGCGAAGACAGGCAAACCAATCACTCTCGCCAGCGTATTGAACTGATATTCATGCCCGCCTCGGCTTTGGCCGGGGTGGGCGCGATCTTGTTTGACCGCTTTCGAGGAGAGTGATGGGTCCCACCGACCGTCCGCCTTCCGCCCTAAGCCGCCATTGAAATCGTAGGCTCTTCAACACATCCTGCCCCCGCAACCAAAACTAATCCCTCAACAATACCAAAAGCTTCGAGTCCCGCGTCCGAAGCTTTTTTGCATTCTGGGCAAGCCCCACGTGGGCTGTGGATGCGCCGTCCAAAGCGCCAACCGTCCTGGCCCACAGAGAAACGCACGATCAAAAAGCGCGCGGGGGGTGGGCGATCCAGGGATCAGCGAGTGTTATGGCAAGCTCCGTGTGCTCGGCCCCACGACTACTCCTTCATCGGATGCTAAAGTTCAGCCCACTGCAATCCGACCCACAACGTTGCACCGCCGGCAGGCAGAGTTTGCCGGGGGGCAGAGCAACCAGCCGCTAGCCAAGCTTGCATGTGGACCGCAACCGGGATCAACCCGTCAGACCCTGGACCCGTCGCCCTTCCTTGACGATCTCCACCGCCAAAAGGCGCAAATCGGCGTCCTCTGATCTCCATCCGGCCTTGGGCCGATACTGGGGATCACGCAGCCAATTGAAGATCAGGTTCGCATTCACCGCATAGCGCTGCGCCACCATGGCGACCGAAATACCTGGCGCAGCTGTCTGCAGGCAGATCGACCGCTTTTCCGCATCCGTCCAAAGCCGCCTCGTCCGACACGCCATCAAGCACCATAGTGCCCACCAACAGTAATGGACATTATCTGGCACGCGGGTCACCCGGCAGTGACGCTTGCGCGCCTTACGTCCCCTGCGCAAATCACCCCGGCCGAAGACCAGGTTGCCTTTGTCACCGCGCCTGCGAATCTCTCGCCAAGGCCGGCGCCCCCATTTGCGATGAAAGGGTGGCCAACCTCTCGCGCCTCATCACCAGACCCGAAACGATCCCGCCGGCAGGGCTATACTGATCCCGGAAAGGCGCTGTTGCCCTGTAGGTGACCTGAACGGGTCACGTTTCCGCCCGATTGCCTAACCAAACCTAACGATGCGCGAACCTTCAAACCATTCCATGCCCTGACCGGAAATGGAATGTCGTTGTCGCCGCGTGCCAAAGTGCAACCAGCCGAGGTTTGACCGTGCCGACACAAGTCCTTGTAGCCGCCCAGTACGATATTGCGGCCCCAGCCCTTTTTGAACGTGCCCGCAGCTTTGGCGACTTGATCGAGGCCACGCGCCGCATATCGAACTACGATGGCCTGCCAGAGTCCGACATGGAGGAAGGGGCTGTCTACAAAACCAACATCCGTATCCTCGGCCTCGTGAATTGCAACGACTACGAAATCAAGGTCAACAAGATCTGCCGCGATACGCTTCGCGTCGAAACCCTAGAGTCAAACAACGTGGTCAGGCTCTGGTCGCACCATATCCAGATCAAACCGACTGAAACGGGCTCCATCTGGGTGGACCGTGTCATCATCGACGCCGGGCGCATGACACCCGTCGTCGCGCGCTATGCCCGCTTCATGTATCGTCACCGCCACCTTAGCCGCAAAGGCACGGTGCTTGAGGCGCGCCTTGGCAAATCAAGCCGTGCGGTCACCCCCCAAGTCCCGCTTTTCCATCCCGCGGAATGATCCACTAACCCGCTACTGGCTGTGCCTTCAGAAGGATCGGCCCACCGGGCCGCATCGTGAAGGTCAGGTTCGGCGCGGGAACCGGATGTTCGGTCATGGCAAAGCTGGCCCGACGCAGCGCCGATCCGATCAGGACCATGATCTCTGTCTCGGCATATTGCGCGCCAATACAGATGCGCGGCCCGTCGCCAAAGGGAATGTATTGCCCGCGCGGATAGCGGCGGTTGATGAACCGATCCGGACGATACCGATCCGCATCCTCCCACAGCAATTCGTTGCGATGCAGCGAATAGACCGGGAACATGATGACGTCGCCCTTCTTGAAGGTGACACCGCCCACCTCTGTCGTATCCGTTGCATCCCGCGCAAACAGCGCGCCTGCGGGATAAAGGCGAAGCGTTTCGCGCACATGGGCCTGCAGCAGCGGCATCTTCTGCACGGCGTCCAGCGTCAGCGGTGCCTCTCCGGCCACGGTCTTGATCTCATCCCGCACGCGATCCTGCACTTCGGGATAAAGCGCCAGCAGATACAGCGCCCAAGCAATCGTATTGGCCGATGTCTCATACCCTGCCGCCACAAAAGTCAGCAAATTGTCGATCGTCGTCTCGATATCCTCGCGGTCGGTTTCCAGCGCTTCGATCAGCAGATCAAGGAAATCTTCCGCCGTTTCGTGGCGCTTGGCCTGACGGCTTTGAATCACGTCGCGCGTCAATTGCCGAACATCGGTGATCACTTGCTTGGACCGCAGCCATTTCATCCGTGGCACCCATGTTGGCAGCCCCATCAGATCAAACAGCGACATATAGCTGATATAGTCGGTGAAACGGCGCATCCCTTCGCGGATATCCCGCTTCGCCACCGCTTCATTGCCGGAAAACATCACGCGGGAAATATTGGTCAGCGTCGCCTCTTGCGCGGAATCCGCCACATCCACCTCGCCATTGGCCGAGGCATAGAAGGATGCCAATTCCTCACCCGTCGCTGCGAAATGGCTGGTCAAGACAGGCAGGTTGCGCGCGGCGAAGAGCGGCGCATAGCGGTGGCGCTGTTCACGCCATTTCTCACCTTCGGACAGGATCATGCCATTGCCCACCGCAGGGCCGATGACATTGCGGGTAAAGCTCGATTTGGGAAAGGCGCGCCCGACCCCGGCAAGCAGTTCTGTCACCATGTCTGGGTCGCAGACGTAATGAATATTGGCCGGCCCCCGCAGATATTTCTGTGTTCGCGTCGCATCCGGGATCACCGAAAAGATGTTCTTCCCGGCCTTGCGCGCGAAATCGATCAGGCTGATCTGGCCCACCGCCAATTCGGCGGCCATGGGGATACGATCATCCAAACTGGGGGCGATTTCGCCCCGGAACTGTTCCATATGCCTCACGGCTCTGCCCTCGCGCCGGTTATCCCAAGAACACCGCCCCCACCACAGGGCCGCCAGTGTCCAGATGATCCAGCGCCGAACCTCCTAACCACATGGTTGGCCTTTCGCCAAAGGGCGGTCACTGGGCATGCACCTGCACCCTCAGCACCTTGACCCTTGACGCAACGCCACCCGTCCACTCGTCCGCACCGGAAGGCTAAAGCCTGTAACGAAGCCGACCATCCCGCAAGCCTCAACCGCAGGTAATCCTGCGGACATGGCATTTTCGCCATATTTTTGCCGGATTTCCGGCAACCGCCCGCCGACTCGGTCAACCCTTCCTGCCAATGGAGCTAGGCCAGCAGCATCTGACGGAACATGATCCGCCGCCTTCGCGCCAAGTTGGCATCATCGTCGGTTACCAGACAAGGGGGTGATCTGGCCTTCCTCCCCAACGATCGCGATCCTTGCGGAACCCGTCAACATTTCAGGCGTCGCCGACCTGTAGCGCGACGTCCAGCGCCATCTGCAACATGTCTACCAGCCCCCATCATAGGGCCAGACAAGGGCAATCCACCGATTACCGTGCTTAGCCCGCCGCCACCGCAGCCCGCGCGCCACCACCAGAGCGGCGTGACAGGCCCATTCCCGCCCCACCCGCCCCCCGCAGACGGCCTTCCTCGATCGCGTCTCGTGCCTCTCGCCCGGTCAGAACACGCCGCGCGGTCGGCCCGTAAATCTGCGCCAGCGTTTCGGTCGCCGTTTCCCCGATCACGTTCCGGCCGCGGCAAATACGCGCCGCAATCTCCATCCGGCTTGCACCGGACAGCGAAGCAAGACCATTCGGCCCAGGATAAAAGCTCTCAGCCGCCAGTCCATCCGCATCAAGGATCGTATGTTTTGGCATCAGCAAATGGTGATACTGCACGCTTCGCACGCCCTGTGCCACGCGCACACCCTTGAACCCGTGCCGTGCCAGATGGGTGGCGCGCACGAACACCTCTTCCCCGTCAAGCTGCATCAACACGGCATGCTGCGCAGAAAGACGCAGATCACGTCGATTGCCAAGCGCCCAGGCATTGATATGCACGGGCAAGAGTTTGCGATCCTGCGCAATCTCGTCCCGTTCGACGCGCCGCATTCCGCACCACAGGATCGGCTGCAAGCCGTGATCACGTGTCGCAACGATGTCCCCCTGCTGCAGGGTCTCGATCGCGCGCCAACCACTTGGCGTACGGATCGCCGTGCCCGCTGCGAAACAGGGAATGCCAATAGCCACAAGATTGGCTTTCCCAGTGATCGCCCCCGGGGCAACGCCCGTCAGAATAAGCGTCTGCCCGTTCGGAAACGTCAGGACAGCATCGCCAGACCCATCCCCGACCGTGTCGGTGATGACCACATCCTGCCAATTGACCGGGTTTCCTTCGGTATCCGTGACGCTCGACGCATCCACCTGATCGGTGGCAATGCCGCTGATCCGCGTCAGGTTGAAATCGGTGATCCGGTCTGTCCCGCCACCATTCTGCAGGACAAAGGTGTCGCGCCCATCGCCGCCGGACAGCGTGTCGTTGCCTGTGCCGCCGGACAATGTATCCGCCCCGTCACCGCCGAGGAGAGAGTCATTGCCGTCGCCGCCTGCGACACTGTCATTGCCAATACCGCCATCGACCGTGTCATTGCCAAGGCCTGCATTGACCGTGTCATTGCCCGCGCCCCCGGCGATGCTGTCATTGTTCCCGTCGGTGCCATCGATCTGGTCGCCATCGGCATCGGTGAAGCCGGGACCAAGGTTGTCAGCACCCGACGTGCCGTCCACCACGCCATTGTTGTCGCGGAGGATCGTCTCGATCCCTTGGAAGGCCAGGGTCGAGCCGTCGCCGAAGGTGACCGTGCCGCGGGTCGCGCCGGGGTCGTTGGGATCGGCCTCCTGGCTGATGGTGACGGGGCCCGCGCCGCGCAGGTCGAGCACGTCGGTGTCGGTGGTATCCCCCACGCTGCCGAAATCGTTGCCGCGGATGTTATCGCCAGCCCCTTCGGTCGCGCTGGTGACGATGATCGTGTCATTGCCCGCCCCGCCGACGATCTGGTCAGCGCCGGTTCCGCCCCTCAGGGTGTCACTGCCCGTACCACCGCGCAGATCGTCATCGCCTGCGCCGCCAAGGACCGTGTCGTTGCCCGTGCCGCCATCGACAAAGTCGTTGTCCGCGCCGCCGTCGATGCTGTCATTGCCGTCACCGCCGCGCAGGTCGTCATTGCCCTCGCCGCCAAGGACCGTATCGTCGCCCGCGCCCGCATCGATGAAATCACCACCGGTGCCACCGTCGACGCTGTCATTGCCGCCGCCCGCGCGGATGTCGTCATTGCCGCCATTGCCGAAGATCGTGTCGGCGCCGTCGGTGACCAGATCGCCCTGCGTATCCGCATAGCCCACGGGCATGAACTCGCCCGTCTCGGCCCCCTCCACCACGCCGTTGGGGTCGCTCAGGATCGTCTCGATCCCCTGGAAGGCCAGGGTCGAGCCGTCGCCGAAGGTGACCGTGCCGCGGGTCGCGCCGGGGTCGTTGGGATCGGCCTCCTGGCTGATGGTGACGGGGCCCGCGCCGCGCAGGTCGAGCACGTCGGTGTCGGTGGTATCCCCCACGCTGCCGAAATCGTTGCCGCGGATGTTATCGCCCGCCCCTTCGGCCGCGCTGGTGACGATGATCGTGTCATTGCCCGCCCCGCCGACGACCTGGTCAGCGCCGGTTCCGCCCCTCAGGCTGTCATTGCCGTCGCCACCGCGCAGGTCATCGGCCCCGGCCCCGCCAAGGATCGAGTCATTGCCCGTGCCGCCGTCGATGAACTCGTTGCCCGTGCCGCCGTCGATCGTGTCGTTGCCCTCATTGCCGCGCAGGTTGTCAGCGCCGTCGCCGCCCGAGATGCTGTCATCGCCTGCATTGCCTTCGACGAAGTCGTCGCCCTCATCGCCAAGGATCACGTCATTGTCGTTGCCGCCGCGCAGGTCGTCATCGCCAGCGCCTCCAAAGACCGTGTCATTACCCTCGCCTGCCTGAACGAAATCATTGCCGGCCTGCGTGTTGATGACATTGGCGTCCGCCGTGCCGGTGACATTGTCATTGCCGCCGCCGGTGGTGAGGTTTTCGAAATTCGAAAAGTTTTGCGACCCCGCAAGGCCATCGGCCACGGTGCCCGCCACCATGTCGACGGTGAGGTTGCGGTTGTCGGCGGGGGTCAGGACAAGCGTGTCAATGCCCGATCCACCATTGAGCGTATCGTCGCCCGCGAAGGAGCCATCGACGGTCACGCTGTCGTTGCCGGCGCCCGCATCGACGAGATCCGAACCTTCGCCGCCGTTGATCGTGTCGTTGCCCGTGGTGACAGGCGTCGACAGGGGCGTGACGGTGACATTGTCGATCGCCAGATCGGTGTTGACCACGCCGGTCGAGTTCGGGTTCGAGAAGCGCAGCGTTGTGGTGGCCGTGGTCGCCGTGAAGTTCAACGTGACGAGCTGGCTCGTTCCATTTGCGATCACGAGGGTCTGGGAGCCGATCACCTGCCCGTTGCCGTCGATGGCCTGAACCACGAGGGTATGGTTCGCAACCGCGCTGCCCGTCTCGAAGGCGTCGAATGACAACTGGTATTGGACGCCGCCTTCGGTCGTGATCGTCTGCTGCGCGGTCCCGCCGGCAACAGTATTGGCCGCGTTGAAGGCGAGGAACCCGTCATAGGCGAACGTGCCCGACCCGGTCGTCGTCCAGCCCGTGGTGGTGTTGCTCGTGAAATCGCCATTGGTGACGTTTACGGGGGCGGGGGTTCGATTGTCCCCCGAAATCCGGTCATTGCCATCGCCGCCGGTGATGAAGTCGTTCCCGGCGCCGCCCGTGATCGTGTCGTTGGCGGCACCGCCGCTCAGCGTGTCATTGCCAGACGTACCATTTATGATCGTCACGACAGCTCTCCCTGAAGGAGATCGACGAGAATGTAGTTGCTGCCAGTCCCGATCATGAGGCCACCCACTTATTCGGGTGGCAGTCGCTGTTCGCCGAAAGATCGGATTGGGCGTCGTATCCGCTCTGGATACGTTTCAGCCGTCCCAGACTCCAGTCAGGGGCATTTGCCTTGCGGATTTCGATCACTTTGCCACTCGCTACTGCCACATCGACGACTCTTCCGGCCGTCCGTACACAGGTCACAAAAGCCAGATAAATGTGGCAACAAATCGGCGAAACATGCGCCTTTATGCATCAAGGTCGAAACAATCTCCGCGACACCCGTCCCGGCCACCGCGCCTCACGGCCTTACATCTTCAGCACATGCGCCGCATAGGCCGGACCCTGCCGCGACATCCAGTTCGTGAACTCCGCCTCGCGATCTCGCGCTACAGGCAACATGGAACCGGATGGCAAACGGACGCTGATCCTGCGCCCGTCCTTGCGGCTTCCCAGCACGAGATTGCGCGAAATCCAGATGCCTCGGTGGATCTGAAAGCCCAGATCCGTCGGCAAATCCGCGATCACCGTCGAAAACCGTGCCCGGATCCGTTGCACGTCACAGCCTGCCACCACCTCGGTATAGGGGCCATCTGCGCGGATCACTTCAACTTTCCACATCGGCAGCGTCGTCCCACGCAGAAAGAGCTGCGCCCCTTCCGGCGGCGGCGACATGTCGTCAACGGTCGTGGCCTCGTAAAGCTCGGGAAAGATCAGCACATGCACAAAGCGGATGTAGATATAGCTCACGCCCTGCAGCAGCACGATACTGGTGGCGACGCCATACAGCTTTTCTTCGCTGGTCAAATAAACGCCGACCAAGGGCAGCAGGGGCAGGGTGATCGCCGCCACGATCAAAGCTGTGGGAACGGATAAGAGTATCTCTGGCACATGGGTCCACCCCAGACGCCGGAACAGACTCAGGAAGAACACTTCAAAGGCGCCGTAGATCGGCAAGAACAGCACTGCAGCCAGCAGCCAATACCCTGTCTGAATCAGGAACGGGGCCTGCGTTAGGCCCACCATCGGGGTCAGAAGGCCCATCAGTGCCCCTGTCGTCAGCGTGAACAGTTGGAACTTTGGCACACGCATGGCACCCAGAACCCACGCTTCGGACTTCGGGATGCTTGGCCCAAGAATATGCTTGATCCGACTCATGCCGTTCCAGCCCCTTCCTCGGCGATCCGTTTCACATCCCGCCACCGCTCACGCGAGATCGGCACCTGCCCCCCCGACTTCGTCGTCATACGAAAGGCGCGCCCATGGCGGCTGATCGCCCCGAACTCTTCAAAGGCCAGCCAGTGCGACCGATGCACTGTCATTCCCCGCCCGTCCAGTTGGGCCGCAGCTTCGGACAGCCGTCCGATCACCCGAATGGCTTCGCTTCCAGCCGTGATGACCAGATAATGGTCATCCACCTCGATGTGCCGAATGCAATCCGGGTCCAGCACAAGCCGACCAACCCGGAACTGCGGGCCTTCACTCCTTGGTGCAACCTCTTGCTCTGCCCTCACCGCGTTCCACTTACGATGGGCCGGCAGGATGAACTGGAAGAACAGCAGGACCAGACCCTGCCAGAACACATAATTCAGCATGATTTGGAACAGGATATCGCCGCGCGTCAGGGTGACTTCGCCCTTGGTCAAGACCCCAACAGCCCGTCCTGTAAACGTAACAAGGACGGCGGCGGCAAAGGTTACCAGCGGTTCGAAAACGATTGTTCGATTGCGCAACCGCTGTACCGAATCATACAGCAGCATCAGGCCAAGAAAGACGGGAGGGAACAGCGCAAACCTCGCGATCATGGCTGCCGTAAAGGCCAGATAGGGGGATGTGTCGCGCAACAACGGGGGGGCCACGATCGACACAAGCGCTGCAGTCAGCATCAGCGCGACAACCGCTTCGCGCTTCACAACCCACTGCACCAGTTCGTTAACCACAAACCGGTCAGATGACCCGTTCACGAAAAGAAGGTGCAATTCGGGTCTATTGGAATTGTCCGGGTGCTGACTGTCCGGCATAGGTCTAGTCATGATTTGTGTCGATCAGATGCAGTGTTCTTTGCGGTGCCCATGGCGATCCGCAGAACACCGCGTCGGCACGATAGGCAGGATCAGGCAAAGTGTTTTCGGTATGCGCATCCCCCAGATGCGCAGCGTATGAGTGGCCTTGATCCTGCTTCCTGCTATCATTTTGTATGGCAAACGTCCTGAACGTCGGTTCCCGGGATCTTTACGCTTTACGCATCACCCTCAGTCAGTCGGCACTCGATGTAGAATATACGACACCGCCCGCTGACATTTCAGGGGCATTTGCCTGATTCTTGCGATCGCAGAATCCCAATCTGATCGCGACTTAGGCCGCGATGACCGTCCATAACGGCCAAGCGGCTCGCGCGGCGCTCCCCTTGCGTAATCGTGAATTTTTGGATTTCCATCACCTGACCACGAACCGTCCAGAACCACTTAAAACACCTACGCCCGTCCCACAACGAACGCGCCGCATCGAACGTCACTCCGGCGCAAGTGACTGACATTTCCTTAGAATTAATGCTCCTTGCGCCAACAAGCAATGCATGAATTTAACGGATTCGGCCCCGCCTCCTCGACCCGCATTAACATTTGCCGATCTCCCGCGCCGCCATTCACCCCTTGATTGAATGCCGATCCAATCGCTCGCGTCGGAACCCAAGATTCCACACTTTGGCCGCATTATGGCCAGATTTATCACCACCCGTAAGTATCGATCGGTCCCAACCTTTCGATCAGGTTGATCGGACGTCCGATCGGGTTGGCGCCATGCCCAAAACGGGATGTCCCGATCCGCAGACGTCTGGCGGTGGACCAATGTGGAAATGTTGCGGTGGGTACGAGTATGCAGTTTAGCCTCTTCAGCCTTTTTGGCGCGTGCCGTCCCCGCAGCGGAACATGGTCGATGTCGGCCCCGCCTGTACCCCGCAGTCCCCCTAGTCGCATCTCCCCGCCCCGTCCTTCCGCTCCCCTCCATCAGCCTGTCCGTGCGGATCGGGGCTAAATCCCAACGACGTCTTTTGTCCGAGTAACGAGAAGTTCTCTCATGGTAGCCACCCAACCACACCAAAGGGAAAAGGCGGGTCTCTACGACCCTCGCCAAGCCCCATCCCCGATCTGCCGCGCGATGGCGCGGCTCGCTGACCGGGCTGACCAGACAATGACCACGTCCAGAAACTGAATGATCACCCGTCCGATGGGCGCGGCGCGGTCTCTGCCATTGCCGATCAAACAGGCACCCAATCGCAACTGCGCGTTTTGCCGATCTTGGTGCGCGTAGTGGATTTAGGAAAAGTAGCATGCCGACAAACAACCCAAGCGGCAATGTCCGCAAAGTCAACGGCGCCATCTCAGGCGGGTTCATGGCTGTGGGCTGTGTCGATGCAGAGGGCGGTCGGATCACGGAAGCCAAGGGCGTGATCTTCGGCAATGGGGGCAATGACGATATTCGCTCCGGTGGGGCGGTGATTTCGTTTCCGGCGGTTCAAGCGGTCAGCTCATCGATGGCGGCCTGGGCAACGACAATCTCAACGGCGACGAAGGCTTCGGCCGCACACATCCAGTTCAATATTTCCGGCCCGACGCTGTGCGGCGGCCGGTCGCGTAAATCCTAAGGAGTAATGATCATGGCCGAGATTCGTGGACGCCTCACATTCGACATCAACCGCGACTCGCTGGAGCTTTTGAACGACGCGCCGGCGACCGTAGCAGTTCTTGATCCCGGCATCGCAGGTGTCACGGTTCAGCTGATCAACACCCGTCAACAGGTGGTCGCCACCACGGTCACCGATGCCAATGGTAACTATGCGTTCACGGGCCTGCCGTCCGGGCAGTTTGCCGTCCGGGTCCCGACATCCATCAATGGTGCCACGCTGGGCAATGACAACGACGTCGGCGTGTCTGGGTCTCCCAATGGTTTTGTCGGCACCGACGAATACGCCTTTGACAGCGATTTCTTCACGCCTCAGTTCAACGGTGTGCTGCCCCGCGAACAGGGTGGCACCTCCGACGGCACGTCGGCGTTCTACTTTCTGTCATCGAATGAGGTCGAGCCGAACGTCGACGCAAGTTACGGGTTCTACGACGGACGAGCGCTTCCAGATGGTGTCGTCAACGGGGCCGAGACGGGCGAGTTCATGTCCGTTGGATATTTTGACCAACAAGGCGACCTGATCACCGAAGGCAATGACGTCATCTTCGGCAATGGCGGCAATGACGCTATCCGCGCGGGCGGCGGCAATGATTTCGTTTCCGGCGGCATCGGCGGCGATTTCATCGACGGCGGCGCAGGAAACGACAATCTCAACGGTGACGAAGGCAATGACGACATTCGCGGCGGCGCGGGCAACGACGGCCTCTTTGGCGGTGATGGAAACGATTTCCTCGACGGTGGCGCTGCCAATGACACGATTGTCGGCGGCAACGGCAATGACGACCTGCGCGGTGGCGACGGCAATGACAGCCTGAGGGGCGGAACCGGCGCTGACCAGATCGTCGGCGGGGCGGGCAATGACACGATCATCGTCACCAGCGCGGCCGAAGGGGCGGGCGATAACATCCGCGGCAACGATTTCGGCAGCGTGGGAGATACCACCGACACCGACGTGCTCGACCTGCGCGGCGCGGGCCCCGTCACCATCAGCCAAGAGGCCGATCCCAACGACCCCGGCGCGACCCGCGGCACGATCACCTTCGGCGACGGCTCGACCCTGGCCTTCCAAGGGATCGAGACGATCCTGAGCGACCCCAACGGCGTGGTTGACGGGGCCGAGACGGGCGAGTTCATGCCCGTGGGCTATGCGGATACGCAGGGCGACCTGATCACCGAGGGCGCCGACACGATCTTCGGCAATGGCGGCAATGACGACATCCGCGCGGGCGGCGGCAATGACAGCGTCGACGGCGGCACCGGCAATGACTTCGTCGATGCGGGCGCGGGCGACGATACGGTCCTTGGCAATGACGGCGCTGACAACCTGCGTGGCGGTGACGGCAACGACAACATCGACGGCGGCGCGGACAACGACTTCGTCGACGGCGGCACGGGCAACGACACGATCCTTGGCGGCGCGGGCGATGACGACCTGCGCGGCGGCACAGGGACGGATTCCCTCGACGGCGGCATCGGCAATGACTCGCTCTTTGGCGGCGACGACAATGACCTGCTGAGCGGCGGGCTGGGCAATGACGACCTGCGCGGCGGCAACGACAATGACGTGATCTTTGGCGATGCGGGCGATGACTTCATCGAAGGCAATGCAGGCGACGACAGCATCTCGGGCGGCGACGGCGCTGACAACCTGCGCGGCAATGAGGGCAACGACACGATCGATGGCGGTGCGGGCAACGAGTTCATCGACGGCGGCACGGGCGACGATTCACTCCTCGGCGGGGCCGGGGCCGATGACCTGCGCGGTGGCGACGGCAACGACAACATCGACGGCGGCGCGGACAACGACTTTGTCGATGCGGGCACGGGCGATGACACGATCCTTGGCGGCGCGGGCAATGACGATCTGCGTGGCGGCACAGGGACGGATTCCCTCGACGGCGGCATCGGCAACGACTCGCTCTTTGGCGGCGACGACAATGACCTGCTGCGCGGCAGCGACGGCAGCGACACGCTGAGCGGCGGGCTGGGCAATGACGACCTGCGCGGCGGCAACGACGATGACGTGATCTTTGGCGATGCGGGCGACGACTTCGTCGAAGGCAATGCAGGTGACGACAGCATCTCGGGCGGCGACGGCAATGACAACTTGCGCGGCAATGAGGGCAACGACACGATCGATGGCGGTGCGGGCAACGAGTTCATCGACGGCGGCACGGGCGACGATTCACTCCTCGGCGGGGCCGGGGCCGATGACCTGCGCGGTGGCGACGGCAACGACAACATCGACGGCGGCGCGGATAACGACTTTGTCGATGGCGGCACGGGCAACGACACGATCCTCGGCGGCGCGGGCAATGACGATCTGCGTGGCAGCGCGGGGACGGACTCCCTCGACGGCGGCATCGGCAACGACTCGCTCTTTGGCGGTGACGACAATGACCTGCTGCGCGGCAGCGACGGCAGCGACACGCTGAGCGGCGGGCTGGGCAATGACGACCTGCGCGGCGGCAACGACAATGACGTGATCTTTGGCGATGCGGGCGATGACTTCGTCGAAGGCAATGCAGGCGATGACAGCATCTCCGGCGGCGACGGCGCGGACAACCTGCGCGGCAATGAGGGCAACGACACGATCGACGGCGGTGCGGGCAACGAGTTCATCGACGGCGGCACGGGCAATGACTCGATCCTTGGCGGGGCCGGGGCCGATGACCTGCGCGGTGGCGACGGCAACGACAACATCGACGGCGGCGCGGACAACGACTTTGTCGATGGCGGCACAGGCGACGACACGATCCTCGGCGGCGCGGGCAATGACGACCTGCGTGGCAGCGCGGGGACGGATTCCATCGACGGCGGCATTGGCAACGACTCGCTCTTTGGCGGTGACGACAATGACCTGCTGCGCGGCAGCGACGGCAGCGACACGCTGAGCGGCGGGCTGGGCAATGACGACCTGCGCGGCGGCAACGACAATGACGTGATCTTTGGCGATGCGGGCGATGACTTCGTCGAAGGCAATGCAGGCGATGACAGCATCTCCGGCGGCGACGGCGCGGACAACCTGCGCGGCAATGAGGGCAACGACACGATCGACGGCGGTGCGGGCAACGAGTTCATCGACGGCGGCACGGGCAATGACTCGATCCTTGGCGGGGCCGGGGCCGATGACCTGCGCGGTGGCGACGGCAACGACAACATCGACGGCGGCGCGGACAACGACTTTGTCGATGGCGGCACAGGCGACGACACGATCCTCGGCGGCGCGGGCAATGACGACCTGCGTGGCAGCGCGGGGACGGATTCCATCGACGGCGGCATTGGCAACGACTCGCTCTTTGGCGGTGACGACAATGACCTGCTGCGCGGCAGCGACGGCAGCGACACGCTGAGCGGCGGGCTGGGCAATGACGACCTGCGCGGCGGCAACGACAATGACGTGATCTTTGGCGATGCGGGCGATGACTTCGTCGAAGGCAATGCAGGCGATGACAGCATCTCCGGCGGCGACGGCGCTGACAACCTGCGCGGCAATGAGGGCAACGACACAATCGACGGCGGTGCGGGCGACGATTCACTCCTCGGCGGGGCCGGGGCCGATGACCTGCGCGGTGGCGACGGCAACGACAACATCGACGGCGGCGCGGACAACGACTTTGTCGATGCGGGCGCGGGCGACGACACGATCCTTGGCGGCGCTGGCGATGACGACCTGCGCGGCGGCGACGGTAACGACACGATTTCCGGCGGTGCGGACAACGATCTGCTGACGGGTGGGGGCGGGGCAGACCTGATCGAAGGCGGGGCTGGCAACGACACGATCTTTGCGGACAATCCCTTTGACACCACGGATGACGGTGCGGTCGACAGCGCGGGCGACCGTGTCTTCGGCGGAGCCGAGGGGGCTGCGGACAACGACGTGCTGGACCTGCGCGGCCTAGGCGCGTTGCAGATCGTGCAGGAGGCCGACCCGGACGACGCGGGTGCCTTCCGCGGGACGGTGACTTTCGCCAATGGCGGCGTGCTGACCTTCCAAGGGATTGAGACGATCCTGCGCGATACCGATGGCAGGGTTGACGGGGCAGAGATCGCCGAAACGATGGACCCCGGCTACACCGATCTTCAGGGTGACCAGATTGACGGTCCCGACGGGCTGAATGACTCCATCCGCGGCAACGGCGGCAACGACACGATCAATGCCGGTCTGGGCGACGACTCGGTCGATGGCGGCATCGGCGATGACCTCGTTGACGGCGGCGAAGGCGACGACAGCCTTTCCGGCGACGGCGGCAGCGACCTGCTGGCTGGCGGTGCCGGGAATGACACCGTCGCGGGTGGCACCGAAGACGACACCCTTCTCGGCGGTGAAGGCGATGACCTACTGTCGGGTGACGAAGGCGACGACAGCCTTTCCGGCGATGGCGGCAACGACCTGCTGGTTGGCGGTGCTGGGTTCGATCGGCTTGATGGTGGAGAGGGGGATGACAGTCTCGACGGTGGCACGGAAAGCGATTTCCTTGCCGGCGGCGACGGCGATGATCAGCTCACAGGCGGACTGGGTGACGACTTCATCGAAGGTGGCGCTGGCAATGACCTGCTGTCGGGCGATGAAGGTGACGACACGTTGGCGGGCGGCCTCGGTGACGATCAGGTCCTCGGTGGCGATGGCTTCGACGTCCTCTTCCTTGACGACGGCAACGATCAGGCCGATGGCGGTGCGGGCGACGATGTGATTTTCGCGGGCGACGGATCTGATAGCGTGATCGGAGGGGAAGGTGCCGATTTCGTTTCGGGCGGTGGCGGGGACGATGTCATCGACACGCGCGGATCGAACGAAGCACCGGACATCTTCTTTGCCGATCTCGGCGCTGCCGATATCGACCAGAACGATGATCGCGACCTCGTCTTTGGCGATGACGGGGATGACATCATCCGCACTGGCGATGACGGAGACGAGGTTTATGGCGGCCTGGGCAACGATTTGATCGACTCCGGCATCGACTCGGACATCGTATTTGGCGAGGACGGACAGGACACGATCACAGCCGGCGAAGGGATGGACACCGTCGATGGTGGCGATGGCGACGACCTGATCTACGGCGGGGTCGCGCCCAGCGACCCGGATGTCTTCAGCTTGTCAGACATGGTCGACCCAGCGCCCGAAAACGATATGGACGTCCTGCTTGGCGGTGCGGGCAACGACACCTTGTTCGGTGGCGATGATGCCGACCTGCTGATGGGCGACGATGGCGACGACTGGCTGGATGGCGGACTCGATGCCGATACGCTGGATGGCGGCACGGGCAATGACGTGCTCACAGGTGGCGAGGGGGCGGATGTCTTCGTCTTTGTTCCGGGCGGCAATCTGACGATCACCGATTTCGAGGAGGGCGACCAGCTTCTGTTGGTGGACTACTACAGCGATCTGGTGGAACTGTTGGGCGATTTCGCAGATGACCTCCTGCTCAACCAATCGGTCGGTGACTTTTCGGACAATCTCGCGCTCGATGGCAGCATCAACCTTGTTGGCGTGACGGACCAACTGTTCACAACCGACTCCACTGGGCTGTTCTGACGGCGGGCGCAGCTGGGCCTAGCCTCTGGTCCCTAATGCCTGGACCACACCGCCAAACCCCAGACGTCGCGGCATCCTTTGATGTCGCGACGTCCTGCCTTGATTCGTCGCTGTGCGCCGGCCCTTATACGTCAGGCTTGCGTACCTATCCGAAAGAAGTGGTCCGCAACGGGCAATCCGCGCCACCCCTTCCCCACCTTGCAGAACCTGCCGCAGCCGCCCCGCGCGAACACCCAACACGAGTGGGACAGATTACCCATTCACGAAAAAACCGTGCATGTCATGGTCGGCATTCTTGGGAACCCGAGGGCCAGCCGATAGATGCCCCGGCATGGCCAGCGCCAAACCAAATTGCCCGGAAGATGTTGCCGCAACATCAACCAGGATGATAGGCTGACTGGACATGATTGCAGGGTCGGAGCGAGTGTAACGAGTACAAAGTTTGCGGCATTATGATTGTAAACGGTGCCTCCGACCCTGCGTCCCCTCGGGACAATCCATCGCTGCGCATGTTGCGTGCGATTGAATGCATCGCCCGGATCGGGCCTCTTAGCTATGACAGCCTGAAGGTCGAACTTGGCATATCCAAGACAGCCACTTGGCGTATCGTGCAAACGCTGCGCGACGCGGGGTGGGTGCGTGTGCGCCGCGGTGGCAAGCTGATCGAACTTGCCACGCATCTGGACGAACTATTCGCCAACGCGCATTTCTCCGACGCGGAATTCACCGAAGTGGCGGATGTGCTGCACGATCTTGGTGCCGAACATCCGGTCCATTTCGACCTCTTCACCATGGATGCCGCAGGACAGCCCGACCTTCTCGACACCACGCGCCGCATGACGACGGCAGGCCTGCGGTTTGACATAGACGAGGATCTGCTCCTTTTCACCTTGCGCGCGGCTATGACGCCGCAGCAGTTGGTCCGTCATTTCACCAAGGTGCTGGAAACGGCCCAACCCGAACTGGCCGAGGCAATTCGCAGCGGTGCCGAAGGCCGACGTCTGCGCAAGGCTCCCGGCGCACTATGGGGCGAGACGGCCCTCTTCATCAGCCTCCGCGGGCGCATGGGCAGCCCTGCCGTGATCCGCGTCGAACCGCGCGACGGGCTGCCCCTCTTCTCTACGGCCACCTCGGCCCATAGCGCGATCAAGACCTGCCTTGCGGCGGTGGTCGAATTCCGTAGTCTCTAGGTCTGCCGAACCCTTGCACAGAACCCTGTCGCGCGACCCGCCTCGTGCCCCTTGGGCACAGCACCAGTCACGACCAAGGGAATCACCCTAAGATTCCTGTCAGAATGCATCGCACCCGCCAATTCTACCGCGAGGGTTGAGCGATATGCGCCAATGACCATAAGCCGCACTGTTGCCAAGTTGGAAAAAATCCCCGCCACCATCCGGCATAGTCCATCCCTGAATCTTGAATGATGGACTGTAAGATGTTGAAAAATATTTAAAAAATAACAAAGTCAGCACCTTAGAAACAGGACGTAGCACCGGCCCCGAAGCGCCTCATTCCGAAAAACGGAACGCATCGGTTAGACTCCTAAATCGATTGTCGTCATCTGACATAGGGGTGGGTCATGCCTCGACCAAGGTGGATGCATGGCTAGTAGTGAGTATGTCTGTGGGTACGAATGTGTGTGCTACATTCTCAGTCGCGTTGATCGCAAAGCGTTCCGAAACGCTGTCCCGCGGCCTTATGCGCGGCCCCGGCTTCGGTCGGCCGACGAAATCCATCCAGCCTTCGCCCGTTGAGGCGTCTGCCCTTTTTGATCGGGCAGATCGCATCCCCGCATCCCCGTCCAGCTGTCCATGTAACGGCGGGTCCCTCGTATGATCACGATTAATCCGCGTGACAAAGGCTACCTTGATGACGGGGCCGACACCATCGAGTTCATGCCTTTGGGCCATTTGGTTTGCAGAGGTCATGGGACGGCTCCTCATCCATTGAAGCTCGAGTGGCGCGTCGCCAAGCGCGTGCGCAGATCGGCTGATCGCCAAAAGCGCGCCCACAAGGCGCCGAGCGACCGCATGATCGGCTTTCGGGCCGCATCTGCGCTGTGTCGCCAAAACGAATCCAATCCTGCACGCAGCCTGCGCTGCGTCCTCGGCTCGCATGACGTGTTTATGCGCCCGAACCGCTATCCCCACGCGCGCCCCACACGGCATTCGGTCGCGCACATCCCGTTCAATGTTTCCGGCCCGACGCTGTGCTGCGTCCGGTCGTGTAATTCCTAAGGAGTAGTGATCATGGCCAGAATTCAAGGACGCGTTACACTCGACCAAGACCTCGACAATCTCGAGCTTCAGGGTAAGAGTCAAACCGACCCGAATGCCCTCGACCCCGGATTATCTGGCATTACGGTTCAACTGATTGTTCCAGGCAACTTTGGCACGGTGATTGCCACCACGACCACGGATGCAAACGGTTTCTATTTCTTTGATGGTCTTGCAGCAGGGGACTACGGCATCAGGGTCCCCACGAGCGTTAACGGAGCCACGCTGGCGCGGCAAAACGCGGTCGGCAATTCTGGCAGTGCGAATGGTTTCCTAGAGGGCGATGAATACGCGTTTGACAGCGACATTTTCCCAAATGGCGACTCGGTCTTCTACTTCCTGTCCTCCAACGAGACCGAGGAAAACGTTGACGTAAGCTACGGCTTCTACGATGGTGGAGTACCTGCCGACGGCGTCGTCAACGGGGCCGAGACGGGCGAGTTCATGCCCGTCGGCTATTTCGACCAGCAGGGCGACCTGATCACCGAAGGCAATGACGTCATCTTCGGCAATGGCGGCAATGACGACATCCGCGCAGGCGGCGGCAATGACTTCGTCTCGGGTGGCCTTGATAACGATTTCATCGACGGTGGCGCGGGCAACGACAACCTCAACGGCGATGAAGGCAACGACGACATCCGTGGCGGCGATGGCGCAGATGGGCTGTTTGGCGGATCTGGCGACGATTTCCTCGACGGCGGCACCGCCAATGACACGCTTACCGGCGGCAGCGGCAATGACGACCTGCGCGGCGGGTCCGGCAATGACGAGCTGTTCGGCGGGTCCGGCAATGACCAGCTTCTCGCGGGTGACGGCAACGATACCGTCATCGGTGGCAGCGAATCTGACATCATCAACGGCGGCGCGGGCGACGACATCACCTATGGTGACAACGCGCAGGGCTTTGGCACGCTAAGTGTCGCCCAGCAGATTTCGGATCAGGACGGTGCCGGTGGCAACGATCTGTTCCAGGGCAGCCTTGGCGCCGACCAAAGCTGGGGTGAAGGCGGCAATGACACGCTGGCCGTGGGCAGCGCGGCCAATGGCGCGGGCGACATCTTCGTCGGCGGCAACGGCCCCGACCAGAACACCGACAACGACGTGCTCGACCTGCGCGGCGCGGGCCCGGTGACGATCTCGGCCACGGCGGATGCGACCGATGCAGGCGCACGGCAGGGCACGGTGACCTTCGCCGACGGCTCGACGATGCAGTTCTTCCAGGTCGAAACGATTCTGGCCGACAACCCGCTGCCCAATGGGGTTGTGGACGGCGAAAACACCGGCGAATTCATGCCGGTTGGCTATAGTGACGCCAACGCACCGAACGATGGCGGCGGCGACCTGATCACCGATGGCGATGACGTCATCTTCGGCAATGGCGGCGATGACGACATTCGCGCAGGCGGCGGCAATGACTTCGTCTCGGGTGGCCTTGATAACGATTTCATCGACGGTGGCGCGGGCAACGACAACCTCAACGGCGATGAAGGCAACGACGACATCCGTGGCGGCGATGGCGCAGATGGGCTGTTTGGCGGATCTGGCGACGATTTCCTCGACGGCGGCACCGCCAATGACACGCTTACCGGCGGCAGCGGCAATGACGACCTGCGCGGCGGGTCCGGCAATGACGAGCTGTTCGGCGGGTCCGGCAATGACCAGCTTCTCGCGGGTGACGGCAACGATACCGTCATCGGTGGCAGCGAATCTGACATCATCAACGGCGGCGCGGGCGACGACATCACCTATGGTGACAACGCGCAGGGCTTTGGCACGCTAAGTGTCGCCCAGCAGATTTCGGATCAGGACGGTGCCGGTGGCAACGATCTGTTCCAGGGCAGCCTTGGCGCCGACCAAAGCTGGGGTGAAGGCGGCAATGACACGCTGGCCGTGGGCAGCGCGGCCAATGGCGCGGGCGACATCTTCGTCGGCGGCAACGGCCCCGACCAGAACACCGACAACGACGTGCTCGACCTGCGCGGCGCGGGCCCGGTGACGATCAGCGCCACGGCGGATGCCACTGATGCAGGCGCGCAGCAGGGCACCGTCACCTTCGCCGACGGCTCGACCCTGCAGTTCTTCCAGGTCGAGACGATCCTTCAAGACGCCGACGGCACTGTGGACGGGGCCGAGACGGGCGAGTTCATGCCCGTGGGCTATGCGGATGCGCAGGGCGACCTGATCACCGAGGGCGCCGACACGATCTTCGGCAATGGCGGCAATGACGACATCCGCTCGGGCGGCGGCAATGACAGCGTCGACGGCGGCACCGGCAATGACTTCGTCGATGCGGGCGCGGGCGACGATACGGTCCTTGGCAATGACGGCGCTGACAACCTGCGTGGCGGTGACGGCAACGACAACATCGACGGCGGCGCCGACAACGACTTCGTCGACGGCGGCACGGGCAACGACACGATCCTTGGCGGCGCGGGCAATGACGATCTGCGTGGCAGCACGGGGACGGATTCCCTCGACGGCGGCATCGGCAACGACTCCCTCTTTGGCGGCGACGACAATGACCTGCTGCGCGGCAGCGACGGCAGCGACACGCTGAGCGGCGGGCTGGGCAATGACGACCTGCGCGGCGGCAACGACAATGACGTGATCTTTGGCGATGCGGGCGACGACTTCGTCGAAGGCAATGCAGGCGATGACAGCATCTCCGGCGGCGACGGCGCTGACAACCTGCGCGGCAATGAGGGCAACGACACGATCGATGGCGGCGCGGGCAACGAGTTCATCGACGGCGGCACGGGCGACGATTCGATCCTCGGCGGGGCCGGGGCCGATGACCTGCGCGGTGGCGACGGCAATGACATCATCGACGGCGGCACGGAGGCCGACTTCATCGCCGGCGGTGCGGGGGCCGACACGCTTGATGGCGGTGCCGGCAACGACGACCTGCGCGGTGGCACCGAAAACGACGTTCTGCGCGGCGGGGATGGCAATGACAGCCTGCGCGGCGAGGATGGCAATGACAGCCTGCTTGGCGAGGCTGGCAACGACACGATCTTCGGCGGCACGGGCATCGACACGATCGTGGGCGGCGCGGGCGACGACATCACCTATGGCGACAACGCGCAGGGCTTTGGCACGCTGAGTGTCGCCCAGCAGATCGCGGATCAGGACGGTGCCGGTGGCAACGATCTGTTCGTGGGCGGCCTTGGCGCCGACCAAAGCTGGGGTGAAGGCGGCAATGACACGCTGGCCGTGGGCAGCGCGGCCAATGGCGCGGGCGACATCTTCGTCGGCGGCAACGGCCCCGACCAGAACACCGACAACGACGTGCTCGACCTGCGCGGCGCGGGCCCGGTGACGATCAGCGCCACGGCGGATGCCACTGATGCAGGCGCGCAGCAGGGCACCGTCACCTTCGCCGACGGCTCGACCCTGCAGTTCTTCCAGGTCGAGACGATCCTTCAAGACGCCGACGGCACTGTGGACGGGGCCGAGACGGGCGAGTTCATGCCCGTGGGCTATGCGGATGCGCAGGGCGACCTGATCACCGAGGGCGCCGACACGATCTTCGGCAATGGCGGCAATGACGACATCCGCTCGGGCGGCGGCAATGACAGCGTCGACGGCGGCACCGGCAATGACTTCGTCGATGCGGGCGCGGGCGACGATACGGTCCTTGGCAATGACGGCGCTGACAACCTGCGTGGCGGTGACGGCAACGACAACATCGACGGCGGCGCCGACAACGACTTCGTCGACGGCGGCACGGGCAACGACACGATCCTTGGCGGCGCGGGCAATGACGATCTGCGTGGCAGCACGGGGACGGATTCCCTCGACGGCGGCATCGGCAACGACTCCCTCTTTGGCGGCGACGACAATGACCTGCTGCGCGGCAGCGACGGCAGCGACACGCTGAGCGGCGGGCTGGGCAATGACGACCTGCGCGGCGGCAACGACAATGACGTGATCTTTGGCGATGCGGGCGACGACTTCGTCGAAGGCAATGCAGGCGATGACAGCATCTCCGGCGGCGACGGCGCTGACAACCTGCGCGGCAATGAGGGCAACGACACGATCGATGGCGGCGCGGGCAACGAGTTCATCGACGGCGGCACGGGCGACGATTCGATCCTCGGCGGGGCCGGGGCCGATGACCTGCGCGGTGGCGACGGCAATGACATCATCGACGGCGGCACGGAGGCCGACTTCATCGCCGGCGGTGCGGGGGCCGACACGCTTGATGGCGGTGCCGGCAACGACGACCTGCGCGGTGGCACCGAAAACGACGTTCTGCGCGGCGGGGATGGCAATGACAGCCTGCGCGGCGAGGATGGCAATGACAGCCTGCTTGGCGAGGCTGGCAACGACACGATCTTCGGCGGCACGGGCATCGACACGATCGTGGGCGGCGCGGGCGACGACATCACCTATGGCGACAACGCGCAGGGCTTTGGCACGCTGAGTGTCGCCCAGCAGATCGCGGATCAGGACGGTGCCGGTGGCAACGATCTGTTCGTGGGCGGCCTTGGCGCCGACCAAAGCTGGGGTGAAGGCGGCAATGACACGCTGGCCGTGGGCAGCGCGGCCAATGGCGCGGGCGACATCTTCGTCGGCGGCAACGGCCCCGACCAGAACACCGACAACGACGTGCTCGACCTGCGCGGCGCGGGCCCGGTGACGATCAGCGCCACGGCGGATGCCACTGATGCAGGCGCGCAGCAGGGCACGGTGACCTTCGCCGACGGCTCGACCCTGCAGTTCTTCCAGGTCGAGACGATCCTCCGCGACAGCAATGGCGTGGTGGATGGCACGCCGGGCGCCGACAACCTTGTTCCCGGCTTTACCGATGCCGATGGCGACCAGATTGATGGCACCGACGGGAACAATGACAGCATCGCCGCGGGCGCGGGCAATGACACGGTCGATGCAGGCCTTGGCAATGACACGGTCGATGGCGGTACTGGCAATGACAGTGTCGCAGGCGGCGACGGCAATGACTCTCTCCTCGGCAATGACGGGGCGGATACATTGTCCGGCGGCACAGGCAACGACACGCTGTCCGGCGGCCAAGGCGATGACCTCATCGCCATCGGCGGCGGCGATAGCGCCACGGGCGGGAGCGGGGATGATGTCTTCGTCATCGACGGCTCGGACACGGCGCCGAATGTCAATGCCACGATCGACGGCGGCACCGACGGCACCGTGGGTGCGGGCGATGATCCGACCAATGGCAATGCGGGTGACACGCTCGACCTGTCAGCTTTGACGAATGACCTTCTGCTCACCTACGGCACCAACCCGGAAGCTGGCACGGTCAATGGTCTGGACGGCGATGCCGGCCCCGACATCACCTTCACCGAGATTGAAAGGGTCCTCACCGGTTCCGGCGATGACACTGTCGACGCAATCTCCTGCCTTGGCCCGCTGGTCATCGATAGCGGTTCTGGCAATGACGAAATCCTCACGGGCGTCGGCAACGACACCATCGTCGCAGGCGCTGGCAATGACACCGTCAATTCCGGCGGCGGCGATGACAGTGTGACGGGCGGCGGCGGCAACGACCTGCTGGATGGCGGTGAGGGCAGCGACACGCTTCAGGGCAATGACGGCGACGACACGCTGATCGGCGGTGGCGGCAACGACTCCCTCGATGGTGGCGCCGATGACGACAGCCTCTCTGGTGGCGATGGCAATGACACGCTCACGGGCGGCGAAGGTGCCGATACGCTGGATGGTGGCAATGGCAACGACATTATGGAAGGCGGGTCTGGCGACGATGACCTCATCGGCGGCCAGGGCGACGACACCATGTCGGGCGATGGCGGCAACGACACGCTCGGCGGTGGTGACGGCAATGACAGCCTTTCGGGCGGCAGCGGCAATGACAGCCTGACGGGCGGCGAGGGCAACGATACCCTCTCCGGTGGCGACGGCGGCGACACGCTGGCGGGTGGTAACGGCAATGATCTGCTGATCGGCGGCGCAGGCGATGACGACATCGTTGTCGGGGCGGGCGATACCGCACAGGGCGGGGCAGGGGATGATGAATTCATCATCGACCCGAACCTTCTTGGCAGCGCACCGATCACCGTGATCGGCGGCGAGACGGATGAAGAGGCCGTCATTGACCCGACCAACAACCCCGGCGGGCGCATCGGTGATATCCTTGATATCCGCGGGCTCAATGGCGCGGTCATCACCTATGACAACCCCGACCCGATCACCGGCACCTCGGAAAGCGGGACGGTCAGCTACCTGAACAGCGCGGGGGTCCGTGTCACCCTGACCTTCTCGGAAATCGAAACGGTCCTCAGCTCGGCCGACGGCGTTGTCGACGGGTCCGGGGCGGGCGATCTGATGACCCCGACCAGCGGCCCGGGCGGCACGCCCTTCCGCGATCCGCAGGGCGACCAGATCGATGGGGCCGATGGCGTCAACGACAACATCGCAGCAGGCGCTGGCAACGATACGGTTGACGGTGGTCTGGGCAATGACACGATCGATGGCGGCATCGGGAATGACATCCTCTCTGGCAATATCGGCGATGACAGCCTGATCGGTGGCAGCGGCAATGACACGCTCGATGGCGGCGCTGGCAATGATGTGCTGTCGGGCGGCCAGTCGGATGACCTGCTGTCCGGCGGGGCCGACAATGACACGCTCTTGGGCGAAGACGGCCGCGATACCCTGATCGGCGGCACCGGCAACGATAGCCTTGATGGCGGCGCGGATGATGACCTGCTGTCGGGCGAAGGTGGCAACGATACGCTTTCGGGCGATGCCGGGGCCGATACGCTTGATGGTGGTGCCGGGGCAGACAGCCTGTCGGGTGGCGAAGGTGCCGATAGCATCATCGGCGGCGACGGTGCCGATACGATCGATGGCGGCGCAGGTGCCGACAGCATCACTGGCGATGCCGGGGCGGACAGCATCACCGCAGGTGACGGCGACGATACCGTCGACGGCGGCGCGGATGCCGATACCATCATCGGCGGACTGGGCGGTGACAGCCTCACCGGCGGTGCCGGCGATGACAACCTGACCGGCGACGCAGGCAATGACACCCTGGATGGCGGCGACGGCAACGATACGCTGACCGGTGGCGAAGGGTCCGATCTCTTGACCGCAGGCGCAGGCAATGACCTGCTTACCGGCGGGGCTGGTGACGACGATCTGGTCGTCGGCGCGGGCGACCGTGCCGAAGGCGGCGACGGCGATGACGAATTCCGCATCAACCCGGCGCTTTCGGGCAATGCCGCCATCACCATCATCGGCGGCGAAGGCGGCGAGGATCTGTCCGATCCCACCAATGGCGGAACCGGCGATGTGCTGGATCTGCGCGGCCTGACCAATGTCGTGATCACCACCTCCGGTGCGGAAAGCGGCATCGCCACCTTCCAGAACAGCGCGGGCCAGACCGTCACCATCAACTATTCGGAAATCGAACGGGTGCTGGTGGATACCAATGGTGTGGTCGACGGCACCGCAGGCGGTGACCTGATGACGCCCACCAGCGGCGCAGGTGGCACGCCTTTCACCGACCCGCAGGGGGATCAGATCGATGGCTCCGATGGGCTGAACGACAGCATCGCAGCGGGTCAGGGCAATGACACGGTTGATGCCGGTCAGGGCAATGACACGGTCGATGGCGGCACAGGCGATGACAGCCTGTCGGGCAATATCGGCGACGACCTTCTGCAAGGCGGTGAAGGGAATGACACCCTCTCGGGCGATGCCGGGGCCGATACGCTGGAAGGCGGTCAAGGTGCCGACAGCCTGTCGGGCGGTGATGGCAACGACTCGCTCTCCGGCGGCGAAGGGGCCGATACGCTGCAAGGCGGCATTGGTGACGATCGTCTCGATGGTGGCGAAGGGGCCGATAGCCTTGCCGGTGGCGCGGACAACGACACGCTCCTTGGCGGTGCGGGCGCAGACACGCTGCAAGGCGGCGCGGGTGCGGATCAGGTCGATGGCGGCGTCGGCGATGACGACATCATCGTTGGCGGGGCCGATACGGCCGCGGGCGGCACGGGCGACGATGTCTTTACCGTCGATACCTCCGATCCGAACATCAACGCGCAGATCGACGGCGGCACCGATGGCTCCTCTGGCAGCCCGGATGACCCGGCCAATGGCGATGCCGGCGACCTTCTGGATCTGTCGGATCAGACCGGCAACGTCACCGTCAACTACAACCCGGCGGTTCCGGGTGCGGGCACGGTCAACGGCCTTGATGCCGATGGCGAAAACGACATCACCTTCACGGGGATCGAACAGCTCGCCACCGGGTCCGGCAATGACACGATCAGCGGCGCAGGCAGCGTGGGCCCGATCCTTGTCACCACCGGTGCGGGCAATGACCTGATCACCACGGGTGCCGGCAATGATGTGATCGACGGCGGCTCGGGCAATGACAACATCACCGCCAACAGTGGTAATGACAGCGTCAATGCCGGGTCGGGCGACGACACCGTCACCGGCGGCGCGGGCCTCGATACAATCGACGGCGGCTCCGGCAATGACGATCTGTCGGGCGGCGCGGGCGAAGACTCGCTTCTTGGTGGCGACGGCAACGATACGCTGGATGGCGGGTCCGAAAACGACACCCTCGTTGGCGGTATCGGTGACGACCTTCTCATCGGCGGCAATGGCGATGATAGCCTTGCCGGCAGCGAAGGCCGCGACACCCTGCAAGGCGGCGATGGCAACGACACGCTGGATGGCGGGGACGAAGCCGACAGCCTGCAAGGCGGTCTGGGCAACGACATCCTCACCGGTGGTGCCGGGAACGACATCGCCGAAGGCAACGAAGGCGATGACCGGATCGAAGGCGGCGATGGGGCGGATACCCTCTCCGGGAATGACGGCAACGACACGCTGGATGGCGGCGTAGGCAATGACAGCCTCGTCGGCGGCGATGGTCGGGACTCCGTCCTTGGCGGCGATGGCGACGACTTCATCAACACCCGCGCCACGGCGGCCACACCGGACGAGGCTGGTGCCTTCTCCGACACCAACCCGACCGATGACCTTGATACGGTCTTCGGCGGCGCGGGTAACGACACGATCCTGACGGGCGACGATGCCGACGTGATCGATGGCGGCGACGGAAATGACTCCATCGATGGCGGCGTCGACGACGACACCATCCTTGGCGGGATGGGCGAAGACACGGTCCTTGGTGGCGAAGGCGACGACAGCATCGATGGCGGGATGGGCAACGACCTGCTCTATGGCGGCAACGATGTTCTTTCGCCGATCGATCTGCCGAATGACGGGACCGATCCCCTGCCATCGAACAACGAAGACACCATCGCGGGCGGTGACGGCAACGACACCATCTTCGGCTTCGACGACAACGACACCCTGTCGGGCGACGCTGGCCATGACGTCATCTTTGGCGGCTTTGACAACGACCTCATCACCGGCGGCGACGGCAACGACTCGCTCTCTGGGGATGAAGGCAACGACACGCTCAATGGCGGGGCCGGGATCGATACTCTCCTTGGTGGCGACGGCAGCGACACGCTGGTCGGCGGGGCCGGGGCGGATATCCTCACGGGTGGGGCTGGCAACGACGTCTTCACCACCGAAGGCGCCGACACCATCACCGACTTCGACCCGACGACCGGTATCCAAGGCACGACAGGGGCACCGACCGACGACAACGACTTCGTCGATCTGTCGAGCTTCTACAACGACGCCACGCTGGCGACCTTCCTTGCCAACAACCCGGGGGCGACCTTCACGAACCCCTTGGCTTGGCTCCGGGCGGATCAGGCGGACGGCGTGTTGCAAGGGGCCGGTGGCCTGCGCATCCAGAACGCAGGGGCGGCGGTCGACGGCACCCTTCTGAACGTCGAAAACACCGCGGTCGTCTGCTTCACCCGCGGCACCCGCATCCTGACAGCCGAAGGCGAACGCGCGATCGAAGACCTCGCTCCCGGCGATCTCGTCTTCACGCTTGACCACGGCTATCAGCCGATCCGCTGGATCGGGTCCAGCACGGTCGCAGGCAAGGGCCGCTTTGCCCCTATCGTGATCGAGGCAGGGGCGCTGGGCAACAACCGGACGCTGGCGGTTTCGCCCCAGCACCGGATGCTGCTGACGGGGTGGCAGGCGGAACTGCTGTTCGATGAGGCAGAGGTGCTTGTCGCGGCCAAGCTTCTGGTCAACGACACCACCATCCGGTCCGAAGAACGCGACGAGGTGGAATACTTCCACATGCTCTTCGATGCGCATGAGGTGGTCATCGCCGAAGGCGCCCCGTCGGAAAGCTTCCATCCCGGCCATGTCGGCTGGGGGGCGCTGGCCGAGGCGGCGCGCGAGGAAATCCTCGCTCTCTTCCCGCAACTCGACGGGATGGACTTCACCGCCTACGGCCCCAGCGCCCGCCGCAGCCTGACCGCAGCCGAGGCCCGCGTCGCCCGCGACGCTCTCCTTGGCGACGGGCAGATCAGCGCCGCCGAATAAGCGCTGAGAAGTCCCTGACCTTTAAAAGGGGGCCGCTGATGCGGCCCCTTTTTTCATGGCATTGCCCCAAATTCAGACCTTCGTCCGAAATTTCACCGGACCAAGCGTAGACCACAGTGCCGCCGTCTTCTGCCATCTTCGCCCCAAGTCCCGGCCCAACCGCCCGGGAAAGGAGGGTCACCGAATGCACGCGCCGGACAATACAGTCATCGCCGCCGAAACAGGCAGAACCGGGTTCGTCCTCCGGCTCTTGTCGCGCGGGACGCTGGTCTGGCTTTGCACCTTTGCCATCCTTGTCCTGCACGACAGCCTTGCCGCCCATGGCGAAGAGGCCGCCCGTGCAGACAGCGCCGCCATGGCCCCCCGACCCGTCAGTGTGGAAACCATCCGCCGCGCCGTGGTCGAGGATCGCACGCATGTTTTTGCCCGCGTGACGGCGCGCGACCCTATCGCCGTCACCATGCCCGTTTCCGATGGCGTTGTTTCCCATCTCCCCCTTGCCATCGGAGATTGGGTCGAGGCCGGCGAAACCATCGCCAGCCTCGACCCGCGCAATGCCGAACGCGCCCTGCGCGAAGCGGAACTGCGCGTCGCAACCGCGCAAAGCGCGGCAATCAGCGCCTCGGACAGGTTGCAGCTGTCCGAGGCCGGGTTGTCGCGCAAACGCGATACCCTGGTCCGCGTCTCGCAACTGGCCGAAAACGGCGCCGCTGCCGAAACCCGCCGCGAAACCGCCGCGCTTGAGGTGGACCGCGCCGAAACCGATTACAGCCTTGCCGCGTCTGCCCTACAACTCGCGCAGGATGAATTGGCGCTGGCCGAACTGGCCGTGGATCAGGCCCGCAGCATGCTGGACGATACGGTGCTGAAAGCGCCCGTCGCAGGCCGCATCCTCGCGCTCCCGCTTGAGGCGGGCACCCGTCCGGGGCCCGGCACCCTTGCCGCCACCATCGCCGCCCATGGGCGCCTTGCGCTGGCGGTTGACTTGCCTGTGGGCCATCTGTCGCGTCTCGTGGTCGGGCAGGACATGCCGCTGACCCTGTCCGACGGCACATCGCTGCGCCCCCGCCTTCTTACCCTGCCCTTCGGCAGCCCGGATCGCACGGGTTTTGCCACACTTCGGCTCGACCTGCCCGAAGAGACGACCCTCCTGCCGGGGATGACCCTTGCGGCGGATCTTGTCCTTGAACGCCGCCTCGCGATCGAGGTGCCCTTGGCTGCCCTCACCCTGCAAGGCGAAAGTCCTGCTGTGATGCGCATCATTGATGGCCGCGCCATCGCCACGCCCGTCTCCCTTGCCGCACCGCGCAAGGATGGCAAGGTCGAGGTGATCTCAGGCCTTTCCGAAGGCGATGTCATCATCGCCCGCGCCCCCGACCTCGTGCAGGATGGCGAAGCCGTCGCCGTTCCCTCAGGTCCGGGCTATCGCCGCATCGCCTCTCTCGACATTGCAGCGGAATTCTTGCCATGACCCTCGCATTTCGGGCGATCCGTCGCCCCTTCCTGCCGCTTTTGGCGATTGGCCTGTGCAGCCTGATGGGCCTTGTGTCCCTTGGCCAGATGCCCCTGCGCCATCTGCCCGATATCGGCGATGATCTTGTCGAGGCCCGTCTTACCGCCCCCGGCCTGACCCTGTCCGACACCGACCTTCTTCTTGCGCAGCCTGTGGAAGACAGCGCCACCGCCATCTCTGGCATCACCTCGGTCTCCGTCACTGTCACGCCCGGATCGGTGACGATGTCCCTGCCGCTTGCCGACCCTTCCCGTGCCGATGACGTGGTCAGCGATCTGCGCGACCGCCTCGCCGCCCTGCGCGGCATGGGCGATGTCGCCTTTGATGTGACCAGCCTTGCCGCCCGTTCCAGCCGCCAATCCGTCGCCGCCCGCATCGCGCTTTCTGCGCCGGATGATGCAGGCATGGCCCTCATCCATGACCGCCTGCTGCCCGCCCTGCATCGCCTGCCGGGGGTCGATCGCCTGCATGCCGACGGTCTCACCCTGCCAGAGCTTGTCGTCACGCCTTATCCCGAACGGCTGGCCGATGTCGGCCTGACGCAGGCCGATCTTGCCGACGCGCTGCAATCGCGCCTTTCCCCTTCGGACGGTGGCCGGATCGATGCGCCCGCAACGGGCATCCTCGCTATTTCGCTAGGCGAAGACCAGCCCGCCGCCAATCCCGAAGCCATGGGCCGCCTGCCCATTACCCTTGCATCGGGCGCCACCATTGCCCTGTCCGATCTGGCGGATATCCGCCTTGCCCATCGCCCCGAAACCAGCCGCACCCGCATGGACGGTCACCCCGCGGTGCTTGTGGCCATCTACCCCCAGCCCGAGGCCGATCTGCCCGATCTCCTTGCCCGCATCGACACTGCCGCCGCCGCCTTTTCCCGCGATCACGGCATCGCCACCCGTCTGATTGATCGCCGCGCTGATACTGTCATCGGTCAGGCACAGGCCACGACGCTGGCCCTGCTGGAAGGCGCGCTCCTTGTTCTGGCCGTGGTCTGGGCGGCCCTGCGCGGCTGGCGTTCTGTCGCGCTGGCGATGATCGTCCTGCCGCTCTCGCTTTTGCCCACGCTGCTGGGGATGCAGGTCCTTGGCTTCTCGCTCAATATCATCACGCTTATGGCGCTGACCCTTGCCACCGGCATCGTCGTCGATGACGCGATTGTCGAGGTCGAGAATATCCACCGCCACCTCGCCCTTGGCCAATCGCGCTGGAACGCCACGCTCGCCGCCACCCGCCGCATCGGGCGCGCGGTCATCGCGACAACCCTTGCCATCGTCGCCGTGTTCCTGCCCGTGGCCCTGATCCCCGGCATGGCTGGGCGCTACTTCCTTGAATTCGGCGGCACGATCGCCCTTGCGGCGCTGTCCTCCCTCGCCGTTGTCCGCCTTGTCCTGCCGCCCCTTGCCGCGCGCTGGATCGACACGCCCGCCCGTCCCGAAACCCCAACGGTCGGCGCCGCCAACCTGACCGCCCCGCCGCCGGCGCGCCCTGCGCCGTCCCGCCTTGCCCAGATGCACATGCGCCTCCTCACCGCCTCCTTCCGCCATCCGCTTCTGGTGGGGCTGGCCACGCTCGCGCTGATCACCCTTTCCGCCATGGCTGTCTTCCGCGCCGATGGTGATTTCATCCCCGCCGAAGATACGGGCCGTCTGACCTTTGCGCTGGAACTGCCCCGCGCGGAAGATGCAGTCTTGGCCGAGGCACGGCTTGCCGACCTGACACGCAACCTTCTCGCACTGGATGGCATCCGCCACGCCACCGCCATCCGCCCCGAAGATGACCCAACCCGCCTGCGCCTGATCCTTGATCTGGCCCCCAAGTCCGACCGCGCCCCGGCCGCCGAAATTCAGCGCGATGTTCAGGCCCTGCTTGCCATCGAAATCGACCTCCGCGCGCGCCCGCTGGGCGAAACGGGCCGCCCACAGGCCGAACTCCTGCTCACAGGCCGTGACCCCGCCTCGTTGCACCAAGTCGCCACCGCCGCTGCTGCCACCCTGCACCGCAGCGCCGCCCTGCCCAATGCCGCGGTCGATCGCGCGCTGATCCCCGAACAGCGCCTGATCCTTGATCCCGTCGCCGTCGATGCCCTTGCCCTTTCGCGGGATGAAGCGGCGCGCAGCCTCTCGCTTCTCACCCGCAGCGCGGCCCCCCTTGCCCGCCTGCCGCAACCCGGTCTTTCAAGCCTTCCGCTGGTGCTGGATCCCGGCCCTGCCCGCAGCCTGCTGCTCCATTCCGGCGCGGGCCCTCTCCTCCCGCTGGCCGCCGTTACCCAGCCTGAACTGACCCTCGCCCCGGCGCGCCTGGAACGCCAAGACGGCCTGCCCGTCCTCCGCCTCATGGCAGACCGCGCCGAAGGCCAATCCGCCAGCGACGCCCGCGCTGCCCTGTCCGACGCCCTCGCCACCACCGATGCCGCAACCCTTGGCATCCAGCCCCGTGCCACCGGCGATGCCGCCCAACGCGCCGATCTGATGCAGGCCCTGCAAACGGCGCTTGCCTCGGCGCTCTTGCTGCTGGCTGCTGTCCTTTTTGCCCTCTACCGCTCGCTCGGTCAGGTGCTGGTCATCCTCATCACCCTGCCACTGGCGCTGGGCGGGGCGGCGATGGGGCTGGCGATCACCGGGCAGGGCCTGTCGCTGCCGGCCATCCTTGCCATGCTGCTCTTGCTGGGGATCGTGGCCAAGAACGCCATCCTGATCGTCGATGAAGGACTGTCCCGCATCCTGCAAGGCGAAGACCCGACGACCGCCCTTCTGACCGCCGCCCGCCTGCGCGCCCGCCCGGTTCTGATGACCTCTGCCGCGATCATCGGCGGGATGATCCCCTCGCTCGTGGGCTGGGGCGAAGGCGCGGGCTTCCGCCAACCCCTCGCCATCGCGGTGATTGCAGGAACCGCCGTCTCCACCGCCCTCAGCCTCGTGATCGTGCCAGTCCTCTCGCTTCAGGCCCATCGCCTAGGGCTTGCCCTCACCTCTCGCCTGCGCCGCGCCGTCCCCGCCTGACCTCTGCGCCTTGCCTTCCGACGGCCATGTCGGTTCCGAAATGGCCGATGGCGGAAATGGATGCTACCCCGCGCCGCGCCGCCGCCATATTCGGCGGCAAGACAAAGCAGGGGAAAAACCATGCGCTATTCCGGCTTTCGTGTGATCGCCGAGGCTTTGACAGGCCATAAAGGGTGGAAACCCGCATGGCGCGACCCGGAACCCCAAGCATCCTACGATTACATCATCGTGGGCGGCGGTGGGCACGGCCTCGCCACGGCCTATTACTTGGCCAAGGAATTCAAACAGGCCCGCATCGCCGTC
Source organism: Fuscovulum ytuae (assembly GCF_029953595.1). Taxonomy (NCBI): domain Bacteria; kingdom Pseudomonadati; phylum Pseudomonadota; class Alphaproteobacteria; order Rhodobacterales; family Paracoccaceae; genus Fuscovulum; species Fuscovulum ytuae. Next base: position 2,423,748 of record NZ_CP124535.1, on the reverse strand, counting down.
CTTGAAAAGGGCTATCTTGGCGGCGGCAATGTGGGGCGCAACACCACCATCATCCGCTCCAACTATTTGCTGGATGGCAACGAACCCTTCTACGAATTTTCCCTGAAACTCTGGGAAGGGCTGGAGCAGGACTTCAACTATAACGCCATGGTATCCCAGCGCGGGATCATCAACCTGTACCACACCGATGCCCAGCGCGACGCCTATACCCGGCGCGGCAATGCCATGATCCTGCACGGCGCGGATGCGGAACTCCTGAACCGCGATCAGGTCCGCGCCATGTATCCCTTCCTGAATTTCGACAATGCCCGCTTCCCCATCAAGGGCGCGCTGATGCAACGTCGCGGCGGCACGGTCCGCCACGATGCCGTGGCCTGGGGCTATGCGCGCGGGGCCGACATGCGCGGCGTCGATCTGATCCAGAATTGCGAAGTCACTGGCATCCGCACGGAAAACGGCCGCGTGACGGGCGTGGACACAACGCGCGGCTTCATCGGCGCAAAGAAGGTGGGCGTCGCTGTTGCAGGCTCCTCCTCCAAGGTGATGGCCCATGTGAACATGCGCCTGCCCATGGAATCCCACGTCCTGCAGGCCTTCGTTTCCGAAGGCCTGAAACCCCTGATCGACGGCGTCATGACCTATGGCGCAGGCCATTTCTACGTCAGCCAGTCCGATAAGGGCGGGCTCGTCTTCGGCGGCGATATCGACGGCTACAACTCCTATGCCCAACGCGGCAATATGCCCGTGGTCGAAGATGTGGCCGAAGGGGGCATGTCCCTCATGCCCATGATTGGCCGCGCCCGCCTTCTGCGCTCATGGGGCGGGATCATGGACATGTCGATGGATGGCAGCCCGATCATCGACAAGACCGATATCGACGGCCTCTATTTCAACGGCGGCTGGTGCTATGGCGGCTTCAAGGCCACCCCCGCCTCGGGCTGGTGCTTCGCGCATCTTCTCGCCACCGATCAACCCCATCCCACCGCCACCGCCTATCGCTTCGATCGCTTCCGCAAGGGGCTGATGATCGACGAAAAAGGGCAGGGCGCACAGCCCAACCTGCACTGAGAGGGCATCATGATCATCAACCACCCCCTCCTCGGCCCCCGCGACGCGCAGGAATTCACCTATCTCGGCGACGCCGCCCTGATCGACCGTCCCGATGGCATGGCCTTCCCCGATGCCAGCAGCGCGCAGGACGCCTTTCACGATTACCTCTACCTGCGCGACAACCCCGCAGGCGAACACCGCGAACTGTGGTTCCACGAACAGGGCGACCGCTCTTGGCTCGTCGTCACCCGCAACACCGTGACGCATGACATCACAAAGGTCGAACTCGCCCGCGATGTGGCACGCGCAAAGGGGCGCAGCAAATGACGCAAGAGAACCGCATCAAGGGCGGCCAGATCGACCGGAGTAAGACGCTCCGCTTCACCTTCGACGGCCTGCCCTATACGGGCCATCCGGGTGACACGCTGGCATCGGCCCTCCTTGCCAACGGCGTCCGCCTCATGGGGCGCAGCTTCAAATACCACCGCCCGCGCGGCCCCATTTCTGCGGGCAGCGAAGAACCCAACGCCATCGTCGAACTGCGCACAGGCGCGCGTCAGGAACCCAACACCCGCGCCACCGTGGCGGAACTCTTCGACGGGCTGGAGGCAAACAGCCAGAACCGCTTCCCCTCGCTCAAATTCGACCTGATGGGCGTGAACGACCGCCTCTCCCCCTTCTTCGCCGCAGGCTTCTACTACAAGACCTTCATGTGGCCCGCCGCCATGTGGGAGAAGCTCTACGAACCCATTATCCGCCGCGCCGCAGGCCTTGGCACGCTGACCCGCGAAGAAGACCCCGACGCCTACGACAAGGGCTTCCTCCACTGCGACATCCTCATCATCGGCGCAGGGCCCGCAGGCCTGATGGCCGCCCTCACCGCAGGCCGCGCCGGGGCCCGCGTCATCCTTGCCGATGAAGATTTCCGCATGGGCGGGCGGCTGAACGCCGAAACCCTCACCATCGGCAACCACGCCGGGGCTGACTGGGCCGAAGATACCCTCCGCACCCTTGCGCAAATGCCCAATGTCCGCCTGATGCCCCGCACCACCGTGCTGGGCGCAATGGACCACGGCATCTATTCGGCTGTCGAACGCGTCTCCGACCACCTGCCCATCCCCGCCCCCGGCAAGCCGCGCCAGATCCTCTGGCGCATCTATTCCCGCCACGCGATCCTTGCCGCAGGGGCTATCGAACGCCCCATCGCGTTCGAAAACAACGACCGCCCCGGCATCCTGCTGGCAGGCGCGCTTCGCACCTATGCCAACCGCTATGCAGTTACCGTCGGCGACCGGGTCGCCATCTTCACCAACAATGATGACGGTCTGCGCACGGCCACCGACTTTCAGGCCAAGGGCATCGACGTCGCCGCCGTCATCGACACCCGGCAGGAAGGCGAACTCTTGCCCGGCATCCGCCACCTGAAGGGGGCCCAAGTTATTGATACCAAAGGCCGCCTTGGCCTGAAATCCATCACCATCCGTCATGCGAACGGTCGTTCGGAAACCCTGCCCGTCACCGCTCTCGGCGTTTCGGGTGGCTGGAACCCCAACCTGAACATCGCAAGCCACCACCGGGGCCGGCCCATCTGGAACGAAGGCATCCATGCCTTCACCCCCCCGACAGACGGCCCGAAAAACCTCACCGCCGCAGGCGCGGCGGCGGGCCACTTCTCCACCCATGCCGCGCTGGAAACAGGGGCAGCCCAAGCCAATGCCGCGCTTGAAGCGCTGGGCATGCCAACCCATAGCCCCGATATCCCAAAGGCCGAAGACGCCCCCCTTAACCTCACCCCCTTCTGGTATGTCCCCGAAGGCAAGGGCCGCGCTTGGATCGATCAGCAGAATGACGTCACCGTAAAAGACGTAAAACTCGCCAAACAGGAAAACTTCACCTCGGTCGAACACCTGAAACGCTACACCACCCTCGGCATGGCCACGGATCAGGGGAAAACCGGCAATATCCTCGGCCTTGCCATCATGGCCGAACTCACCGGCAAATCGATCCCGCAAACCGGCACCACCATTTATCGCCCGCCCTACACCCCCGTCGCCATGGGCGCGCTTGCGGGTCGCTCGCGCGGCCATGAATTCAAACCCACCCGCCTGACCCCTTCCCACAAATGGGCGTCAGAACAGGGCGCGATCTTCGTCGAGGTGGGCATGTGGCTCCGCGCCCAATGGTTCCCGAAACCCACTGAGACCACATGGCGGCAATCCGTGGACCGCGAGGTACTGCAAACCCGCGCCTCCGTCGGCATTTGCGATGTAACGACCTTGGGCAAGATCGATATCCAAGGCCGTGACGCAGGTGCCTTCCTCGACAAGGTCTATGCCAACACCTTCTCCACCCTCCCCATCGGTAAGGTCCGCTATGGGCTGATGCTGCGCGAAGATGGCATCGTGATGGATGACGGCACCACCGCCCGCATGGGCGAAAACGAATGGGTGATGACGACGACCACCGCCAATGCCGTCCCTGTCTTCCGCCATCTCGAATATGTCCGCCAATGCCTTTACCCGGATATGGATGTCCAGCTCATCTCCACGACGGAAGCCTGGGCCCAATTCTCCGTTGCAGGCCCCAACGCGCGGAAACTCCTGCAAAAGGTGGTGGATCAAGATATCTCGGACGCCGCCTTCCCCTATATGGCCTGCGGAAACATCACCGTCGCAGGCGGCCTGCGCGCGCGGCTGTTCCGCATCTCCTTCTCGGGGGAACTGGCCTATGAAATCGCCGTCCCCACCCGCTATGGCGATGCGATGATCCGCGAACTCATGCGCGCGGGCGAAGAATTCAATGCCGTCGCCTATGGTACTGAATCCTTGGGCGTCATGCGCGTGGAAAAGGGCCATGTCGCGGGGAACGAACTGAACGGCCAGACCACCGCGCTGAACATGGGGCTGGGCAAGATGGTGTCGAAAAAGAAAGACAGCATCGGCATGGTCCTGTCGCAACGCGAAGGCCTGACAGCAGAAGACGGCCTCCGTCTTGTGGGCGTCAAGCCCGTAGATCCGTCTAAACCCCTCACCGCGGGCTCCCACTTCCTCGATATTGGGGCGGCCCCCGTGGCGGACAATGATGGCGGCTGGCTTACCTCCGTCGTCTACTCCCCCCACCTCGGCTCATCCATCGCGCTGGGCTATCTGAAAAACGGCCACACTCGCATTGGCCAGAAGATGCGCGCCGTGAACCTGCTCGCCAAGACAGAGGTAGAGGTGGAAATCGTCTCCCCCCACTTCTTCGATCCTGAAGGAGAACGCCTCCGTGGCTGACCATCGTCTGAAACCCCTCACCCCCCTTGGCCATGACGCGCCCCACAGCGTCAGCATCGGCCCCGTCACAATCGCCGAGGTGGTGGATACCGCGCTCGCCTCCCTCGCCGCGCGTCAGGGCGAAGGCAAGGCTGTGGCCGACATCGCCGATGCCGCAGGCATCCCCCTGCCGCCCCCCGGCAAGGCTGCGAAAGGTGCGACCTATGCCGCCTTCTGGCTTTCCCCCGACATGTGGATGGTCGAGGCGCCCTTCGCCACCCATGAAGATATCGTTGCGATCATAAAGCCCCATTTCGGCGAAGCCGCCAGCGTGACAGAACAGACCGACGCATGGGCGCGCTTCGACGTGATGGGCGATGACTTGCCCGCCATGTTCGAACGCCTCGCTGCCTTCGACTTGCGCGCGCATGGCCCCGGCGCGGCAACGCGGACGGTGATCGAACATTTGGGCTGTTATGTCGTGATCCGCGCCGAAGGCCACCTTTCGGTCATCGGCCCCCGTTCATCGGCGGCCTCGCTCTTCCACGCGCTGGAAACGGCGGCACGATCTGCCTTCTAGGGGTGGGGTAAAACCCCACCCTACCCATGGCCCTTAGGGTTGGGTTCCACCCCACCGCCCCTTAACAGACCCTCAACCCGCCGCCCGCTGCGTGCCCACAGTTTGCTGCACAAAACCCGGCACAAAACAGGGCACAGCCGTTGCTGCCCATACTGCCGTCTTGTTCCGCGCAGTTTTTTCCTTATAGTAAAAAACCATTCGCGTATGTTTACTGCGGGGTAACAGGATGGATGATCTCGACACAACACCCGACACTGGTGCCGAACCGGTTATCCCCAAATCCAAACCCGTTTTCAGCCAAGATCCCCACCGCATCCGCGAACTCGCCGAACGGAATCTGGAAATGGCCATCGGCCGTTCGGTCCGCGCTTTCCGCCGCCAGCAGGGCATGACGGTGGCCGACCTCGCCTCTGTCACCGGCCTCTCCATCGGCATGCTTTCCAAGATCGAGAATGGCATCACCTCGCCCTCTCTCACCACGCTTCAAATCCTGTCGCATGCCTTTTCCACCCCCATCACATCCTTCTTTCGGGGCTATGAGGAGCGCCGCGAATGCCAGCATGTGAAGGCCGGCGAACATCTGGAAATCGAACGACGCGGCACCCGCGCGGGCCATCAATACCACCTTCTCGGCCATATCGGATCAAACGGGTCGGGGGTGGTGGTTGAACCCTATGTCATTACTTTAACTGCGGAATCCGACACCTTTCCCGCCTTTCAACATGACGGGATCGAACTTCTTTATATGCTGGAAGGCGAAGTGGCCTATCGCCACGGCGACACGCTCTATCACCTCGAACCGGGCGACAGCCTCTTCTTCGATGCCGATGCCCCGCATGGGCCAGAGGTGTTGATCAAGCTCCCCGCGCGGTACCTGTCTGTCATCTCTTATCCGCAAATCTAGGACGCGCGACGACAAAGCAGCAGCAAGGTTGTTGCCCGCAAAAGGCAAACGGGGCGCGCCACAGCACGCCCCGTTTTTCACATCACACGCCGATCAATAGTCGTCGATAAGCTTTCTCGCAGCGTCTTCCCGCTTTTCGGCTTTCATCTCGGCTGCGATTTCTTCTTCTTCCTGCCGGATTTGCAGCACGTGCCACCCGATCCAAAACGCAACCCCCAAGACCACCATGATCCCTTCGGTGCCCTGAAAGGGATAGATCGCGCCGACATCAGCCAGATCGACCGCCCAGCTTGAGTAACCTATTGTGGACATTTGATTTTTTCCCTTCCTACTTCAACATCGCGCGTTCTGCGGCGATGATTTCGGCAACCGCCGCGTCATAGGCAGCACGCCCTTTGAAATCGAGTCCCTCAAGCTCGATCTTCGCCGGAATCCGCAAAAGCCCAAAGCCATTCAGGATCTTGCAGAGGATATAGACAGGAACAAAGCCCAACAGCACCATGATACAGGCCCCGATGAAATTGCCCCATGGGGTGATGACCGCATAACCCTCATAGGGCGATGACGGCGCTCCCCAAAGAACAAAGCCCGCGATCACGACGCCTAGGAAACCACCGTAGCCATGCACAGCCACGGCCCCGACGGCGTCATCGATCTTGAAGGTCCGCTCTACCCAGAAATGCAGCTTGTAGGCCACGTAGGGCACGATGGCGCCGATGAACATAGCTTGGATCGGGTGATAAAGATCGTTGCCCGCAGAGGCACCGATCACGCCACAAAGCCCCGCCGAATAGGTCCAGAACGCATCCCCTTTTGAGAAGATGTATCCAGCCATCATGCCGCCCGAAAGCGCCATCAAGAAGTTCATCGTGATCGCCGAAAGCGTTGTCGGTGTCAGGTAGATATTGGTCGCGGTCCACGTTACCCCGGTGATCTGTCCGCCGATGGACTCGGGCGAGATCATGGGGATGTTGCATGCGGCATAGAAACCCCAGAAGCCGGTGTAGATCATGAACAGCCCAATCGTCACAAGCCACGGGTTATGCGGCGGGATATCGCGCGGGGTTCCATCCGGACGGAATTTTCCCAGCCGTGGTCCTAGCACGATCAATGCCGCCAACGCTGCACCCCCGGCGATCGCATGCACCACGCCAGACGCATAGGCATCGTGATAGCCAAGATATTTGACCATCCAGCCTCCCGCGCTCCACCCCCAAGCGGCATCGGTGATCCACAGGACAGACCCCAGCAGGACCGCGATCAACCAGAATGCGCCCATCCTGATCCGCTCAATCACAGCACCCGACACAATTGACGCTGTGGTGATCGAGAACAAAAGAAAGGCCGCCCAGAACACACCGTTCAAACGGTGCCAGATCCCCGCGCCATTCAAGCCGTCCGCCGTGATCCCTGCAGCCAGATCAGTTTCGTTCGCCCCAGAAAGGTGGGTCCCCATAAGCGGGCTAGCCGGCCCGGCGACCAGATTGGGATCGTAGAACAGCGCGTCCTCAACGAAATTGACCCAGTAAAGGCCGCTGGGAAACGCAAAGTAGATCCACCATCCAAAGAAGAAGAATGTGACCGTGATCAACGGAATGGCCATCGTGTTCTTCATCAGCGTGTGCATGTGGTTGCGCCGACGTGACGCCCCCACCTCGTACATGCAAAACCCCACGTGAATGAGGAACATGAAAACCACTGTTACCCAGTAGTAGAACTCAGTGAATATGACGTTCACCGTACTAAGATTATCACCCATTGTTTTCCCTCCCTTAGGCCATTTTTGCTTTGCCACCGATGGCTAGGCCCTGACGCCATTTCTCTCTCCGGCAAATTTATTTGCTCAGAGGAAATCGGCCCGCGACAATCTGTCAAGAAAAACCTGCCAAAAATTTAGGCATTTGGAAAAGTTTTCCCGCTTAGGAAAAAAAGTTTCTTGCCAGTTGAGAGTCGAATTCTTCGGTGCTAGCCTGTCATCAATGACGAACAGAGGAGTCGACGCCATGTGCGGAATCGTCGGTCTTTTCCTGAAAGACCCCAAGCTGGAACCGCAACTCGGTGCCATGCTCACCGACATGCTCATTACCATGACTGACCGCGGTCCCGACAGCGCCGGGATCGCCATTTATGGCCGCCCCGAAAAGGGCCGCGCAAAGCTGACGGTGCAATCCCCGGCCCCCGATGCCGACTTCGCCACCCTGACCGAAGACCTCGGGAAGGCCGTCGCGGCCAAGGTCACGGGGACGGTAAAGGACACGCATATCGTTCTCGAACTGCCCGAGGATCGGCTTGATGCTGCCCGCCACGCCATGCGCGACCTGCGCCCCAATGCGCGGGTCATGTCAGCCGGGGAAGGCATTGAAATTTATAAAGAAGTCGGTCTTCCCAAGGATGTCGCGGCGCGCTTTGATGTGGCCCGCATGTCCGGCACCCATGGCATCGGCCATACCCGCATGGCCACCGAATCCGCGGTCACCACTATGGGCGCGCATCCGTTCTCCACCGGGGCGGATCAGTGCCTTGTCCATAACGGCTCGCTGTCCAACCACAACTCCGTCCGCCGCGTGCTGCGTCAGGCTGGCATGACGTTCGAGACCGAAAACGACACCGAAGTGGCCGCCGCTTTCATAAGCCACAAGCTGCAAGAAGGCGCCAAATTGGGCGAGGCGATGGAAGCCACGCTCACCGATCTCGACGGTTTCTTTACCTTCGTTGTTGGCACAAAGAACGGCTTCGGCGTCGTCCGCGACCCCATCGCCTGCAAACCCGCCGTCATGGCAGAAACCGATCAGTATGTCGCCTTCGGGTCGGAATACCGCGCGATGGTCAATCTGCCGGGCATCGATGCCGCCCGCGTCTGGGAACCCGAACCCGCCACCGTATACTTCTGGGAACGCTGAGAAAAATGCAGACATTCGACCTTGCCGCCCAAGGCCTGCGCGCGCTGAACTCCACGCTCCATGCCCTCAAGGGCCAGACGAACATGACCTCGTGGGAGGTGATCAACCCCAAAGGCGCCCATGCCATCGCCGTGGGCCTTGATGCCCCTGTCGATGTCACCGTGCGCGGCTCCACCGGCTATTACTGCGCGGGCATGAACAAACAGGCCACCGTCCGTGTCAAAGGCTCCGCCGGCCCCGGCGTGGCGGAAAACATGATGTCCGGCACGGTCATCATTGATGGCGACGCCAGCCAATATGCCGGTGCAACTGGGCGCGGCGGGTTGCTTGTCATCAAGGGCAACGCCTCATCCCGCTGCGGCATCTCGATGAAGGGGATCGATATCGTCGTCCATGGCAATATCGGCCACATGTCCGCTTTCATGGCCCAATCCGGCAACCTCGTCGTCCTGGGCGACGCAGGTGAGGCGCTCGGGGACAGCCTCTATGAGGCCCGCCTTTTCGTGCGCGGCTCGGTCAAATCCCTTGGGGCCGACTGCATCGAAAAAGAGATGCGGCCCGAACACCTGGCGCTGCTGGCCGACCTGTTGAAACGCGGCGAGGCCGACCATCTGGCCAAGCCCGAAGAGTTCAAGCGCTACGGTTCCGCCCGCAAGCTTTACAACTTCAATATCGACAACGCGTCGTCCTACTGAGGCCGCAAGAAGAATGTCCGATTTCCCCCATACGCCGCCCAAAATGTCGTGGACCTTCTCCAACGACGTGAACGCCGAAATCCGCCGCGCCGCCGCGACAGGCATTTATGATATCCGCGGTGGCGGGTCCAAACGCCGCCTGCCGCATTTCGACGATCTGCTTTTCCTTGGTGCATCCATCAGCCGCTACCCGCTGGAAGGCTATCGCGAAAAATGCGCCACCGATGTCTGGTTGGGCACGCGCTTTGCCAAGAACCCGATCCATCTGGATATCCCCATCACCATCGCGGGCATGTCCTTCGGTGCCCTCTCCGGCCCCGCGAAAGAGGCGCTGGGTCGCGGTGCCTCGGCTGCTGGCACCTCCACCACCACAGGTGATGGCGGGATGACCGAGGAAGAACGTGGTCATTCGAAAACCCTTGTCTATCAATATCTTCCTTCCCGCTACGGGATGAACCCCGATGACCTGCGCCGCGCCGACGCGATCGAGGTCGTGGTGGGGCAGGGGGCCAAACCCGGCGGCGGCGGCATGCTGCTGGGCCAAAAAATTTCGGACCGCGTCGCCATGATGCGTAATCTTCCCAAGGGCATCGACCAGCGCTCTGCCTGCCGCCACCCTGATTGGACCGGGCCTGACGATCTTGAAATCAAGATCCTCGAACTGCGCGAAATCACGAACTGGGAAAAGCCGATCTATATCAAGGTTGGCGGCGCGCGCCCCTATTACGACACCGCCCTTGCAGTGAAGGCCGGGGCCGATGTCGTGGTGCTGGATGGCATGCAGGGCGGCACCGCCGCCACGCAGGACGTGTTCATCGAAAATGTTGGCATGCCCATCCTTGCCTGTATCCCGCAGGCGGTGAAGGCGCTGCAAGACCTTGGCATGCACCGCAAGGTGCAACTGATCGTGTCGGGCGGCATCCGAACTGGGGCCGATGTGGCCAAGGCCATGGCGCTGGGGGCCGATGCCGTCGCCATCGGCACGGCGGCCCTTGTTGCGCTGGGCGACAACGACCCCGCGCTTGAGGCCGAATATAACAAACTCGGCACCACCGCCGGGGCCTATGACGACTGGCACGAAGGCAAAGACCCTGCCGGGATCACCACGCAGGACCCCGAACTTTTCAAGCGTTTCGATCCCATCCTCGGTGGTCGCCGCCTGAAGAACTACCTCAAGGTGATGACGCTTGAGGCGCAGACAATTGCGCGTGCCTGCGGCAAAAATCACCTTCATAATCTGGAACCGGAAGACCTCTGCGCCCTGACCGTCGAATCCGCCGCCATGGCGGGCGTTCCGCTGGCAGGGACCAACTGGATTCCCGGGCGCAACGGATTCTGAACACAACGGCACAAAGCCGATCTGAACAAGAACAGGGAGTTAGTCATGGCCAAAGATCTTGCCAAATGGGCCAAGGAAAAGGGCGTAAAATACTTCATGATCTCCTACACCGATCTTTTCGGTGGTCAGCGCGCGAAACTCGTGCCGACGCAGGCGATCAACGACATGGCCGAGGAGGGCGCAGGTTTTGCAGGTTTCGCCACATGGCTTGACCTGACGCCCGCCCATCCCGACCTGATGGCCGTCCCCGATCCAGACTCGGTGATCCAATTGCCGTGGAAAAAGGATGTGGCATGGGTTGCCGCCCGCGCAACGATGGAAGGTGCCCTCGTCGATCAGGCCCCCCGCAACGTCTTGGAAAAACTGATTGCCGAGGCGGCCAAGGATGGCCTGCGCGTCAAGACCGGGGTTGAACCCGAGTTCTTCATCCTGAACGCCGAAGGCAATGCCGCCTCTGACATCTACGACACCGCTGAAAAGCCCTGCTATGACCAGCAGGCCGTGATGCGCCGCTATGACGTGATCTCGGAAATCTGCGATTACATGCTGGAACTGGGCTGGGAACCCTACCAAAACGACCACGAAGACGCGATCGGCCAGTTTGAGATGAACTGGAAATACGACGACGCCCTGCAAACCGCTGACAAGCACAGCTTCTTCAAGTTCATGGTCAAATCGGTGGCCGAAAAGCACGGCTTCCGCGCCACCTTCATGCCCAAACCCTTTAAGGGCCTTACCGGATCGGGCTGCCACGCCCATATCTCGGTCTGGTCGCTGGATGGCAAGACCAATGCCTTCTCTGATCCGTCAAAGGAACTCTCACTCTCCGACCGGGGGCGCAACTTCCTTGGCGGGATCATGAAACACGCCTCCGCCTTGGCCGCGATCACCAACCCGACGGTGAACAGCTACAAGCGGATCAACGCACCCCGCACCACGTCGGGCGCGACATGGGCGCCGAACACGGTCACATGGACGGGCAACAACCGCACCCATATGGTCCGCGTTCCCGGCCCCGGCCGTTTCGAACTGCGCCTGCCCGATGGGGCCGCGAACCCCTACCTGCTTCAGGCCGTGATCATCGCCGCAGGGCTTGACGGTGTGCGCACGCAGGCCGATCCCGGCCGCCGTTATGACATCGACATGTATCAGCAGGGCCATACCGTGAAAGGCGCGCCGAAACTGCCGCTGAACCTGCTCGATGCGCTGCGCGAATATGACAAGGACAAGACGCTCAAGGCCATGATGGGCGAGGAATTCTCGTCGGCCTATCTCAAGCTCAAGCAACAGGAATGGAACAGCTTCGTCTCCCATTTCTCGCGCTGGGAACACGAAAACACGCTGGATATCTGATCCTTCGTTCACAGGACGCAAAGAAAGAACCCGCCGGATCGCCCGGCGGGTTTTCTCTTGCCGAAGGGGCGGCAATCCCATATTTATACATTGTATAAAAAATTCCTTCCGAACCGGAACGCACGGAATCGAAGCTGATACCTCCACCCCGAACCAAAAGGTTCGAAACCGCATCAACAGTCTGGTTCGAAACCGAACCGCAAAACTTCGGAACCGAACCATGACCCGCGGCCATGTTTTCATCGCCACCAGCCTTGACGGCTTCATCGCCCGCCCCGATGGCCGCCTCGATTGGCTTTTGTCCCGCGGCGACCCGGCCGAAGATCACGGCTATGAGGCTTTCATCGCCGGAATGGACTGCATCATCATGGGCCGCGGCACCTATGATGCCGTCCGCAGCTTCCCCGACTGGCCCTATACACTGCCCGTTCTGGTGCTTTCCCAGCAGCTCGCACAGCAACCCGTGCCGGAAAACCTTCAGGGCAAGGTCACATTCGCCGCCCATGGCCCCGAACAGGCCATGCGACACCTCGCCGACAAAGGCCATCGCAAAGCCTATGTCGACGGCGGCCAGATCGTGCAATCCTTCCTGCGCGCGGGTCTGATCGACAGCCTGACCATCACCACAGCCCCTGTCCTGATCGGGCAGGGCCGCCCGCTTTTCGGCGCCCTGCCAAAGGACATCCCCTTGCGCCACAAGGCGACCCGCAGCTTCCCCTCCGGCCTTGTCCAATCCACTTGGGCCGTGGCATGACCCGCGGCCGCCCCGCAAATCCCCGTCTGTCCCGGGACGCAATCCTGACCGAGGCGCTTTCCCTCATCCGCGATCCTGTGCAGCCCTTCACGATCCGCACTTTGGCAAAGCGGATGTCGGTGACGCCGATGGCCATCCTGCATCACTTCGGCAGCCATGACTCCCTGATCCACGCCATGGCCGACGCCATCCTTGCCGAAATCCCCGGTGCCTCTCCTAAAACCCTGCTTGCAGCCTATGCCAAAGCCGCCCACCGCCACCCGGCGTTGATCCTAGCCCTGTTCCGCATCCCTGGCCCGTTGCCGCTGCAAGCCCGCCTCTTGACCGAACGCCTTGAAATCATGTTGGAAAATGAAGGCCGTTCGCCAGATGAGGCCCGCCTTCACCGCGATATCCTGATCGATTGGGTGCATGGCATGGCGTTGGCGCAGGCCCCCGATGACCCCGCCCCCGCCCTTAACGCGCTGCTGGACGCCCTCACGCCCGGATGTAATGCACCCCGGTGAACCGCGCCCGCATGTCGCGCACCCGCGCCGCCACGGCCCCCGGATCATTCCCCCGCAGCCCTTCGGCAATCAGCGCGGCCAGCGCGGGCGCATCTGCTACCGTCACCCCCCGGCGCACCAGCTCCGGCGTCCCGATCCGCAGCCCGTTCAAATCACCCTCCACCGGCGCAATCGGCAGCCCGATCCCACAGGCAAGGAACCCGGCTTTGCGCAACGTCTTTGACGCCGTCTGCCCCCCGCCAAAGCCAGCAGCCTCCACCGCGAATTGATGGCTTTCCGTCATCCCCCGCCCCGCCGCAAATACCGGCAGGCCCAGCCCGTGCAACTCCCGCGCCAAGGCCTGCGACAGATCCACCATCGCCCGCGCATAGTCCCGACCATGCGCCCGCCAATCCAGCAGCGTGATCGCCAATGCCGCCGATTTCGCCGCATCGAAATTCGCCGTCATCCCCGGAAAGGCGATATGATCCAAACGCTTGGCAATCTCGGCCTCGCGCGTCACGATCAATCCGCCCGCAGGCCCGCCCAGCGATTTATAGGTGCTCATCGTCATCAGATGCGCCCCCTCATCAAGTGGGTTCGCCCAAGCCCCCCCTGCGATGATCCCGCATTGATGCGCCGCATCGAACAAAAGCCACGCCCCCACCTCATCGGCAATGGCGCGCAAGGCCCGCACTGGATGGGGAAACAGGTTCAAACTGCCCCCGATGGTGATGATCTTCGGCCGCACCCGCAGCGCCATCTCGCGCAAGGCATCCAGATCCACGGTGAAACCGTCCGCATCCACCGGCGCGTCATGCGTCACCAGCCCGTACAGCCCCGCGCAACCCGCCTTGTGATGCGTCACATGCCCGCCCACCGCAGGCGGCGGCGCAATGATCGCATCCCCCGGCTGTGCCAGCGCCATGAACCCGTACAGGTTCGCCATCGCCCCTGATGCCACCCGGATTTCCGCGTATGAGGCATCAAATACCTCTGCCGCGAGCTCCGCCGCGATGACCTCGATTTCTTCGATTGCCTCCAGACCCATCTCGTACTTGTCACCGGGATACCCGAGCGATGGGCGCGACCCCAACCCCCGCGCCAGCGCCGCCTCCGCCCGCGGGTTCATCACATTGGTCGCGGGGTTCAGGTTGAAACACTCCCGATCATGGATGTCGGCATTCCAGTCGATCAGCGCCGCCACCCGTGCCTCCACCTCCGCATCGCTGCCCGTGGCGGCGGCGGCAGCCAGCGTCATCACATGGTCCTCACAGGGCGCAGGCACCCAGTCGCGGCGGTCAAGGCGGGTCATCGGCGGTCACTCCCGGTTTCGTTGCAGGGCAAGAAAATCATCCGTCCCCCCTTGTCCGCAAATCAGATTTGCAAAAATCTAGGGTCAGAAAAACTAATCCAAAAGCCACGCATGCCTGTCGCCCCGCCCCGACCGAAAGACCTGCCCCTCACCGCTCTTCGCGCGTTCGAGGCGGCAGCCCGACTTGGCGGTTTCGCCGCCGCCGCACAGGAATTGGGCGTCACCCCCGGCGCGATCACCGCCCATATAAAGCAGTTGGAACAAAGGCTTGGTGCGCCGCTTTTTGCCCGTACCCCGCGCGGCGTACGCCTTACGGCCCTTGGCCAACAGACATTGCCCGCCTTTACCGAGGCGTTCGATACCCTTGGTGCTGCTGTCAATGACCTGCGCGCCGCCGCAGCACCCCGCACCGTCCATATCGCCACGCTGCCCGCCATCGCGCAGCTTTGGCTGTCGCCGCGCCTGCCCGCCCTGCGCGCCGCCGCACCCGACATCACCATATCCATCACCGCGCTGGAACAGCCGCCAAACCTCAAGCGCAGCCCGCATGACCTGTCGCTCTTCTTCGACGAAGACCCCGCAGGTCGTCTCGCCCCCGACGTGATCTTCCCCGTCTGCGCCCCCGCCCTTGCCGCCCGCCTGTCCGGCCCGCAGGACATCGCGCGCTTTCCCTGCCTGTCGGATGCCACATGGTCCGATGACTGGGCGCTCTGGGCCGCCACGCGGCACGCCGATCCCCCCACCATCCCGCAAGGGCCCAGCTTTTCGCTCTACGCGCTCGCGGTTGAGGAAACGGTGAATGGCGCCGGCCTTCTGATTGGGCATGAGGCGCTGGTGGCCGCCCATCTGGCCGATGGCCGCCTCATCGCGCCCTTCCCCCAGCGACTTAAACTGAAACGTGGCCTGCGCCTCTGGTCAGACCGCCCCCTTCGCCCCGGCACGGCTCCCCATTTCGTGGCCGATTGGCTTGCACGCGCCGCGGTGCCCCCGCTTCCCATGCGCAATATCCAACCCTAACCTCGCCCCCGCATTGGCATGGGCAAGACAAGAGAAGGGCACAAACCCCTCCTGATTTTCATCTTGGCAAAAAATACTCTCGGGGGGAGGATCGCCCACCGGGCGATCCGTGGGGGGCAGACAGCCCCCCTGCACCGCGTCCACAGGTGCTACGGCCCTAAATCAGCCCCAGATCCCGCGCCACGATCACCGCTTGCGTCCGGTTTGATGCCGCAAGCTTCTTGCAGATGCTCGTCACATGCATCTTGATCGTCGGTTCCGCCAGCTTCAGATCGTTGGCGATTTCCTTGTTCTGCTTGCCTTCGGCCAGATAGGACAGGACCATCATCTCCTTGTCCGACAACCGCCCGTTCTTTGTCTGCCGCCCAGCATTGTGCCGCTCGCGCACCAGTTCAAGCGGCATGTAATGCTCGCCCGCATGCATGAACCGAATGGCATTCGCCAAGGACCGCACGCCCGTCGTCTTCAGGACGATGCCGGACGACCCGGCATTCATGATCTCGTCCAGCATGCGCGGCGTCGGATTCCCGGTGATGATGGCGACAGGCTTGGTGCCATTGGCCTTGATCGCCTTACGCAAGCCCGCCACGCCATTCATCCCCGGCATGTTCAGATCCAACAGCACGACGTCGTAGGGGCCATCCGACTGGATGTAATCCACCGCCTCGTCCAGGGTCTTTGCCGTGGCCACCTCCATGTCGGGGGCAGACGAAAGATACATTGCAAACACGTCGAGAACCATTTCATGGTCGTCTGCGATCAGGATACGGATCTTGCCGCTTCCCCCACCACCCAACATAGCCATTCGCCACTGCCCTCCATTCCTTTTGTGCGTCGTCCTGCAAGAAATGGGCCGATGGCGGCCCTGTCACTCGCGGTTTGTCGCAATACATACCTACAAGGATACGTCCTACACTTTCTAAAACAAATAGAACGGTGACCAATCCCGACTAAGTTGAAAGATTAACATACTTTCGTATGGGATGGCATCCGGAATCGGAATAGAGAAAAAGCAGCTTTTTGCTATGGTCCACACCATCGTCCCTGTACGCGGAGCTTCCGATGCCCCAATTTTCCGTTCCGACCGGCCGCCTTGCGGCGGCTTTTGCATTTCTGCTGCTCGCCCCCGCGACCAGTTTTGCCGAAATGGCTGCCCCGACCGGTGAAGTGATCCTGACAATCGACGGGTCGATCACTTCGACCAACGCCGATGGCGCTGCCCAGTTCGATCTTGATATGCTCAAGGCCATGCCGGTTTCGGGCTTTGACACCACCACGACATGGACCGACCGGATGCACCGCTTTGATGGCGTACCGCTCAAGGCCCTGCTCGAGGCGGTTGGCGGCGAAGGAACCAAGATCACTGCAACGGCGCTGAACAATTACGCCGTCGACATCCCGCTTGACGCGATCAAGGATGATGCGCCGATCGTTGCCTATCACATCGACGGCGAAACGTTCTCGCGCCGCGACAAAGGCCCGCTCTGGATCGTGTTCCCATATGATTCCAGCCCCGAATATCAAACCGAACTGGTCTATGGCTGGAGCATCTGGCAATTATCCACATTGACGATCGCTGAATGATCCCGGTGCCGGCACCTTGTGCAGGTGCCGGCAACCCCCATCCGGGCCCGTGCCATGACGAAGTTTTTCGACGAAGCCCTTGAGGAAGGCCGCATTCACCGCGCTGCGGTGCGGGTGCGGCACATCACCCTCGCCTTCACCTTCGTCGTGACGCTGGCCGCCATGGGTTATGTCTTTTTGCAGATCGATGGGGAACTTGAACGCTCCTCCTCGGTGAATTCCGACAACGTCACCTGGACCATGGCGCAGGTGGAGGTTGATACCCTCAAACTCCAGCGTGCCGTCATCCTTGCCGCACAACGGCCAGACGATCCCAAGGTGCTCGACGATCTCCGCCTTGCTTTCGATATTTTCTACAGCCGCTTCAACGTGCTGGCGAAATCCGATGAACTGAACTTCCTGCCGATCAACGAAACCTTGCGCGAAGAACTCTGGTCGCAAGGTGCCTTCTTCGACCGCATCACGCCCATCATCGACTCGGATGATGCAACGCTCAGCGCCGCCGTGCCTGCGCTGCAGGCCGAAATGGTCACCGTGGCCAATACGGTCCGCACGCAGGTCGTCTCGTCGCTGCAATCGCTTATGGTCAGTGGCGATGCCCGTCGCAACGAATTGCGCCGCTCGCTTCAGGTCTTTGCCGCCGCCGCGCTTGGCCTTTTGGGGCTCATGGCGGCGCTCTCGCTTGTCATCATCCTGCAGAACCGCGCGCAAAGCCGCCGAACGGAAACCACTGAACGTGCCGTTCACAACCTTCGCGCCGTAATCGAAAGTTCGCTCGACGCGCTTATCATTGCCGATGCCCAAGGCGCTGTGACCGATTGCAACAGCGCGGCCGAACTTCTGTTCGGCGTCTCACGCGATGATTTGCGTGGCATCCCTGTGGAACGCCTGCTGCATCATGAAGGTACCGACGACCCGTTGACCCTGCTGCGCAGCCTGTACCGGACCGATTCCCCGGAACTGCAGGATGGCCGCCTTTTGATGCATGGCCGCCGCGCCGATGCCAGCGAAACCCCGGTCGAAGTCGCCTTGGCCGAGGCACAGGGTGCCAGTGGCGAACCCATGTTCATCGCCTTTATCCGTGACATATCCGAACGCATCGAACGCGAAGAAAGCCTGCGCAAGGCCCGCAATGACGCGCTTAAGGGCGAAGAGGCGAAATCCCGCTTCCTCGCCGTCATGTCGCATGAAATGCGCACGCCGCTGAACGGCTTGATTGCCGCAACGGAACTTCTACAAACCTCCACCGATCTTGACCAACGGCAAAGCTGGTTGTCCGAGATTGTGCTGTCCTGCGGTTGGGCGGCGCTTGATCAGGTCAACAACGTGCTGGAACTTACCCGGCTTGGGTCTGATCAATCGGCCAGCTATCAGGTGTCGGATTTCTCGCCCGTGCAGGTGGTCCGCGACCTGATGCTCCAGAACCAGCCGCAGGCGGGCAAGCGCGGGAATCTTCTGCATTTCGAAGAGCCGGCCCAGCCGCTTCCCCTTGTATCTGCCCCGCGCCAGCTTTTCATGCGCGTCCTCTACAATCTGATCGGCAACGCCATCAAATTCACAGATGCCGGCTCTGTCACCGTCCGCATCACGCCCAAAATGCAGGAAGATGGCCGCAAGCTGGGTCTGTCCATCGCCGTCATCGACACAGGCATCGGCATCCCTGAACAGGACCTTGAACGCATCTTCCACAACTTCGAAACGCTCGATGCGTCTTATGCCCGCATGCGCGAAGGCACGGGTCTGGGCCTTGGCATCGCCAAACTGTCGGCCGAGGCGATGGGAGGCACCATCCACGTCAGTTCCGAACTCGGCAAGGGCAGCACCTTCACCTTTGACGTCACCCTTCCGGTCGCGATCGAAACCCGCGCCGCTGCCGCCGAAACGGCCGAGGCGCAAGAGGAAGAGCCCGTCCTCAACATCCTCGTGGTCGAAGATAATCCGATCAACAGCCTCTTGCTGACCGAAATGCTGCGCCTGCGCGGCCATACCGTGACCAATGCCGTCGATGGGGTCGAGGCTGTCGAAAAGGCCACCTTCACCGCGTTCGACATGATCCTGACCGATATTTCCATGCCCCGTATGGACGGGCTGGAAGCCACCCGCCATATCCGCCGCGAAGGAGCCTCGCGCAACGTCCCGATCATCGGCGTCACCGCCAATGCAAGCCCCGACAAGATGCCCGAATTCCTTGGCGCAGGGATGACGGATGTTCTGGTCAAGCCGATTACCCGCGCCGCCTTGATGGCCATCCTTGCCACCTATTCGCGCGGCATCGCCCGGAACCGCCAGCGCACGGCAATCGCCGCTACCGCATCCCCTGCCGAACCCTCTGCCCTGAATGAAGACGTGTTCCGCGAAACGCTACAAGAGATGGGGCATGATTTCGTCGCAAGGCTGGCAGACAAGCTGATCGGCGAAACCGAAGAAGTCACCGCGCAGCTGTCTGATCTATCCTCTGCCGGACGCCATGACGAGGCGGCGAAAGTCGCCCACAAAACCGCCGGTGCCGCCGCAGCCATTGGTCTTGGTGGCCTCCACGCGGCCCTGGTCGGCTTCGAAACAGCGGCCCACGCCGCCGATTCCGATGCCGAAGCGAAGGCCCTCGCCGCCCTGCGCAGTGTTCTGCCCCGCACCATCACGGCGCTTGGCGAAAACGGCATATCGATTTCCGCACAGCCCCGCGCGGCGGCGGAATAGGCCTAACCGGCCTTTTTCTCGACCTCTCCGTCATCCTCGGCCATCGCCGCAAATTGCGCCGATAGGTCGATGGCCAAAGGCTTCGCCTTGCCCGCGCCCTTGGCCGTTGCGGCTGCGGCAGCGTCCTCTTCCGCTTCCATCGCCGCGAAGGCCGCCGCTGGATCGGCCATCAAGGACGGGGCCTTTGTCGCCGGGATGGCTGGGCTGTCGGCGGCCTCCATCGCCGCAAAGGCCGCGCCAGGATCGATCATCTGCGCCTTCTTCCCGGCGCGGGGCGTAGCAGGTTCATCCCCTGCCATTTCGGCAAAGGCCGCGGTGGCGTCGAACTTAGGCATCTGCATCGCCGGGGCAGGCTTTGCCTGCTCTTTCACCTCCGGCGCCGGCAACGGGTCGTCCCCGCCCTTACCCGCCTCAACGGACAGTCCTTCGAACCCGACATCCGACAGGGCTGCGAATTCCGCCGACAGGTCTGGCATTGCCGCCTTTTTACCGCGCTTCGCTTGCGTCTTCTGCGCGGCATCCGTTGTTTTGCCGGCTTCCGCAGTCTCGTCCGCCGCCACTTCGGCCTGACCTTCATCCAGCAGATCCAGAATTGGCGCAGGGACAGGGGCCACCATCATCACTGGCAACTGTTCGGCCTCGACCGCCGGTTCGTCCGGCATGTCAAAGGCGGAAAGGCCCGCGGCCGCGGCCGCCCAATCGATTGGCGCGAATTCCGGCTCCGAGTCCGGCTCTGGCGCGGCGGCCTGCGGCGATGCCTCCGGTTCTGGCGGCTCCATCAAAAGCTTCGCCACATCATCCAGATTGATGGACATAAGCTTGCCCTTCGGCGCGGGCTTCGGCGGGGGCGGCTCTGTCACGACTTCGGGAATTGGCGGTTCGGGTTCCGGCGGCATGGTTTCCGCCACAGCCAATACCGGCAGGGGCAAGTCCAGCGCCCGTCGCATCAGCATGATCCGCGCCGCCCGCAGCGCGCGCTGCCCCGTCCCGGGCCGCGACTGCAGATAGAACGGCTCCAGCCGCTCCAACGCCTCATGCGGGTGCAACTCCGAGACCGCCTTCAGCAAGGCCTTCGCCACCTCCCGATGCGCCCTTTTCTTTCGCGCCGCCGCCATTCCACGCTCCTGCACCCACTGCCGTGCCCAGTTGGCACGCCGCTTGCACTGTTCTCCCCGATCCATGGGGCCATTCCGTCCGCAAACGGGGGGCCGCCCATCGCCAGAGGACAGACTCAATGACGGTTGGTTTCGCTGAATCGATAGGCCTTCACGCCCAAGCTCTTATCCTGCGCGAAAAGCGCGGGGAAATTCTTGCTTCCAACATCGCCAACGCCGCCACGCCCAACTTCAAGGCGCGCGATTTCGATTTTGAATCCGAACTTGCCCGCGCCCGCGGCACCACTGGCCCTGCCCGCACGGCACCGGGCCACCTCGCTGGCACGCTGGCCGATGGCAACCTTGGCTACCGCGTCCCCGTCACCGCCTCGCTGGATGGCAATACGGTCGAACTTGGCGTCGAACAGATGGAGTTTGCGGAAAACACCGTCCGCTACCAGTCCAGCCTGACCTTCCTCAACCGCCGCATCTCTGGCCTGATGACCGCGATCAAAGGAGAATAAGGATGACCGAGATCCGTAACGTCTTCGACGTCGGTGCCCGCGCCCTGTCCGCGCAGATGGTTCGTATGAACACCGTGGCCTCCAACCTTGCCAATGCCGGGTCCGTCGCGGGGACAGCCGAAGATGCCTACAAGGCCATGCGCCCCATCTTCGAAACCGAATATGCCCGCGCCGAAGAAGGCCTTTCCACTGCCACCGTCGCCGATGTGGTGATGCTTGACCGTGAACCGCAAAAGGTATTCCGCCCCGATCACCCCGACGCCGATCCCGAAGGCTTCGTCTACGCCGCAGCGGTGAATACCGAAGAAGAGATGGTCGAAATGGTCGAGGCCAGCCGCCAATACCAAAACACGCTTGAAACCATGTCCACCCTGCGCGCGCTGATGGCACGAACCATGCAGATGGGCCAGTAACGCCACCCCGGCCCCGTGAAAGGCACCCGGAAGGACCGCCATGATCAACATCGACGCCACCACTGGAAACGTCAATCTGAACGGCACCAGCCGCAGCACGGCCACGGGGTCGAACACCTCGGCCGCCGCCAGCGTCAGCGAAACGGATTTCTCCGGCGCGCTTGGGCAGCAGGATTTCCTGACCCTGATGCTGGCCCAGTTGCGCAACCAAGATCCGCTTCAGCCGATGGAAAACGGCGAATTCCTCGCCCAGCTTGCGCAATTCTCCACCGTTTCGGGGATCGAAAAGGTCAACGACACCCTCGCCAGCATGGGTGGCGGCATGGGTGGCGATTTCCGTATCGCCACCGCCGCGAACCTTCTGGGGCATGAGGTGCTGGTCCCCGGCAACCTCGCCCGTCCCAGCAAGGATGGCAGCGTGAATGGCGTGGTCGATCTGCCCGCAGATGCCAGCTCTGTCGTGGTCAGCTATACCGATTCCAAAACCGGCGCGCTTTTGCACAGCCAGACTTTTGCTGATCAACCTAAGGGGCTGATGGGCTTCTCATGGTCCGATCTGCCCGCTGGCATCGCCGAAAGCCGCACCCCCGTCCGCATCTCTGTCTCGGCCACCACATCGCAAGGAACCGCACAGGTCGGGGCCTCCGTTTTCGCCCGCGTGCTGTCGGCCTCCACCGGCACCAGCGCAAACGACATGACCCTTCAGGTCGAAGATTACGGGGCGCTGAACGCGCTCGAAGTCGAAACCGTCCGCTAAGGCAGCAAAGAAAACGTAAAGGTAAGGATACGCCCATGTCCATGAGCACCGCCCTCTCCGGCCTGATGGCCGCCCAAAGCGATATCTCGGCCACTTCGCACAACATTGCCAACGTTGGCACCATGGGCTTCCGCTCCAGCCGCGTGGAATTTGCCGATGTCTTCTCCTCATCGCCTTTCGCGAACCAGCGCACGGCCATCGGGTCGGGCGTGCAGGTCCAGCGCGTCGCGCAGGATTTCACCCAAGGCAACGTGGTCACGACGGGCAACCTTCTGGACATCGCCATCGAAGGGCAGGGTTTCTTTGCCATCCAATCCTTCGGTGATCCGAACACGGCGGCGGGAGAGATGCGCTATACCCGCGCCGGGGCTTTCACGATGGATGCCAACGGAAATGTAGTGAACGCTGCCGGCAGCGCGCTTCTGTCATGGCCCGTCGGGGCAGATGGCCGCCCGCTCACCTTCGACATGGCGCAGGCCCGCCCGCTGACCATCCCGCTGGAAATGGGCACGCCCGTCGCCTCTTCGCAGGTCAATCTCGAACTCAACTTCCCGTCGGATAACGGCATGTTGGGCCAGCAATCGGCCATCCCGCCAGCGGCACCTTTCAACCCTGCTGATCCCACGACCTATGCCACCCGCACGCCGATCCCGCTTTTCGGTGATGCTGGCACCCCGGTCGAGGCTGAGGCCTATCTCATCAAGATCGCCGAACCTGACGCCTTCTCGACCGATACGGTCTTCGAATTGCGCCTCCTCGTGCAGGGGTCCGAGGTCATCCCAACCCCTCCCGCCGTCCAGAACACCATCACCTTCGATGCGACCGGGGCCATCACCGCGGGCCAGACGCTGCCCTTCGGCACCAACGGACTGACCCTGAATTTCGCAGGTTCCACCCTGACCACCTCGCCCTTTGCGGTGCAGACAGCCACGCATAACGGTGCCTCTGCGGGCCGCCTGACGAACCTTGAACTGGATGGCACGGGCGGCGTCTATGCCACCTATGGTAGTTCGGGTCGCATACCGATGGGCCAGATCGTGCTGGCCACCTTCACCAATCCCGGCGGGCTGAAGATCAACGGCAACGCCACCTTCTCGGCCACCTCTGAATCTGGCGCGCCGCTGACGGGCACGCCCGGCACGTCGGGCTTTGGCCTTTTGCGGTCCGGCGCGCTCGAACGCTCCAACGTCGAACTGACCGAAGAGTTGGTGAACCTCATCTCGGCCCAACGCAACTATCAAGCCTCTGCCAAGGCGATGGAAACCTCCACCTCGCTGATGCAGACGATCATGAACATCCGGACCTGAGGTGGCTGAATGGACCGCCTGATCTACACAGCTCTGAACAGCCTTGCCAATCTGCGCGGCGCGCATATCGCCACCGCCCAGAACCTCGCCAACCAGAACGTCCCCGGCTTCCGCCGCGACTATCTGCCAGAGGGGCAGGCCTTCGTGCTGGAAGAACAGGGCGACATGCAGGCCCGCGCCTTTCAGGTGCCCGAAGAAAACCCCGCCTTTTCGCGCGTGTCGGGCTTTCTGAACCAGACCGACCAACCGCTCGACATCGCATTGGCCGACAAGGGCTGGTTCTACATCCGCCCCGAGACCGGCGGCGCGCCCGCCCTTTCCCGGCGCGGCGACCTTCAGGTGGCCTCTGACGGCATCCTGCGCACCGGGGCGGGGGATGCCATCCTCGATCAGGGCTTGCAGCCCATCGAAGTGCCGCCCTTCCGTAGCCTGACCGTAAACGAAATCGGCACCATCTCGATCGAACCGCTGGATGGCGCGCCCGGCGAACGGGTGGAACTGGCGACCATCGCCACCACCCTCGCCCCCGGCGCGGTGCTGACAAAGGGCCTTGATGGCCAAATCCGCCCCGTCGATGGCCGCCCGCTTCCAGCCCCCGATCAGGGCGGCAAGGTGCTGCAAGGCGTTCTCGAAGGGTCGAACGTGAATTCCACCGAGGAACTCATCACCTCCATCGACATCCAGCGCAATTTCGAACTGAACATGCGCCTCATCTCTTCGGCCAAGGAATTGGATGAGGCGGGCACCCGCCTCCTGCGGATGCCCGAAGCCTGATCCCACGGGTCGATCCGGCCCAACCCCTGAATTCGCGCGCCTCGCAACCGGAAATGGCACGGCCCTTGCACCAGATCGGATGACGAACACATCCCAAGGTGCCCCCGATGACAACCGATGCGATGCACGTGGCCAAGACCGGGCTGGATGCCCAGCAGACCCGGATGCAGGTCATCGCCAACAATCTGGCGAACGTGAACACGACGGGTTTCAAACGCGACCGCGCGAATTTCGAAACCTTGCTCTACCAGAACATCCGCCCCGCCGGTTCGCCCACCTCCGAAGGCACACAGCTGACCACGCCGCTCGCTGTCGGCACCGGTGTCCGCGTGGTGAATACCGAAAAGCTTTATACCCAAGGCAGCCTTGTCACCACCGACAACGCCTTCGACGTCGCCATCGACGGGCAGGGGTTCTTTCAGGTCCTCCTGCCCGATGGCCGCATCGGCTATACCCGCGATGGCACCCTGTCGCGCAATTCCGAAGGCACCCTGACCACCGCCTCGGGTTATATCGTCCAGCCGGAAATGCAGATCCCCGACGGCGCCACCTCCGTGGCCATTTCGGGCGACGGAATTGTCACCGTCACCCTGCCCGGTGACGTCGAACCGCAAGAGGTGGGGCAGATCACGCTTGCCACCTTCTCCAACCCCCGCGGGCTGGAACCGATTGGCGAGAACTTCCTCGTTGAAACCGCCGCCTCCGGCCCCGCCATCGTCGGCAACCCCTATGCCGACGGCATGGGCAAGCTGGTGCAGGGCACGCTTGAATCTTCGAACGTCAATGTCGTTCAGGAACTGGTCGACATGATCGAAACCCAGCGCGCCTACGAGGTGAACTCCAAGACCATTTCCGCATCCGACGAAATGATGCGCTTCCTTGCCAACAATCTCTGAGGCTGACCGATGAAATCCGCGCCCCTCTTCTTGTCCCTGATCCTCGTTACGGCGGCCTGCTCGCCCACCTATATCGAAGAAAAGGAAAGCGAAAACTACGCCCCGGTCTACCCGGAACTGGCCTATACCGACAGCGATGCCGTGCCCACGGGCGGCATCTACACGGCCTCATCGGCAGGCCTTTTTGCCTCGGACAACCGTGCCGCGCGGGTGGGCGACATCCTGACCGTGCAATTCACCGAACGCTTCCAGGCCTCCAAGACGCAATCCGCCTCTGGCTCGCGCTCGAACGACTATTCGATCGATCTGCCCGATGTTCTGACCCTTGGCCTTGATGATGGTGTTCTCGACAATGGCACCGATCAATCCTTCGCGGGGCGCGGTCAGGCGCAGCAGTCGAACTCGCTCACGGGTCGGCTGTCGGTGCAGGTCGTCCGCGTCCTGCCGGGTGGCCAGCTGGAAATCATGGGCCAGAAACGCCTGACCCTGAACAACGGCAACGAATATGTCCGCCTGACCGGCGTCGTCCGGCCCGAAGATATCAATGGCCAGAACGTCATCTCCTCCGACCGTATCGCCCATGCCTCGATCAAATATGTTGGCGCAGGCTCGGTGCATGATACGTCGCGCCCCGGCTGGCTGCGCCGTGGCCTTGATGTGGTCTCGCCGCTGTGATCCGCGCGGCCCTCGTCACTCTGCTTTTGCTGTTCGGTCTGGCCCCCCCGGCCAGCGCCGACCGGCTGAAGGACATCACCTCGGTTGCGGGCGTGCGCTCCAACCCGCTCGTCGGATATGGCGTCGTCGTGGGTCTTTCCGGCAGCGGTGATGGCAATTCGGGCCTCACGCTGCAATCCCTGCAATCCCTGATCTCACGCCTCGGCCTCACGGTCGAGGCGTCGGATCTGAACGCCAAGAACGCCGCCGCGGTGATGGTCACCGCCGAACTGCCACCCTTCATGAAGGAAGGGCAGGTTCTGGATGTGACCGTCTCCACCGTCGGCTCGGCCAAATCGCTCAAGGGCGGCACGCTTCTGATGACGCCGCTGATGGGTGCGGATGGCGAAATTTACGCCATCGCGCAGGGCAATCTCATTGTCGGCGGCCTCGGTGTGCAGGGGCAGGACGGGTCCTCCCTCACTGTCAATGTTCCGACAGTGGGCCGCATCCCGCGCGGTGCCACCGTCGAAAGAATCGTCGAAGCCCCGTTTCAGGACACAGACTCCCTCGTTCTCAATTTGAACCGTCCCGATTTTTCGACCGCCGCCGCCGTCGCCAAGGCGATAAATGAAGTATTCGGCCCCGGCATCGCCAGCGCGCTCGATGGCACCTCTGTCGCGGTCCGCGCCCCCTATGATCCGAACCAACGCGTCACTTTCATGGGGATGCTGGAAAACATCGAGGTGACCCCCGATGCCCCCGCCGCCCGTGTCGTGGTGAATTCCCGCACCGGCACCGTGGTCATCGGCGGCCATGTTCGTGTGACACCCGCCGCCATCACCCATGGCTCCCTCACCGTCTCCATCTCGGAAGACCCGCAGGTGAACCAAAGCGCGACTGTGGTGAATGGCGACGGCACCGTCGTCGTTCCCGGCGAAACCACCGTCACCCCCGACAGCACCATCACTGCCACCGAAGAGGCGAACCGCGCCTTTGTCTTTGATCCCGGCGTGTCGCTGACCTCGCTTGTCGACGCGATCAACGCCGTCGGTGCCTCTCCCTCCGATCTTGTCGCCATCCTCGAAGCGCTGCGCGAAGCCGGCGCCCTTCGAGCCGAACTCGTGGTGATCTGACATGGATTTCAAACCCATCTCCACCCCCGTCTCGCTGGCCCCGCCGCTCAAGGACCAGCAGGCCGAACTGCGCAAGGCCGCCGAAGGGTTCGAGGAACTGTTCCTCGGCCTCTTCCTCAAATCCGCCCGCGCCGCCTCGCTGGGCGATGATCTTCTCGGCAGCAGCGCGGTAGAAAAGACCCGCGACCTTTTCGATGCCGAAATCGCCCGCGCCTCATCGGGCCGCACGGGTTTCGGCATCGCCGATGCCGTGGAACGGCAATTCTCGCGCTTCGCCTCGCCCTCTGCGGCGGCCAACGCTTACAAGGCTGACTGATGTCAAACATCATGGACATCGCCAAGTCGGCGATCGGTGTCTACCGCACCGCGCTGGGCGTCACGGGCGAAAACATCGCCAATGTGAACACCGAAGGCTATCGCCGCCGGGATGTCACCACCGAACAGATCGGCGGCGCGCGCACCACCGTCACCACCCTTGCCACAGGCGGGCAGGGGGTCGAGATCGACCAGATCCGCCGCGCCTTCGACGAATTGCTGGCCCAACGCCTGCGCACCGCCTCTGCCGATCTTTCTTCGGCCGAGGTGCATCACGACGCGGCGCTTGCTGTCGAAACCGTGCTGTTGCCCCGCACAGGCGGCATCGATGCCGCGCTTGAGGATTTCTTCGCCGCCGTGGGCAGCCTTGCCGCCTCGCCCGCCGATACCTCGCTGCGCCGCGTGACGCTTGAGGCGGGCAACACCCTTGCCTCCGCCTTCCAAGGCATCGCGGCAGGCCTGATCCGCCTGCGCGAAGACACCTACAACGCCGCCGAAGCCGCCGCCGCCCAAGCCACCCGCGATCTGGCCGATCTGCACGAATTGCAGCTGCGCTTCACCTCCAACACCGGCAATGTCGGCGCGCTGAATCCGCTGCATGACGAACGCGACCGCCTGCTGGGTCAGCTGGCCGAAACTATCGGCATCTCCGTCACCCTCGACCCTGCAGGTCGCGCCACGGTCACACTGGGCGTCGATGGGGGTGGCCCCACCCTTCTTGGCCCCAGTGGTCCTGCCAACCTCACCGTTTCTGGCACCACTGACCTCACCCTGACCATCGATCGCGATGGCACCACCCGCGATACCCGCATGCTCGGCTCTGGGGCCTTGGGCGGCTATTCCATCGCGCTTGGCGCCATCAACACCGCTTTGCAAGAAGTGGACGCGCTGGCCCGCAAGATGGCGGGCGAGATGAACGCCGTTCATTCCGCAGGCCTCGATCTGACCGGGGCACCCGGTGGCGACATGTTCTCGCTTGACGGTTGGGCCATGACGCGCGCTGCAGGCAATCAGGGCTATGCCCGTTCCGTCATCACCCCCACGGGTGAGGCGACGACCGGACCCATCACCCTCATCCGCGATGAGGCGCTGGGCGTCTGGCGGGCCGAAGATGCGCTGGGCAATGTTCTGGGCAGCGCCGACCGCCTACTCGTCCTGCCCGGCGTCACAATCGAAATCGACGGCGAACCCGCAAATGGCGACCGGCTGACCTTTACCCCCACCTCGGGCCTTGCGATCAACATGCGCTTTTTGCCCGAAGTGCCCGAACGCCTTGCCGCCGCCGTCGCCACCCTTGTCGCCCCCGCCCCCGGCAATACCGGCTCTGGCTCTGTCGCGATGGCGGCCACGACCGTTGCCGCCCCGACGATCCCCGAACTCTCCACGCTCCTGACCGATGCCAACACTGCGGCGGGGGCGGTTACGCTCCTCTCCTCCGGCGTCGTGGGTTACATCCCTGCCGGAACCACAGCGGCCAGCTTTGCCAGCCTCGGCTCGCAATCCACCGCCGATTTCGCGCTGACCGATGCCGCCGTCGACGGAACCACCAGCCTCACCGTCACGCTGGATGGCACCCCCCATACCTTCAACCTCACCACGCTTGCAGGCGGCGCGCCCCGCCCCGCAGGCTGGACCGTGGCGCAACTCGCCGCCGCCCTGACGGCGGGACAATTCGAAACTGGCACGGGCGAAACCTTCGCCTCCCTCGGCCTTGCCGCCGCCGGAACCGACGGCGCCCTGACCCTGTCGCGCAACACGGGCAATATCACCTCGGCCACGCTGGATGCCCAGGCTGCCACCGTCACCCCCGGCGCGGCACAGGGCGGCACGCTTCAGATCTTCACGCGCGAAGGCCGCCAGATCGCGGGCACCCCCCTTTCCGCCGCCGAAATCGCGCTTCTCTTCACCGAAGCCAACGGCTTCCTCCCCGGCGCGGAATACGTCACCGATTACCTTGAGGCACCGGGCGGCGTCGGTTATCGCGGCCTGACCCTGAACAGCGATCAGGCCAGCGGCCTGCAAACCGCAACCTTCGCCCCCCATTCCGCCGTAACGTGGTCCGGCCCGATCGAGGCCGCCGCCTCCCCCGCCCGAAATATCCTGCTGGAAGAGCCGGGCGCCTCGCCCATCCCCCTGACCCTGCCACCGGGCAGCAGCGCAGAGCGTCTCGCGCAGCTGATGAACGATGTCTATCCGGGGCTTGAGGCGCGCGCCTCCACCTCGGCCACCCTCACCGTCGCGGGCGACGGCCGCGTGTCCTTTCAGATCGAAGGCAGCAACGGCACGCCCCTCATCGTATCGGGCGATGTCGCGGGCGGGCGGCTGGATGCACTGCTCCTTTCGGTCAACGCCCTCTCCGGCACCACCGGCATCGCGGCCGAACTTTCGCCGGATGGAACGCGCCTTCTGCTCACCCATCCCGATGGCGCCGATCTGCGGATCACTGACCTCACCCATGCCGGTGCGGGCACCGTCACCCTCACCCCGGCCAATGCGCAGGGGCAATCGCTTGCCGCAGGCGTCACGCTGGGTGGGGCAGGGCCCACCTCCATACGCCTGTCAGGTCAGGTCACCTTGGCCCAGACACAGGGCTTCACCGTCACCATCGATGGCAACCGGATCGACTCCACCGCCGATGCGCTGCAAGGCGGCCTTGTCACCTCCACCTCCATTGCCGCAGGGGCGGGGCGCACGCTCTCCTTCGCCTTCGATCCCGCCATCGACGGCTCCACCGCCGCGCCCACCGGGGCCTTGGCTGGTCCCACCGATTACAGCCTTACGCTGGGCGGGCGCAGCGTCACCTACAACACGGCGACGGGCGCGGCCAGTTCTGCCGCCGATGTGGCCGCAGGCCTTGCCACCCTCCTGCGCGAAGACATGCCCACCGCCAGCCTGCAAGGCGCGGCGCTGGGCAGCCTGCCGCCCGATGGCACCTCCACCATCGTCCGCCTTGACGGGCAGGATTACGTCCTCAGGATGCAGGCTGGAACCGTGCAAGTCACCGGCCCGGAAACGGGTCGTCTGTCCGCCGCCTTCGATGGCTCGAACCGCCTGCAACTCACCGTCAATGGCGGCAGCACAGATGCGGGCTTCCTTTCCATCCCCAACACCTCTTCCGTTGCAGCCTTCGGCCTTGCCCCCGCGCAACTGCCGCAATCGCGCCTCACGGGTATCCCCGCCCCCGGCCCCTTCCCGGTGCCCGTGCAGGTCGAGGTGGGCAGCACCCTTTACACCCTCACCGTCAATGGCGGGCCGAGTGTCACCTTGCCTCCCGGCTTTCCCGGCACGGCCAGCGTCGATGGCACGGGCGCGATCACCCTGTCGCTTCCCGCCACCTCTGCCAGCGCCCGCATTCTGCCGGGGGCCGAGGCCGCAGGCTTCGCCTCCCTTGGCGCCGCTGTCTCCGTAAACGGGGCGAACCTCACCGCGCTTTCTTCGGATGGCAGCGCACTGGACATCCCGGTCACCACCTCGTCGCTCGCGGGCCAGCGGATCAACCTCAGCAACCTGCCCCCCGAAGACCTGATCGTGGTCATGACCGGGTCCGGCAACCTGCGCATGTCCGGCTCCATTACCGCAGGCCCGCCGCCCTCCATCCTGCCCTCCGTTGAATTGCGGGTGCTGGATGCTGCCTCCAACCGCGTGGGCCTGTTCGACATCGCCACCGGCCATTCCATCGGCACCCGCGTCCTTGATGCGACGGGCGGCACGGTCATCGACGGCCTCTCGATCTCGGTCACCGGCAACCCGGCAACGGGTGACAGCTTCCGTCTCACCCCCAACACCGATGGGCGCAACGACGGGCGCGCGCTGGATGCCATCCTCGGCCTGCGCTTTGCCGATGTCACCACCGGCAAGGGCGGCTTCGCCTCCATCCTGTCGAACCTGCAATCCGAGGTGGGCACCCGCGCCGCCGCCGCAGGCCAGCGCGTCTCGGCCCGCGAAGCGGTGCACGACACCATCCGCCGCGCCGATGCCGAACAAGGCGCCGTCGATCTGGACGCCGAAGCCGCCCGTCTTCTGGAACTGCAACAGAACTACAACGCCGCCGCCCAGATCATGCGCGTGGCGCAGGAACTCTTCGACACGCTGCTCTCCTCGCTCTGACCCCTATCTGAAAGGTCCTCCCCATGGCCGCCAGCATCGGCAACGCCCTGTTCGGCAAGATCACGATGGAGAATTTCAACCGCCTCTCGGGCGAAATCTCCGATCTGCAGGCACAAATCTCCTCTGGCAAGAACGACCCGCGCCCTTCGGCCGATCCGATGCGCGCGGCCAAACTGTCTGCCGTCACCGAACAGCGCGGCGCCATCGACCGTTTCACCGAAAACGCGCAGCTTGCCTCCGACCGCCTCGATCAGGCCGATCTTCAGATGGCCGAACTGGGCAACATCATCCGCGCCTTTCAGCAGATCTCGCTTCAGGCCGCGAACGACACCCTCACCGAAGAAGGCTTTGCCGGCCTTCGGTCCGAGGCTGAATCGCTCCGCACCTCACTCCTCACCGTCGCCAATGCGCGCGATACCTTTGGCCTGCCGCTCTTTGCAGGCTTTGGCAGCGGCGAACCCTTCGTCGATGGCCCCAATGGTGTGGAATATCGCGGCGATGGCGGGCGGCCCACCCTGCGCCTGACCGAAACCGCCACCCTCGCCACGGGCCTGAACGGATCCGAAGTGTTCATGTCCGTGCCGCTTGATGACGGCACGGCGAAAAGCATGTTCGAAATGGTCGATGACCTGATCGCCTCCCTGACCCAACCCTTGCAGACCGCCCGCCCCGACAGTTCCGTCGCAGGGCAGGGCCTCTTTACCCCCATCACCACCCGCACCCCGGCGAACCTCAGCTTCGACCTGACCGGCCCCACCGGCACCACCCGCATCTCGGCCGAAGTGATGACCGGCGCGCCCGACTCCATGCTCGCCGCAATCAACGCAGCCACACCCCAAACCGGTGTCAGCGCGACGCTCGCCCCCGATGGGCAGGGCTTCATCCTCTCTTCCATTGGCGACATCCGCCTGTCCAACTTCTCGCAACCCGACAGCCCGCGCGCCCCTGTCGCCAACCTTGTCCCGCTGGACCAATCGCTACAACCCACCCGCGCCGGGGTTCTTCTGCGCAACGACGCCATTTCCGCCACCCGCCTTGTCGGGGTCTTCAGCGACACCATCACCCACGCCGCTGCCCAAAGGGCCGAGGTGGGGGCGCTAGGCCGCCTTGCCGAAGATCACGCCTCCGTCCTTGCCGACCGCAAACTGCGCATCGATCAGGCCATCGCAGGGCTTGAAGATCTGGATGTCGCCGCCGCCATTACGCGCGTGCAGCAACTCCTCCTCACGGAACAGGCCTCGCAGCAGACCTTCGTCAAGATCAACGGATCGTCCCTCTTCGACTACATCCGCTGATCCACCACGATATGGCCCGTCCCTTGCAAGAGGGCGGGCATGATCCGCGCCCTCGTCCTTAGCCTTGCCATCCTCGCACCCGGCCTTGCCGCCGCGCAGGATTGCGCGCGCCTAGCCACCGAAGCGGGGGCCGAAGCAGGCCTTCCCGACGGTCTCCTTCCCGCGATCTCGCTGGTCGAGGCTGGTCGCGGCACCGGAAACGGCGGCCTCGCCCCCTGGCCCTGGACGCTGAACGAAGGTGGCAAGGGGATGTATTTCGACACAAAGGAAGAGGCGCTCGCCTATCTCGAACAGGCCCTCGCGCGTGGCGTCACCAATATCGATATCGGCTGCATGCAGCTGAACTGGAAATGGCACTCCGCAGGCTTCGCCTCTCCGGCCGAAATGATGGACCCGGTCCGCAACACCCGCTACGCCGCCCGCTTCATGACCGAACTCAAGAACCGCCTTGGGTCGTGGGACGTGGCGGCCTCCGCCTATCACTCCACCGATCCCGATCGGGGCCGCCGCTATCTGGAAAAGGTCATGGCCGCCCGCTCCTCTTTCCGCTACAGCCCGCAGCCGGGGCATGACACGGCTGATACAGGCGGCACCCTTCTGACGGCGATCCCGGCAGAACTCGACGGCATCCTTGCCCATGCCGGTTCCCCCCTCATCGCACTCGCCTCTGCGCCCCCGGCGGATGGCTGGGAAGGGGAAACCCCCTTCGACAGTCTGGAACAGCCACCCGCCCCCACCGCCACCGCCGCCGCCGATCTTCCCGAAGGACGCCCCGACCGCTCCCCGCCACCCCGCCCGACACCCGCAAATGCCGCGGCCCCCCGCCGCGATGCGCCCGACCTTCCTATGGTCCTCGCCGCCGCAGCCACCACCCTCGCGCTGCCCGAAAACCTGCCCCCACGCCTGCGCCATCGCTGGTCCGAAGTGCAGGCGATGCGCGAACTGCTGGCCGATGATCCATAAACCATTTGTCTAATCACTGTTAACACATTGTAGTTTATTCAAAAAAGAACCATCCCAAAGTATGTTTAAAACGTATCCGATGGTCCATCGGCCATCCTTTTCAAAATTCGTATATCCCCGGCGCGTCATTGAATTGTCCCAATTGCCCCTATCAATTCAGTCTCGTGAACCGTTGGAGATTTCTTATGACGACGCACTGGATTGACCGTGATGTTTCCGCCCAAGCCGTTCCTGTTTCCGTAAATATGGTCGATCGCATCATCGTCGGAGAAACCGCTCCGATGCGGCAGTTGAAACGGATGATCGCCGCCGTCGCCGTGTCCGAGGCCGCCGTCCTCGTCCGTGGTCCCACCGGGGCCGGCAAGGAGCTGGTGGCCGAAGCCCTGCACCGCGCCTCTGGCCGCAAGGGCGCGCTGATCGCCGTCAACTGCGCCGCCATCCCGGCCGAGCTTTTGGAAAGCGAGCTTTTTGGCCATGAGAAAGGCGCCTTCACCGGGGCCGAACGCGCCCGCCCGGGCCGCATCGAACAGGCCGCCGGCGGCACCCTCTTTCTGGACGAAATCGGTGACATGCCGCTTGCCCTTCAGGCCAAGCTTCTGCGCGTCCTCGAAACCCGCCGTATCCAACGTCTGGGGGCCAGCGGTGAACAGACCGTTGATTTCCGCCTTGTCACCGCCACGCATCGCGACCTGACCGCCGCCGTGGCCGACGGCACTTTCCGGGCCGACCTCTTCTTCCGCATCTCGGTCTTCCCGCTGACGGTACCCAGCCTTGCCGAACGGACCGCCGATATTCCCCTGATCCTCGCCCGCCTGATCGAGGATTACAGCAGCACCAACCCCGCTGCCGAACCCCCGCATTTCGATCTGGGCGCGATCCGCGCGCTTTCGGCCCATCCGTGGCCGGGCAATATCCGCGAACTGAAAAACGTCTTGATGCGCGCCTTCGTCATGCTGCCGGGCCGCATGGTCACCGCGCGCCATGTGCGCGACAACCTGCTCGGCATGGAAATGCCCGAACCCGAAACCGCCGATATCGCGCTCCCCGAACCGCCCGCCCCGCAGGCCAAGGGCGATCTGCCGGATCCCTCGCAATTCCATGATGCGCTGCAACGTTTGGGCGATATCGATCTGCGCGGCTATATCCGCGATATCGAAGTGGCCCTGATCGAGGCCGCGCTGGACAAACGGCAAGGCAACGTCGCCCAAGCCGCCGATGCACTGCGCCTGCGCCGTACAACCCTGATCGAAAAGATGAAGAAATTCGGAATCCGTCGCGGCCTCGCCGCCTGACAGATCTTCCTTTTCCCGCGTCCTCCCCTGCGATTGGGAAAAGGCAACGGGCCGCCCTCAGAGATTGCTCTGACGGCGGCCCGTCTTCATTCCGACTTATTCCACTGCGCGACAAGGTTATCCAGATAGGTGCCCGTGCTTTTCAGCCCGGCAATCGCCGTCTCCATCGCCGTAAAGCGCGACAGGTACCGCTTTTCCAGAAGGGCGGCCCGCGCATCCAGTTGTTCCAGCCGCTCAGTCGCTTCGGTCACCCGGCTGTTCAACTGCGCCTCGCGCTCGCTGATGCTGTTTGCCCCGCTGGAAAGCGCGCCGTCCAAAAGCCGCTCCATCGTGGTCAGGAAACTCTTGCCATAGCGCACTTCCGTCTCGGTCAGGTCGGCAGGTACCGTCACGTTCAATCCGGCCAGCCGCCCGCCAAAGGCGAAATACTGGTCCTCTCCCGTGGCCTGCGGCACGCGGAACACCGGCGATCCATCCAACGTCGCGACGCCCGTCGCCACATCCCGACGGAAGGCAAAGGTCCCGCCCTCCACCGACGAACCCACCGCACCGCCCACCGTCACCCTTGAATCGCTGGCCGAGAAGCGGTCGGTGAAAATCATGTCGAACCCTGTCGGGTCCTGATTGAAGGCCCGCTCGAACCGCAGCTGATCCACCCTCAGCGACCCATCCCGGTTCGTCACAACCCCAAAATCCGACAGCCGCCGCGCCTCGCTGCCAAAACCCGCAATCGGCGCGGCAATCAGCGCGGTCAGATCGGATTTCAGCTTCTCGATCAGCCGATCCCCGGCAAGCGCCCCGGACTCTGCCCCTGCTACACCCCGCGCCGACAACTCATTCAGCAGATTGCGCGTGTTGTTCACCTGCTCGACCAGCGCTTCCATGTTCAGCCGCGCCGTTTCGATATTGCGCGAGAAATTCACCGTCGTGGTCGTGCCCTCTGGCGCGGTGATGTCCAGCCGCGCGCCGGGGATCAGATCGTCGATCACATTCGTCCGCCGCGACACCGTGATCCCGTCAACCGAGATCTCTGCATCCTGCGCCGCCTGAATCTGCACCGTCTCGATTGTCGTATTGGTGTCAAAGGCCGCGAGCCCCGGCTCCGTCTCTGTCACCGTGATGTTCAATGCCGCCGCCGCGCCCATTTCTGACACCACGCCCAGCGAAAAGGTTCCATCCCCCTTGTCCAGAACCCGCGCTTGCAGCCCCGGAATGCTGTTCATCGTCTCGGCCAGCATGCTCAGCGTCGCGCCGGTGGGTATGGTCAGCGTGCGCACCGTGCTGTCCGGGTTCAGCGTGAATTCCGGGGCGCCCAAGGCATCCTCGCCCCAGGTCCCGACGGCAATCTGCAACGTCCCCGCCCCGACGGCCTGATCCAGCCCGGTAAAGCCGGTGAATTCCATCACCTGCCGCTGCGCCACCTTCTGCACGCCGATCGACATCGTCTGGCTGGCGATCTTCGACGGATCGGTGATCGTCACCGCCACCCCGTCATTGCCCGAATTGGCCCGCAGGATCGGGTTCTGCCGCAGGATATCGACGGCTGTGCTCAACGCGCCGAACTGCGCCCGCACCTCGCCCAAGGCCGAGATTTGCGTCGTCGCCGCATCCACCCGCTCGGTCTGCCGCGCCTTCTGCGGATCGATCTCCGCCGAGACAAGCGATGCCGTCAGGTCCCGCAGGTTCAACCCCGACCCGTTCTTGTTCAGTGACGAAAGGATATCCACGGTCATCTGTCAGACCTTTCCTTGCGCATCTATGAACGGCACAACCGCCGCTTGTCTTAGCTGCCCGCTCAGAAGGCAGGGGTTATTCCGCCGCAGTGCCGTCATAGTCGATCTCGATCTCGATCCGCCGGTTCTGCGCCCGGCCATCTTCCGTAAGGTTGTCGGCCACGGGGGCCGTCTCGCCCTTCGACACCACGCTGATCTGGTCAGGCCGCACCAACCCGCTGCGCACCATCTCTTGTGCCACCGCCGATGCCCGCGCCGCGCCAAGGCCGAAATTGTCGCCAAAGGGCGAATTGGCCAAGGGCACGTTGTCGGTATGGCCCGTGATCGTCACCTTCGCCCCCGGCGCCAGCCCGTTCTCGGCGATCTGGCCAAGGATTTCCCGCGCCTCGGCGGTCAACTCGGCCGAACCGGACGAAAACGCCCCGCCAGCGCCCACCGTGACAAAGACCGATCCATCCCGACGCTCTACCTCCACAAGGCCCTGCGCGCTTTGATCCCGCAGCGCAACGCCCAGCTTCGCCTCGGCAAAGCCGGGGCTGGTGCCGCGCCCGGCCTCGGCCGTCCCGCCTGCACCGCCGCTTCCCGGCGCAGCCTCACCCGTGCCTGCCTCGGCGGGTTGATCGGGTGGGGTGGTCGCCTCGGCGACCTGTTCGGCGCTGTCATTCGTCGCGCCAGATGTCGGGTCTTCCACCGGCTCTGGATCGGTGCGCGCCAGACGCGCCAGCGCATCCGCCACCGTTTCGGCGGTCGGCTGGTTCTCGCCCTCGGGCAGGCGGATCGTCACCTGCGACTTGCCTTGCTCCACCTTCACCTCGCCGGATGCCAGCGCATCCATCAATGCCTTAGCGGCGGCCTGCGCCGCCTTCTCCCGCATCTGGTCGGCCGGGCTGCGACTGTCGCTTTCGCCGTCCCGATCCTGCCATGGGCCTTCATCGCCCTTCGGCGGCTCTTCGCCTTGCACCTGATCCGGCGGCAAGCCCTGCGGTTGGAAGCTCATTTCAAGAACCGTGCCGCCCTCGGGATTTTCCAGAAGCGGCGCCACCATTTCCGTCCCAAAGGTCTCGCGCATCGACCCGGCCATCTTCTTGAAACTGACCTCGTCGAATTTCGCAAAACCAAGGATCAGCACGAAGAAGGCCATCAGATTGGTGGCGATATCGGCAAAGGTGGCCAGCCATGCCGGCGCACCGACAGGTGGGCATTTCGGCGGCTCATCCTCCTCTTCGGGGATGACCGGGGCCACCTTCAACGCGACGATCTTTGCGGCTGCCATGACCCTGTCCTCAGGCGGCCATCAGCCGCGCCTGCTCTTTCGGCGGCAGGACGGTCACCATCTGCTCTTGCACATTGCGCGGGCTGTCGCCCCGCGCGATGCCGCGCAGCCCTTCGATCACCAATTCGCGGTAAGCCACCTCATCGGCGGTATAGCCTTCCAGCTTGGCCAGGATCGGCCCGAACAGAACATTGGCGATCAACGCGCCGTAAAGCGTGGTCAAAAGGGCCACCGCCATCGCAGGGCCAATCGACTTCGGGTCCGACATATTGCCCAGCATCAGCACCAGACCGATCAGCGTGCCGATCATCCCCATCGCCGGGCCGAAATCGATCCAAGCCTTGATCGCGCTCTGATTGCCCTCATGCCGGGCCTTCATCGCCTTGATCTCTTGCTTCATCGCCTTCACCAGCTTTGCCTCGTCCGCCCCATCAATCAGCATCTGCAAACCGCGCTCAAAGAACCGGTCCGGCACTTGCTGGCCTTCCAGCGCCATCATCCCGTCCTTCCGCGCCACGGCAGCCAGCTCCACCATCCGCTCCACCACTCCGGCCATGTCAAAGGTGGCGGGCTTGAAGGCCTTTCCCAGCGATTTGAAATGTCCGATGAACACGCCCATCGGCATCTTCATCATCACGATGAAGAAGGTGCCGCCAAAGACGATGATGACCGACGCCACGTCGACAAAGGGGCTCAAGCCGCCAGCAAAGACCATCGAACCGATGATCATTGCGACCGCCCCCAATAGGCCGACAAGGGTTGCGATATCCATCGCGCCACTCCAGTGACTGCTGTGCTTCAGACCCTAGGAACGGCAGACATCCCGCCACCTATATACGCCGCGATGCAAAAACTGCGTGATCGCGCGATTTCCTGCCCCCGCACCCCCACAGGCGCGTCTCACGCGCGATATTCGCGCCCTCGCGCAGGGGCGCGCAGCCCCGCCCGCGCCCAGGTCCGCGCAATGCGCGGTTAAACAAGCACAGGCCCCGACTGAGCCGCCAAGCCCCCGAAAAAACGAAAGAATCCGTAAATCTTTCACGCCACGCTAAACATCTGCGTAACAGGCCGTTGTCAATGCCGAGCGCATTTGGGGCGCGAAAGGGTATCAGGAGGCTGAAACCATGACGACGATCAATACGAATATCGGTGCCATCGCCGCGCAGGCGAACATGACCAAGGTGAACGACGACTTCAACACCGCCATGACGCGCCTGTCCTCGGGTCTGCGCATCAACGGCGCAAAGGATGACGCGGCCGGTATGGCCATCGCGGAAAAGATGACCTCGCAGGTGATGGGCATCAACCAAGCCATCCGGAACGCTGCCGACGGCAAGAACCTGCTCGACACGACGGAAAGCGCGCATGTCGAAGTTTCGAACATGCTGCAGCGCGTCCGCGAACTGGCCGTGCAGTCCGCTTCCGACACCAACACCAGCTCTGACCGCGGCAACATCACGGCCGAAGTTCGCCAGCTCTTGTCGGAAATCAACCGCGTCGCTGAAAACACCACCTTCAACGGCATGAAGGTCATGGATGGCTCCTTCACCGACAAGCAGTTCCAGATCGGTGCCGATGCGGGCCAGACCCTCAGCATCTCGATCGACTCGACCGCCGCCACCAAGATCGGCGCGTACAAGCAATCGACGCTGGCCTCGGCCGCCGCCACCGGTGTCGCGGCACAGGACATCGTGATCACCGGCAGCGCCGGTAGCGCCGAAATCAACGCCACCGCCGGCCAGTCGGCTGAAGAACTCGCCGCCGCCGTCAACGCGGTGCAGTCGATGACGGGTGTTGCCGCTACGGCCAAGACGCAGGCCACGCTGTCCTTCACCGGCGGCGCTGCGGCGGCTGGCACGGTCAGCTTCACGATCAACGGCACCTCGATCGGCGAAGGCGTCGCGATCTCCACAGACTCGGCTGGCGCGATCGACCTGACCTCGCTGCGTGACGCGATCAACAGCAAATCGGCCTCCACCGGCGTGACCGCGACGATGGGCGATGACAACACCTCGATCGTGATGACCGATGCCAACGGCACCAACATCACCATCGACGACTACACCCACACCGCGACGACCACGGGCATCACCTTGTCGATCGACGCCGACGGCGATCCCTCGACCGCTGCCGTGACCTCGACGCTCGCCACGGGTGCCGCGACCACCGTCACCGGCCAAGTCAGCTTCACCTCGACCGAAACCTTCGCGATCAGCGCGACGGCGGCGGCGACCGGCTTCTTCGGCAACGCGGCGGCGGCGTCCTTCACCTCTGAACTGGAATCGGTGGCCGATATCGACCTCTCCACCGCTGAATCCTCGGCCAAGGCGATCGAAGTCATCGACGTCGCCCTGCAGAAGATCAGCCAGTCCCGCGGTGACCTCGGTGCTCTGTCCAACCGCCTCGACTCGACGATCTCGAACCTGACCAACATCTCGGTTTCGGTTCAGACGGCTCGCTCGCAGGTTGTGGATGCCGACTTCGCCAAGGAATCGACGAACCTCGCCCGTGGCCAGATCCTGTCGCAGGCTGCCACCGCGATGCTTGCCCAGGCGAACTCGTCCAAGCAGAACGTGCTGAGTCTCCTCCGCGGCTGACGAAAGCCCGACATCCAAACGGATGCCCCCGGTCCATACAGACCGGGGGCTTCTTTTATTTTCAATGGGTTAAAGCGTCGAAAACCCGTTTAATTCACTGCCCATCGGCCATTTTAGGGGTGTCAAACCAAAATTTTGCGCCACACGCATTGGGTGAGTCATGGTCGCTGCAAGGAGACATTACCCATGCAGCTTTTCACGTCCCAGTCCATCGGCCAGCGCCAATCCGTCGTGGTGACCGCCCAGCTTCAGCAGGCGATCCAACTGCTTCAGATGGGCAATACCGACCTCGCCTCCTTCATCGAATCCCAGGCCGAGGAGAACCCCTTCCTCGATCTCGGTGCGCGCGCCGCGCAACCCAAAGGCGCCAGCACCGCCCGCGACCTGACCCTTCCCTCGCAACTCCGCTCCGGCGAAGATGACTGGGACAAGCTTGGTCAGCTCGCCGCCGATCCCGGCCCCTCGCTCTATGCCCATGCCGCCGCCGAAGTGGCACGCCTAGGCCTTTCCCCGCGTGACTCCATGATGGCCGAGGCCTTCCTCGATGCGCTGGAACCCTCGGGCTGGCTGGGCCAATCCCTGTCCGCCATCGCCGACCGCCTGATGGTGGACGAGTCCGAGGTTGAGGCCCTCCTTCACCGCCTGCAACAGGTGGAACCGGCAGGCCTCTTCGCCCGCAACCTTGCCGAATGTCTGCGCCTTCAGGCCCGCGATCAAGGCCTTTTGACCCCGGCCTTCTCGGCGCTGCTCAATAATCTGCCAATGCTGGCGCAGGCCGATCTGCGTGGCCTCTGCCGCGTCTGCAACGTCGCGATGGATGATCTCAAGGCCATGCTGCGCCAACTCCGCAGCTTCAACCCCAAGCCGGGTGCCACCTTCGACGGTGCCCCGATGCCGCAGCGCGCGCCCGATCTTTTGGTCACCCGTGGTGCCGATGGCTGGCGCGTGGACCTCAACCGTTCCACCCTGCCCACAGTGGTGGTGCGTGAAGGCGAAGCCCGCCGCCTCGCCCTCCGCCGGATCGAGGCGAACGCCTACGTCTCCGAACGCCTGTCCGTCGCCCGCTGGCTGTCGCGCGCCGTCGAACACCGCAACCAGACCACGCTCAAGGTCGGGGCCGAGGTTGTCCGCCGCCAAACCGAATTCCTTGAACATGGCCCTTCCCGTCTGCGCCCCATGGTCCTGCGCGAAGTGGCCGAGGCGATCGGCGTCCACGAAAGCACCGTCTCGCGTGTCTGTTCGGGCATCCTGATTGCCACGCCGCAGGGCACCTTCCCGCTGAAAAGCTTTTTCAGCGCGGCCCTCGCCAGCCGCGATGGCGACGGGGGTGAGGCTGGCTCCGCCGCCGCCATCCGCCACCGCATCCAGAAACTCATCGCCGCCGAGAATCCTGAAGAGCCGCTGTCCGATGATATCATCGCCCGCATCATCGGGCAGGAAGATGGCATCCAGCTTGCAAGACGGACGGTGGCAAAGTATCGCGACCAGCTCCGCATCGCATCGTCGGTGGATCGTCGCCGCCGCGCCCTGATGACTAAGGCCTAAGGGGCCGCGACAGATACATGCACTTGTGACAGGGAAGTCAGGTCTCCCGCTCACACAAGGGAAAAGGCCCGCCAGATCGGCGGGCCTTTTTCTTTTCCAGAACCCTCACGCGGCGGCGGTCGGGGCCTCTTTGTCCGGGCAAAAGATGCAGCGATCCCCCGGCGCCCGCGCCTGATGGATGGCATGCGCCTCCGTCTCGCTTCGCGCAGCGACAACCCCGGCAAAGCCAAGGCCACGCGCCTGCCTGTCCGCCCGCAGCAACGGCATCGCCGCCCCACGGATCCACAGCGCCGCCGACAGCCACACCGCCAGCGAAAGCCAAGGCGTCACAATCGCCGCCGCCACCAGCCCCGCCAACAGCGTGGCCCCCGGCGCCCAGACCCGCATCTGAAACAGCCAGAGGGGCGGCGCTATCACTGCAATCAACGGGGCATCGACGGCATAAAGGTCATACTGCCCCTCCGGGCTCCGCATGACCTCGTAATTCCGCAACCCATCGGGATCGATCCGCGCCGCCTCGCCCTCCGGCGCGGGCAGGGCGGGCACCTGCTCCCACCGTCCCAGCGCCGTGGTCGTGGTCAGAACCAGAAGGTTCCCCCCCTCGCGCGCGAATGTCAGGGCAAGGGGCTTTCCGCGCCGGATCAAAAGCCGCGCCGTCAGCGCCGTCTCGGTCCCGGTAAAGGGTACGCCATTGACCAACAGCAAGACCTCGCCCCCGGTCAGGCCCAGCCGCCGCCCCTCTGCGTTGACCGATCCCTCGCGCAGGCGCAGGGTCTGCGGCACCGCAGGGGCCTCTCCGGCCAACGTGCCAGCGTCTGCGCCAAGCTGGCTCATGGCTGTCTCACGGATAAACGAAAGGGTTGGGTTCCGGCGCGCTGGCCGCCCGCGTGGCGGGCCGCGTGTTGCGTGCGCCGCCGGCCTGCGTGGCCGGGGTGGGCGTCGCCTGCGCCGGGGCAGGGGATGCCGTTTCGCGCGCTGCTGCGGCGCTCCGCATCGACAATTCGGTAATCAGCGCCTTCAACTCGTCCAGACTTTTGCTCCCGCCCTTCACTTCGATCTCGGCCAAGGCGGTCATCAATTCAGTCTTCGCCGCATCGATGTCTTCCTTCACCCCGGCGCGGACGGCTTCGGCAATTTCCGGCCCCATCGGCTCCGCCTCTGGCAGCTTCAGGGCATCCGCCCCGGCGATGCGGATCTCGTCCTTCACCTGTTCCAACAGCGCCAGCAGATCGGTCTTCATCACGTTCTGCTGTTCTTCGACCGTATCGCCGATCCCGTCGATCTGCTTGACTTCTTTCACCAAAAGGGCGGCCGCCTCCGATTGCACGCCGGCCGCCATCCGCAGATCGGCGACCGACCGGAAATAGACCAACCCGCCCAGAACCACGGCGACGATAGATCCGGCCAGCGCCCCTGACGCGAACAACGTATTGCGTCGCTGGCCCTTGATCACGGCCTCGGCAAAGGCGCGATGCGCCGCCGACAGATCGGCAAGCTCCTGCGCCGCATCATTGGCTGCTTCTGCCGCTTCCAGCGCGCGGCGGATCTTATCGGTCGCGCTGTCGCCTGCGGCGGTCGCGGCATCCATCTCCGACGTGTCGGCGCTTTTCATGGCCTTCTCCTTCTGTCGTCCCGGCATCTAGGGCAAATCCCGTGCCATCACCGCCACCGCGCCCACAGCGCGGCGATCAGGAACCGCGCCGCCGCCGCGAACCCGCCCAGCGCGCCAAAGCCCAGCGCCAGCCGCTCGCCCAACGTCATTTCCGGGTCCAGCGCGCCCAGCATCAACAGGCACCCGGCCCCGGCAAAGACCATGGTGGAAATCATCTCTCCGGTCGTTTTCTGGCTGCGTTTCGTCATCCATACCTCCGTGCCTCAGGCTGCCCGAATTCGCTGAACCGCAGCTCCGGCGGCAGATCGACATCGGGCAGCACCGACCCTTCGCCACGATCCAGCCGATAGACATGCGCCAGCACCGCCGCGACGGCGGCGTAAAGCTGTTCGTTGATCTCCATCCCGATATCCCCGGTGAAATACAAAGCCCGCGCCAGCACCGGGATCTGCATCGGCGCAAGCCCCGCCTTGCGCCCGCGCGCCATGATCTCCAACGCCATCGGCCCCTTGCCCATGGCAAGGATCATGGGCGCGCGCGTCTCGCCCGGGACATAGCGGATCGCCACGGCAAAGTGCGTGGGGTTCGTCACGATCGCCGTCGCCCGTGGCACATCGTCCAGCGCCTTCCTGCGGCGCGAGGCATTCCGGCTCGCCTCCATCTGCAACTGGCGCAGACGGCCCTTCACTTCGGGCGACCCGTTCTGTTCCTTGTTCTCTTCCTTCACTTCCTGAAGGGTCATCATCATCTTCTGGCGCAGGCTGTACCACT
Source organism: Fuscovulum ytuae (assembly GCF_029953595.1). Lineage (NCBI taxonomy): Bacteria > Pseudomonadati > Pseudomonadota > Alphaproteobacteria > Rhodobacterales > Paracoccaceae > Fuscovulum > Fuscovulum ytuae. The sequence continues at coordinate 2,378,763 of NZ_CP124535.1, read as the reverse complement.
GCCACGCCACGTCCAGCACCGCCACTGCCGCCAGACCCAGCACCATCCCCCACATCAGCCGCAGCGTCGCGTCTCCCATCACCGCCGCGCCCGCCGCAGGCCCCGCCTGCCACAGCCGCTCCAGCGCGGGCAGCGCCGCCGCCATCATCGCCCAGCCCACCGCGCCAAGGACCAGAACCTTCGCCACCGCCTTGCCCAGTTCCACTAGCGCCGTCGCAGACACCATCCGCTTGATCCCGGCCAGCGGGTCGATCCGGTTCCACTTCAACCCCGCCGCCTTGATCGACCAATGCATCCCGCCCATCGCGATCTGCACGCCGATCACTGCCAGCATCACAGGCACCGCAACCACCACCGACAGGCCGATGATCTGCCAGAACGCCCCCCAGACATGCTGCGTGACGACCTGATTCAGATCGGCACCCGGCTGGATCAGGAAATAGGCCTGAAACTTCGGCAACAGCGACGGCATCGCCTGCGCCGAAAGCGCAAGCATCCCGGTCCCCACCGCCATCCCAGCAAAAACCATCGCCTCTTTCGAGGTCAGGACATTCCCTTCCTCCCGCGCGTCATCCAGCCGTTTCTGCGTCGGCTCATGTGACTTTTCGGCGCCGTCATTCTCGTCAGCCACCGCCACCTCCCAACAGAAGGTCGCTGATCAGCGACAGCCCCGCCGTCACCACCTCTTCCATCGACCCGGCCGTCCCCGGCGCGGTCAGATACAAAAGAAGCAGCGTCACCGTCATGGTCAGCGGAAAGCCAAAGGAAAAGATGTTCAACGTCGGCGCAGAGCGCGTCACCACCCCCACCGCGATGTTCAACAACAGCAGCACCGCGATCACCGGCATCATCACCGCAAAGCCAAGGGCGAACATCTGCGATCCCGCCGTGATCCCCGCCAGAACCAGCCGATCAAACCCGATCGGGCTGCCGGGGGGCATCGCCTGATAGCTTTCCAGAACGATCCGTATCGCCGTCAGATGGCCATCGACGGAAAAGAAGATCACCGTCATGAACAGCCCAAAGATCTGCGCCACCACCGGCGTCTGCCCGCCCGCTGCCGCATCAAACTGCGCCGCAAAGCCAAGGCCCGCCGTCGCCGCGATCCGGTCCCCCGCCAAGGCCGCCGCGCTGAACAGGATCATCAAGACCAGCCCCGCCACCAGCCCGATGGCCAATTCGTTCAGGATCATCGGCACCGCCGACAGCCCCGCCAATTCGGCCGGCGCAGGCAGCGCCACGCCCCCCGCCATCACCGGCAGCGCCAGAACCGCCGTCACCATGATCCGCACCGGCAAGGAAACAAACCGCCCGCCAAAGAAGGGCGCTGCCAGAAGAAAGGCCCCGATCCGCAGCATGGCAAAGACATATTGCGCCAGCCATCCCGTGATGGCCTGCAACCCCATGCCCGGCAGCGGAAACTCTCCCCCCATCAGCGGATCGCCCGGATCGTCTCGAAGACATAGGCGAAGTAATCCGTCATCACCGTCAGCATGAACCCCGATGCCAGCGCCATGGTCAGCATGGAAATCGCCAGCTTCGGCACAAAACTCAGCGTCTGCTCGTTGATCGACGTCGCCGCCTGCACGATGCCCACCACCAGACCGGTGATCAGTGCCACGCCCAGAACCGGCCCCGCCACCAGAAGGATGTTCCAATAGGCCAGCCGCAACTGTTCGATATTCCCGTCGAAATCCATCCTATCCCCCCACGCCATAGGTCGCGGCCAGCGACCCCACGGTCAAAGCCCAGCCATCCACCAGCACGAAAAGCAGCAACTTGATCGGCAGCGACACCAGCATGGGCGACAGCATCATCATCCCCAGTGCCATCAGGATCGACGCCACCACCATGTCGATGACAAGGAAGGGCAAAAAGATCAGGAACCCGATCTGGAACGCCGTCTTCAATTCCGATGTGATGAAGGCCGGCAGCAGCACCGACAGCGGCACATCGTCCTGCGTGGCATAGGGGCCATCCCCCGCCAATTGCTGGAACATCATCAGATCGTTCTGCCGCGTATTCTCGATCAGAAAGCCGCGCAGGATGCCGCTGCCGATCTCGATCGCCTGATCCGCCGGCATCTGCCCATCCAGATAGGGCGACAGCGCCTGATCATAGAACGCCGTCATCGTCGGCTGCATCACGAAGAATGTCAGGAACAGCGCGAGCGCGATCAGAACCTGGTTCGGCGGCGTCTGCTGCGTGCCCAAGGCCTGCCGCAGGATGGACAGCACGATGATGATCCGCGTAAAGGCCGTCATCCCCAGCACGATTGACGGCAGCACCGTCAGCGCCGTCATCAGCGCGACGATCTGCAAGGACAGGGAATAGGTCGTCCCGCCCTCTGTCTCCGACATGGTCAGCGCAGGCAAACCCTGCGCCAGCGCCGCGCCGGGCAGCGCCACGATCAACAAGGGCAGAAGAAAGGGCAAAAGGCGCGTCATGCCGCGCCCTCCGCCTGCGCCAAGGGCGCAGGCTCCAGCGGCGTCACGACAGGTGCCTCACCCCGGCAACGCAGGATCAGGAACTCGCGCGCATCCACCTGCAAGATCATCGCCCGGTCGGTGGGCGACAAAGCCGCCACCTCCACCAAACGCATCCTGCGTTCGCCCGCGATCCGTCGCGCGATCCCGCCACGGTTCATCTTCACCACCAGCCAGCCAAGGCCAAGCACGGCCATGAACAGGATCAGGGTCAGAATTTGGTCAGGTCGGATCACATCCAAAGCAGGGCACTCCGTCAGAAAGGCGACATCTGCGCCAATCCCTGCAAACCCCGTGCCGCATGGGCCGGGGATGGAACGAAACCGCACCATTTTTTCAGGCCTGGGTTGCAAGGCCGCGATGGGCCATCCTTATGTCAGCCCGGTCCAGACCTCCGACCGTCTGACGATGGCATCCCGGCCCCGATACGATTTCCCGACAGTCCCAGTAGCCAGTGCGAGAGAAAAATGCCCGTCACCACACTCCGCGACCTGATCGTCCCCCACCGCATCGATGGCTTGCCCAGCAAACGCGCGCTGGAACATCCCTTCTTCAATCTCGCCGTGGACGAGGTTCGCACCATGCCCAAGCCTGCGCTGATCAACGAATTGCGGCTTCTGCCGAAGGTCGGCAGCAAATCCTTCCGCATCATCCTTGATGTGCTGGGCACCGCCTGATCCCTTGCCAAAGCCTCACCTCACCGCGCGCTCTGTGGCCACAGTTTGCTGCACAAAACCCGGCACAAAACAGGGCACAACCGTTACAGGCTTTCCGCCCGCTTTTCCGGGTCGATGATCTGACCAAATCGGATGCCGAACCGTTCGCCAACCATGACCACCTCGCCCTTGGCGATCAGGGTGCCATTGACCAGAACATCCAGCGGATCACCCGCCAGCCTGTCCAGTTCAATCACGGAACCCTCTGAAAGTCTTAGCAAATCTTTGATCGTCAGCTCCGCCCGGCCCACCTCGACCGTCAGCTTTACGCCGATATTTTCCAACAGGCGCAGCCCTTCGCTGCTGGTCGAACTCGCCGCTTCGGTCATCTTTTCTTATCCTTTCACGCGTTTGCTGATCGAGAGGGCCGACTTCCCCCCCAACTCACCCGGCACCGCTTCGAAATAAACTTTCCCGTCGATCAGGATCTCGACTTTGTCCGTCACTTTCGCAGGCACCACATCCCCCTCCTTCAACGAGGCCAGCCTCTTCAGCGGAATTTCCGGCTCGCACAGCCGCGTCCGGACGGCCAGCGGGATGGTCATCACCGCCCGCTCCAACCGCTCGCGCCAGCTGGCATCATCCTCAAGGGAATCCGACTGCGTGCGCGATCTCAACTGGCTGGCGATGGGCTTAAGTGTTTGAAGGGGATACAGAATATCAAAGCTGGCCGGTTCGGCATCGGGCAGTTGAACCATGAAGGAACAATTAACGATCATATCATCGCCATCCACAAAGGCGGCGAATTGCATGTTCTCTTCCCGGGTCTGAACCGCAAAGGTCAACTGCATCAGATCGCGCCATGCCAATTGCAGCGCGTTGTTCAATCGGTCGGTGACAATCTCGATCACCCGCTGCTCAGTCGCGGTGAACTCGTTCCGCCCATTCTTCACATAGCGGATCGACCCCCCGTAATAGGCATCCGTCAACAGGCTGATAAAGGGTGGCGGGATCACGATCAGATGGCTGCCCCGCAATTCTTCGATCCGCGTATTGGTCAGCGAAACGAAATTGTCTTGGCTGTTTCGATAGTCGTCAAAACTCCGCATCTCGGCCGGAAAGGCCGAAATCCGCGGCTGTATCCGCAGCATCGGCAGAAAGACGGACCGGGCGATACGGCAGAACCTTTCGTTGATCATCCGCAGGGCGTGGTAGTCGCCCATCTGGGAAAGATCATTGGAACCAAAGGTATAGGGCCGAACCTCAACCCCATCCGCCGACTGGCCGAAACTCGTGTTATCCATCAGGCCGCCGACGAGGGCGGCCACCTCATTGGCAGACAGCTTGCGCGGTGTCATCGCCATCGCGCGGGTCCTTTACTGCATCATGAAGGACGGAAAGAACACGTCCTCCACCCCACCAAAGCCTTCCATCCGCATCAGTCGGGCATTCACCGCATCCTTCAGCGCATCCGCCAACCGCGCCCGCCCATTCGGCCCTGCGATATCTTCTTCCGTAAAGGTCGCGATCACCGCCAGCATATCTGATTGCAGGGCAAGCTTGTGGGTCTCCACATTCGTGATGACCTGCTCGTCATACTGCGTCGAAACGCCGATCTGCACCTGAAGAAAAGACCGCGAATCCTTAAGGTTAGACGTGATCGGGTCGGGAAAGGTGAAATAAAGCGTCTGAAACAGCGTTTCGTCCGGCGTGTCTTTCGGCACCTTCTCGCGCCCATCCGCATCGGCCCGCGCGGCTTGATCGGGTTCGATCAGGCGCAGCATGTCCTGCGTGGGTGAAAAGGGATTGGCGAAATAGACATACCCCCCGCCAAAGCCCGCCCCCAAAAGGATGACGGACCCAAGAATCTTTCCCACAAGGCCCAGAATGCGCCCCTTCTTGCGCGGCGCGACGATATCGACGGTTTCGCTGCTCATCCTTCAGTCCCCTCAGGCAATCAGATTGACCAATCCGCGCCCCGCGCGACCGGCCTGTTCGGCCAAGGCTCCGACGCCCTGACGATCAAAATGCAACTCCATGCTGCGCGGTCGTGGCCCCCGGTCCCCCGGACCATTTCCACCCTGCCCAGCCTGCCCCTGCCCATTCTGGGCATCGCGGCTCTGGGCATCCTGTCCACCAAGGCTTAGCCCCGCGCGCGACAGGCTTTCCGACAGCCGGTGTTCCGCTTGCTGGAACAGCCGCGCGGCTTCGGTCGTTTCCGTAACGATCCGCACCTGCGCCAAACCGTCCACAACCTCCAGCTTGATCTTCAGATGGCCCAGCGTTTCAGGGGCAAGATCAAGCTCGATCTCCTGCCCATCGCCTGAAAGCTCTGCCGCGATCCGATCCGCCAGCGCCACTTCCCAACCGGGCCGCGCAAGGTGGATTGGGCCACCTGCCGTCACGCCAAAGGGCTGCGCCCCGACCAGCGCTGCGCTGCCGCCCGTCGATGTGGTCGGGGCGCTCACCTCTGCCTTCTCGGCACCCAAGGCGGCAAGGGTGATCTCCGCCGTCTCACGCCGCGCCTCGCCACCATTGCGCGGTTCGGCGGCCACTGGGGCCACGCCTGCTGCCACAGGCCGCAACTCGGCCCCCGGCGCGACTTTGCCCATGGCGATCTCGTCCTTGCCTTCGGTTGCCGTTTCGGCCTCGGAGGCAGCTTCCGGCCCCTCCAGCGGCCCCTTGCCATCCTTGTCGGCCTTGGCCAGACCCGGCATCGTCATGCTTGCGGCCATCGCGCGACGCGCGGCCTCGACACTTGCATCGGTGGGCTGCACGGTCGGGGCCGCCGCCTCGCCCGTCGGCGCTACAGGCAGCGCCGCCGCGAGCATTGCCGCCATTGGCAGGTCCAGCGGAATGTCCTCTTCGGCACCCGCCTCCTCAGAGGTCAAATCCACCTCGGACCCTTCCACGGGCAGCTCGGCCACATCATCCGGCAAAGGTGCAGGGGCCCCGATCACGGCGGCCGCGCCTTCGACCGGGGCTTCCGTCCCAGCCACGGCAAGCTCCTGCTCCAGACCCGCGCTCGGCGTCGCACCCTCGCCCTCAATCGCGACCGCCCGCTGTTCCAGATCGGCCAGCATCGCCTCGGCATCCGTGGGCACCTCGACAGCAGGCACGGTCTCATCGGCCTTCTTGCCCGCCTTGCCCTTCGCCTCAGGTCCCATCGCCCCGGCCAGCGTTTCCGCGAACCGCGCCTCGCCGCCTTCTTCCGGTGCAGCAGCAGAGGCGGCCGCCTCGCTCTTACGGGGCAGGGCAGGGGTCTCGGCAAGGGTGACGGGCAGGGTCATCGTGCTCTCGATCCGAAAAGGGGCATCTGCGCCCCGCTTGCAAAAGGAATGCCAACCTCAGCGTCGGCGCGGGGGTTGGGCCGCATCACGGGCAGCCTGCCGTTCCTCCGCCTCACCGCGCCGGGCGGCCTTGGCCTTGTCGGCAAGGGTCTGGTGGCGATGTTCTTGCCGGGCCAGCTTTGCCTGTTCCTCGGCCATCTGGGTGGCAAAAGCCTCTCGCTTCATGCGGTGACGCTCCGCCTCGGTCAGGATCTGTGCCGCCATCGCCCGCTCGGCCATCACTTCCGCAGCAAGCCGCACGCCCGCACCTTTCGATTGCCGCGCCAGCGCATCATGCAGGCGGGAGACCATCCGCTCGGCCTCATCCTTCTGGCGCGCCGCCTCGCGCAGATCGGCCAAGGTGCCTGCAATGCGCGCCTTTTCCTGCAAGGCCATAAGGCCAAGAACCCTGCTTTTTCCCGTCATGCCACACCCGTCCCGGCCAGCATGATCAACGCCTCACGGCTTGCCGCGAAATCCGCCGGGTCATGCGGCCCCTGTCGGATCAGATCAAGGATGCGCGGCCACAGCCGTATCGCCTCATCAAGGTCGGGGTCTTGCCCCGGAACATAGCCCCCCATCAGCATCAGATCGCGGTTATCCATGTAAAGCGTGATCATCCGGCGCAGCTTCTGCGCCGCCTCCCGATGCGCAGGGTCGGTGATATCCATCATCACACGGCTGGCCGATTGCGGCAGGTCCACCGCCGGATAAATGCCCATCTGCGTCTGGCGCCGCGACAGAACGATATGCCCGTCCAGAATGGCCCGCGCCGTATCCACCACCGGGTCATTCGTTGTGTCATCCCCATCTGCCAGCACGGTATAGATTGCCGTGATCGCGCCTTCCCCCGGCAGCCCCGGCCCGGTCCGTTCGATCAGCCCGGGGATCAGCGACACGACCGATGGCGGATAGCCCTTCGCCGTCGGCTGTTCGCCCAAGGCCAGGCCGATCTCGCGCTGGGCATGCGCCACCCGCGTCAGGCTGTCCATGATCAGCAGGACCTGCTTGCCTTGCGCGCGGAAATGTTCGGCAATCGCCGTCGCCCGCCGCGCCGCGCGCAGCCGCAAAAGGGGGGAACGGTCGGCAGGCACGGCCACCATGCAGATGCGCTTGGCCGCCTCGCCCTGCATCACGCTGCGCACAAAGGCCCCCACCTCGCGCGCCCGTTCGCCGATCAGACCCACCACGATGACATCGGCCTCGGTCTGGCGGGCCATCATCTCCATCAGCACCGATTTACCCACGCCCGACCCGGCGATGATGCCCAGACGCTGCCCTCGTCCCACCGTCAGCGCGGCATTCAGAATACGCACCCCCACATCCAGCGGTCGATCCACCGCCGTTCGCGCCAGGGGGTTCATCAACCGCCCCGCAAGGGGCCAAACCGCATCACAGCGCGGGGGTGGGAGCCCGTCCAAAGGATGCCCCTCGGCATCCACCACACGGCCCAGCAGGGCATCGCCCACCTCGGCCATCTGGCCTCCATCGATCACCTTCACCCGCGCGCCCGCCATGATCGCGGCACCCGGCTGGTTCAGGAACATCAGCACATGCCCCCGCGCAAATCCGATCACTTCGCCCTGCACGGGCGTGCCGGTTTCCGTCGCGATTTCGCACAGGCTGCCGGGGCTGGCCGGGAAACCCGTCGCCTCAAGGATCAACCCGTCATAGCGCAAGACCCGCCCCTCGACGCGCGGCGCAGGCGCAACCGCTTGCCGTGCCACCTCGGCCCCGATCCGCTCCAGCAGGCTCATCCCCGCACCTCCAGAAGGTCGGCCAGACGGATGCCCTCGGCCCGCACCTCCACATCGCCTCGGCTCAGCCGCGCATCTGCGGACAGCATCGCGCCCTCCAGCACCTCGCATCCCGCCAGATGCGGGCGGATCGCCTCAAGGTCATCCGGGTGCAGCCGCACGGAAACCGCACGCACCCCCTGTGCCACGCGATCCGCAAGCGCCTCTACCCGTTCGGCAAAAGCCACAGGCAGCGCATCGATCATCTGCCCCGCCCGTTCGGCGGCTAGATTGCGCACCGCTTCTGCCAATATGCCTGCAAGGCCGTCAGCGATCCCTGTGCTATCCTCCAGCCGTGCCACTGCCTCCAAAAACAGCGCGCGCGCCGGTCCAATGGTGGCCTCCGCTTCGGCCCGTCCGGCAACCACGCCTTCCGCATGGCCCGTGGCATGACCCGCCTCGATCCCATCGGCGCGCCCTTGGGCATAGCCTTCGGCCCGCGCCTCGGCCAAACGCTGCGCCATCTCTTCCGTCGACACATGCGCTGACGGTGTCGCCCGCGCTGGCGCCATCACCTCGCCCGCTGCGACCGTGATGCCGCCATCTTCCGTGGCCACGACAGCCTCGACCATGGCCGTGGCATCGGGATCAATCCGCCGCACCGCATCCAGCCGTGCGGGGCGGAATACGGCATCCGCCTCTCCGACCGGTGATCTTGCTGCAAATCCCTTCTGGGCCGAGGCGCGGATCATCGCCATCACCTCGGCATGTCCCATGCGCGGGGCTTCCCCATCGGTCATGGCTTACACCATCTGCTCGCCGCCGCGACCGGCAAGCACGATGGCCCCCTCGTCCGACAGTTTCCGCGCCGTAGCAACGATGGCCTTCTGCGCCTCTTGCACATCGGTCAGGCGCACCGGGCCCAACGCCTCCATCTCGTCGCGCAGGTTGGCTGCTGCCCGGCTCGACATGCAGCCCAAAAGCTTGTCGCGCAACGACTCGCCCGCCCCCTTCAGGGCCAACACCAACTGCTCGTTGTCCACGCTGCGCAGCAGGGTTTGCAACGACCGATCGTCCGATTGCTCCAGATTGTCGAAGACGAACATGTTGTCCATGATGGCCTGCATCAGGTCGCGATCCTCTTTCTTCACCTCGCGCATGATGCGCTGTTCCATCGCCGTCCGCGTAAAGTTCATGATCCGCGCCGCTGCCTTCACGCCGCCGATCTGGCTGGCGCGGCTGGTGGACGATGCCTTGAACTTCCGCTGCATCACCTGTTCCAGATCGTGCAACGCCTCTGGCTGGATGGAGGACAGATCCGCAATGCGGCGGATGATGTCGGGCTGCACCTCTTCGGGCAAAAGCATCAGGACATCCGCCGCAAGGCTGTAGTCCAGACAGGCGATTACCAGCGCGATGATCTGGGGATGCTCGTCGATGATCAGTTCCGCAATGGACCGCGCATCCATCCAATCAAGGATCTCGATCGGCCGCTCTGCCGAAGACGGGTTGATCCGGCTGATAACCGACTGCGCCTTGTCCTCACCCAGCGCCTCGGTCATCACCGACCGGATATAGACCGGCGCACCGTGGTTCAGCCCTGTCTCGCGGTTCAGGCCGATCAGGAATTCCTCGACCACATGTTCCAGCGTCAACTGGTCCACATCGTTGATCGAATACATCGCCGCGCCCAGATTCTGCACTTCTGCCGGGCTTAGGTTGCGCAGCACGGCAGCGGCGGCACGTTCACCGAACAGCATCATCAGCACCGCCGCACGATGCAAGGGCGTCAGCCGTTCCATCGGGACAGAGCTTCCCATCGGGGCAGGGCCGGATACGGGGCGAGGGGCGGGCATGGCGCGTCTCTTCTCCTTAGGCTTTCGGGGCGGACGGGTCGTCCTTCATCATCTTCTGCAAGACCGATGCGATGCGTGCCGGGTCTTCGGCCACGATCTGGCGCAGCACGGCGAACTTCTCTTCGCGGCTGACATTCGCGCCCAGGGCGGCACTGGTCAGCTTCGCGCGCCGCGCCTCAAGCCGGGCCTGCACATCGTCCAGACTGTCGCCTGCGGCCACCTCGACCCCGGCCACGCCACCCATCTGCATCGCACTCGCCGCCGCCGCACCCGGCAGCACCACCCGCGTCAGCAGGGGCCGGATGATCCCAAGCGCCACGATGGCCACGAGCGCGATCATCCCCACCTGACGCAGCACTTCCGGCACCCAGGAAAAATCGGTCGGCACGTCCATCACCATCTCATCCATGAAGGGCTGCGCCGCGATGGTGATCGTATCGCCGCGTTCCGCGTCAAAGCCGATGGCCGTTTGCGCCAGCCGCTCCAGATCGGCCTTCAGCGCCTCGGGCAACAGCGGGGGCGGTTCCGCCCCCTCTTCCACCGGGGCCTGCGGCGTGGCGCGCAAAAGGATCGCCGCGCTGATCTTCATCACGCGGGCCGTGGCGGGCTGCGTGGTTTCAACCGTGCGGCTCACTTCGTAATTCTTCGTCGTACCAGTGGACCGGTTGGTGATCGTCCCTGCCAAAGGCTGCGGACCTGTCGGCGCGGGCACCTGACCCGCCGCCTGCAACTGCGCCTGGTTCGGCGGCTGGTTCGCCACCGCGCCCGGCACGCCCCGCGCCGGCGGCTCGGCCGATTCCACCAATTCCGACTGTTCCGACCGCAGCGCCGTTCCGTTCGGATCGACCCGCTCTTCAGTGATCTGGCTTTGCGTGAAATCCATATCCACCGTCACCTGCACCGACAGGTTCCCCGGCCCCGCAATCGGCGTCAGCAACGCCTCGATCCGCTCGCGATACAGTTGCTCCACCTCCAGCCGGTGCTGCAACTGCCGGTCCGACACCACCGCCGCCGGATCATCCGAACCGCGCGACAGCAGTCGCCCCATCTGATCCACCACCGTCACATCGCCCCGCGCCATGCCGGGAACCGAAGTGGACACAAGGTTCACGATCGCTTCCACCTGCGAGGGCTCCAACATCCGGCCCGGTGCAAGCTGAAGGAAAACCGACGCACGCGGCGCCTGCGTATCGCGCAAAAAGGCCGATTTTTCGGGCAGCGCCAAATGCACCCGCGCCTGCGACACGGATGAGATTTCGGTGATCGACCGCGCCAATTCCAATTCCTGCGCCTGCCGCAGCCGCGCCCCTTCCACAGACCGGCTTGCCCCCATCGGCAGATCGGTCAGCACCGCATTGGCATCCGGGGTCGAAGTCGGCAGCCCCTGCGATGCAAGCTGCATCCGCGCGCGGTGGTATTCCGCGGTTGCCACCTCGATCTCGCCTGTAAAGCTGTCGACCGAGGCCGCAATTCCTGCCGCGTTCAACGCCTCGATCACCTGCGCCTTATCTGCTTCGGCCATTCCGGGAAACAGCACCATCCGCGCCGGTTCCCGCAGGATCAGCCAACCGCCCACCGCCAGAACGGCAACCGACAGGATCAGGATTGCCGGCATCGCGCGGCGCAGCGCGGGCTGGTTGCCCATGCGCATCACATTACTGACGGCGCCCTTCATCTGCGCCACGATCGGGTTGCCGCTGCCGACCGGAATGGGGGTCATTGCCATGTTGCGTCAATCCTCTCGTCTTGTCAGACCGGCATGTTCATAATGTCGCGGTAGGCACCCAGCGCCTTGTTCCGCACGTTCAGCGCGAACTGGAACCCAAGCGATGAGATCTGCTGATCGATCATCACCGAGGCCAGATCCGTCTCCAGACCCATTTCGAAATCCCGCGCCCGCTGCGTGGCTGTGTTCTGTGCTTGGGCAAGGTTATCGACCGCGCCCGCGATGCGTTCGCCAAAACCCGGCCCCTTTGCCTCGCCGATCCCCGGCGTGGCCTGGGGTGCAAAAGGCGTCTGGATGCCGCCTGTCTGCTGGCCCGTCTGAAGACCCGCCTGCTGGCCCACCTGCGGCCCTTCTGGCCGGATCAATCCGGCAGCGAAGGGCGAAAAGCCGTTCACCGATCCGATGCTCATCTTGCCTGCCTCAGACCGCGCGTGCCATCAGCCGCGTCACCGTCGGCGTCGCCGCCCGGATCAGCAGATCATTGGGCGTGATCCGCCCGCCCTCCTGCATCACCAGCGCGCGCTGGATGACGTTTTCCAATTCGCGCACATTGCCCGGCCAGTCATGTGCCACCAGCGCGGCGATGGCATCCGGCGTCAGCATCGGCAGGGGCTGGCCCGCAGGCGCGTGCCGCCGCACCATGGCGCAGGCCAGAACCGGAATATCCTCCGGCCGTTCGCACAGCGCGCGGGTGGCCAGCGGAAAGACGTTCAGGCGATAGAACAGATCCTCGCGGAACCGGCGTTCGCGCACCTCTTCCTCCATGTCGCGGTTCGACGTTGCGATCACGCGGATATCCACCGCCACCTCAGCCTGCGCCCCAATCGGCGTCAGCGCCCGCTCCTGCAACACGCGCAAGAGTTTCGACTGCAACCCCATCGGCATTTCCGAAATCTCGTCCAGCATCAGCGTCCCGCCCTCGGCGGCGCGGATGATGCCCTTGTTGGCGTTCGATGCGCCGGTGAAGGCCCCCTTCTCATGCCCGAAAAGGATCGCCTCCAGCATATTCTCGGGGATCGCCGCGCAGTTGATCGCCACGAAAGGCGCTGCCGCCCGGCGGCTTGCCGCATGCACCGTGCGCGCCAGCACTTCCTTGCCCGAACCGGTGGGGCCGTTGATGAAGACGGTCACATCCGTCCGCGCCACGCGGTTGGCCAGATCGATCAACTCGCCCGTTGCCGGATCGGCGGCGACCATCCCTTGGACCTGCCCGGCAATCATGTCGACCAGCGTCATCAGCCCCGCATCGCGCAGCGCGGGCTGGCCGCTGCGGGGCAGGGCCACGCGCAGCACGCGCCCGCCCATCTCTTCCACCACGCCAAAGGCTGCCGCCCCTTCCGAAACGACCATGATCGACTTCGCCCCGGCGCCCCGCGCCAGATCGGTCAGACCGCGCGCGCCACCCAGACCCGCCTCCGCCGCCGCCGAGGCGACAAGGACATGCGTCCCCGCCACCGGCTTTGCGCCCCGCTCTGCCGCAATCCGGCGGCGGGACAAAAGCTGTGCCATCGCGGCACCGGCTTCGAAAGCGTCGTCAAGGATGTGGATCACGGCCATGGGTTTACTCCGGCTGATGGAAACGCATTCGGGTAAGGAAGAGGCAGGAACCGTGCCACCCGCCCCGCGCTGACGAAAATTCTTCGATACCCCCCGCTAAAACGCCTCATGCCCCGGCCGTTTTCGCTGTCAGGGCCCGGCTTCATCGGCGCTTCCGACACCCATCAGCGCAAAATGCGCCGAGGTTTCGGAATTCCGACACGACCATCGCCGGGGTCAGACCCATCCGAATGGGCGGGGTCCATCCGGGCGGTTGCTTTCCCGGCATCCAGCGCAGTTTTCCACCGGGAAAAGCGCAACAAACTGCCCTCCCATCCGAAAGTATGTATCACATTCTGCGCCAACGGGTCGTTCCAATCACCGCAAGACCGACCAACCCGGGGCAGAGTCCATGCTATCAAAGACGTATCATCTCAAATTTCCCAGCCTTGACGCGGCGCAGATCGCTGCGCCTTTCGTGATCGAGGCTTTGGGGAACGCCATTCCCAGCTGCAATCTGACAGGGCTTAACGTCCTGATTTCAAAGGAAGGCGACGTGTCCATCAACGTCTTCTTCCCCGCAGTGAGCGAGTTGAAGAACTTCGAAAAGAACCATGGCGGGTTCCTCGATACGATGAAGAAGACATTCCTTTTCAAATCCACCGGATTTGACGGGGTCTGCATCTTCAACTTCGACCGCAACTCCGAGGCGGCCTGACAAGGCCCCCCTCAGTCGTGCTGCTGACGTGGCCCACCACTTGCAGATGATCGCGGCGAAAGCGCCGATGGATGCGAAAGAAAAGGACGAACACATGATGTCTCGGCTTCGGGACAGTGCGGATTGCGCCCTTTGCACAGCAGGGGGCCGGGCATGAGCGGCGCCGTGGAAACCACGCCGGCCGATGGCGGCCTGATGCGCGTCTCCTCCGACAAGATCAGCCGTCTGATGGATCTTGTGGGTGAACTCTCTCTCTCGGTTTCTGAAACCGTGCAGTCGCCCGATCTGTCGGGGCTGCAACTCACCAATTTCGATGCCGCCGTCCATCGCCTGAACATGATCGTGCGCGAAGTGCAGGATGCGGCCACCGAGCTGCGCCTTGTCCCCGTGGACGATGTATTCCGCCGCCTGCGCCGCATGGTGCGCGAACTGGAACGCCAGACTGGCAAGCAGATCGAGATGGATATCGAAGGCGGCGATACCGCCATCGACAAGCTGGTGGCCGACCGTCTTTACGACCCCCTTCTCCATGTCGTGCGCAACTCCGCCGACCACGGCCTTGAAGGCCCCGAAGATCGCCGCGCTGCGGGCAAACCCGAACAGGGCCGCATCATCCTTTCCGCCGCGCAAGTAGGGTCCGAGGTCCGCATCACCGTGGCCGATGATGGCCGTGGCCTTGCCCGCGACAAAATCCTGAAAAAGGCCCGCGAAAAGGGCTTTTTCGGCCCCGACGAGGAACCCGAACCTTCCGCCCTCTGGAAGGTCATCTTCGAACCCGGCTTCTCCACCGCCGATGTGGTGTCCAACCTCTCAGGGCGCGGCGTCGGCATGGACGTGCTGAACGCCACGATGAAGGCCCTGCGTGGCCGCATCGCCGTGGACAGCACGGCAGGGCAGGGCACCCGCGTTGCGCTGCATATCCCGGTGTCGTTGGCCTTCCTCGATTGCATCATCCTGCGCCTGCGCCACCAGCTTTTCGCCGTGCCGATCGACGTGGTGTCGGAAATCGCCAAGCCGCGTCCCGAAGACCTTGTCGGCATCTCGGCCGATACCGGGTCCGAAATGTTCCGCCTGCGCGGCGCCTTCATCCCGGTTTGCCGCCTGGATCAGTTCTATGGCACCCCCCTCGACCGCGCCGAAGACCCGCCGACGCAAGTGCTTGTGGTCTTCAACACCTCTTCCGGCCCCATCGCTGTACCCGTGGACGAAATCCTCGACCGCCAGCAGGTCGTGATGAAACCGCTCATTGGCCGTCTCGCGCAAGTTCGCGCCTCTTGGGGCTGCGCGCTGCTTGGCACGGGCGAAGTGGCACTTGTCTTCGATTGCGAACGCCTCGCCGTCGGTCCATCCGGGGGTCCGCAATGACCACGACCGACCGTCAGGGGGCCGAAGCGATCCGGGGCTGGCTGTCGCAGCGCTGCGGCATCCACTTCCCCGAACACAAGATCGAACAGCTCCGCCAGCGCCTTGCGCGCGTCCAGCGCGACTTCGCCATGCGTGATCTTTCCGACATCGCGGGGCGGCTGAACTCTGGCTCCTCGATGGAACTGCAATTGGCCGTGATGCATGCGGCCTCGACCAACCACACCTATTTCTTCCGCGAAATGGATGTGCTGGATGCCTTCCGCATCCACATCCTGCCAAGCCTCGCCCAGAGGGATGAAATCCGTATCTGGTCAGCCGCCTGCGCCGCCGGGGATGAGGCCTATACGCTTGCCATCCTCATTGCCGAAACGCTTGGCCCCGTCGCCTTGCGCCGCACCGCGATCCTTGGCACCGACATCTCCGCCCCCGTGATCGCCGAGGCCGAGGCCGCCACCTATCCTGAAAACCGCCTTGACCGCGTTCCGCCCGATTACCTCGCGCGCTGGTTCGAACCCGCCGAAGCCGGTCGCCTGCGCGTCAAAAAGGAAATCCGCGACGTTTGCACGTTCCGGCAGATGAACCTGAAAACGCGGCCCTATCCCTTCCGCAAGACGTTTCAGGCCGTCTTCTGTCGCAACGTCCTTTATTACTTCGAACGCGACGACCAGATCGCCACCCTCCGCGCCTTGCATGAGGTGACGGAACCCGGTGGCTGGCTTGTCACCTCCGTCACCGAAAACGTGCGCGATGTCATCGCGCCTTGGACGCCCATCTCCAACGCCATCTTCCGCAAGGAGGGCGCGTGATGCAGGCCCGCACAACCCGCGTCCTGATCGTGGATGACAGCGCGATGATCCGCCGCGTCCTGTCCATGGGCCTAGCCGCCGACCCCGAGATTGAGGTGATCGGCACCGCCAGCAGCGCCGAGGCCGCATGGGAAGTGATGCGCCGCGATCGCCCCGATGTCATCACGCTGGATGTCGAAATGCCGGGCGTCGATGGCCTGACCTTCCTGCGCCATTACCTGCCCTCCATGCCGATCCCCACGGTGATGATCTCCTCCCTCACCCGCGACGGCGCTGATATCAGCATGCGCGCGCTTGAAGCGGGGGCCGTGGATGTGATCTCCAAGCCCAGCCTCGGCCTGGCCGCTGGCCTGCCCACGATCATGACCGATATCTGCACCCGCGTGCGCGCGGCTTCGGGCGCGCGCGTCGCGACGGGGCGCACCCGCCACGCCTTGCCGATAACCCCCGCCAGCCTGCCCGAACCCCCACCGGCTGCGGCCACGCCCAGCATTCCCCGCCATGCCCGTCCCGTTGCCCAGCACAACGTCGCCACGGAAATCTCCCCGCCCGCGACAAAGCCGCGCCACACGGGTGGTTCGACGCTCCTTTGCATCGGCTCTTCCACCGGGGGCGTGCAGGCGCTTTCGACGATCTTGCCCTGTTTCCCGCCGGAAACCCCGCCGATCCTCATCGTCCAGCATATGCCCGAAGGTTTCACAGGTCCCTTCGCTTCTCGTCTTAATACGATCTGCGCCATGGCGGTCCGCGAAGCACAGGATGGTGATACGGTCCAACCCGGCCAAATCCTCGTGGCCCCCGGTGGCACCCGCCACATGACGGTGGAACGTCAGGGGCGCGGCTACCGCGTCGCCCTGCGCCCCGGCGATCCAGTCTGCTTTTCGCGCCCTTCGGTCGATGTCCTGTTCCACAGCGTGGCCCATGCCGCAGGAACACAGGCCATCGGCGCGATCCTCACAGGGATGGGACGCGATGGTGCAGCAGGCCTTCTCGCCATCCGCAGCGCGGGCGGCGCGACCCTCGCTCAAGATGAGGAAAGTTCGGTCGTTTATGGAATGCCGATGGCAGCACGCGACATGGGCGCCGCCCAGTCGATCCTGCCACTTGAACAGATACCGGCCCGGATGTTGCAGGCCGTGACCGCCCCCCACGCGGCACGGGTCTGAACCGGACCACAGAACGGAACACGGAAGGAGAGAGCGTCATGGCCCAAGACACTGCCGAAGCCACCAAGGCACGCCCGGACGGGCAGTCGCTGCGCGAGGCCGACAATATCGACGAAATGTATCTGACCTTCGCCCTCGGGGCCGAAGAATACGGTGTCGGCATCGCCGGCGTGACCGAAATTGTCGGCATGCAGCGCATCATGTCCGTGCCGGACGTGCCCCATTACATCAAGGGCGTCATCA
The DNA here is from genome assembly GCF_029953595.1 of Fuscovulum ytuae. Classification (NCBI taxonomy): domain Bacteria; kingdom Pseudomonadati; phylum Pseudomonadota; class Alphaproteobacteria; order Rhodobacterales; family Paracoccaceae; genus Fuscovulum; species Fuscovulum ytuae. The sequence goes on along the minus strand of NZ_CP124535.1, from coordinate 2,361,140 downwards.
ACCTGCGCGGCAAGGTCATCCCGCTGATGGATGTTCGCCTCCGCTTTGGGATGCCCGAACGCGCCTATGATGAACGCACCGTCGTCATCGTCATGGATGTGGGCGAAGCACCCATCGGCCTGATCGTCGATGGCGTTTCCGAAGTGCTGGAAATCCCGCCTTCGCAGGTGGATCGCCACACCCAGTTCGGCCGCGCCTCCAGCCGCCCCGTCATCGCTGGCATCGGCCGCATCGGTGACCGCGTTGCCGTGCTGCTGGATACCGAGGTGCTTGTCGCCGATGGCGACATCGCCCTGCCCGCCGATATGGCCGCCTGAACCGGAGGATGGCGATGACCGAACCGACCCACCGCTCGCGTCCGGCCCGCGCCACCACCGGCCGCGCTGCCGCCCGTCCCGACCCGCGTCCCGATCCGCTAGCTCTGATCGAGGATGATGCCGAAACCCCGCCCATGGTCGATGCCCCAACCGCCGACCTTTCGAAAAGGACCGAAGACATGCCTGCCGCGACCGCCGACACGCCGCTGCCCAGCCTGTGGGAAAGCCAGTCCTGCCTCGCCGCCTATGACGCTCTGGCGACGCCTGTCGTGATCACCGATGCCGACATGACGATCCGCTTCGTCAACAAGGCGGCCCATGCCATGTTCGGCCCCCATGAATCCGCGATCCGCGGTGATCTGCCCAGCTTTGCGCTGGACGCGTTGGTGGGCAAATCCGTGGACCTCTTCCATCGTGACCCCGCCCAGCCGCGCCTGTCCGATGGCCTGTCGGATCGCTGCCAAGGCAACCTCGTCGTAGGCGGTCGCCACTTCGCCTATTCTGCCACGCCGCTGCTGCTTGAGGACGGCAGCGCAAACGGTGCCATCCTCGAATGGCGCGACGAAACCGTCGATCACAAGGCCCGCGCGGAAGCTTCTCGCTTCATCGCCGCCATCTCGGACATGGCCGCCGCCCATCAGAAGGGCGACATTGACCACTTCGTTGATGCGCAGGGCTACGCCGCAGGCAATGCCGATGTCCTGAACAAGGTGAACCACATGGTTCAGGCGCATATCGAAACCAAGCGCAAGATCATCGCCTGCATTTCGGACTTCGCCGAAGGCAATTTCGACGCGCCCTTGGAAACCTTCCCCGGCAAGTCCGCCTTCATCAACGAAGCGATGGAAGGCGTGCGCGCCAACTTCAAATCCGTGTTCCGCGATATCGAAACGCTCGCCGCCGCGCTGGTAGAAGGCCGCTTCGATGTCCGCGTCGACACCTCTGCCCATCGCGGCCAGTTCCATCATCTGATGGCCACGCTGGACCGCATCCGCGGCAACTTCCGCGACGTGACGACCGAAATCGAACGGCTGTCGAACGCCATCGTCTCGGGCGAACTGGATACCTCTATCGACGCCTCGCGCCACAGTGGTGCCTACCGCCGGATCATAGAGGCGTTCGAGGCCGCCTTCGAAAGCCTGAATGGTGCCTTCTCGGCCCTTGATACACAGGTGCAGCAGGTCTCCGTCTCGGTCCGCCAGATGGCCCAATCCTCGCAATCCCTGGCCTCCAACGCGCAGGTGCAATCCTCGTCGGTGGACGAAGTCTCCGCCACCGCCGAAGAGACCGACATTCAGGTGAAATCCAACGCCGCCGCCGCCACTTCCGCCAGCCAGCTGGTGACGGGCGCCTCCGAAGTCGCCGAAAGCGGCAAGGAAAAGATCGCCGAGATGGTGGCCTCCATGGAAGGCATCCGCGCCTCCAGCCAGGATATCGCCAAGATCATCAAAGTCATCGACGAGATCGCCTTCCAGACCAACCTCCTCGCCCTCAACGCGGCGGTCGAGGCGGCGCGCGCAGGCCAACATGGCCGGGGCTTTGCCGTCGTCGCACAAGAGGTGCGCAACCTCGCCGGCCGCTCGGCCCGCGCCGCGCGCGAAACCTCGGACCTGATCGAAGACGCCTCCACCCGCGTGCAGGCCGGTGTCCGCATCGCCGATGAAACCAGCCGCGCCTTCGTCTCCATCGCCGATGACATCGCCAAGGTGAAATCGCTGGTCCGTGACATCGCTTCCGCCTCCGACGAACAGTCGCGCGGCGTAGCCCAGATCAACGGATCGATTGGCGAGATCGCGAAATCCGCCCTCTCCACCTCGCAGCAGGCCGAAGAACTCGCCTCTGCCGTGGCCGAGATGCAGTCCGCGACCGAAGGCATGCGCGGCGAACTGGCCCGCTTCCGCCTCCGCCGTGTGGCGCAGCTCAAGGGCAGCGCCATCAACCTCGACCAGATCCCTGCCGACCTCATGTCGCAGATCCAGTCGATGATCGCCCAGACATCGCGCGGGGCGGCCCCGGCCCGCGTGCAACTCAACAGCGACCGCGACCAGCGGGGCTACGCAAATTTCTGACGGCGGGACCACACACCCGCCCCAACTTCGACCGGAGAGAACCTGATGCCTTACAATGTCATGATCGTCGATGACGCCGCCATGATGCGGCTCTACATCGCCTCCTTCATCAAGACCCTGCCCGACTTCAAGGTCGTGGCACAGGCCGCCAATGGGCAAGAGGCGCTGGACAAACTGTCCACCGTTCCCGACGTGGACCTGATCCTGCTGGATATCGAAATGCCCGTCATGGACGGCCTCGAATTCCTGCGCCATGCGAAACTCAAGACGCGCGCCAAGATCTGCATGCTGTCCTCGGTGGCAGTGTCCGGCTCGGCCCATGCCGCCAAGGCGCGCGAACTTGGGGCCGATGGGGTGGTGGCCAAACCTTCGGGCACCGTCTCGCATGACCTTGAAGAAAAGACAGGCGACGAACTGGCGCGCACCATGCGCACCCTCTGCGCCGCCTGATCCTTTCGCACCGGCAATCCTGACGGCGGGTTCTCACCCGCCCGACACAGCACGAGGCTGACATGTCTGACGAAATGGACGAAATCTGGGCCCTCTACGCTGATGATGGCGCGCAGGCTCTGGATGCGATGGAAACCGCGCTTCTTGCGCTCGGCAATGGGGGTGCCGCCGATCAAGGCGCGCATGTCTCGGCCCTGTTCCGCGCCGTCCATACGTTCAAGGGCAATTCCCGCGTGCTGGGTCTGGCCGTGGTGGAAAGCCGCGCGCATTACGCCGAAGACCTGATCGGTCTGGTCCGCGATCAGGGCGTCCCGTGGGATGCCGAGATCAAGGATATCCTCCTTCTCGCCGCCGATACGCTGCGCGGCATGCTGGAAGATACGGCTGCCACCCGCGCCGATGTGGACCCCGGCCCGTCCGAGGATCTGCTCCACCGCCTGAAGGACAAGATCGCCCGCGCAAGCGGTGCGCCCAGCCCGGCAGAACCGGCAGAACAGGCAAAGACGGCGGACCCGGTCCCCGCCGCCCCTGAACCTGTCGCCGAAGTTTTGGCCGAACCGGCCCCCGCTCCGCTGCCAGAACCCGAAGCCGTCGCCCCCGTGGCGGCGGCCCCCGAACCCAATCCCGAACCTGCCCCCCAACCGGTGGCAGCACCGGAACCCGCCCCGAAAAAACGCGCCCGCAAGGCCTCCGAACCTACCCCCGAACCCACCGCCGAGCCCGCGCCCGAAGTGGTGCCGGAACCCGCCCCGGCCCCGGTCGCCGCGGAACCGGAACCCGCCGCCGCCCCGCGTGCCGAAAAACGCCCCGAAAAGCGCCTTGCCGACGATCCCGCATATCGCGAAATCTTTCGCGGCATGGCCAGCGACGCCACGCGCAAGCTGACCGACCACCTCGCCGCCTTCGACAGTGATCCCGACACCATCCGCCCCAAAGCCCGGCGCGAGGCCGACAACCTTGCCCATGCCGCAGGTCAGATGGGGCTGGATGACTGGTCCGTCACTCTCAAAACCTATCTCGCCGCTCCGGAACAGGGGTCCGAACCCCTTGCCGCGCTGCTGCTGGCGCTTTCGGAACTGTCCGACGCCACCTTCGGCCCGTCAGAAACCGCCGACGAGGCCCCCGAACACGGCTTCTTCGATCTGATCCGCGATCCCCTGTCCGACATTGCCGCCTTTGGCACCGGCTTCTTCTGCGGCGAAACCCCCGATCCCGTTGCCGTAGCAGACCGCGTCGCCATCATCCGCAAGGCCGCCCAGCAATCCGGCTATGTCCGCGCCGATGAGGCCGCGGCCCGTATTCCCGTTGCCACCAACGCGCAGGATTTCCACGCCGCCGAATTGCGGCTTTACGAAGAACTGGCAGGGGTCGAGGCAGTGATGCCCGACGCCGCCCGCGCCTCGGGCGTCAGCCCGCGCGAACTCTTGCAAAGCTGGTGCGCCGAACACGTCTTCTCCACCCTCTCGGAACTCGAAGCCACGCTTGAACGGCTCAGGGCCGCCGCCGACTTGGATGCCGACTTCCTCCGCCTTGATCGGCTGATGCGCCTTGTTCATCACGCCTGCGGCCATCACCGTATCGAAACCGCCGGTCAGCTGGCCATGTCGCTGATCGATCTCTTTTCGCGCCTGCATACGCGCGGCGTCGTCCCCGACCCGATCCTGTCCCATGTCGCCCGCGGCTTCATCGACACGGTGGAACTCGTTTTCGACGCCATCACCCAAGGGCAGACCCCCGACACCGCCTCACTTGAAAAGCTGTTCGAAGAGGCATCGAACCTCTGCTTCGTGCAAGATGGCGTGATGACGGCCTCTGCCGTCGAACGCCGCCTTGGCCTGCCCAAGGAATTCCACCGCGTCCTGTCGCCCGAAAGCGTCCGCACCGCGTCCGAGGCCATCGAACAGGGTCTGCGCTTCTTCATCGTCCGCGCCGACATCAACAATGACGAAAAACTGGCCGAGGCTTTCATCGGTTGGCTGTCGCAAGACACCGTCCGTTCCATCACCAATGTCACCGTCTTTGATGGCGACAACACGCTGTTCGACTTTCTTCTCGCCTCTGCTCTCGATGAGGCCGGGATGGGCGAGGCGCTGGCCTCCCTTGATGCCACGGCCCGCAACCTGAAACTCACCCGGATGCTGGTGCCCACCACCGCCGATGTGCCGGAAACCGCGCCCGCCGACCCGGATGCCGCCTTGGCGCAAATCCCGCAGGCGGGCATCAGCGCCGAGATGGTTGAACAGATCGGCGAAATCGCTGCCAGCCAATCCATGATCAGCCATATGCTGACCGAACTGTCCGAAGACGATCTCTTTGATAGCGTCGAGGCCGTGATGCGCGGCGTCGGCAACGATTGGCGCCGCGCCCGCACGCCGCTGCGCGCCCTCCTGACGGGTTTCAGCACAAAGCTTCAGGAACTCGCCCAGTTGGAAACCCAACTCGTCGGCCAGATCACGCGGCTGCAGGAAGAAACCGTCGAAATCCGCTCGCGCCGGATCGAAACGATCTTCCGCCCGCTCGAGGCGTTTATTCAAACCTACTCGCGTCGCAATCGCCGCGAAGCAACCACCTCCTTCGCAGGCGGCGAACTCACGCTTGACCTGACGATCCTTGAAAACCTCCGCCGCATCCTGCGCAACCTTGCCGTGGCGCGGCTGGAACTGGGCACCGAGGCACCGCGCACCCTCCACATCTCGTTCCACCGCGATGAAGAACGGGTGCTGGCCATCTTCGAAGACGACGGCACCGCGTCAGAGGCCTCGCCCGCGCTCGAAGACCTGCGCGCCAATGTCACCCGCATGGGGGGCAGCCTGCGGCAGGTGGCGCTACCGGGCACCGGTATGCGTTTCCATATCTCGCTGCCCCTTGCCATGGTCGTGCTGGAAGGCATGGTCGTCGGTGTCGAAGGCGTGCGCTATGTCGTGCCCGTCGATGCCATCCGCATGATCCTGCAACCCGAAGCCGACCGCCGTCTCCGCGTCTCGGCCGCCGAAGGGCGCGAAATGCTGCGCATCGGCGAAAATGAGATCGTCGCGGTCCATTCCCTTCCCGGCCCGCGCGGTGGCGCGCCCGTGCAATCCAGCCGCCGCAACGTCTATGTCGTCGTGGGCGCGCAGGGTCGCTCTGTCGCTGTGCCGGTGGATGAACTGATTGGTCAGCAGCTGGTCCTTCTCCGCCCGCTCAAAGGTGTGCTGTCCGGGCTTCAAAACATGACCGGTATCGCCCTTCTTGCGGGCGGCGATGTGGGCATGGTCGTCTCGGCCAATATGCTCTGCGCAGCCCAGGCGCCGACCCATTCGGTATCCACATCCCTTCGGATGTAAGGGGGTATACACGGATGCCGCCACCTGCGGCATCCGTATCGGAGGGCCCCAGTAACGTTGAAAACATCAGTGAAATAAGGGAATTTCAGAGTCAGAGAAAGCACTGAGTCGTCAAAACCCGCAGGGGTAGGGCGGCTCCTGTCGAAAAGGTTCCGGGGTAGTCCCATGATGATGCATCGCGCCGTTGTTCCTTCTGAATCCGCTCCCTTCCTCCCCGAGGCCGCGAACTGGCGCCACCCCGTCCATGCGGCGATCCTCTCGCCCCGCGCCCCCCGCCTGCTTCAGGCGCTGGCCGCCCGCGATATCACTGCGATCGACGCCACCGGCTGCGACCTTGCCCTGCTGCGCCGCGATGCGCCCGACATGCTGATCCTCGACCTTGATCCCGGCACCGTGCCCGCCCGCCGCCTTGCGCTTCTGGTGGCACAGCTCGGCTGGGCCCGCCGCGATATCGTCATCGCCGCCTCGCGCGCCACCGCCGCCGAAGCCAGCGGTTTCGCCATCGACCTGATCTTCGACGCTGATGCCGATGATGACACTTTGGCCGATACGCTGGCCACCGCGCGCCAGATGCTCGCCCATTCGCGCCTGCGCCAGGTTGCGCCGGAACCGTCCCGCACCGCGCTCCTGCGCCGTCCGGCCACCCGCCGCGTGGCCCTCTTCCACTGATCTTGGACACATCCTCCTGTGCCATTGGGGCGGGCCTGCTGAAACATGCAGCCCGCCCTTCGTCGTTCGGTCTAACCCACCAAAACCGCCGCCAAAAGCCGCTAAACATAAGTGCCAAAAGGCCGTTTCTCTTTTCAACAACAGGCAGTTCCAAGCGCCCACGAAAGGATGCAGCAAATGACTTTCCTCGATGCCCGTGCCCAGTATCGCCGCACCGACACCGGCGAGGCGCTCGCTGTCGAAAGCCCCCATGGCATCATTCTTGTCACCCTGCGCGAACTGGAACGCTCGCTGCGCGTCCTTGCCGCTGCGGAACCCGATCGCACCTATCCCGCGCCGCATATCAACCGGGCGTTCACCGCGATCTACATCCTGCAATCCAGCCTTGATTTCGAAAAGGGAGGCGAGATTTCCGAACATCTGTTCCGGGTCTACGAATACTGCCGCCTCCGCGTGGCCGAAGCCTTCCGCCGCGAGCCGTCACCCCGCCTTTCCGAATGCGCCGACCACATCGGCAGCCTTCTCGCCGCATGGCAGCAGATCGGCACCCGCGTGACGGGCAGCGCAGCATGACCTTCCAGCGCGTCCCCTTCGCCGATCCCGCCGCGGTCGAGCTGGCGCTGATCACCGCCCGTCTCGAAGAGGCGGCGCAGCGCGAAGACATCGTGCAGACATTGATATCAACCGCAGATCTGGACCGCATGGCCCGCAACCTTGGCCCCCAGCACGAAGCCGCGGTTCGCCATGCCCAATCCGTGGTTGCCTGTGCGATTGCCGTTCTGGAACAGGCCCTCGCGCGGGGCGAGGTCGCGGCCCGCCGCGACGATCAGCTTCGCGCCGCCTACAACGCCCCGTCGGGCGACCGTCCCCGCTAAAGGGGGGTGCCATGGCCTGTCGGCGCTGCCTAAATATCCGCTGGTTCCTGCTCTCGGCCGCGCCGCTTTTGGGCATGGGCCTTCTGGACCCTGTCCTGACGGACCGGCTCCTGTCCAACCTGCCGGACCTGCGCCAGCTGGTTCTGTGGTTCCCGGCGGTGATCGCCGGAACCTTCCTCTACCGCTATCTCAGCTGGCGTCGCGCAGACCGTCACCCAGACGAGAAGTGACCAAAGGTGCCAGCAGCCCGGCAAGGGGCATCAGGCGCCGCCGCAGGGGCTGCTCTGCCCCGTCGAAATGAACGCATTCCACCGCCACCGATTGCATCGCCGCCGCCAGAACGGCGCGCTCTTTTGCCTCGGTGATTGCTTTATCCGTCATCGCTGTCATGTCCTGCCTCCTTGGGCGGTCTATCGCCCCAGTCCTGCAAGATGCATGCCGCCTCAGTCCAGCACCGCCACCCCGATAAGCAGAACCTCCGTCACCGGTGCGGGAAAGGTCTCGTCGCCCAGCATCGCGTTCAGTGCATCCCGCGCCCGCGCTGGCAGTTTTGCATGAACAACCGCGCTGTCCGCCCCATTGATGGCCAGTTCCTGCGCCTCGGCGCTGATTGCCGCCGCGACGCGGGCCTGCGCCCCGTCCACCATGCCATTCAACGCCAGAAGCTGCGCCGTCGTCCCCTCGACCGAAACGGCAATGTCCAGCCGCATCCGGGTGCCGACACCCATGTTGATGAAGATCGGCGCATCCAGCGTGACATAAAGATGCCGTGTCCCCGGCGGCCGCACCGCCTCTGCCGCCTCATCCTCCGCCCGCGTCTCCTGCCTGGGCGGGGTGGCCAATAGCGTCACCGCCAGCACAAGGGCTAGCCCCGCCGGAAAGGCAAAACCAAGAATGGCTGGCGTCTGGCCCGGCAAGGCCACGGTCATGGCAATCCCCATACTTCACCGTTCTAGATCAGAACGGCAGCGCAACCCGCCATTTGAGGGTATGGTCCTAAACAAATCGCCGGATCATCCGTTTTCCCCCTAGAATTGAACATTCTGCGAAGGGCTGCCCCGCGATGAAAGAGAGGATGTCCCGGGCGCTTGTCCCCGTCATCTCTCGTTTGCCCACGCTCACGCGCCTGCGCGACGCGGTGCGCCATGCCTATGGCGTGTCCGGCGCGGCAGAGCCGAAGGTCCAGCCCAACGCCCGCGATTATGATCTGGTGCGCCACGAAACCCGCCTGCGCAACCGCGAGCAGGTGGAACGCTACCTGCCCGATATCCTCGGCCGCGCCTTGGCCCGCATCTGGATTGATCCCGGTTTTCGTGACCGCTTCGCCGCCGATCCGGTGGCCGTGCTGGCTTATTACGATGTCTTTCTCCCCGAAAACATCGAGATCGAATTCGTGGCCGAGGCGAACAGCCGCCCGCAAGTCGTGGTCTATGAACGGCCTATCCGGCACATGCCCCGGCGCAGGCTTCTGTATCTGCAACTTGTCCTGACGGCCGCCCGATGAAATCCCGCGCGCTTCTCCTTCCGCTTCTGCTAATGCCGCTTGCCGCACAGGCCGCGCCCGATCTGGGATCGGCCATCGAAACCCTGCGCGCGGGCCGCGCACCCGAGGCGGCGCAGATGCTTCTGGATCTTGCCCGTGCGGGTGATGCCGAGGCACAGTTCAACCTTGGCCTTCTTTATGCCGAAGGCATTGGCGTTCCGCAGAACGACCGTGAATCGCTTTACTGGGGATGGCGCGCCCGCCTGTCGGGCGTGCCCGCCGCCCGCGCGTTGATCGAAAAGCTGGGCGAAAAGGCCACCCCCGCCCTGCGCGAGGAACTCGTCGCCCGGATCGAGGCCGATCTCGCCCCCCGCATCCAATCGGGTGACGGGCGCGCGATGCTGGAACGTTCGGTCCTTCGGCTCGACCTTCTGCCAAAGCCTGATCTTGAAGGCGGCTATGTCTGGCAGGCCCTTTCGGCGGCATTGGCCACGCCCAATGCGGCGGCGGCCCGCGATGAAACCATGGCCCGGATCGACCCCAAAAACCGCCTTGCCGCGCAAGATGCCGCCATCGCCACACTGCGCGACCTTTGTGCGGGCGGGATGGCAGGCCATCCCCTCTGCGCAACACTGCCCTGACCACCCCAAAAGAAAAGGGGGCCGAACGGCATCCCGTCCGACCCCCGCTTTTGAATGCGCAACCTTTAGTGGCGGCGGAACATGCGGATCGTTTCCGCCGTTTCCCGCGTCAGGCCCAATTCGCGCCCGATCTCCTCCGCCTCCAGCCCGGTCTGCGCCAGCGTGATCGCCTGCTCGATCATCCGTTCGCCTGCCAGCCATTCCACGTCCGATTTCAGATGCTGGATATCCGACTTCAGCCCCGCCAGCGCATCGCTCAGCGCTTCGGACTGCCGGGCCGTCTGCTCGGCCATGATCACCTCCAGCCGCGCCGCAAAGGCCCCTGCCAGATCATCATGCAGATCGGGCGCAACAGCGCCTTGGGTGGGTCCGATATCCGCCAGCGCCTCTTCGCCCCGCGCGCGGTTGCGCAGCAGACCAAAGGCAACAAGGGAAATTCCCGCCAGAAGGGTGGCCAGAAGAATGGCAGACGTGCCGAGTGTCATGTCGGAAGGCTCCGGGTCGTTGAGTCTTGCAGATCAGGCGTGGGATCACTGGGTCAGTTCGAGATAGTTCTCGAACAAACTGTCGGTGATCTTCTCCAGATCGATGGGATATTTGCCTTCCGCGATCGCTTCCTTGATCTTGGCCACGATGGTCAGATCAATGGGTGGTCCACCCTTCAGCTCCGCGGGCAGGGATTGTGCCGCCGGGCTCAGCGAAACGCTGTCCCCTGCGGTTGGTCCGACAGCCATCGCAGCGCCGCCCGCGGTGGAACCCTGAACCGGCATAGCCGCATCCTCGCCCGGACGGGCGATCCGCGGACGTGCAACAGATGTTGAGATTGGGTCTACCATGAGAGCCTCCGTTTAGCTGTCATTACGGACGGATTTCAGCGCATGTTAGTCTGCGCCAGCACGGAATTTCGTCCCGTGACGACGGCTTTCACTTCGCGCCCGCTCGACTTGTTCAGGACGCGGATCACATCGCCCATCCCCCCGTCGTCAAGCGCCTCTGCCGGGGCCGAAACGGCAAGCCCCCCGGCCATTGCCACCAACACCACGGGATTGCCCCGCGCCACCATCCAGACAGGCTCCAACTGGCGCAAAAGCACGGGCTTGCCCGCCCCCAGCGCCGTCTTTGTCCGCCGACCGATCACCTCTTGGGGATCGGTGAAAATGCCATCCGGCCCCCGCATGCCTGCCGGGGCAAGCGTCACATCCTCGGCCATCAACACCGCGCCCCGCGCCACGCTGCGGGCCAGAACCACGGCCATCGGCCCCTCGTCAGCGGCCCCCGGCGCGGCGGCCAAACTGGCCGCCCCCGGCGTCGCCCCTGTCCGCACCGCACGGCTCCAGACAGGCGCATCACAGCGCACCTCGGCCGTGGCCCAACTGCCTTGCCGCGGCAGAACCACGGGCACAGTCGCGCAGGGTGGAAAGCCCCGCGCCGGATCGGCAAAATCCGGCACAATCTCGCCCGCCTCGGCCATCGCCGCACGGATTAGACGCCCAATCTCCGGCCCCGGCACGCCGCCGCCATAATCCATCGCCAGCGTGGGCGTCGCCATCAGCATCGCAGCCATCGCAATCCCCCTCACAGCCCCGCCTCCACGAACCGGACGGGCCGCCCAGCAAAGGCCTTGGCGCCGCGTCCCGGATCAAGCGGGCGCAGCACCACACGGTCATTGCCCAACTCGACCACCTCCAGCATTTCGGTCGATGCATCGGCATCGGCGGTAAAGGCGATGCTCCCCCGCGTCAGACCTTGTCGCTTGCCCACCGGGGCCACGATCTTGCCGCCTGCAACATCCAACCGCGCCGTGACTGGCTTGCAGGTCTCGATGTCCAGCAAGGTATCCATCTCGCGCTCCAACCCCTCGGTCAGCTTGGCCGCCAATTGCCGACGGTCCGGTTCCAACGCGATGGCCAGACGACCCAGCGGCGATACCCCCGGCAGCGCCACGCGCCGCTCGGTCGCTTGCCGCGATTCCTCGCCCGTGCCGGAAATCAGCACCATCTCGATCCGCATCCGCAGATCGGGGCGCGGGCCTGTCCCGCCCACATCCACCTCGACCACCGGGATGAACGCATGCTCCCCTTCGCCCAGCCGCACCGACCCGCGCGTCAGCGTCACGTAATCCGTGGCCTCGCGCTTTTTCGAAAGCCGTGGGAAGGGGCGATCCGTCACCCGCACCAGATCGGTCGACGGATGCGCCTCAAGCCGCCGCACCATCTGCTTGGCCACATCCATCGCCAAGGGTTCCGTCCAGGCCGGCGCCTGCGGCGCAACCGAAATCACTGGCGCATAGACGATCAGCGAAAGATCCCGCCGCCGCGTGCATTCCCCCGAAACCCCGGTCCCGACCACGGCCTCGATGGTGGCATTCCATGTCGCGCCATTCTGCGACAGTTCCACGATCTGGTGGCGCAATACCCGGCCCACGGGCCGCACGATCAGAAGGTCGCTGGTAATCACGCTCTTGTCCATCACCGTATGCCCGGTGACCGATGCGCCCCCCGACAAGGCGGCTTGCAACAGCGCATCCGCCACGGCGCGGCGCTTGGCGCTTGCGGCATCCTCTGCGCCGGATTGGATGGCAAAGCCCGTGGCCCGCACCACCTGCTCCGCCGCCGCCCGCAAAGGCAGCGCCGCCAGCATCAGGGCAAGGGCTAGGGCCGCGCTGCGCATCACACCCGCCCCTTCAGGGCGCGCACGATATAGGCCACCGTCTCACGGTCCAGCGCCATTTCAACCTCGTAACTGTCGCTGCCCTTCGGCGTCACGCGCACGGTCCGCGCGCCGCGCAATGTGCCCTGCACCACCGCCGAAAGACTGTCATCCCGCACCACGGCCTGACTGACCGTCGTTGTCGCATTGATGCGGATGCCATGCACCTGTTCCGTCAGATCGCGCAGCGCATCCATCCGTGCCGCCCGGATCGCCATCAGGCGCTTTTCATTCTTCGACTTGCCCGGCTGCCCCGCGATCTGGGCAAAGCCCATCCCCTTCAAAGGCTGCACCGCCGGATTGGACGCAATCGCCGAAGGCGGCGGCGGCGCGTTCATCCGGTCGGCGGCATCAAGGTTGTCCTTCACCTCGGCCAGCTGCTTTGTCGCCTCCGTCGCACTCAGGGGCAAAGCCTGCGTCGCCGTCTGCGGCGTGGACACGCAGCCCGCAAGCAGGGGTACGATCAGAAAAAGGGCAGGGGCGGCGCGGTGCATCGCAAGGCTCCAGTCAAGGGTCCGTCAGTTGGCCCTTTCCCTGCAATCCCCATGCCACCCGTTCCCCCGCGCACGCCCCAGATCACGCAGCCGTCAACGTCACGGCGAAAATCCGCCCTCGTGCGGGCAGGCGCGCGCGATCCTTTCCCCGCACTGCCCACAAATCCCCGTACAGCCCACAAACTCCACCCATCCGCAGGTCTGCCGCCCTCTGGCACAGGCTTTGCAAGTCCCGTCCCGAAGACACGCAAGACTACCGGGGATGACGGGCCAATGACACCAGCCGCCACCGCCAGAACAGGGAAACCCGCAGCATGAGCAGCGCCGCCGCAAAGACCGGCTTCGTTACCGCCATGGGCGGCATCGCCCTGCCGCTCGGCATCCTCGCCATCATCGCGATGATGGTTCTGCCCCTGCCTGTCGTGCTGTTGGATATCTTTTTCGTCGGCAATATCCTTCTGTCCCTCGTCATCCTGATGGTGGCGCTCTACTGCTATCGCCCGCTGGATTTCTCCAGCTTTCCCAACCTCTTGCTCATCGCGACCATCTTCCGCCTCGCGCTGAACGTGGCCTCCACCCGGATCGTCCTGTCCGAAGGCCATACCGGCCACGATGCCGCCGGCAAGGTGATCGAGGCCTTCGGCGCCTTCGTCATCGCAGGCAACCTGATCGTCGGCATCCTCGTCTTTACGATCCTTGTCATCATCAACCTCGTCGTGATCACCAAAGGCGCAAGCCGGGTGTCCGAGGTGTCGGCCCGCTTCACCCTCGATGCCATGCCGGGCAAGCAGATGGCCATCGACGCCGACCTGAATGCCGGACTTCTGACACCCGATCAGGCCCGCCTCCGCCGGGCCGAGGTCGCCGCCGAGGCCGATTTCTACGGTTCCATGGACGGTGCCGGGAAATTCGTGAAGGGCGATGCCATGGCGGGCATCCTGATCCTCGCCATCAATATCATCGGCGGCATCCTCATCGGCACGATCCAGCACGATCTGGGCCTGTCCGAGGCTGCCCATAGCTACGTCCTTCTCTCCATCGGCGACGGTCTTGTCGCACAGATCCCCGCGCTCCTGCTGTCCATCGCCACCGCCATCATCGTCACCCGCGTCTCGTCCTCGCATGACATGTCGGGCCTCATCGCCAAGCAGATCCACCTGCGCCAGGCTTGGCTTCCGGTGGCGGGCGTCATGGCCATCATCGGCCTCGTTCCCGGCATGCCCAATGCCATGTTCCTTGTCGGTGCCGCCGCAGCTGGCGTGCTGGCATGGTTTGGCCGCCCCGACGTAACCCCCGAACTCGAAGAGGAAACCGCAGCCCAAGGCGGCCCCGCCGCCCCCGGCACCGATGCCACCCGTCCGGGAACCGAGGCGATCACCGCCGAGGATGTCACTGACCATGCCCCCGTCTCGCTTCAGATCGGCTATGGCCTGATCCCCCTTGCAGGCGAAGGCGGCGGCGCGCTGGTGCAGCGCATCACCGCCATCCGCCGCGAAGTGTCCAAGGCGATGGGCTTCGTCGTCCCCGGCGTCCGCATCCGCGACGACCTCACCCTGTCGCCGAACCAGTATCGCATCCGCATCGGGCAGGTGATCCGGGGCGAAGACGTGGTCTATCCCGACCGCAAACTCGCCATCCCCGGCGCCTCCTCCACGCGCAAGCTTAAGGGGATCGATGTCAAAGATCCGTCCTTCGGTCTCGACGCTGTCTGGATCCTGCCCCACCAACTCCCCGAGGCCGAGGCCGACGATCACGTGGTGGTGGAACCCGAATCTGTCATCGCCACCCACCTGTCGCAGCTTCTCTACAAACATGCCGCCGATCTGATCGGTCCTGATGACGTGCAGCTGCTGCTCGATACGCTTGCCCGCATCTCGCCCACCCTTGTGAATGCCGTGGTGCCCAAGGTCGTGCCCCTGCACACCGTCACCGCCGTCCTGCGCGGGCTTCTGTCCGAACGCATCCCGATCGGTGATCTGCGCCGCATCCTTGAAGGCGTGGCCGAACTGGCCCCCCGCAACCTTTCTGCCGCCGACATGGCCGAAGCGCTGCGCCCGATGCTGATCCCGCTCCTTCTGCAACAGATGGTGCCGATCAACACGCCTTTGCCGCTCATCACGCTGGACCCGGAACTGGAACAACTCCTGATCCGCGCCCGCCGTCAGGGCGAAGAGGGGCTGGTGCTGGACAACGGCCTCGCCGCCACGCTGGTCAAGTCGATCTCCGAGGCGCTGGATAACGCCCAAGGCCAAGGCAAACAGGCCGTGCTCATCGTCGCAGGCCAGCTTCGCCGCAGCTTCGCGCAATTCCTGCGCCCGCATCTGCCCGACGCCATCGTCATGGGCATCAACGAACTGCCCGACAACCGCCGCGTGGAAGTCGTGGCCGCCATTGGCGGACAGCAGCAATTGCCGCGCGTGCCCACTCCTCAACCGCAACCTCAGATGACTCCGATGGGGGCTGACAGATGACACCAATCACCGTCCGCGCCACAGACAGCCAAAAGGCGATGGAGGAACTCCTCCGCCGTCTCGGCCCCGACGCGCTGATCCTTTCCACCAGCCGCGTCGGCGGTATGGTCGAGGTGACGGCGATCTCGCCCGAAGGCGCGATCCCCGCTCCCGCCCCCGATCCGGCCCCCGATCCAGCGATGGCGGCGCTTCTCGCAGCCGCCCCCCAGCTTGCCTCTCGGCTGGCCGAAGTGGCGACCACTGCCGCCCGCACACCGCCGCGCCCTCCCATTGAACCGGTTCCAACCACGCCCGCCACGCCCGCCACGGACGCCCCGGCGCAACCGGCCTTCCGCGCCGTCGATCCCCGCAGCCCGCGCCTTGATGCCGCCCCGCGCCCGCATCCCGTGCCGCCCGATCCCGCGCCGTCGGACCCGCAAACCTACGATTTCGCCTCCGCCCTGCGGGCCGAGGCCGCCCGTGCCGTCCCCACCGATCCCTTCACCCGCTTGGCGCGCAGCCTCCTGCCCCCTCCGGGGCTGCAGGAAGAGATTGCGCCCCGGCTGCTGATCGTGGGGCCCCCCGGCGCAGGCAAATCCATGCTGGCAGCGCGCATCGCCGCGCATTGGATGCTGGCCGATCCTGAACTGCGGCCCCAGATGATCGCGCCCGTCCCCGGCACCCTTCTGGTCGAAGATCGCCTGCGCGGCTGGGCGCGGCTCATGGGCCTCACGCTTGATCGTCCGCATATCGCGGCGGCGATGGACCTGCCCGAACCCCATCCCCTTGCGCCGCAGATCATCGATCTGTCCGACGTTCCCGCCGATGCGCCCGCCTTGGTCGCCCGGCTTATCGAAATCGAAGGGGCAGAGCTTGTCCTCTGCCTGCCTGCGGGCCTTCACCCGGCCCGCGTCGCGCGGGCCTGCCACGATTGGCAGGCCTTCGCCCCCACGGTCACCCTCACGGGGCTGGATCAGTGGTGGCCTGAACAGGGTGAACTGGCTGCCATCTCTGATGCTGGCCTCAGGCTCACGCGGACGGCGGCGGGAACGGGGCTTGTCCACGTCCTCTCCCGCCCCGGCCTCGTTGATTTGCGCAACTGGGTCGATGGCTGGTCCCCCGCCTATGCCGGGGCTGCCGAATGATCTGTTTCCACGAACCCTCATCGAAAGGGCGCGAATGATGCTCGCCAAACGCTATGCCGAACAGGACGGCCCCTCGCCCGAGAAACTGGTCCGCTCCCATATGGACCTCGTCCGCAAGATCGCCTGGCACATGCATGGCCGCGTCGGCCGCATGGCCGAGGTCGAGGATATGCTTCAGGTGGGATACATGGGCCTCGTCGATGCCGCCCAGCGCTACACCCCGCGTCAGGGCGCCAGCTTCGCCGCCTATGCCGCGATCCGTATCCGTGGCTCGATCATCGACTATCTCCGCGCCTCCTCCTCGCTCTGCCGCGCCACCATCGTGATGCAGCAACGCATGCGCGCCTCGATGCAAAAGCTGGAACAGACGCTCCTCCGCACCCCCGAAAAGCACGAGATCGCCGCCGACATGGGCATCACCGTGGGCGAGTTGGAAGATTGGGAAGCCCAATTCGGCGCCTCGCAGATCAAGTCGCTGGACGAGGTCTATACCGATCACTCCATGCTCTTCCGCGACGGCGGCCATTCCGTCGAAGACAAGATGCAGCATGACCAGATGCGCCAGATGCTGCGCCGCGCTCTGGGCGAACTGCCTGAACGCGAGGCGCTTGTCCTGCAACTCTATTTCGTCGAAGAACTGAACGTCTACGAAATCGCCGAAATCCTTGGCGTCACCACGGGCCGCGTCAGCCAAATCAAAAAGGCGGCCGTCGGCCGCCTTCGGGAAAGCATCGTCAAGATGGAGGGGGACGCCGACTGAAGCGTCCCCTCCTACCTTCAGTTGAAAACAGGCGTGATCTCCGATCCGGCGGCAATCCGCTTGGACCATTCATGCACATCTTCCCCGATACGTGTCTCCAGATCGGGGATCGCCGCAAAGGCCGCCAGGGCCGAAAAGTCCCGCGGATTGTCCGGGCTTGCGCTGGATGCGTCAAAGCCGCGCCACACCCCATCCTCGCCCCGCGCCTCTGCCGCTTCGGGTGTGCCACGCACGCACCATTCGATGCCATAAAGGTCATAGCGATACTCGCCCTGCGGCATCGGCGCGTCGCGGCGATGGATCATGTGCATGCGCACATAGTCAAAGGTCGCATTGCGGGTGCGCTTGATGATCTCGGCCGCCATTTCCGGCCAACCCTGCTCCAGCCCATTGTCCAGAAGCACCCAATCCGCATCGCTTCCCGTGATACGGAAGGCAAACTTGTCCGTCTCGTCATCCCGCGCGATGTCGTGATGCACCTCGCCGATGCGCAGCCGCGCCATCGCCTGAAATTCCTTCGGCGCAGCCGAGGTCGCCACCTCTTCTTCTGCCTCTGGTTCCACCAACTCCGACGAAGACAGTCGGAACCCATGCGTGAACAGGATCGACTTCGCCGTCTCGGTCAACAAAAGCGTCCCGTCCACCATTTCGGCCAGCCCGGTGATCCGCATCGCCATCGCTTCGTCATTGGCGGGCAACCGCCCGGTGGCATAGCGCATCAACCCGCGCAGCGCAGGCGAGGCGGCGCCCTCTTCCAGCTCGGTCACATCCTCGATCACGCCCAGCGTCTGCCGCGCCAGAACCCGGATGACGGATGCCGCCATGCCGATCCCCAAGGACAGGATGCCCGAAAGCTGCACCAATTGCTGAACTGTCACATCGTTCAGGCTGCGCGGCGCACTGTCCATCAGCCCCAGCACGCCCAGAACGCGCCCGCCCTGCGATTTCAGCGCAAAGCCCGCCCAAAAGGCCAGCTCCGGCAGGCCGGCCTCGGCCAACTCCCGCGATGCTGGCATGTCGTCCAGCACCGTCAACCCGCGCCCATTCGGCAAAAGCGCCGCGGGCAGGTCTTCCACGCCCGGCAATCCCGGAAAAAAGGCCAGCCGCATCTCGCCCGTTTCGTCATCTTCCAGTCGGATGCAGGCCCGCTCGCAACCGGCGATGGATCGCGCCAGTTCCGCCACAGCGGCAAAATCCGCGGGTTCAACGAACATCCGCGGCGCCCGCGGCGCCTCGCGCTCGACCGGTTTAAGACCGTAGAGATGGGCCACTGCCATTCCTGCCTCCTGCTCGAAAATACTTCTCACCTGAACGGCTTGACCCGTGAAGGGTTTAGCGCTGCCTCAGAAGAACAGGGCTTGGATCAGGAACCCCCATCCCGCTAGCCCAAAGGCCAAGGACGGCACCAGCCACCAGCCGCGCGCCAAACCGATCCGTGGGATGCTTTCACCCGGCAGGGCATAGGCACGACCATAATCCTGCCCGAACTCCGGGTCTGGGCGATGGATCGGAAAGCCATGTGTCGCGTCGCTCATCTTGATTGGCCCCGTTCTGCATGCGGGCACGGTGATCGTGCCGCATTCTCCGAAACGGCACAACCAGAAAGCGATTTAGGGCTCGCCAATAGGAAGAGTTAGAAAAAAATCGCGCGCAGGATCATCGCCCAGCCCGCCACGCCCCCGGCCAGCATCGGCAGCAGCCACCAGCCACGCGAAATCCGCAATTGCGGCATCACTTCACCCGGACGCTGATACGCGCGGCCGAACTCTGGGTCCGGCGTGTGAATCGGCAGTCCGTGGGTCGCGTCGCTCATGATATTCCGGCCTTACAAAGCCGCCTCAGAAGGCTGGCGGCCTATACGTAAAATACGCAACCCAACCCAAGCCTGCATCCTGTCGAGAGGTCATCGCCGCCTTGCATCGGTCGGTGGCCCATCCGATGGTATGTGCTATCCCGCCGCTTCCCTCATCCGGCATTGCGCGGTATACAACGGTATGCGGAAAACCCTGACCGAGCTTTATGACTCCCGTGCCGCCGAAGGCGGCCTGCGCGCCGATCCGGCGCAACATGCCGTGCTGCCGCAACTCGAACAGATCCGCCACTGGCTGGAAACCCATGCCGACCGTCGTGTCGGACTGTTTGCCGGTCTATTCGCCAAGCCTCTGATGCCGCCCAAGGGGCTTTATCTCTGGGGTGGTGTCGGGCGCGGCAAATCCATGCTGATGGACCTTTTCCATCAGGCAACAGACATCCGCCAGAAACGCCGCGTGCATTTCCACGCCTTCATGCAAGAGACGCAAAAGGCCATGCATGCCGCCCGTCAGAAAGGCGTCGAAGACCCGATCACCCCGGTGGCCGAGGCGATCCTGAAGGACACCCGCCTTCTCTGCTTTGACGAAATGCAGATCACCGATATCACCGATGCCATGGTGGTGGGCCGCCTCTTCGAAAAGCTTCTCGCCGGGGGTGTGGTGATCGTCACCACGTCCAACAGGCCACCCGAAGACCTCTATCTCAACGGCCTCAACCGCGCGCTCTTTCTGCCCTTCATCGACATGATCCGCGCCCGGCTTGAGGTCGTGGAACTCGAAAGCCCGACAGATTACCGCCAACATCGCCTGCAGGGCGCGCAGGTCTATTTCCATCCCTCTGGCAAGGTGCGGGGCGAGATCGACGCCATCTGGTCAGATCTCACCGGCGGCACCAAGGGCGCACCCCTGACCCTGCCGGTCAATGGCCGCACAATCGAAGTGCCGCGTTTTGCCAACGGCGTGGCTCGCGCCACCTTCTGGGATCTCTGCGCCCGTCCTCTCGGTCCCGGCGACTACCTCGCCATCGCGCAGGCGGCCCGCGTCCTGATCCTCGAAGACATCCCCCAACTTTCCGCCTCGAACTACAACGAGGCGAAACGCTTCGTCACTCTCATCGATGCCTTGTACGAGGCGAAGGTGCGTCTGATCTGCTCTGCCGCCGATGAACCCGAACGCCTCTACCTCGAAGGCACGGGCGCCTTCGAATTCGAACGCACCGCCTCCCGCTTGCGCGAAATGCAAGCGGCCGATTGGGGGGCGTGACTGCCTTCTGCGCGTTGCGCATAAGGCCGGTCCACCGTTCGCTGCGTGCCCACAGTTTGCTGCACAGAATGCGGCACAAAACAGGGCACAGTCGTTATCGGCCAAGCCCCTGAAAAACCGCACAAACCTAGCCCATCCAAACCTGCCACAAAAGCCGTCCCGCCATCGCCGTCGACGTCACCACCAAAAGCGGTTTGATCAGCCGCGCCCCCACCCGCATCGCCAGTCGCGCCCCAATGGATGCGCCCAGCACCTGGGACGCTGCCATGCACAGACCGACCGCCCACCACATCGCGCCAGAGGGGATGAATACGGCCAAACTCCCGATATTGCTGGCGAAATTCAAAAGCTTGGTATGCGCCGTCGCCTTCAGGACGCCAAACCCCGCCAACATCACGAAGGCCAGCATGAAAAAGGACCCCGTGCCGGGACCAAAAAACCCGTCATAGGCTGCAATCAAAGGCACCGCCGTCACGGCAAACACAGCGGGCCGCATCCGCTGCACCCGATCCGCATCGCTAAGCCCCGGTTTCAATGCGAAAAAAAGCGCGACCGCCACCAGAACCACCGGCATCACCACGCGCAGGACACCCACCGGAATCAGATGCGCCACAAGCGCCCCCAACCCCCCGCCGATCGCAGAAATCACAGCCATTCCAAGCTGTTCGCGCAACCGCACATGCCCTGCACGCGCATAGGTGACCGTCGCCGTCGCCGCCCCGAAAGTGCCCTGCAACTTGTTCGTCGCCAAGGCCTCAATCGGCGACGCCCCCGCCAGCAGCAGCGCGGGCACCGAGATCAACCCCCCGCCCCCCGCGATGGAATCGACAAACCCGGCCAGAAAGGCCGCAAGGATCAGGAACAGCGCAAGATGGGTGGCGATTTCAAAGATCATGGCGCTTTCATCCGCCGCCGTTCTGGCGAAGTAAACCCCGTTCCCGCAGGCCCTTTGCAGCCCGACGCGCACAGGCTACCCTGCCGCAGCACCATAACCGAGGATACCCGTGACCCGTCCAGCTGCGCTTGCCATCCTTCTGCTTGCCTCCCTGCCAGCCTACGCTGACACGCGCTTCACGCTTGATGCCAACCGTCTGATCTACAACACGGATTTTGCCGTCGACACGACCCTTATCGATCCGTCCTCTGGTCTGACCCCGGCTGATACCGTGGGCGATATAGCCTATGAAGATATCGATGCCCTGCGCGCGCTTCTTGCCCGCCATGCCGATCGGATTGACACCCTCCGTCTCACCTCGGATGGCGGCTTTATCGAAGCTGCCTATGAAATGGCCGCCATCATCAGCGATTACGGCCTCAAGACCGAAGTTGCAGGGGAATGCGCCTCGGCCTGTGCCATCCTCTTTGTCGCGGGCACGGAACGCCGCATGAATCGCGGTGGCCGCATCGGACTCCATCCCTCAAGTTGGGGTGTAGACGCGATGCGCAGCTACTATCAGGATTGGCAGGCCGAAAGTGGTTGGATCGACGAATTCGCTTTCGCCGAATGGGTTTACGACGAAGGCCAGCGCGACGCGAACAAGCTGATCACCCATTTTCTCAATCACGGCGTCAGCGCCGATTTCGCGGTCAAGATCGTTTCGCTTGGCATGGGTACCATGTGGTATCCCTCGCGGGCCGAGATGGAGGCCGCCGGTTTCCTTACCCCTGACCCCTCGGCCAACTGATCGCGCCCGCTGCGTTAACTGTCCATTTCCCCGACAGCGTCACTCTGATGGGATGGCCAATACCGTTCTCGCGCGCCGCATCAAACATGACAAGCCCGCCCCACGCCTGACATGGGGCCCCCGGTCTTGGCCAATTGCAGGGCTCACAAAGGGGGCATGTGTCACGCCCGGGACCGGGTTTTCGGGGCCTTGCCGTTACGCCCCGCCCACGAACTCCTCACGCCGATACCCTTGGATGAACAAAAGCGCCGTCAAATCCCCATGGTTGATCCGGATATCGCATTCCGCCGCGACAACGGGCTTGGCATGGAGCGCCACACCCGCCCCCGCCCTTTTCAACATCCCCAGATCATTCGCCCCGTCGCCAACCGCCATCACCTCGGACTCGGCGATCATTAACCTTTTGGTAATGTCTTCCAGCGCATCCACCTTGGCCTGCCGCCCAAGGATCGGTTCCGCCACGGTCCCATCCAAACGATCACCATTGAAATTCAAAAGGTTAGCGCGGTTTTCATCAAACCCCAAAACCCCCGCGATCCGTGCGGTGAAGGCCGTAAAGCCGCCCGACACCAGCGCCGCATAAGCCCCATTCGCCCGCATCGTCGCCACCAAGGCAGGCCCCCCCGGCATCAGTGTGATCCGATCCCGGATCACCCGGTCGATCACCGCCACGGGCAGGCCCTGCAGCAACCCCACCCGCTCGCGCAGCGCCGATTCAAAGTCCAACTCCCCGTTCATTGCCCGCCGCGTGATCTCGGCCACCCGCGCGCCCACCCCGGCCTCATCGGCCAATTCGTCGATGCATTCCTGCTGGATCATGGTTGAATCCATATCGGCCAGCAGCACCCGTTTACGCCGCCCCTCCGCCGCCTGCACCACCAGATCGACGCGCAAACCTTGCAACCCTTCCCACACCTCCCAGCGGTTCAAGGGCATTGCTTCCAAGGGAAATTCCGCAGCCACCCCCGGCTCCAGCCAGATCGCATCCCCCCCGCCCCAGGCATTGCGCACCGCCTCTACCGTGGCACGTTCAAGGATCGGGGTTTCTGGGTTGGTCAGCAGGGTCGCGATGAACATGAGGTTTCCGATAGTGAACAGATGCGTCGTTTTCGCACGACGTTCCGCCGCTTTATGGCAGTTTTCCCGCTTGTGCCAGCCCAGCCCTGCCGCTATCCCCATCGGCGGGACACCCTTCCCCAACGAAGGGCTTTTAGCTGGAAGGCTACCATGACAGACCTGACCCCGCCGGCCAAGCGCCCGGCCAATCCGCGCTTCTCTTCTGGCCCCTGCGCCAAAATCCCCGGATTCACCCTGAACCACCTCGCCGACGCGCCCTTAGGCCGCTCGCATCGCGCCGCGGTGGGCAAGGCAAAGCTGCAAGAAGCCATTGATCTTACGCGCGAAATTCTTGGCGTTCCGGCGGACTATCGCATCGGCATCGTCCCCGGTTCCGATACGGGTGCCGTCGAAATGGCGATGTGGACGATGCTGGGTGCGCGCCCCGTCGAGATGCTGGCATGGGAAAGCTTTGGCGAAGGCTGGGTTACCGATGTGGTGAAACAGCTGAAACTCGACGCCACCGTGAAAAAGGCCCCCTATGGCCAGATCGTGGACCTGACCACCGTCAATTTCGACGCCGACTTGGTCTTTACCTGGAACGGCACCACCTCCGGCGTCCGCCTTCCGAACGCCGACGCCATTCCTGCGGCCCGCCAAGGGCTTACGATCTGCGACGCGACCTCTGCCGCCTTCGCGATGGACCTGCCTTGGGACAAGCTCGACGTCACCACCTTCTCTTGGCAAAAGGTGCTGGGTGGCGAAGGTGCGCATGGCATGCTGATCCTGTCGCCCCGCGCGGTTGAGCGTCTGGAAACCTATACCCCCGCATGGCCCCTGCCGAAAATTTTCCGCCTGACTTCCAAGGGCAAACTGATCGACGGCATCTTCGTGGGTGAGACGATCAACACCCCCTCCATGCTGGCGGTGGAAGATTATCTTGTGGCCCTCAAATGGGCGAAATCTGTGGGCGGCCTCAAGGGCCTGATCGCGCGGGCCGAGGCGAACGCCCGCACCGTCTGGGATTTCTGCGCCGCAAATCCGTGGATCGCCAACCTCGCCGAAGATCCGGCGACCGCCTCCACCACATCGGTCTGCCTGAAATTCACCGATCCCCGCATCACCGACGGCGCGGCCTTTGCCAAGGCCATAGCAAAACGGCTGGAAAAGGCAGGTGTGGCCTATGACATCGGCGCCTATCGCGACGCCCCCCCCGGCCTGCGCATCTGGTGCGGTTCGACGGTCGAAACCGCCGATGTCGCCGCCCTGATGCCGTGGATCGCCCACGCTTTCGAGGCCGAAATCGCGGCGCTGGCGCAGGCCGCCTGATCCGTAGGATGGGCATTATTGCCCATCCCACCCATCCCCCAATTCCCAAAGACAGGAGCCCCGTATGGCCCCCCGCGTTCTCGTTTCCGACGAACTTTCCGAAACCGCCGTCCAGATCTTCCGCGACCGTGGGGTCGAGGTGGACTACATGCCGAAACTCGGCAAGGACAAGGAAAAGCTGGCCGAACTGATCGGCCAATATGACGGCCTCGCCATCCGCTCGGCCACCAAGGTCACCGAAAAGTTGCTGGAGCAGGCCACGAACCTGAAAGTCGTCGGCCGCGCCGGCATCGGCGTCGACAATGTCGACATCCCGGCGGCATCGAAAAAGGGCGTCATCGTGATGAACACGCCCTTCGGCAATTCCATCACCACTGCCGAACATGCCATCGCGATGATGTTCTCCATCGCCCGCCAAATCCCCGAGGCGAACGCCTCCACCCATGCCGGCAAATGGGAGAAGTCGAAATTCATGGGGGTGGAGCTGTTTAACAAGACCCTCGGTGTGATCGGTGCAGGCAATATCGGCGGCATCGTCTGTGACCGCGCCGTCGGTCTGAAGATGAAGGTCGTGGCCTATGACCCTTTCCTGTCCGAAGAACGCGCGAAACAGCTCGGCGTGACCAAGGTCGACCTCGACGACCTTCTTGCCCGCGCTGATTTCATCACCCTGCATGTTCCCCTTACCGACAAGACCCGCAACATCCTGTCGCGCGAGAACCTTGCCAAGACGAAGAAGGGCGTCCGCATCATCAACTGCGCCCGTGGTGGCCTGATCGACGAGGCGGCGCTGAAAGACGCGCTGGATGCAGGCCATGTTGCCGCCGCGGCGCTTGATGTGTTCGAGGTGGAACCCGCCACCGAAAACGTCCTTTTCAACCACCCCAACGTCGTGTGTACCCCCCATCTCGGCGCCTCCACGACCGAGGCGCAGGAGAATGTCGCCCTGCAAGTGGCCGAACAGATGTCCGACTACCTGCTGACGGGCGCGGTGCAGAACGCCCTCAACATGCCCAATGTCACGGCGGAAGAGGCCACCGTCATGGGCCCATGGGTAAAGCTTGCCCTGCATCTGGGGGCCTTCATCGGTCAGATGACGGACGAACCGATCAAGGCCATCAACATCCTCTATGATGGTGCCGTTGCCGACATGAACCTTGCCGCGCTGAACCAATCGGTGATCGCGGGGGTGCTCAAGGCCCATAACCCCGATGTGAACCTCGTCTCCGCCCCCGTGGTGGCCAAGGAACGTGGCATCCAAATCTCTACCACCCGGCAGGAAAAGACGGGTGTCTTCGATGCCTATATCAAGGTGACCATGGTCACTGATAAACGCGAACGGTCTGTTGCGGGCACCTGCTTCAGCGATGGCAAGCCGCGTTTCATCCAGATCAAGGGCATCAACATCGACGCCGAAATCGGCCGCCACATGCTTTATACCACGAACGAAGACGTGCCGGGCATCATCGGCCTTCTGGGCATGACCATGGGCAAGAACAACGTCAACATCGCGAACTTTACCTTGGGTCGGTCCGGCGTGGGTCAGGATGCCATTGCCATCCTGTATCTTGATCAGGCGATTGACCCCAAAGTTGTGGAAACGCTTGAATCCACCGGGATGTTCCAGCAGGTCAAGCCACTGGAATTCGAAGTGGCCTGAACCAAAGGACAGAAAATGCAGCGCAACGCCTTGCTTCATTTTCTGTCCGAAAATATCCCACAAGGGACGCCGATGGTCCGCCATCGGCGCTAGAAATTCCGGCTCCGGGGCGTGAAACCCTGGGGCTTTCCTCTTAAACCGACGGGCAGGAACGATGCGCAGCTACGCCATAGGCGATATTCACGGCCATCTTGACCTGCTCCTTCACGCCCATGACCTGATCGCTGAAGACCGCCGCCAGACCGGCGACCATGACGCGCCCGTCATCCATTTGGGCGACTATGTCGATCGCGGCCCGGAATGCCGCGGTGTGGTCGACCACCTTGCCACCGGCACAGCGCGAGGCGAAAACTGGATCACGCTCAAGGGAAACCATGACCGCATGTTCACCCGCTTTCTGCGCGACCCTTTCGAACCTGAGGAAGGCCTGCGCACAGAATTGTCATGGTTGCATCCTCGGATCGGTGGGGCGGCAACCCTTGCCTCTTATGGCGTAAGGAACGCCGCTGATCGCCCGCTGACCCCTGTCCATCAAGAGGCCATCGAGGCGGTGCCCCAATCCCACCGCGCCTTTCTGGACGCTCGTCCCACTTGGCACCAACGCGGCGATTGCGTCTTTGTCCATGCAGGCATCCGTCCCGGCATTCCCATGCAGGCCCAGCATGAAACCGATCTCGTCTGGATCCGCAGCGGTTTTCTTGAAGACATGCGCGATCACGGCTTCCTTGTCGTGCACGGCCATACCGCGCTCGACCGCGCGACGCATTACGGCAACCGCCTGAACATCGACAGCTCGGCTGCCTATGGTGGCCCCCTCACCGCTGTGGTGATCGAAGACCGTGATGTCTGGCTGCTGACTGACCGGGGCCGTGAACCGCTTCAGCCCTGATCGCGCCTCAGCAGCGCGCGCGCCGATAGCACTGCGGTTCCGACGAAGAACGCCGCAGCGATCCCCACCACCTCTACCAGCCCCGGCCCATTCGGCACGCCGCGCACGGCGAATAGCACGCCGATGCAGCCAAGGCCGAAGATCGAAAAGACAAGGCGGAACAGATGTTCGCCGCGCGTGGGTCCGTATTTGCTCATGCCCATCAAGATAGACCGCCGCCCCGCAAAGACGAGTTGGCAACGATTACCCTCGCGCCTCTGCGCTCACCCGTCGCAAGAGCAGCAGCGCGACCAGCGCCGTCAACACGGTCAGCCCGGCGATGATCTGGAAAAACCCGCGATCTCCCATCCCTTCCAGCAGCCAGCCAAGGACAACGGGCGAAGAAATCCCCCCCACAAGCCCCGCCGCGATGATCGTTGGCGTGACGCGCGGATCATCCCCCATCACGCGCGACGCCGTCACGAAAAAGCCCGGAAAGAACAGCCCCGCAAAGGCCCCCATGGTGATGAAAAAGGGCACCGCAGAAAACAGCGCCGCCCCGATAGCGCAGGCCGCTGCCCCCGTCATGGCGCCGGCATAGATGGCAAAGGGTGGCACCAGATGCGCCACAAAGACCAATGCCGTCCGCGCGATGAGGAAGGCCACGAAAAACCCCGAAAGCGCCCGCGCCGCCGCCTCCTCTGTCGCCCCCGTGGCGATTAGGGCCGTGGGGCCAAGCCCGATCAGGCAGGCCTCCACCCCGATGCAGACCACCCCGAAACACAGCAGGCCCGCACGGAACCGATAGGGTTTCGACGCTGACAAAGACGCGCTTTCCTCGGTCCGTCCCGACGTGCCCGCTGCCAGCCAGATCACCGCTGCAATCACCGATACGGCGGCAAAGGCCAGATGCGGGTTTGACCCGATGGCCACAAAAGCCAAAGGGGCGGCAATCGCCCCCACCGCGAACATCGCGTTCAAAAGGCTGACCATCGATGGCCCTTTCGCCCCAAAGGCCCGCAACACGCGCGGATTAAAGACCACCGTCGAAATCCCATATCCCGTGCCGAAGATCACCGATCCAGCCAGAGTGGTCCACCATCCGATCCCACTTGCGATAAGGGCCGATCCGATCACCATTACCGCCAGCGCATGGCGTGGCGTCACATCCCGCCCGCGAAAGAACATCAGCGCGACGCCTGCCGCCGACCCGATCCACAGCGCCGAAATCAGCCATCCGGCCTGCGCGACCGTCAGGTCAAATTCGCGCGCAAAGGCGGGAAGGGCAGGCCCATAAAGCGCCTGCCCGGCCCCCATCAGCGCAAATGTGAAAATTCCTGCAAAAAGCAGCGCAGCATGGGTGCGGATAAGGGAGGTCAAGACAATCTCGCAAGGAAATGACCGCGCAGATGTCCCTTGCCCCAGTGCATCTGTCAATCACGCCTGCGACATGGTCGCCACAACGCGACGTCATCGCTGCATTGGCGCGCAAGGCATGCCATGTTTGGCGTAGCATCGGACCACCACCGTTGCGGAATCCAAAGGGCAGGGGGCGCACATGACCGACATCTACATCCTTTCCGGCGCACGCACTGCCATCGGCACCTTTGGCGGATCGCTGGCAGGCGTGGCCCCCATCGACCTTGCCACCACCGCCGCCAAGGCCGCTATTGCCCGCGCCGGGATCGACCCCGCAACGATCGGCACCACGATCTTTGGTCATGTTATCAATACCGAACCGCGCGACATGTATCTGTCGCGCGTCGCGGCCATGCAGGCAGGTGTGCCCGAAGGCACGCCCGCCATGAACGTCAATCGCCTCTGCGGCTCGGGGCTTCAGGCCATCGTGTCGGGCGCGCAATCGCTCATGCTTGGTGATGCCGATCTTGCCCTCGTCGGCGGGGCTGAATGCATGTCCCGCTCGCCCCATACTCTGCCCGCTGCCCGCTTTGGCACCAAGATGGGCGATACCCGCGCCATCGACATGATGACAGGCGCGCTTACCTGCCCCTTCGGGACCGGGCATATGGGGGTGACGGCGGAAAATGTTGCCGCCCAACATGACATAAGCCGTTCCGATCAGGATGCCTTCGCTCTGGAAAGCCAGACCCGCGCCGCCCGCGCCCTCGCCGAGGGGCATTTCACCGCCGAAATCATCCCCGTCGAAATCGCCTCTCGCAAAGGCCTTGTTACCTTCGACCGCGACGAACATCCCAAGGCCACCTCGGCCGAGGCGCTCGCCGCCCTGAAACCCGTCTTCCAGAAAGATGGCAGCGTCACCGCAGGCAATGCCTCTGGCATCAATGACGGGGCCGCTGCTTTGATCCTGTCGAAAGGCAAACGCGACGGCGCGCGCGCGCGCATCATGGGCTATGCCATCGCCGGCGTTGACCCGCGCGTGATGGGCCTTGGCCCCATCCCTGCCACACAGGCGCTTTGTGCGAAACTCGGCATGCGCCCGCAGGATTTCGACCTTGTCGAAAGCAACGAAGCGTTTGCCGCACAGGCACTTGCCGTATCGCGCGCCCTTAACCTTGACCCCGCCAAGGTGAACCCATCCGGCGGGGCTATCGCGCTGGGCCACCCCGTCGGCGCAACCGGTGCAATCCTAGCCGTCAAGGCATTGCATGCGCTGGAACGCACCGGCAAAGGCACGGCCCTTTTGACCATGTGCATCGGCGGCGGGCAGGGAATCGCTGTGGGAATCGAAAGGGTCTGACGACCATTCGCCGCTTGTTCAAAGCCATCCTTGGCACTTGATCGGCGTTTTTCTAAAGGCTCCCACGCCAAGAGAACAGGAAACATTTCGGCAACTTCCTACGCTTTCGCGTAGGTGGGCAGATACCTTCCGGTGCTGCACCCCGCAAAGTTTTTTCCCTAGGCCATGAAGGCAGATGTGATCGCGCCGTTTTCTTGCCACATTCTCTGAACGTTTAATCAGAACTGGAGTTTGTATTATGGCCCGCACTGCCACGGACCCCCATTGCCAGTATTCTTTGTTGATTGCCGACGATCATTTCCTTGTCGCCGAGGCCTTTTCCCATCTTCTCGAAATGACAGGGGACTATCGCGTCAGCCTCGCCCGTGACGGGCTAGAGGCACGGGCTGCGATCCATGCCGAAGGCGGATTCGATATCGTCCTGCTTGACCTGAACATGCCGGGCATGGATAGCCCGACAGCCATTCAGGACATCGTCCGCGCCAATGCAAACGGTCGTGTTGTCATCCTGACGGGCGGCACTTCCAGCACGCGCCAATCCTCGATCTTCTGTTCCGGCGCAGTTGGCCTGATCCTGAAATCGCAGCCTGCTAAAGATATCCTCGCCGCGTTGAACAGCATCATGGAAGGCGAACTGTACTTCCCCCGCTCCGATGATCGAAGCCTGATCCGTGGAATTTCGGGTGCTGCTGTCCAGCCGCAGACAGTCTAATCTGGCGCGCCGCGACTTGGGCCTGATCCAGCTTTAGATCAGACCGAGGTCGCGGGCCAGGACGGTTGCGTGCAGGCGGTTCTTCGCCCCCAACTTCCGGCACAGTGACGAGACATGCATCTTCACCGTCGGCAGGGCCAGCCGCAGGTCGGCGCAAATTTCCTTGTTCCGCTTGCCCTTTGCAATCTCGCGCAGGATCAGCAATTCCTTGGGCGTCAGGTCATCCCCGGCATTCGCTTCGGGGTCGTTGCGGCGCACCAAAAGGTCGAACGGCAAATAACGTTCGCCCGATGCGATCATGTTCAAGGCATTCACCAAAGACCGCACGCCTGACGATTTCAGGATGATCCCTGCCACCCCGGCTGCCACGGCCTCGTCGACGATCTTTGGGCTGGGTTCCCCGGTGATGATCCCCACGGGGCGACCTTCGGACAATTGGATGGCCCGTTTCAAGCCGACGATCCCATGCATCCCCGGCATGTTCCAATCCAACAAGGTGATGTCGAATGGACCATCCTTTTGCATACGAGCGGCCGCTTCTTCAAAGGTCCGCGCTGTGACAACATCGAAACTGGATGCATTCGCAAGGAACATCGCAAAGACCTCGAGGATCATCTCATGGTCATCAGCAAGCAAAAGGCGCTGCTTGCTGCCCGTGACCTTAGGTGTCACGCTGCCGGTTGCGTCCATTTGCATTACGAATCTCCTTCTTTCGCAGGGCATACCCCGCCGTCGCGACGAAGGAATTCTTCCTTGGTCGCGAATACAGCCCTTCTCTTAATGATTTATCGCACAATGGTTGGGGTCAATTGATCCCAAGTCCACACTCGGTTCTCATTCGTACACCGCATAAAGACCTACGCCGGGAAAAATATCGAAGTGATCTTTTATGACATACCAATCGGAAATTTAACATACTTAAGATTAGTTAACGTTAACGCAGCCTCACGCGCGTGCGTGCCGAACGGCCTTCGGCATCAATCACTGACAAGGTCAGGAACCCTGCCGCGGTCAAAGGCAGAACAATCTCTCTCGCACGTTCTGCAGTCACCATCGGCGCCCCATCGGCCAACCATGTGAAGGGGGCCGTTCCACCCTCCACCCGTACCATGATGCCGTCCGGCAAGGGCTCTACCTCGGCCCCGTCAGGTGGAAAGGCGACACGCGGTACATCCGCCGCGACGGCAAGGGCAGCCGCCCGCGACCGAAACTTTTGCAAGGGCCGCGGCAGTTGTGCATTCGCGACAAGCAACGTTTCCGGTGGGGCCGGGGGCTGCGCATCCAATCGGGGTTTCAACCGGGCAAAGGCTTGAAACAAAACCGGCGCAGCAAGGTCTGCACCAAAGGCCCCCGGGACGGGCGTGCCATCCGCGCGCCCCAGCCAGATGCCAACGACATGCCCCCCATCAAACCCGATGGCCCAAGCATCGCGGTGACCATAGCTTGTCCCGGTCTTATAGGCCAAACGGTTCGCAGGTGCGCCGGGCGGTGGGGCCAATCCCGCCAGAATGTCGCCCACCTGCCACGCTGCCGATCTGGAAACGACCCGCGCGCCTTCCTCCGTTTCCCCATCCACGCGCCAGCGCAAAGGCAGCGCAACGCCCCCCCGCGCCAAGGCCGCGTAAAGCTGCACCATATCCTGCAAACTGACCCCTATCCCGCCAAGGGCAACGGCCAATCCCGGTTGGCCGTCGGGCAGCCGATACTCCATCCCAGCCTTGTCCATCGCCACCAACAGGCGTGCGGGCCCCATCGCCTCGGTCAAGGCTACGACAGGGATGTTCAGCGACATCTGCAAAGCCCCCCGCACCCGCACCGTCCCGCGATAAATTCGGTCGAAATTCTGCGGCGCATAAGTGCCAAACCGCACTGGGCGATCTTCGATCATCGTTTCGGGATGCGCCAAGCCATCGTCGAAGGCCAAGGCATAGACCAGGGGTTTCAACGTCGATCCCGGCGACCGTAGCGCCTGGGTCATATCGACGAAACCTTGCCGCGCATCGGCCCGAAACGCCGCCGACCCGACCGACGCAAGGATTTCCCCCGTGGCATGATCGGCAACCACCATGGCGACCTGCAACCTGTCGCCCTGATGCTGCACCGTCTCAGCTGCCAATTGTTCCAGCGCGACTTGCAGCCCCCGGTCGATGGTCAGCCTATGCACCTGCATCAGTGGCGCATCCCGCCGCGCCCGGTCCGCCAGATGCGGGGCAATGGCTGGCACCGCCCGACGCGCCACGGGCACAACCTCCCGCTCGGCTGCCTCGGCATGCTCTTCCGCAACGATCCCCTTCGCCACCGCCCGCGCCAGAACCCGCGCCCGCGCGTCCGCCGCTGCTGCCGGATGCCGATCCGGCCTTCGGCTCTCCGGGCTTTGCGGGATTGCCACCAGCAGCGCCGCTTCGGCGGGGGTCAACCGCCAAGGCTCTTTCCCGAAATAGGCCAAAGCCGCCGCCCTCACGCCTTCGATGTTCCCGCCATAAGGGGCCAAAAGTAGATAAAGCCCAAGGATTTCACCCTTCGTCAGCCGTCGCTCTAACGCCAGCGCCACCCGCATCTGCCGGATCTTGCCCTCGATCCGTCCAGTCCCGCTTTCCTCCAGCAGTCGCGCGACCTGCATCGTCAGGGTTGATCCGCCCGACACCACCCCGCCATTCCACACCGCCTGCGCCAATGCGCGCAGCAAGGCGATGGGGTCCACGCCGGAATGGTCACGGAACCGCCCATCCTCATAGGCGATCAACATTTCGGTGAACAAAGGATCCACCGCATCGGGTGACACGGCCAGTCGCCAACGCCCATCAGCCACCGTATAGGCGCGTAGAAGGTCGCCTTCGCGATCCTCGATAAGGACCGATGTTTCGGGAACAAGGGGCGGCAAGACCGTTGCCGCCACCCAGTCATCCACACCATCGCGCGCCATAGCGGCCAGCCACAACACGGTGGCAAGCGCAAAGATGGCGCGCGCGCGGATCACTCCGTCACGCTGACCCGGCCCGTTTCACCCACCGCGCGGAAATCCGGGCGATACATATCCTCGACCGATGCCGCCGGATGCCGGAACAAACCCGGTGAAACTGCCCGCACCACATAGGCAAGACGGAAAGGCGCATTGTCCATTCGGTCAACGGCGGCAAGGAAACGGTCCTGCCGATATTCAGCGTGGGTCACGAAATTCGTCAGCCCCAAGCCTTCCAGCGCGGGCACTGCACCCGCCGTCATCAGGTTCGGGTTGTCGATCTCGAACCCAGCGGGCAAAGGATCGGCCACCATCAGCCGCGCCTCGCCACGTGCAAAGGGCGTCACTTCCAGCACGGCGATCATCCGCGTGCCCACGGCCACCTGTGATGCATCCATCGGCGTGCCGTCCATCGTGAAATAGCTGCGCGAAATCGCATAGCCGTTGCCGGATGCCGCCTCGTCCCCCTCGGGCACGCCAAAGGTCGTCACGGTCAGTGTCGTATCCGCCGCGCTATTCGCCACCGCCACAGGCGCGGCCCCCAAGGCCCGCATCTGCACCAGGGGGCCATCCGCAGGCTGCCCGTTGATCGTCACCCCCGAAACTTCGGGTCGTTCGATCAAGGCATTCGCCGCCAAAAGGGCCCATGTGCTTTCCTGCGTGGACAAAACGCCCGAGGTGGCGATCCGGTCCGTCAACGCCTCGCGGTCCACGGCATTCGACCCCGCTTCAACCGCCAGCGTCAAAACCGCCGCCGCATCCCGGTAGGAGGTTCCGAAATCCGCGCGGAACAGTTGTTCGGTCTCCAAGGACGCAGCGTCCAGCGCCGCGCCCGCCCGCGCGAACATCGCATCCGCCCGCGTTTGTTCGCCATAGGCCGCCAGCGCCGCGCCAAGTTGCGCCATCGCTGTCGGCGTTGCAAAGGCATCGCCCTTCACATCGGCATAATAGCGCAGATCGCCAATCGCCGCCGCCCCTTCGCGCGCCAGCACCATCAAGGCATAGGCCAGCGCCTCGCCGCCATAATCGAAATCGGCGGCGAAATTCACCTGATTGCGCAGATTGTCCAGTGCCATGCGGAAGGCCGGGTCCGGCACGTCAAACCCGCGTGCCTTGGCCCGCGACAGGAAGTCGGTCACATAGGCATCCAGCCACAGATCGCCCGACCCCGGCCCCCAAAGGCCAAAGCCGCCTTCTGCCCCTTGATTGGTCAGGATCTCGGCCACTGCCTCTTGCACCCGGCCTTGCACATTCTCGGCCCAGGGCAGCGACATGGCCTGCGCCACCTCGTCGAAATAAAGCAGCGGCATCGCCTTAGACGTCATCTGTTCCGTGCAGCCATAGGGATACCGGTCCAGTGCCGCCAAAAGCCCTGGCGCATTCAGCCGCGCCAAAGGCCCGATGGCCAGCGTTGCCCGCGCGCCCGGCAGATATCCCGCCAGCACCGCATCGTCGAACTGGAAGGTCTGCCCCGAGGCAAGATCGAACCGCGACACCCGTACCACTTCCGGGTCATTCCGTAGGACAGGCAGGGAAAGCAGCTTTTCCAACACCTTCCCATCCGGTGTGGTCAGGATCACTGCCACCTCGTGCACGCCCTCGGATCCTGCCACCAGCGGCACGGCCACCACCTGCTTGCCCTTTTCGGCGAGATCGATGGTCGCAGGCACATCGCCCACCTCCACACCCCGCCCTTCGACCGAAAGGCCCATCGTTCCAAATGGCCCCGTCGCATGCACAATCTCCAGCAGAACCCGGGCCTCATCCCCCGGTGCCATGAAGCGCGGCAAGGAGGCCGTCACCACCACAGGATCGCGCACCAGCACGTCCGCACTCGCCTGCCCGACCCCAGTCTTGGACCAGGCGACCGCCATCACCTTCACCGTGCCGTTAAAGGCGGGCAACGTGAACTCCGCCCGCGCGTAGCCATCCGCGCCAACTTCAACCGGCCCAGTGAAATAGGCCACCAGCTCTTCTGTCGGGGGCGGTGCTTGCAACCGTGCCTGCGCACCCGCATCGCCGCCGGATCGCACCACGCCCTCGGCCCCGTTCAGCCCGTCGATCAGACGGCCATAGATATCGCGGATGCCAACGCCTAGCTTTCTTTGGCCAAAGTAATGCCCCTGTGGATCGGGGGCCTTATAAGCCGTCAGGTTCAAGATACCCTGATCCACCGCCACGATGGTGACATAGGCCGCCTCGCCCGCAGCCAACCCATCGACTTTCACCGCTACGGGCAACACCCCGCGCGGATCGGCCTCGGGCGCAACCTCCACCGTCGCGCGCAGGGCCCGTGCCCCCGGATCGACCCCAGCATGGGCCAGACCCAGCGCCCGCGCAGGGTTTCGTCCCGCCGCCACATCCATGGGCCGCAAAACCTGTGCCGTCACATAGACGCCCGTGCCCCATTCATCCGTCACGGGCAGGTCGATCACATTCTCGCCCTCGGCGACAGTCACAGCCTGCATGGCGACCAGACGGTTTGACAGGACCATCACCACCGCCTTGCCCGCGAAACGTGGCACCAGCCGCAGCTTGGCCACATCACCCGCCGCATAGGCCGCCTTGTCCAAAGACAGCTCCAGAGTATCCGGCGTTGATGCGGCATCCGCCGCCGCGAACCAGCCCGCGTTGAACGGAACAGAGGTCACCGCCGCGCCGCCTTCTTGCGTCACGGTCAGCACATATTCACCCCATGTAACAGGCGCGGCAATCTCGACCGGGTCAGATAGCGCCACCTCGCCCTCGGCGACCCGTTCCCGCCTCGTAACGGGCTGCCACATCCAATTGCCAAAGCTTTGATACCACTGATAGGTCGTCTCGATCCGCACCAACTCCCACCGGGTCGCCATCGGCGTGGCCGCCCCATCCGCGTCCACGCCCGCCAGCGTGAAGCGCGCCTCGGCATTCTCGGCCACAACCCCATCGAACATCGGCTTCACACCGATCATCGGCCCATTCGCCGCCAAGGGCACCGTCGTCACGCGCTCGACAGGACGGCCCGATCCCTCGGCTACCCGCACAGCCACCCGCGCCTCCAGCGGAACGCCCGGATCGCCCACATCGGGAAGGGCAACTGTCACACTGGCCAGTCCCGCCGCATCCGTCCGCGCAGGATCGAACCCCTGCATCACGGCACTAAAGGGCGTGTCATGCGGGCCAAAGCGATAGCCCTCCCATCCCGGCAAGCCCGTTGCCGCACGCAACAGCACCTCACCTTCAACTGCCAAATCTGCCCCCGGCGCTCCGAAAAGATAACGCGCCGTTACGCCCAGTTCTGCCACCTCGCCGGGGCGCAACCCTTCTGGCAGCATCACGTCGAAATCGATCCTCTCCGGCAGGAAATCCTCTACAAGAAAGGTTGTCGCCGTCAGGGGTGGGGCATCCGCCTCGGCAAGTATCTCCATTCGCCAAACGCCGCGCTGGGCAGAGGCAAGGATCGGCTGCGAAATCACGTAGCCGCCGCTCCAGTCATTCACCACCTGTCGCGCATGTTCCACCCCGTCAGGCCGTTTCACCACCACCGTCAGCGGCAGTCCCTCGATCGCTGCCGCCCCACTGTCGCGCGCCAAGGCCGTCGCAAAGACCGTCTCGCCCGCGCGATAGGCCCCCCGA
The DNA here is from genome assembly GCF_029953595.1 of Fuscovulum ytuae. Taxonomy (NCBI): domain Bacteria; kingdom Pseudomonadati; phylum Pseudomonadota; class Alphaproteobacteria; order Rhodobacterales; family Paracoccaceae; genus Fuscovulum; species Fuscovulum ytuae. Next base: position 2,324,078 of record NZ_CP124535.1, on the reverse strand, counting down.
TCCGTCGCCAGGAACACATTTACTGGAGGTGCAGCCTCGCGCCCCTCCACGCCGCGATCCGACAGATCGAATTCCGGATCGGTCAGCGACAGGAAAGCCACATCCGCCTCCCCCTCGCGCGCCACCACCATCGCGGGCGCGGCCGCCCCCGTCCCCTTGGTCAGCCCTGCATCGAACCGGGCATAACCCTGCGCATCCGTCTGGGTGCGGCCCAGAACTTCATTCCCATTCGACAAAAGCTCGACAGCGATCCCTGCCTTCGCCTCGGCCGAACCCAAAGACCGAACAAAGACATGTAACCCATCCACGCCCGAAAGCGTTGTCAGCCCAAGGTCAGACACCGTGAACCACTGCCATCCCGCCGGAACCTGCCACGACGGTTTGCCGGGGACCGACGCACGCAGCGCATAGACCCCCGCCCCTTGCCCGGCCAAAGCCTCGGCCATCGGCAGCCGCGTGGTCACGTCACGGTTCACGTCCAAGCTAACTTCGGCGGTGCCGCGCCAGACCTCTGTCCCCGTCTGGGAAGTGAAGTCATATTCCTGCCACTCTGCCATCGGCGCAGACAGGTATCCGTTCTGGAAGGCCCTGATCAGGTTCCGATCCGTAACGCGATAGAGGATCAGTTCCAGCGCCTCCGTATTCACCGTCTCGACAGGCAGCGCAGGCTCGCCCGCTTTGGGCAGAACATAGGCCCGCCCCGGGAAGCGCACGCCGGGGCTACGGTCGCGGATATACTGCGTGATATCCACCGATCCCATCAGCACCTGCCCATCGGCAGCAGGCAGCCCTTCGCGAAAGGTCACGGTCGCGCGCTGGCCATGGACCAGCCCCTCAACGCAGATGTCGCGGAACTGAGCAGAAACCGTCAGGCCCGGTTCATCCAATTGCACGAAGGTTGCGTAATCCACACCCTTCGCCACCAGATCCTCGGAAAAGGTCGCACAGATACGGGGCCGTGCACTGTCACTCTCCACCCGGTTCTCCACGATGCGGAACCCGTATTGCCCCGCTGCCTGCGCCAGATAGGCCGCCGTGTCATCGCGGGTTTGCAGCGATTGCGCCAGACGGAGCGCCTTCACAGTATCCGATCCGCGCCCCAACCGCTCCAGCGCCATGCCCATGGTGACAAGGATGGTATGTCGCTCTGCCGCGCCTTCTGCCCGTAGATAGGCATTCACCGCCGCCTGATAGGACCGCTCGCGCAAAGCCTGCTGATCCGGCCCTTCCGCATCGCCCGCCGCCAGCAGCAATCGTGCATATTCCGCCCAATCCCCCGCCGCGTCCGTGATGTTGACTGCGGCCCCCATGCTCCGCGCAGCACCCGCGTAATCGCCTGCCATTTCGGCATTCTGCGCGGTCGCTATCCATTCCGACGCTGTCCAAGGCCCGGTCACGTGCTCGCGCCCCAGCGCAACCGCCTGCGCGGTCACCGCACCGAATTCCCAATCCTGCACAAAGCCGATTTCGCCCTGCCGTGTCCGCGCTCGCTCGGCACTGCCAGCCGCTGCCGCCCGCACCAGACCCGAAAACGCGCCGCCATAGGCCACACCTTCCCCCGGCCCGGCCTTCAGGAAACAGCTTCCATTCCGGCTATTGAAGGTAAAGGCCTCACAAGCTGCCCCCGCCAGACAGGCGCGTTCACAGGCCTCCAAAGTCGTGTCAAAGGCTGACCCGATATCCCCTCCCGGAAGGTCAATATCCTGCGAAAGGACGGCGCGCTTCTGCGGCACCAACTCCTGCGCTGATGCCGCGATCGGCACGAGCAGCAAGGCAAAGGCAAGGGAAACGGAAAGAAAGCGCATGATCTCACCACACAGTACGGAGGTTCTTGCCCAATGCTGGCACGGCTGCCCGCCTTGGCGCAATGAGTCGTCCAATTTGCATTTCCGGCGCAGGCGTTAACCCATGGTTCACCGAAAGGCGGCAAGGTGAAACCACGCTGCGCTGAGCTTGAGTCGGATTGTCATGACGCCTGCCCCCCCACCGCCGCTTCCCTCTCGCTTGCGGATCGCCTTGCCCGTGAACGGCGTGCGCGGCTGGCTGCGGAACGCACGCTAGAATGGAAGATGCGCGAATTGGCCGCCGCGCAGGAAAAACTCGCCCTTCAGGCGCGTGCTTTGTCCGAACAGATGGTCGAAGAACGCCAATCCGCTCACGCCGCCCGGTCCGAAGCGGCCCGGCTCAAGGGGCAGAACCAGCGTTATCTTGGGGATCTTGACCGCGCTCATACCGCTGCCGTCATGGCCGAACGCCGCCTGCGCACCTCTATCGACACAATCCGAGATGGCTTTGCTGTATTCGATACCGAAAACCGTCTCGTCATGGCCAATCGCGCCTTTCTGTTCCCTTTTGCGCCCTCCACCCTTCTTCCTGGGACGTCCTATCCGGACCTGCTTTCTGCCCTTGCCCCCCTCCTGCGGCTCGACCAGCCAGCCGAAGACTGGGTCACCGCCATGCAGGATCGTATCGCCACCGACCCGATCCCACCGGTAGAAATTGCCTTGCAATCCGGTACGTGGTTGCGCCTTGAAGATAGGCTCGCCCGCGACGGCGATCGGGTGTGCCTTGCCATCGACATCACCGCCGAAATGCGCCTGCGTGCCGCGATTGAGGCGATCCCCGACGGTTTCGTCATCTTTGACCGCGACGATCGCCTTGCTCTTTGCAACCAGACGTACCGTGATCTTTACGCGACCGAGACGCTTACCATCGAACCCGGCATCCGCTTCGAAGATATCCTCCGCACCAGCGTTGCTGCAGGCCGCTTCCCCGATGCTGTCGGGCGGGAAGAGGAATGGACGCAAGAACGCCTCGCCGATTTTCGTGCGGCCTCTGGCCATGTCGAAACGCACCTCGCCGATGGTCGCTGGCTGCGGGCACAGGACCGACCCACGCCAGACGGCGGTCGCGTGGGCCTGCGTCGCGACATCACGGCCGAGAGAGAGGTGGAACAGACCCTCCGCGCCGCCCGTCTTGCGGCGGAATCCGCCAGCGTCGCGAAATCCGCCTTCCTGGCCAATATGAGCCATGAGATACGCACCCCAATGAACGGCGTCGTGGGTATGGCCGAACTTCTCTGCGCAACCGATCTGACCGAAGATCAACGACTTTTTGCCGAAACCATCCGCTCATCGGGCGAGGCGCTTCTTGCCATCATCAACGACATTCTCGACTGGTCCAAGATCGAGGCGGGACGAATAGCCCTGCGCAACGCGCCCTTCGATCTGGAACGCCTCATCCACGAAACCGCAATCCTTTTGCAGCCACAGGCCCGCGCCAAGGGGATAGACCTTCTGGTCGACTATGACATGTTCCTTCCCACCCGCCTTGTCGGCGATGCCGGTCGCCTCAGACAGGTGCTGACGAATCTGATGGGCAACGCGGTGAAGTTCACCGAAACCGGTCATGTCCTTGTCCGCGTGGTGGGCAGCCTCGAAGGTGCAGACAGCGCCCGCCTTCACGTCACGGTCGAAGATACCGGGATCGGCATCGCGGCGGAACATGTCGATCACATCTTCGGCGAATTCAATCAGGTCGAAAGTGCCGAGGACAGGCGCTATCAGGGCACGGGTCTGGGCCTTGCCATCACGCGCCGCTTGATCGAACGGATGCAGGGCAATCTCTGGGTCGAATCCGAACCCGGCGAAGGGTCATGTTTCGGCTTCGCCCTTGCACTTCCGGTGGCCGAAGCGACGGCCCCCCCCTGCCTTCCAACCGCATTGCATCATGTACTTCTTGCGGAAGCGCATCCAGTGAACAGGGCAATCCTTGAACGGCAACTGCACCAACTGGGCATCGCCGTGCGTCACCACCGTCCGGGCTTTGGATCCCCGCCGGACGATGCATCCGATCTTCTTCTGATCGACGCCGATCCTGGGGCAGAGGATGGCCTATCCCTTCTGCGCGACCTGAGGGCACAGGGGCATGCAGCCCCGGCCCTTCTCATGGCCGCGCCCGATGCGATTGCAAGGGCCGAAGCGGCGGTGGAACAGGGCCTTGCACAGGCCGTGCTGGCCAAGCCCGTGCTGCGGGCCGATCTCTTTGCCGGATTGATGCGTATCTCTGGCATGTCCCTGCCGTCGCCCACAGCAGAACCCGCTCCGCCACGCCAGCTGCGCATCCTCGCCGCCGAAGACAACCGGACGAACCAGCTTGTTCTTGCAAAGATGCTGCGCGATCTGAACTTCGACCTGCGCTTTGCAGAAGATGGGCGTCAGGCGGTCGATATGTGGCGTAGCTTCCATCCAGATTTGATCTTCATGGATATCTCTATGCCGATAATGGACGGCTGCGCCGCCGCCCGCAGCATACGTGAGGCGGAGGCAGGTCGCGCCCATGTCCCCATCATCGCCTTGACCGCCCATGCGATGGAAGAAGACAGCCACCGCATCCGCGCTGCTGGCATGGACCACCATTTGACCAAACCGCTCCGCCGCTCGGCGATCCTTGACGTGCTTACCCGGTTTACTGCCTTCACCGAAGCGCGCGCCAGCGCGGCCTAAGCAACGGCCGCCACATCGCGGCGAAACACCAGCCTACCGTCGCCGCTTGCCCTTGAATCAAGGGCATATCCCCCGGTGTCAAAACTGCGCAGATCATCCGGGTTCCTCAACCGATGCTCCGCAATAAACCGCGCCATCGCCCCCCGGGCCTTCTTGGCGAAGAAGGACACAACCTTCGCTCCTTCGCCCGTCCCTTCGAGGAAGACCGGCGTGATGACCTGCAATTTCAAAGACTTAGCATCCACCGCCCCAAAGTATTCCTGCGATGCGCAGTTCACAAGGGTATCCGTCCCGACCTCTTCCGCCGTCTTGTTCAACGCCTTTGCGATCCGCCCGCCCCAAAAGGCGTAAAGGTCTGACCCCTTCGGATTGGTCAACCTGCTGCCCATCTCCAACCGATAGGGCTGGATAAGGTCCAAGGGCCGCAACAGCCCGTAAAGACCCGACAATATCCGCAACCGCCCTTGCGCCCAACGCAGTGCATCCTCGTCCAGCGTCTTTGCTTCCAGCCCCGCATAGGTATCGCCGTCAAAGCAGAATGCGGCGGGTTTCAGAACCTCTGCCGCCGGCTTCGCCTGAAAAGCCCGGAACCGTTCGGCGTTCAGCTTGGCCAAAGGCTCCGAAATTCCCATCAGCGCCCGCAACTCGCCCACCGAAAGTCCCCGCGCAATGCGCGCCAGTTTCGCCGCGTCAGAGGCGAACATGGGCTCTGTCGGCACAAGGTCACCGGGCAGATCTCGCCGCGTCTCATCGAGTCGTTTTGCAGGGGAAATAACGCACAGCATTGCAGTCTCCTTCACACCGGAAATAGGCTCCGTCACGCCTCGCGCAAGACCGTAAGGAAGGCTTCGCCGAACCGTTCCACCTTCTGTTCGCCCATCCCTTGGATCCGCTGCAATTCCGCCAGCGTTGATGGCCGCCGCTCCGCGATCTGCCGCAAGGTGGAATGCGTCACCGACAGATATTTCCCCGTCCCGTCCTCGCCCCGTGACAAAGCCACCTGCACATCGGCCAGCCGATCAAAGACCGGTCCCGCCTCGCGCCCCGCCAGCCGCATTCGTTGCGGATGAAGAACCTGTGCCGCGCCGCAGATCACCTCAAGAAACGCCGCGCCATAGCTTTCAAGCTTTTTCGCCCCCACACCTGTAATCCCCGCCATCGCATCCATCGTAGCGGGCCGCCGCTCGGCCATCTCGATGAGGGTCCGGTCGGCAAATATCACATATGCCGGAACCCCCGCCGCCTCGGCCAAAGCTCGCCGCTTGGCCTTCAGCGCTGACAACAGCGGTGCATCCTCATCCGATACCAGCGCCTTCACCGCCACCATCGGCCGCGCCGCATCGACCGTATCCTTCCGTAGGGTGATCGACGCCTCCCCCCGCAGGATTGGCCGCGCCGCATCCGTCATGCGCAAGGCACCATGCCGTTCCGGGTCGGGCCGCACAAGATCGCGGCCCATCATCTGGCGGAACACCGCCCCCCATGCAGCCCTGGTCAATTCGCGTCCCACGGCAAAGGTGGGCAGCTTGTCATGCCCCCGCTCGCGCACCTTCTCGGTCGCCTGCCCCGTCAGGATATCGATCAGATGCCCCGACCCGAACCATTCCCCCGTCCGCAGGATCGCCGACAGCGCCTTACGAACGGCCTCTGTCGCATCAAACACCACGGCTGGACGGTCGCAGATGTCGCAATTCCCGCATGGCCCCGCCGCCTCGCCAAAATATCCCAGCAAAACCTGCCGACGGCATCCCACCGCCTCGGCCAGCCCCAGCAGCGCATTCAGCCGCGCATGGTCCGCCGCTTTCCGATCTGGTGGCGCCAGTCCTTCGTCAATCTGTGATCGCCGCAACCGGATGTCGTCCGGACCGTAAAGCGTCATCGTTTCTGCCGCTGCTCCATCGCGGCCCGCGCGCCCGATCTCTTGATAATAGCCCTCGATCGACTTTGGCAGGTCGGCATGGGCCACCCAGCGGATATCCGGCTTGTCGATGCCCATCCCGAAGGCAATCGTCGCGACCACGATCAGCCCATCCTCGCGCTGAAACCGCGCTTCGACCTGTCGTCGCGCTTCAGGGTCCATCCCGCCGTGATAAAAACAGGCCAGATGCCCCGCCTCACCCAGGGCCTGCGCCAAAGTTTCGGTCTTTGCCCGCGTCGCGCAATAGACGATGCCCGACTGACCCTTCCGCGCGGCGGCAAAGCGAAGGACCTGCTGACGCGGATTGTCCTTAACCGCAAAGGCCAGATGGATGTTCGGCCGATCAAAGCCCCGCAGGAAGGTCGCAGGGGCCACCCCGTCAAACAGCCGCGTGACGATTTCGCCCCGCGTCTCTTCATCTGCCGTGGCGGTAAAGGCCGCCAGTGGCACCCCCAAGGCCCGTCGCACCTCGCCGATCCGCAAGTAATCTGGGCGGAAATCATGGCCCCATTGGCTAACGCAATGCGCCTCATCGACCGCAATCAGCCGCGTCCCGATCCGTCGCAGCATGGGCAGCGTCGCCGCCGATGCCAACCTTTCCGGCGCAATATACAAAAGCTTCAGCCTACCCTGATCCAGCGCCGTGAATACCTCTTCCGTCTCACCTTCCGTATTGCCAGAGGTAAGTGCCCCGGCCTCCACTCCCGCCGCGCGTAAAGCCCGGACCTGATCCCGCATCAGCGCGATAAGGGGCGAAATGACCACAGTCACGCCTTCCCGGCACAGCGCAGGAAGTTGAAAACAAAGTGATTTTCCGCCTCCCGTTGGCATGATGGCCAACGTGTTGCGCCCCTCTGTGACCGCCTCCACGATCTCGGCCTGTCCGGGTCGAAAGCCGGTAAAGCCGAAGACGGACCGCAAAAGCGTTTCGGGATCGGTCATGGATGGCAAAGGGCCTGAATCAGGGGCGGCGCAGGGCAAGCCTGCCGCAGCTTGGTTTAGGAAGGTTGAACTCAGTAGAAGGCCGCAGCGTTGTTGATCAGGATGATGCGCAAGGCATAGACCCCGATCAGCACAACCAAGGGCGCAAGGTCGATCCCGCCCAGATTGGGCAGCACCGAACGGACGCGGGAATAGATCGGCTCAAGGATGCGGTTCAACCCGTCCCAGATCTGCGCCACCAACTGCTGCCGCAGGTTCAGAACCTGAAAGTTGATCAGCCAGCTCATGATGATATGGGCAAGAATGATCCATTGCGCGATATCAAGGATCAACAGCAGAATTTGCAGGATCGAGGTCATCTTGAGGCCTCCACATACTATGGCTTGTGTCAGACCTAGCCGCAGACCGGGCATTTCGCAACGCCTTCTGCGCGCCAAGCTGCGCGAAATCATGCAAGTCCATGGTCGCAGCGTCACGCCTTGACCTTGCCACGGCTTCGGGGCAACCGGGGTTCCGATAGGAGAGTGCCGATGTATCCCTTCCTCCGCATGGCGAAAGAGTTGTGGAAGTTCCGCAACGCCCCCCCGCTTCCGATCCTTGGTACACATGTCAGTCGGCACATGTGCTGGCCGTGGGATCTTGATCCATGGGTGGAGCTGAACAATGGCCGGACGCTCACGCTCTATGATCTTGGCCGTATCCCGCTTGGTATTCGCACGGGGTTAAAGCGTGTTCTGATCGCCAACGGCTGGGGCCTTACCGTGGCAGGGAACAGCGTCCGCTATCGCCGCCGCGTCCGCGCCTTTGATCGGGTGACAATGCACAGCCGCTGCATCGGCTGGGATCACCGCTTCCTTTATCTTGAACAGTCCATGTGGCGGGGCGACGATTGCACCAGCCATCAGATTATCCGTTCTGCGGTCACCTCAAAGGACGGTATCGTCGCGCCGGAACGGGTTCTGATTGCACTAGGCCAGCCGACCCAAAGCCCGCCCTTGCCAGATTTCGTTCAGGCTTGGATCGCCGCCGAAGATCGCCGCCCTTGGCCGCCCGCCCGGTGAAACGCCGCGCTTGCGCGACGGGTGGATTCGCGATTCAATCACGCGAAAAGGCCTATGGGGCAGGGGGCAGTCATGGCAGACACGGTCAGCGCGAAAAAGCGCATCTGGGGCTGGTGGTTCTTCGATTGGGCCAGCCAGCCCTATAATACCCTGCTTTTGACCTTTATTTTCGGCCCCTATTTCGCGGAAATCGCCCGCGGCTATTACATGGCCGAAGGCCTGGATGCCGATGCTGCCGGGGCCGCCGCGCAGGCCTATTGGGGGGCGGGGCTTGCCATTTCCTCTGTCCTGATCGCCATCCTCGCGCCCTTCCTTGGGGCCATCGCAGATAGCACGGGTCGGCGCCTGATCTGGGTGTGGTTCTTCTCGGCCTTCTACATCATTGGCTCTTTTGCGCTTTGGTATATCGCACCGGGCGGGGATAACCTGTTCTGGGCCGTTGCCTTTTTCGGGCTTGGCTTCATCGGGATGGAATTCGCCACCATCTTCACCAACGCCCTGATGCCAAGCCTGTCCGATCGCGATGATATGGGCGCAATCTCCGGTTCGGGCTTTGCCTTCGGCTATCTTGGTGGCGTCTTGTCTCTGGCCATCATGCTGCTTCTCTTCGCCGAAAACAGCGCGACGGGGAAAACGCTGATTGGCCTTGACCCCCTTTTCGGCCTTGATCCAGAGGCGCGCGAAGGTACCCGCGCCGTCGGCCCCTTCACCGCGATCTGGTATGCGGTCTTCATGATCCCCTTCTTCCTTTGGGTTCGCGAACCCCGAACGGAACGCCGCCCGCTGCATCTGGGCCGCGCCTTCGCCAGCCTGCGTGACCTTCTCGCCTCGCTCCGCTATCGCGGCAGCCTGTCGGCCTACCTCGCTTCCTCGCTTTTCTATCGCGACGCGCTGAATGCCCTTTATGGCTTTGGCGGCGTCTACGCCTCCGGCGTTCTGGGGTGGGAGATCGTGCAAATCGGTGTCTTTGGCGTGGTGGGGGCCCTCACCGCGATGGTCGCTAGCTGGATTGGCGGCAAGGCCGACCGCCGTTTCGGACCAAAGCCCGTGATCGCCTTCTGCATCGTGGTGCTGATCTTTGTCTGCATCATCATTGTCGGCATGACGCGTGAACAGGTCTGGGGCATCCCGCTTGACCCTGCCTCGTCGATTTCGGACGACATCTTCTTTGCCTGCGGTGCGCTGATCGGCGCGGCGGGCGGCGCGCTTCAGGCCGCCTCGCGCACCATGATGGTCCGCCACACCACCCCTGACCGCGCGACCGAAGCCTTCGGCCTTTTCGCGCTTTCGGGCAAGGTCGCCTCCTTCATCTCACCCGCCCTCATCGCGCTGGCCACCACGATCAGCGGATCGCAGCGCATCGGCATCTCTCCGCTGATCGTGATGTTCCTGATCGGCCTTGTTCTGCTATTCTTCGTCCGGGCAAAGGGCGAGCAGGCGTGATGTTCAGACGATTGGCAGTATGTTTCCTCGTGGCGGCCCTTGCGCTTCCCGCACAGGCCGAAACCAAGGCGAACCAGTTGTTCGGTGCCGCCGACCTGCCCACGTCCAACCGCCCCATGCCCTATGGCAGCTATGCCAAGGGCTGCGCGGATGGCCTTGTCCAACTGCCTGAATCCGGCCCCACATGGCAGGCCATGCGCCTCTCGCGCAACCGCAACTGGGGCCACCCGGTGATGATCGATGTCCTCGTCGATCTTAGCCGCGCCGCCACGCAGGTCGGCTGGGCTGGCCTCTATATCGGCGATATCAGCCAACCCCGCGGCGGCCCGATGACCAGCGGCCACGCCTCGCACCAGATTGGTCTGGATGCCGATGTCTGGATGCTGCCCCCGCGCCGCCTTAACCTGTCACGGCAAGAGCGTGAGGATATCTCCTCCATTCCCGTCCGCTCTGCCGACCAGCGCAGCGTCACCGACAACTGGACGCCGTCGCACCACGCGCTTTTGCGCGCCGCCGCCTCGGACAACCGCGTTGATCGCATCTTCGTCGCTGCCGCCGTGAAGATCGAGATGTGCAAGACCGCCACGCGCGCTGATCGTGACTGGTTGCAAAAGATCCGCCCCGTCGCAGGCCATGACACCCATTTCCACCTCCGCTTGAAATGCCCCCGAGGCGCACGCCATTGCGAAACCCAAACGCCCAGCGTCAAGGAATTGTCCAATGGCGGCGACGGTTGCGACGAAACCTTAATGTGGTGGGTGTCTGACGCCTATCTGAACCCCAAACCGGACCCCAACGCGAAGCCCGCGCCCCGCCCGCGCGGCCCGCGCGACTACACCCTTGCCGACCTGCCCAAGCAATGCCGAAACGTCCTGTCTTCGCCCTGACGGCGGGGCTGTTTCTGGTCCTTGGCCTTCAAGGCAGCGCCAGCCAACCCTATCCCGAAGGCTTTGTTTCTGCCATTCCGTGGCGGATTGAGGTTGCCGAATTCGGTGGCTTTTCCGGCATCGAACTGTCTGATGATGGTCAATCCTTCTGGGCTATCACTGACAAGGGCTGGTGGACTCAAGGCACCATCCTCCGCGACGACGAAGGCCGCATCACCGCGATGAACGCGCAACCAATGCGCTTTCTCCGTGGCCGGTTCGAGGCGGCGCTTGCCCGTGGCCGCGGGGATGCCGAAGGTCTGGCACGGGCACCGGATGGCAGCTTCTACATCTCTTTCGAACAAATCCCCCGCGTCCTGCATTACGACACACTCGACGGTCCTGCCCGAAACCTGGTCACCCCGCGTGAATTCGCCCGGATGCAGCGCAACTCGGCACTTGAAGCTTTGGCCATTGGCGCGGATGGCACCATCTATACCTTGCCAGAGCGGTCCGGCGAACTGACCCGCCCCTTCCCGATCTGGCGTTACCGCGACGGCAAATGGGATCAGCCTTTTGCCCTGCGTCGCGACGGCGGATTTCTGGCCGTCGGTGCCGATATTGGCCCGGATGGGCGCTTCTACCTGTTAGAGCGCGAATTTCACGGGGTGACCGGGTTTGCCTCGCGGGTGCGCAGCTTTGCCCTTTCGGACTCCGGCCTGTCCGACGAACGCACCGAAATGCAAAGCAGCGTAGGCCAGCATGACAATCTGGAAAGCATCTCGGTCTGGCGCGCGCCGGATGGTGATTTGCGCCTGACAATGATCTCGGACGACAATTTCTATTTCTTCCAGACGACCGAGATTGTCGAATACCGCATCCCATCCCATTCCGCCGATTGACAGACCTTTCTGCCAGGCGTAACGCAGCCACCGTCCTTCGATGCCCGGGGGGCCAAGTCTCCGCGACCTTGTCAAAACGGAAAACCTGACATGACCCGCATCTCGCTTTTCGGCGTTCTCGCCATGACCGTCGTTGTCGTGGCCTCCAACATCCTCGTGCAATACCCCATTGGCACCTGGCTCACCTGGGGGGCCTTTACCTATCCTTTGGCCTTCCTCGTCTCTGATATCGTCAATCGCCTGGAAGGTGCCGCCGCCGCCCGCCGCGTCGTCTATGCGGGCTTTGCCACGGGCCTTGCCTGTTCGGCGATTGGCACCCAGATCATCGGCGAATTCGGTCCGCTTGTGACCATGCGCGTCGCGCTTGGTTCGGGCATCGCATTCCTGACCGCTCAGCTGATCGATGTGCTCATCTTCGACCGCCTGCGCCATCGCGCATGGTGGCAGGCCCCCTTCATCTCGACCTTTGTGGGGTCTTCCGTCGATACGGCGATCTTCTTCTCCATCGCCTTTTCGACCATGCTTACCGTGCTGGAACCCAGTAACGACGTGTCTTGGGCGGCAGAGCCGATGGCCCTTTTGGGCTTCGGGCCACAGGTGCCGTTCTGGGTATCTTTGGGCTTTGCGGACTGGTTGGTAAAGATCGCCGTAGATCTGATCGCATTGTTGCCGTTTCGCCTTGCGATCTACCGTTTTGCAGCAAGGGTTGCGTAAAATCTGTTGACGAACACAAAATCTGTGTCACCCTCCCCCTATCTGAAACCCATTGAAAGGAGGTGATCCAGTGTCTAGAGCTACATTGGAGAGAGGTGTCGGGACAGTCAGGAGGATCGTTTTCTGAGGGCAGCCCCTCAGTCGACAGTCTACCTGATTGGGCTTGAAACCTAACTGGCCCATCTCCTTGGATCTCGGAAAGGGTCGCCGTTCAGGCGACCCTTTCTCTTATCACCGGGCTGCCCATGTTGCGCATCACCGACACCATCGCCCTCGCGGATTGGGAGTTGACGGAACAGTTCATCCGTTCCTCCGGCCCCGGCGGGCAGAACGTGAACAAGGTCTCAACCGCCGTCGAACTGCGGTTCGAGGCAGAGCGTTCCCCCCATCTCCCCGCCCCGGTGAAGGCACGTCTCAAACGGCTGGCCGGGCGGCGTTGGACGACCGAGGGCGCCATTGTCCTTCAGGTCGACGAAACCCGCAGTCAGGCCCGCAACCGCGAGATTGCGCGTGAAAGGTTGGCCGACCTGATCCGCCAGGCGCTTGTTGCCCCGAAACGCCGTATCGCCACCAAGCCAACGCTGGGAAGCCAGCGCCGCCGCCTTGCCGCCAAAACCCAGCGGGGCGAGGTAAAGTCGTTGCGTGGCAAGGTCGAGGGCGAGGATGATTGATCCTCTCCCCACTGCGGCAGCTGCGCTCTGGCAAGGCAATGTCACCCGCCTGATCGGCGCGCGCGAAAACGCCGTCTACGAAATGGCGCTGCCCGAAGGGGGCCGCGCTGCCCTGCGCCTGCACCGCGCGGGGTATCAGGACGCCGTGGCGATCCGGTCCGAGCTCTGGTGGTGCGACGCGCTCTCGGCCCGCGGACTGCCCGCCCCGGCACCGCTTCCCCTGCCTTCCGGCGATCTTCTGGCCACACTCCCCGATGGCCGTCACGCCTCTGCCATCCGATGGCTTGAAGGGGCACCGATTGGCAAGGCAGGCCAGCCGTTACCTCAGCCCGTAACCGAACAGATCGACCTTCATTTTCAGATCGGTCGCCTGCTCAGGCAACTGCACGATAGCAGCGATCGATTGACCCTGCCGGACGACTTTTCCCGCCCCTCATGGGATCTAGACGGTCTGATGGGCGAGGCTCCGCTGTGGGGGCGTTTCTGGGAACACCCACGCGCATCGTATGCACAAATGTCTGCACAGTTTGCTGCACGAAAAACGGCACAAACGATGATAGCCCGGCACGCCGCTGACAGCGGTGGTTTCGGATTGATCCACGCCGATGTCTTGCGTGAAAATGTGTTTGTTTTTCAAGGGGATGTGGCGCTGATCGATTTCGACGACAGCGGTTTCGGCTTCCGCCTTTATGATCTGGGCACAGTCCTGTCGCAAAACCAATACGAACCCGCCCGCGACGATCTCCGCGATGCCCTGATGGCCGGGTATGGCACAGAAGATGTTGAAATGGTGGAGATTTTCACGATGGCGCGCATCCTTGCCTCGGTCGGCTGGACGATCCCTCGACTGTCCCCCGACGACCCGATCCACCAAAGCCACCTTGCCCGCGCCGACCTCATCATCCGCCGCCTCCTCGGCTAAACCACCACCTCCACCGCCTTCTGTTCCCCCACACCGAAAACGCGCTTGTAGCGCGCGATTTCCGCAGGCGGTCCCATCGCCTTGTTGGGGTTGTCCGACAGTTTCACCGTAGGCCGCCCATTGGCCGAAACCGCCTTGCAAACAAGGCTAAAGGGCGCCAGCCGATCCCCTGCTAAACCCCGGAAATCATTCGTCAGCATGGTGCCCCAACCGAAGGACACCTTCACCCGTCCATGAAATTGCCGATGCAGTTCTTCGATCTTCTCAACATCCAACCCGTCCGAAAAGATCACCAGTTTCTGCGTCGGATCCTCACCCCTTGCCTTCCACCAGCGGATGGCAGTCTCGGCCCCTTGTGCTGGATCGCCGGAATCAATTCGAATACCCGTCCAGGTCGTTAACCAATCCGGCGCATTCCGCAGGAAACCTTCTGTTCCATATGTATCAGGCAGGATGATCCGAAGATTGCCATCGTGCTCTTCATGCCAATCGGCCAGCACCTGATATGGGGCCTGTGCCAGTTCCGCATCGCTTTCCGCCAAGGCCGAATAGACCATCGGCAATTCATGCGCATTGGTGCCGATCGCCTCGATATCCCGCTTCATCGCAATCCGGCAGTTTGATGTGCCGATGAAGGTCTGTCCCAGCCCCTCCTGCATCGCCTGAACGCACCAATCCTGCCACAGGAACGAATGCCGCCGCCGCGTCCCGAAATCCGCGATCTTCAGTGTCTCTAGGCCCTTCAAGCGTTCAATCTTTTCCCATAGCCGGGTCATCGCCCGGGCGTAGAGGACCTGCAACTCAAACTTGCCCATCCCTTTCAGAACTGCGCGCGATCTTAATTCCATTAGCACGGCCAAAGCGGGAATCTCCCACAGCATGACCTCAGGCCACGATCCTTCAAAAGTCAGTTCATATTGGCCATCCCGCTTTTCCAAATGGTAGGGCGGCAGTCTAAGTGCCTCGAACCATTCCATGAAATCGGGGCGGAACATCTGGCGTTTGCCATAGAACATGTTCCCGCGCAGCCATGTGCTTTCCCCACGCGAAAGCGACAAGGATCGCACATGATCCAACTGTTCGCGCAACTCTCCCTCATCAATCAGATCGGCCAGCCGCACCGAAGTGCTGCGATTGATAAGCGAGAAGGTGACGGTCGTCTCCGGTTTATTGCGAAAGACGGATTGGCACATCAGCAATTTGTAAAAATCGGTGTCGATCAGCGATCGGACGATCGGGTCGATCTTCCAATTGTGGTTGTGCACCCGTGTGGCGATATCGACCAAGTCACTCCTCCAGCGCGACGCCGGCTGCGCGCATCTCTTCCGTCATCCTTGCCAGTGATCCGCCAAGGTCGATACCCCGGCAAGCGCCCAGCAGAACACGCGCGCGCAGGCCAAGCCGCGCCGCGTCCAGCGCCGAATAAGCCACGCAGTAATCTGTCGCCAAACCGACAAAGGTGACCGCTCTGATCCCCCGTTCGCTCAGGTAACCATTCAGGCCCGTTGTCGTGCTACGGTCATTCTCGAAAAAGGCGGAATAGCTGTCGATCGCGGTGCGAAATCCTTTCCGGATGATCAAATTGGCTGGATCGGTCCGCAGATCGGGATGGAATTCTGCGCCAGTTGTGCCTTGCACACAATGGTCGGGCCAGAGCGTCTGCGCACCATAAGGCATTGTTAGGGTTTCGAACGGGCCATGACCCGGATGATTGGACGCAAAGGAAGAATGGTCGGCAGGATGCCAGTCCTGCGTCAGGACGACCGTATGATAGTCATCCATCAACCCGTTCACGCGATCGATGATTTTATTGCCTTCCGTCACTGCCAGCGCGCCGCCGGGGCAAAAATCGTTCTGGATGTCGATAACGATCAAGGCTTCGTCGTCGGGGCGCATTTTGGACCTCGCGGCAATGACAATTCCCCTTGCCTAGGAAACGCCCGCCCCTGCGTCAATGGGAACGGCTTGAATCGCAAAAGAAACGGGTGCATCCCCAGATCATGCTAACGGTCGCCGCTCTATATCATTTCACCCGTTTCCCCGATCCGGCCGCGTTGCGTGTGCCGCTTATGGACCTTTGCGTGACCGAGGGCGTGAAAGGATCGCTGCTTCTTGCCGGCGAAGGGATCAACGGCACGATCGCAGGATCACGGGCAGGGATTGACACCGTCCTCGATTATATCCGCACCCTTCCGGGCTGTGCTGAACTTGATTGGAAGGAAAGCCACGCCTCCACAATGCCCTTCGGCAAGATGAAGGTGAAGGTAAAGCGTGAAATCGTCACCATGGGCCTACCCGATATTGATCCGAAGGCGCGTGTCGGCAACTATGTCTCGCCCGCCGAATGGAATGCCTTGATCAAGGCTCCGGATGTCGCCGTCATCGATACCCGAAATGATTACGAGGTCGCCATTGGCACTTTCGATGGTGCCATAGATCCCGGCACACGCAGCTTCAGCCAGTTCCCCGCATGGTGGGAGGCGAACAAAGACCGCTTTCACAACAAGCGAATCGCGATGTTTTGTACGGGTGGAATTCGGTGTGAAAAATCGACGAATTTCCTTTTAAAACAAGGAATTGAAGAAGTTTACCACCTGAAGGGTGGCATTCTGAAATATCTTGAAGATGTGCCGCGCGATCAATCCCTCTGGCAGGGCGAATGCTTCGTTTTCGATCAGCGCGTCTCAGTTGGCCACGGATTGGTTCCCGGCTGCCTTACTTCTTGTGGGGCATGCCGTCGTCCCGTCACGCCCGAAGGCCGTGCCGACCCGAATTATGAGGAAGGTGTTTGCTGCCCCGCGTGCAAGGACGAATACTCGGCCGACGATCGTGCCCGTTTCCGTGAACGCCAACGCCAGATGAAACTGGCCGAGGCGCGTGGCGAACCGCACCTCGGGGCGTGACGGTTAACGCAGGCGCAACCCTGCCTCGCTGAAGAAAAGGGCGTCAGCGGCATCAAACCCAATCCCAACCTGCGTACCAATCTTCGGGATTACATCGCCTTTCGCCTCGATTACCAGTTTTTCCCCCGTTGAGGCGGCCACATGGATATAGCTGACGCCGCCCAAGGCCTCGGTCATCTCGACACGATGTGTGCTGCCATCCTCGACCCGAAGATGCTGTGGCCGAAGCCCGACCTCAACCTTTGCGCCTGCCCCCGGAAGGGCGACCTCTGCCGAAACGGCTGTGCCCAGTCCGGCCGCCGCTACTCGACCTGCTGTCTCAACACTGCCTGCCACAAAGTTCATGGCAGGGCTGCCAATGAAGCCAGCGACAAAGCGATTGTCGGGATTATGATACAGTTCCAATGGTTTGCCGACCTGTTCCACCTTGCCCTTGCGCAGGACGACGATCTTGTCGGCCAGTGTCATCGCTTCCACCTGATCATGGGTAACATAGATCATGGTGGCACCGATCTCGCGGTGAAGCCGGGCAATTTCGACCCGCATCTCGACCCGCAATTCGGCATCTAGGTTCGACAGCGGTTCATCGAAAAGAAAGACCTCCGGCCCCCGAACGATGGCGCGTCCGATCGCGACGCGCTGTCGCTGACCGCCCGAAAGGGCCTTTGGTTTACGGGACAGAAGTTCGTCAAGCTTTAGGATACGGGCAGCCTCCGCCACCTTCCTGTCGATCTCGGCCTTAGGATGGCCGGTCATCTTCAGGCCGAAACCCATGTTTTCGGCAACTGTCATATGGGGATAAAGCGCGTAAGTCTGAAACACCATCGCCACGCCCCGCTCTGACGGGTCAGCCTTGGTCACATCGCGGTTGCCAATCCGAATGGTGCCCTCAGAGGTTTCTTCCAGCCCTGCCACCATGCGCAGAAGCGTGGATTTCCCGCAGCCAGAGGGGCCGACGAAGACACAGAATTCGCCGTCCTCGATGGTTAGATCGACCCCATGGATGACCTGCGCCTCGCCAAATCGTTTTACAACCTTTTGCAGCGTGACCCCAGACATGCGTCCCTCCCTGATTATCCCTGTTCCGGAAAGCGCCAGCTTTCCGCCTCGGCCGCAATCCGGGCCGCCGTGTCCTTGATGCGTCCAGCCCCTGCCTCCAGTTCAGCAAGCGACGTTCGCGCCGTTGTGGAGGTGACGGAAAGGGCCCCGATCACCCTGCCTGTGCGCGTCAGAATTGGGACAGCGCAGCAAATGATTCCCGGTTCATGTTCTTCCCGGTCGAAGGCGTGGCCGCGCAGGCGAATCGCTTCAAGCTCTGCCTTAAGGGCTGCGGGTTGGTCCAGCGTATGCGGGGTAAAGCGATGGAAACTTTGGCGTTGCAGCGCACGCTCCAAAGCTTCATCGGGCAGGAAGGCCAGCATGGCCTTGCCTACCCCTGTGCAATAGGCGGGGCCCACCTTGCCCGCCTGCGCAAACATCTCGACGGGCTTTGCCGCGTTGCGTTTGTCAACGTAAAGCACCTGCCCATTATCCAGTTGTGCAAGGTGAACTGTTTCCCCAGTTTCCGCAGCCAAATCATCAAGATAGGGGCGGGCAATGGGGGCAAGCGATGAGGTTGCCCACGCCGCATGGGCCAGCCTTACAAGCCGCACGCCAAGGGCATAGGTTTGGCGATCCGGATCATAGGACAGCATGCTTTGATGCGTCAGTGTCTGGATCAATCGGTAGAGCGTGGCCTTGGGATAGGCTGAGGTTGCAAGCAGTTCGGTAAAGCGCACGGGGCGACCTGCGGCTGCGACCATGTCGAGCACGTCGAGCGCTTTGCCAACTGTTCCATCGCCCTGCTCTGCCGACATGATCGCCTATCCATCCCTGTTGACAGCATAGAGGATAGGCCGCATAGTTTTCAATATTCAAGACTAAGTTTCACATAATGGAACCACACAGGGAGGAAACCGATGGTCCGTTACGCGAAGGGCGCTGTGGCGCTGACGGCGGCATTGCTGCTGTCTACGGCGGCAGTTGCACAGGACAAGCGCGTCCTGAAATACAACGCCGACTATGACCCGATCCCGCTTGCCGCGATGGAAGCGCTGATCGCGGATTTCGAGGCGGCGAACCCGGATATTGATGTTGAGCTGAACAACTTCGATCACGAAGGGTATAAGACGGCGATCCGCAACTTCCTGACTGCCGATGCGCCGGACTTGGCGAACTGGTATGCCGGGAACCGGATGGCCCCCTTTGTCGCCGCGGGGCAGTTCATGGACGTGACCGACGTCTGGGAGGCCAACAACCTTGGCGAACAGCTGGGTTCTGCCAAAGCGTCGATGACCATCGATGGCAAGCAGTGGGGCATTCCCTACACTTACTATCAGTGGGGCATCTACTATAACCGCGACGCCTACAAGGCTGCGGGTCTTGAAGCGCCCGATGGCGGCGTGACTTGGGAGCAGTTCCTTGCCAACTGCGAAGCGCTGAAAGGGGCTGGGATCGACTGCATCACCACCGGGACAAAGGCGCTTTGGCCCGGAGCGGGTATCTTTGACTATCTGTCGCTGCGGACCAATGGCTATGAATGGCATATGGATCTGACCGCCGGAAAGATCGCATGGACCGATGAGTCGGTGCGCAAGGTCTTTGCCGAATTCGCCAAGATCCAGCCCTACATCACCGCCAACCATGCGGCGATCGATTGGCAGGATGCGGCAGCGCTGCTGGTGCAAGGCAAGGCTGCGAACTACGTGATGGGCAATTTCGCCGTGGGCGTCTTCAAGGAAGGCGGCATGACGAATGACAACCTCGGCTTCATGGTGTTCCCGGAAATCACCCCCGGCATCCCGCGCGCCGAAGAGGCCCCGACGGATACGATCCATATTCCGGCGGGTGCGCAGAACGTAGACGATGCGAAGAAGTTCCTTGCCTTCGTTGCTTCGGCGGATGCGCAGACCAAGCTGAATGCGGCCATCGGCCAGCTGCCCACCAACAAGAATTCGACGGTGGCGGCGGACGATCCCTTCATCTCGGCCGGGTTTGAGTCGCTGTCCTCGGCCTATGCTTTGGCGCAGTTCTTCGACCGTGACGCGCCGGCGGAAATGGCGAAGGCGGGCATGGAAGGGTTCCAGGAGTTCATGGTGAAGCCCGAGAACCTTGACGCGATCCTTGAGCGGCTCGAGTCCGTGCGTCAGCGCGTCTATCAATAAACCTCCCAGCGGGCGCGGAACGTTTCGCGCCCGTTCCAACTTGCCCCAGAGGTTCGCCTCTGGGGCATTTCGCCCCGCACATCGCCAGAGGTCGCCATGTCCGAACGGACCTTTACCCAGCGCAACCTTGCGCCATGGCTGTTCCTTGCCCCCGGCCTGTTCATGTTCCTTGTCTATGTGATCTGGCCGATCGGTGAGAGCCTGCTTCTTTCGCTGTATGATTGGGACGGACTTTATAATCGCGAGGGTGAGTTCACCGGGCGGTTCATCGGGTTTGGGAATTTTCAGGAACTTTGGACCGACCCGGCCTTTATCACTTCGTTAAAGAACAACGTGATCTGGCTTGTCCTTTATCTTTTGGCGGTTCCCGCAGGCCTTTTGGTGGCGATCTTCCTCAACCAGAGTGTTCGCGGAATAAGACTGTATAAGTCTTTGTTTTTCTTTCCTTTTGTAATATCTCAGGTCGTTGTGGGCTTGATTTTTTCGTGGTTCTACGCGCCGAATTTCGGCCTGTTCTATATTATTATCGAAAAGTTAACGGGCACCGGAATCGCGATTCTGGCGGAAGAGGATTTCGTGACCTACGGCATCATTGCCGCCGGTCTGTGGCCGCAGATCGCCTATGTGATGATTCTTTATCTGACAGGCCTGAACAACGTCGCCCCCGATCAGGTAGAGGCCGCGCGTCTGGATGGCGCAAAGGGCTGGCGGATGTTGTGGTATGTGATCCTGCCGCAGTTGCGCCCGGCGACGTTTATCGCGGTGGTGGTGACGGTAATCGGGGCGCTGCGGTCCTTTGACCTTGTGTCGATCATGACAACGGGCGGGCCCTTTGGATCGTCGCGCGTGCTGTCCTTTTACATGTATGAGCAGGCCCTTTCGGAATATGGGTATCGCATGGGGTATGGCGCGGCCATCGCGGTTGTTCTGTTCGCGATCATGATGGTCTTCATTTCGGGCTTCATCTGGAAGATGTGGCGCGACGAGACGGAGCGCTGAGATGTTCCCCAGACCGATCGAACAAACCGCCCCCGCCGTCCAGTGGATGTACAAGATCGCTTTGCCTGCGGCGCTGGTTCTGTGGTTGCTGCCCCTGATCGGGGTGGCGGCGACATCCGTGCGTCCGGCATCCGACCTTGCGCAGGGAAACTATTTCGGCATGCCCTCTTACCTTGCGTTTGAGAATTATGCGGATGTGTTCCGCAACACGCCGATGGGGAAATATATCCTGAACAGCTTTATCGTCACGATCCCGACGGTGATCGGGGCTGTGGCGCTGTCTCTCATGACCGGGTTTGCGCTGGCGGTCTATCGCTTTCGCGGCAACCTGATCCTGTTCTTCATGTTCGTGGCAGGGAACTTCGTGCCGTTCCAGATCTTGATGGTGCCAGTGCGCGATCTGACGCTGAGTTTGGGGATGTATAACAGCTATCACGGGTTGGCCTTGTTCCACATCGCGTTCCAGACGGGGTTCTGCACGCTGTTCATGCGGAACTTTATCAAGGCACTTCCTTACGAACTTATTGAAGCGGCGCGCGTCGAAGGCGTGGCCGAGTGGCGTATCTTCTGGTTCATCGTGCTGCCCCTGATGCGGCCTGCCATCGCGGCGCTTTCGGTTTTGGTCTTCACCTTCATCTGGAATGACTTCTTCTGGGCCACGGTGCTTACCTCTAGCCCTGAGGCGCAACCGATCACGGCGGGTCTTTCTTCGTTGAACGGCCAATGGGTGGCGGCGTGGCATCTGGTATCGGCCGGGTCGATCCTTGCAGCCCTGCCGCCGGTTCTGATGTTCTTCCTGATGCAGAAGCATTTCATCGCGGGCCTGACATTGGGGGCGGTGAAGTGACGGAGTTCAGGCTGGATGCCGGTTCAGGCGATCAGGCCCAGACCATCGCCCTGACGACTTCGGGCGGCATCCCCGAGGTGATCTGGTGGGGCGCGCGCCTGCCAGAGGACGAGGATCTTGTGGCGCTTGCTTCCGCTGCGCGTCACGATCTGACAGGCGGAATGCTGGATGCGTTGCCGGCGCTTTCCCTTTGCCCTGAGGCGGGGCGAGCCTTCCAGGGGCAGCCGGGGCTGGTTCTGGCGGCCGCGGATGGCACGCCGCTTTCGCCGCAGTTCACTTTTGAGCGGGTGGAAGAAGAGTCTGGCCATCTGCGCCTTGTCAGCGTGGCGGAAGGGTTGCGTCTGACGCATGAGTTGCGGGCCTATCCAACGGGTGTGATCGGCCTGAGGACGCTGCTTGATGCCAAACAGCCGGTGCGCCTGCATTGGATGGCGGCCCCTGTCCTGCCTGCGCCGCAGGAGGGGGACATCATTGATGTCCATGGCAAATGGACGCGCGAGTTTCATCTGAACCGCGTGGCATGGACCCCCGGCATCCGCCTGCGCGAGGCGCGGACGGGGCGGTCGGGGCATGAACATCCGCCTTATGCGATTTTTGCCGGGGCTGGGGCGACGAATATGCAGGGAGCGGCTTGGGCCCTGCACTATGGTTGGTCGGGCGGGCATCGGATGGTGGCCGAGGAATTGCCGGATGGTCGGCGGCAGGTGCAGTTCGGCCATGCTTGGGGGGCCGAAACGCAGCCGGGGCAGCATTTCCAGACGGCAGAGCTTTTGGCGCTTTGGTCAGGGGCGGGGTTGAACGGGATTGGCGCGACCTTCCAGCGCGATATCCGCGACCGGGTGGTGACGTGGCCCGATCCGCGGCGCCCGCGCCCGGTGCATTACAACTGCTGGGAAGCGATCTATTTCGGCCACAACCTTGCTGACCTTTCCGCCATCGCCGACCGCGCCGCCGAAATGGGGGCCGAGCGTTTTGTGCTGGATGACGGATGGTTCGGGCTGCGGGATGACGACACCACGTCTCTGGGTGATTGGACGGTGGACCGCCGGAAATGGCCTGATGGTCTGCACCCGCTGATTGCCCATGTGCATCGGCTGGGCATGACTTTCGGCCTGTGGTTCGAGCCGGAGATGGTGAACCCCGACAGCGAACTGATGCGCGCCCATCCTGACTGGATGCTTGGTCCTGCTGATCAGGTGGCGGGGCGGAACCAGATGGTGCTTGACCTGTCAAAGGCCGAGGTGCGGGAATATCTGTTCAACGCGGTGTCGGACATTCTGGCCACATATCCCGTTGATTACATCAAATGGGACCATAACCGCCTGTTGCCCGTCGTGGATGCGGCGCAGACGCGGGGGATTTATGAGCTGCTGTCGGCCCTGCGCAAATCGCATCCCGAGGTGGAGATCGAAAGCTGTGCAAGCGGCGGTGGGCGTATTGATGCGGGCATCCTTGCCCATACGCAGCGTGTCTGGTTGTCGGACAGTATCGACGGGATCGAACGCTTGCGGATGCAGAACGACGCGGCGCTGTTTCTGCCTGCGGCGGTGACGGGCAGCCATGTCGGCGCGCGGCGCAGCCATACGGCGGGTCGGGTGCTGCCGATGTCGTTTCGCGCTTGGATCGCGGCGCAGCGGCATTTCGGGTTCGAAATGGATTTGCGGACACTGACGGCGGAAGAGGCGGCCACCCTGAAATCCGTGACGGCATGGTGGAAGGCCAATCGCGATTGGATGATGGCGGGGACAATCCATCGGCTGGACAGCGACGATCCTGCCGTTATCGCCGAAATGCAGATTGCGGAGGATGGTGGGCGCTTTGTCCTGTTCGCGGGGCAGGAGGGGACGAGTGTCCAGATTTTGCCGCGTCCCCTTCGGCTGACCGGGTTGGATCCGAAGGCGCTGTATCGGGTGCGTCTGGTCAACCCAGAGGATGCGCCGCCGCAATCGCGGGGGCCGAATGCGATAAAGTCCGGGCCCTTGACCCTGTCGGGGCAAGCGTTGATGCAGCGCGGGCTGCTGTTGCCTGTGGCTTGGCCTGCGACGATCTGGGTTGTGGAAGGCGAACGGCTTTGACGAGGTCGGCCTTAGGGAAGGCGGAACGATGACGGTGGAATGGATCGCGGTCGACTGGGGCACCACCAATCTGCGCGCCTTTGCGATGGGGCGCGACGGCATCGTCGCGCAATCCACATCGGATGACGGGATGGGGCGGCTGGATCGGGACGGGTTCGAACCGGCCTTGTTGCACTTGATTGACCCTTGGCTGACGGAAGGGCGTGTGACCGAGGTGATTGCCTGCGGGATGGTGGGCAGCCGTCAAGGTTGGCACGAAGCGCCCTATCGCGCCGTTCCTTGCACGCCGCTGGACCCCGCAACGCTGGTGACGGCACCCACGCGGGATGGGCGCATCCGTGTGCGGCTGGTGCCCGGCCTGAAACAGGTGCAGCCCGCCGATGTGATGCGGGGGGAAGAGACGCAAATCGCAGGGGTGCTGGCCCTTCGCCAGGGGTTCGATGGGGTTGTCTGCCTGCCCGGCACCCATTCCAAATGGGCCCATCTGAGCGCGGGCGAGGTGGTGAGTTTCCAGACCTTTCTGACGGGCGAGATGTTCGCGCTACTGTCGCAGGCATCGGTCCTGCGGCATGGCTTGCAGGGAGATGGCTGGGACGAGGCGGCCTTTGATGCGGCGGTGTCGGATGCGTTGTCGCGGCCGGAACGGATCGGGGCGCGGCTGTTCTCAATTCGTGCCGAGGGACTGATTGCCGGGCTTGCGGCGGCTTCGGCGCGGGCGCGGTTGTCGGGCCTTTTGATCGGGATGGAACTGGCGGCGGCGCGGCCATATTGGTTGGGTCAGGCGGTGGTGATCGTCGGGTCGGAAGCCATTTCAGCTTCTTACGCGCGTGCTTTGAAGGGGTTGGGTGTAGAGGCCCGGGTGGTGAAGGGCGGCGATGCCGTTCTGGCGGGGTTGCTCATGACACGGGCAAAGGTGAACGCATGACGGAACGGAAGATCATCGCCATCCTGCGCGGGATCACCCCGGAAGAGGCCGTGCCCATGGCGGAGGCCTTGGTAAAGGCGGGGATCACCTCGATTGAGGTTCCGCTGAACAGCCCGCATCCCGTCACCTCAATCGCGGCGATGGTAAAGGCGCTGGGCACCCATGCCATCATCGGGGCAGGCACGGTGCTGATGGTTGCTGACGTTGGCGAAGTGGCAGATGCGGGCGGACGGCTGATCGTGTCGCCGAATTGCGATGCTGAAGTCATCCGGGCGACCAAGGCGCGGGGGTTGCAGAGCTGGCCAGGGGTGATGACGCCGACGGAATGTTTTGCCGCGCTGAAGGCTGGGGCGGACGGGTTGAAGATTTTCCCTGCCAGCTTGATCGGGCCGGATGGGGTAAAGGCGATGCGCGCCGTGCTGCCAAAGGGCTGTCAGGTCTATGCCGTGGGTGGGGCGGGGGCCGATAATTTCGCCCAGTGGATCAAGGCCGGGGTGGATGGGTTCGGGATCGGAACCGCGCTTTTTCAGCCGGGGCTTTCGGTCGCCGAGGTGGCCGCGCGTGCCGCGCGGATCGTGGCAGCCTATGACGAGGCCGTGGGATGATCTTTGATGCGCGGGTCTGCGAGCTGGGCGAGGGAGCCTTTTGGCATCCATTGCGGCGGCAGTTCTTCTGGTTCGATATCCTTGGGAAAAAGCTGCATTCCATCGAGGATGGCGCGGCACGGACCTGGTCTTTTGTCGAGATGGTTTCTGCGGCGGGTTGGGTGAGCCGGGATGTGCTTTTGATCGCAGGGGAACGGGACTTGTTCCTGTTTGACCTGGAGACAGAAGAAATCGAGACGGTTGCCGACCTTGAGGCCGACGATCCCGGAACGCGATCGAATGATGGGCGGGCGGATCGGCAAGGCGGGTTCTGGATCGGGACGATGGGCAAGCGGGGTGGAAATGACCCCGGACGCGGATCGATCTGGCGCTGGTATCGCGGCGAGATGCGGCGGATGTTTCCGGGCCTTACAATCCCGAATTCGATCTGTTTCAGCCCCGACGGGAGATTTGCGCATTTCTCGGACACTCTGACCCACCGCATTCAGCGGGTGGCGCTGGATGCCGATGGCTGGCCCGTTGGTAACCCGGAAACCTTTGTCGACCTGAGTGCCGAGGGCATTCTGCCCGATGGTGCGGTGGTGGATGCGGAAGGCAATCTTTGGAACGCGCAATGGGGGGCAGGGCGGGTGGCCAGTTATGCCCCCGACGGGCGGTTCCTGACGGCGGTGTCGATGGGGGCAACGCAGACCTCTTGCCCGGCCTTTGGGGGAGAGGGATTGGCGACATTGTTCTGCACAACGGCCCGTGAGGGGATGGATGCGGCGGCGCTTGCCGCCGATCCAGAGGCCGGAAAGACCTTTGCGGTTCAAGGCATTGGCCGGGGACTGCCCGAACCACAGGTGATCTTGTGAAACGCACGCTTGGCGTCTGCTACTATCCCGAACATTGGCCGGAAGAGAAATGGGCCGAGGATGCCGCCCGAATGGCGGATCTGGGCCTGACCTGGGTCCGGATTGGTGAATTCGCGTGGAGCCGGATGGAACCGGAACCGGGACGGTTTGAGTGGGACTGGCTGGATCGGGCGATCGACACATTGGGCAAGGCGGGGCTGAAGGTGGTGCTGGGCACGCCCACGGCGACGCCGCCGCGCTGGATGCTCGACCGGCATCCCGACATGCTGGCGGTGGATGCAGAGGGGCGACCAAGGGGGTTCGGGTCGCGCCGGCATTACTGCTTTTCCCATCGCGGCTATCGCGCGGAATCGGCGCGGATCGTGACGGAACTGGCGCGGCGCTATGGGCGGAACCCGCATGTGGCGGCGTGGCAGACCGATAATGAATATGGTTGCCATGACACGGTGCTGAGCTATTCCGACGCGGCCAAGCAGGCGTTCCGCGAATGGTTGGCGCAGCGGTATCAGAGTCCGCAGGCGCTTAACCGCGCTTGGGGTAATGTGTTCTGGTCGATGGAATATTCCTCTTTCGACGAGATTGGCCTGCCCAATCTGACAGTTACCGAGGCGAACCCGTCGCATGTGATGGCCTTCCGGCGCTTCGCGAGCGATGAGGTGGCGGCTTTCAATCGGGTGCAGACCGAGATCATCCGCAAACTCTCGGCCGCGCCGATTGCCCATAATTATATGGGTCGCATCACGGAATTCGACCATTTCGCCGTTGGGGCGGATTTGGATATCGCGTCTTGGGATGCCTATCCGCTGGGGTTCCTGTCTGATCGGTTGGAGGTGACGGCAGAGCATAAGCGGCGCTTTGTGCGGCAGGGGGACCCGGATTTTCAGGCCTTCCACCACGACCTGTATCGCGCCGTGGGGCGGGGACGGTGGTGGATCATGGAACAGCAGCCGGGGCCAGTAAACTGGGCCCCGTGGAATGCCGACCCGCTGCCGGGGATGGCGCGGCTTTGGGCATGGGAGGCCTTTGCCCATGGGGCGGAGGCGGTGTGCTACTTCCGCTGGCGGCAGGCTCCTTTCGCGCAAGAGCAGATGCATGCGGGGCTGCTGCGCCCCGATAGCGCGCCTGCGCAGGCCTTTGAAGAGGCGGGGGAAGTGGCGCGGGAACTGGCTGCTATGCCAGAGGTCAGCACGGCGCGGGCGGATGTGGCTGTGGTGTTTGACTATGCCAGCGCATGGGCGTGGCAGACGCAGCCGCAGGGGCGAGATTTCGATTATTTCCGGCTGGTCTTTGCCTTTTACCGGGGCCTGAGGCGGTTGGGGTTGAACGTGGATATCCTGCCGCCAGATGTGGCGGACTTGTCGGGATACAAGCTGGTGCTGGCCCCCGGTGTGGCGACTTTGTCCGACGCCTTCCTTGCCGCGCTGGAGCGGTTCAAGGGCGCTGCACTGATTGGGCCACGCAGCAATGCCAAGACGGCGGAATTCGCCACGCCCGTGCCGCTGCCGCCCAATTTGCCGGGGCTGGAGGCGGTGGTCGCGCGGGTGGAAAGCTTGCCGCCGGATGTGCCCGTGCCACTGGAGGGCGGGGGTAACCTGTTGCATTGGCGTGAGAAAATCGAAGGCAGCGCCGAGGTTGTGGAGCGCGCTGCCGATGGTTGGCCTGCGCTGATCCGGGCGGGTGGCTTGCACTATCTGGGCGGCTGGCCGGAGGATGGCGTGCTGGATCGTATTTTGGCGGGGCTGTGCGCGTCGCAGGGGATTTCGGTCGAGGCTTTGCCCGAAGGGTTGCGGCGGCGCGATAGCGAAAGCCATCGCTTCTGGTTCAACTACAACCCCGTTCCGGTGGAATGGGGGGGCGTGGTGATCCCGCCCGCCGGGGTGCATTGGGAGGCGCTTTAGGGCGCCTCTATCGGATTCGTGACCGTGGCGAAGGCCACGCCATTGGGACCAAGGGTCAGGCTTTCGCCATGGATCGTTGCGGCGCGGGTTGGGCCGATAAGCGCGGCCAAGTCTTTGACCCTGACGGTTACCTCGGTCGGTGACAGGTTGAAGATGCAGGCCAGATCATCGCCGCGCAGGAAGCCCAGCACAGGATCGGGAAGGTCGAGAAAACGGGTGCGACCGGTCTTGAGCGCCGGCGTTTCGCGCCGGAAACGCAGCATGGCCTTGTAGAAATTCAGAACGCTTTCAGCATCTTGCACCTGTGCTGCGACGTTGCGGGCCAGTTGCGGGGGGTTCACGGGCAGCCAAGGCTTGCCCGTGGTGAAGCCGCCATTTGCCGTCCCGTCCCAGACCATGGGGGTGCGGGTGTTGTCGCGCCCCACAGGTTCGGGCCAGAAGGCGATGCCTTGCGGATCGGTCAGTTCGTGGAAGGCAAGGTCGGTATCGGTCTGACCCAATTCCTCGCCCTGCCAGAGGCAGATCGAGCCTTCGAAGGACAGGATCAGCGCGGCGGCCTGCTTGGCCAGCACATCCTGTGAGGCACCATGTCGCGACCAGCGGGTGACATGGCGGGGAACGTCATGGTTCGAGAAGGCCCACATCGGCCAACCATTCGGGGCGCCATCAAAGAAATTACTGATTTTGCTTTGAAAAACGGCGGGGGCGTAATCGGGCCCCATCATTTCAAAGCTGTAGCATTGATGCAGTCGGGATGGCCCCGTGTATTCGCCCATCAGGCGAATGGCGTGGTGGCTGTCGCCCACTTCGCCCACCGAGGCGCGGGCTTCGTAGCTGTTTAGCAGGGTGCGGATGCGTTCCATCCAGCCAGTTGTTTCGGGGCGGTTCTTGTCGAAGAGATGATATTGCATCTCATACGGGTTGCCGTCAGGCCTTGATTTTTCACGGAAATCGGCAGGATTGTCACGCAGTTGCGGGTCGTGGAAGAAATAGTTGGCGGTGTCAAAGCGGAAGCCGTCCACGCCGCGGTCCAGCCAGAAGCGCATATTGGCAAGGTGCCAGTCCTGCACTGCCGGGTTGTGGAAGTTGAAGTCGGGCTGTTCGGAGAGGAAGTTGTGCAGGTAGTATTGCTTGCGCCGCGCGTCCCATGTCCATGCACTGCCGCCGAAGACGGAGAGCCAGTTGGTGGGGGCGGTGCCATCCTTCTTGGGATCGGCCCAGACGAACCAGTCGGCGCGGGGATTGTCCCGGCTGGCGCGGCTTTCGGTGAAGAAGGGATGTTGATCTGAGCAATGGCTAAGAACCTGATCAATAATGATTTTCAGGCCAAGATCATGGGCGCGGGCGATCAGCGTATCGAAGTCCTGAAGGGTGCCGAAGGTGGGGTCGATTTCGGTGTAATCGCTGACATCATAGCCCATGTCGCGCATGGGTGAGGTGAAGATCGGTGAAAGCCAGATGGCATCGACGCCAAGGTCGGCGATATGGGGAAGGCGGGCGGTGATGCCGGGAAGATCGCCTATTCCGTCGCCATTGCTATCCTGAAACGAGCGGGGATAGACCTGATAGGTGACGGCCCCTTTCCACCAATCTTGCCCTGCCATGCGCCCCCCTAGTGGATAAATCCCTGCCCTCAGCGATAGCGGCTTGGGGGGGCTTTGGACAGGGGAAAGGGCGACATCGACTGTGCCCTGTTTTGTGCCGCCTTTTGTGCAGCATTCTGTGGGCACGCAAAGGGCGCAGAAGTGAGGAAGAATTAAGCAATCCTTGAACGGGGCGGGGTGAGAAGGCCCGCACGTCCTGTGCCCTGTTTTGTGCCGTCTTTTGTGCCGCAAACTGTGGCCACGGAGCGCGCGGTGGGGGAAGGGTTTCTTCAGTCCAGCGTGGCGCGGGTGGAAAGGTCTTTTTGAGTATTTGGACCAAGATGAAGGGGCAGGCGTGGTGCTTGGCACGGCTGGATTGTCTGCATCACAAATCTGCATTTGACCTTCTGACCTGTCGGGCCGAGAAGGTGGGGGTCTGACAGAGGTTCCGTCCATGACGCGCAGCGCCCCCCTTATCACGCCCGTCTTGATTGCGGGTTGCGTGATCCTGATGCTGGGTTTCGCCATCCGGGCGAGTTTCGGGGTGTTCCAGATCCCCATCGCGGAAGAGTTCGGCTGGGCGCGGGCGGAGTTTTCGCTGGCGATTGCGGTGCAGAACTTGGCCTGGGGGATTGGGCAGCCGCTGTTTGGCGCAGTGGCGGAGCGGTTTGGGGATCGCAAGGCCATCGTGGCCGGGGCCTTGATGTATGCGGCGGGGCTGGTGCTTTCGGCTTGGGCGATCACGCCGGGGCAGATGCAGCTTTTGGAAATCCTTGTGGGCTTTGGCATCGCAGGGACGGGGTTTGGCGTGGTGCTGGCCATTGTGGGGCGGGCGGCGAGCGCGGAGAACCGGTCCATGGCGCTGGGCATTGCCACGGCGGCGGGGTCGGCGGGGCAAGTGATCGGCGCGCCGGTGGCGGAGTTCCTGCTGCAATCCTATAGCTGGCAGGAGGTGTTCCTGATCTTTGCCGTGGTGATCTTGGCATCGCTCTTTGCGCTGCCCTTCATCCGGTCGCCCAAGGTGGCGAGCAAGGCGGAGTTGGAGGAAAGCATGGGGGTCGTGCTGAAGCGGGCCTTCAAGGACCCGTCCTATACGCTGATCTTCCTTGGCTTTTTCTCCTGCGGCTATCAGCTGGCCTTCATCACGGCGCATTTCCCGGCCTTTGTGACGGAGTTGTGCGGGCCGATTGATCCGGGCGGCATGATCGCGGGGATGGGGATCACGACGACATCGGCGCTGGGCGCGGTGTCGATTGCGACCATCGGGCTGTTCAATATCGCGGGCACCATCCTCGCCGGGTGGTTGGGGAAGAGATATACGAAGAAATACCTGCTGGCAGGCATCTATACGGGGCGAACGATTGCGGCGGCGGTGTTCATCCTGTTGCCGATCACGCCTGAGTCCGTGCTGGTGTTTTCTGCCGTGATGGGGGCCCTTTGGCTGGCCACGGTGCCGCTGACGAGC
Organism: Fuscovulum ytuae; assembly: GCF_029953595.1. Classification (NCBI taxonomy): domain Bacteria; kingdom Pseudomonadati; phylum Pseudomonadota; class Alphaproteobacteria; order Rhodobacterales; family Paracoccaceae; genus Fuscovulum; species Fuscovulum ytuae. Next base: position 2,292,777 of record NZ_CP124535.1, on the reverse strand, counting down.
GGGTTGGTCGCGCATCTTTACGGGTTGCGCTATATGGGCACGCTCTATGGCGTGGTCTTCCTCAGCCATCAGATCGGCGGGTTCCTTGGCGTCTGGCTGGGCGGCATGATGTATGACATCACAGGGGGCTATACGCTGGTCTGGTGGATCGGCGTGGGGGTAGGAGCGTTTTCGGCCATCGTCCATCTGCCGGTGCGCGAGACCCGAGGGCCGGTGACGGCGGCGGCGTGAGCAGGGATTCATCGGAATGATTGCGGGTATCGTCGCACTGGTGGCGGCCTATGTGCTGTCGCAGTTCTACAGGGCGTTTCTGGCGGTGCTTGCACCGGCGCTGGGGGTTGAGATCGGGGCAGGGCCAGAGGATCTGGCGCGGGCGTCGGGGGTTTGGTTTCTGGTCTTTGCGGCGATGCAGATCCCGGTGGGGTCGGCGCTGGACCGGGTGGGGCCGCGGTTGACGGCGGCGGTGCTGCTGGGTGTGGGGGGCGCGGGTGGGGCCGCGGTCTTTGCGATGGCGCAGGGGCCGGGGGCGGTGACGCTGGCCATGGCCTTGATCGGGGTGGGCTGTGCGCCTGTGCTGATGGCGGCCTATTACATCTTTGCCCGGACCTATGCGCCAGCGGTGTTCGGCACGCTGGCAGGCGTGATGATCGGCGTGGGGTCGATGGGGAATATCGCATCGAGCCTGCCCTTGGCGGCGGCGGTAGAGGCTTTTGGCTGGCGGGCCACGCTGTGGGGGCTGGCGGGGGTGACGCTGGCGGTGGCGCTGGCACTGGGCCTGTTGGTGCGCGATCCGCCAAAGGTGGCGGGGCGCGCGCGCGGGTCATTGTTGGACCTGCTGCGGATGCCCGCGCTTTGGCCCGTACTGATCATGATGGCCGCCTGCTATGCGCCTGCGGCGGGGCTGCGGGGGCTGTGGGTGGGGCCATATTTTGCCGATGTTTTTGGGGCGGAGGCGGCGGCGATCGGGGTGGCCACGCTGGTGATGGGCGGGGCGATGGTGGCGGGCAATTTCGCCTATGGGCCCTTGGACAGGGTGCTGGGCACGCGGAAATGGCTGATCTTCGGGGGGAACCTTGGGGTGTTGCTGTGCCTTTTGGGTCTCTGGGCGATGCCTGCGGCGGGGGGCTGGGTGACGCTGGCCTTGCTGGCGGGGGTTGGGTTTTTCGGCGCGTCCTTCCCGATGGTGATGGCGCATGGCCGGGCCTTTGTGCCGCCGCATCTTATGGGGCGGGGGGTGACGCTGCTCAATCTATTCGGGATCGGGGCGGTGGGTATGGCGCAGGGGGTGACGGGGCGGATCCATGCGGGGCTGGAGGGCGGCGCGGCGGTGGCACCCTATCAGGGGATATTCCTGTTCTTTGCGGTGGTGCTGGCGGCGGGGATGGCGGTCTATCTGTTTTCGCAAGATCGCACCGATTGACGGATTGGCGCTGCGCTGCGGAATCCGCTTTTCCGGCTGCGCGGCTTGGGGTATGCGGCCCCGTCCCTGTTGGATTGGGACGGAAAAAGGAGATCGATGATGGGCTACAAGGTCGTAGTCGTCGGTGCCACGGGTAACGTTGGCAAGGAAATGCTGAACATCCTCGCGGAACGCGAGTTTCCCGTCGATGAAATCGCGGCGCTGGCGTCGCGCAAATCGCTGGGTACGGAAGTCAGCTTCGGCGACCGAACTTTGAAGACGCAGGATCTGGACACCTTCGATTTCACCGGCTGGGATATCGCGCTGTTCGCCATCGGGTCGGACGCGACGAAGGTCTATGCGCCAAAGGCGGCGGCATCGGGCTGTGTGGTGATCGATAACTCGTCGCTCTATCGCTATGACCCGGAGATCCCGCTGATCGTGCCGGAAGTGAACGCCGATGACGTGGTCCGCTACAAGAACAAGAACATCATTGCGAACCCGAATTGTTCGACCGCGCAGATGGTGGTGGCGTTGAAGCCGCTGCATGACCGGGCGCGGATCAAGCGGGTGGTGGTGGCCACCTATCAATCCGTGTCGGGCACCGGCAAGGAGGCGATGGACGAGCTTTGGAACCAGACCAAGGGCATTTTCGTGCCTGGTCAGGAAGTGGAGCCGAAGGTCTATCCCAAGCAGATTGCCTTTAACGTGATCCCGCATATCGACGTGTTCCTGGACTCGGGTGAGACCAAGGAAGAGTGGAAGATGGTGGCGGAGACGAAGAAGATCCTTGATCCCAAGATCAAGGTGACGGCGACCTGCGTGCGGGTGCCGGTTTTCGTGGGCCATTCGGAGGCGATCAATATCGAGTTCGAGGATTTCCTCGACTGGGAAGAGGCGACCGACATTCTGCGCGAGGCGCCCGGTGTGCTGGTTGTCGATAAGCGCGAGGCAGGTGGCTATATCACCCCGATCGAATGCGTGGGCGAATATGCGACCTATATCAGCCGCATCCGGCAGGACAGCACGATCGAGAACGGGCTGAACCTGTGGTGCGTGTCTGACAACCTGCGCAAAGGGGCCGCGCTGAATGCGGTGCAGATCGCGGAAGTTCTGGGAAGTCGCTGCCTGAAAAAGGGCTGAGCGGTTCGGATTATGGAGGGAAGGCCCCGCTTTGGCGGGGCCTTTTCTTTTGGCCTGTCTTGCGAAGTGGCTTGAGGCGCGAATCGCGGGGGCGGTGGCGGTCGACGACAGCCAGATCAACCTGTTCGCGGCGGGCTTTGTGGCGAGGTGGCAGGGGATCTTGGGTCAGTCGACATGACCCGCCCTGTCGACGGAGGGCGGGCTGGATCATCGGCTTTTGTATTGGTGTCATCCGCCTTGGCAGGCGGAGCGGCGTGCCGCGGCTTCTTGGGGTGACGGGGCGCTTCGCCCCCTCTGCCCGCGCGGCCATCCACCCGCCGAGAGTATTTGCCGCCAAGATGAAGGGGGCTGTCGGTTTTCAGACAGGCACGAAGCCGCCCCGCGCGGGGTCGAACTGTTCCAGCCCGCCTTCGCCCGTATCCGTCCAGAGGCCGTGGAGGGTAAGGCGGTCATCTTCGACGGCGGCGCGGACGAAGGGGAAGGTCATCAGGTTTTCAAGGCTGACAAGGACGGCTTCTTTTTCCAGCGCGCGGAGCGGGTTTTCGGCGTTCGTGCTGCGCACGCGGTCATAGCCGGGGCGAAGGATATCCATCCAGCGGCCGACGAAGGAGGATTTTTCTTCAAGCGCGGGGGCATGGCCCGAACACATATCATGGCAGCCTTTGACGCCGCCGCAATTGGAATGGCCCAAGACCACGATATGGGCAACGCCGAGCGAGGTGACGGCATATTCCACAGCCGCCGAGGTGCCGTGATATTCGCCATCGGGATTATAGGGCGGCACGAGGTTGGCGATGTTGCGGTGGATGAAAAATTCACCCTCATCCGCGCCGAAAATGGAGGTCACATGGACCCGGCTGTCGCAGCAGGAGATGACCATGGCGCGCGGATGCTGCCCGCTTTCGGCGAGGCGGCGATACCAGGCCTTGTTGTCCTGATAGGTGGTGGCGCGCCAGCCGTGAAAGCGGCTGATAAGATAGGCGGGAAGGGGGCGGGACTGATGCATGGCAGCATTCCTTCTACAGGATATTGGCCCTGTGCCTAGGCCGAGGATGATGAAAATTCGAATGTTTATTGCGCCGCGCAGCAACCTTTCGTTCAGCGGCACGATTCATGCTTTCACCGGGTGTGACAGGTTCCCTGGGGGTGGAATGTCCGAGAGTGTGGTGCAACTGCACCTGCGCGAGCGGGTGGATGAAAACGAGGCGGCGATCCTTGCGATCTTCGACCGGCTTGGGCCGGATCCGGGGGCAAAGCTGGTGACCCGCGCGGTGGGCGAGTTGGCCATCGCGGTCACGGTGATGGCGGCGCAGGTGGATCGGCATGAGCTGGGATCCCTGCCGCGCAGCCTGAAGCGGATGGAGGCGTTGGCCGCGGGGGTGGGCATGGTGAGCCTTGCCCTTGTGGCGTCGGACGCGCGCGAGGTTTTGCTGCGCGGGGATGCGACGGCCTTTTCGGCGGTCTGGGCGCGGCTCATGCGGGTGGCAGAGCAATCCTTGGTCCGGGCCTGAAGGGGGGTTGCGGGGCGCGGGGCGGGGTGTAGGGTCGCGGGGATGCGATCCGAAGGAACCTGCCCCATGGCCGAAGCCGACTATCCCCTGTTGACCCCCGCCTTTGCCGATGCAGGCGCAGAGGCGCTGCCTTTGCACATCGTGTCGCCGGAGGGGCTGGCCGATCTTGGCGGGCGTTTGGGTGCGGGGGCGGCGGCATGGCTGGCGGCGACGGGCTTCAAGGGCGATCTGGGAGAGTTGCGGCTTTTGCCGGGGCCGGAAGGGGCGGTTCTGGGCGCAGTGGCGGGCTTTGGCACCGCCAGCGCGCGGCGGCGGCGGCGGTTCGGCGTGGTGAAGGCGCTGGCGGGTTTGCCTGCGGGAGCGTGGCGGATCGAGGGAGAACTGACGCCAGCGGAACGGACGGAGGTAGCGCTGGGCTGGCTGCTGGCGGGCTATCGGTTCGGGCGCTATCGCAAGGCGAAGGGGCCGGAGGCGCGGCTGGTTTGCCCTGATGGGGTGGATGCGGAGCGTATGATCGCCATGGCGCGGGGTGAGTTTTTGACGCGCGATCTGATCAACACCCCGGCACAGGACATGGGGCCAGGCGAGTTGGAGGCGGAATTTGTCGCGCTGGCCGGACGGCATGGCGCGGCGGTGGCTGTGGTGCGGGGGGATGACTTGCTGGAGCAGGGGTTTCCCATGGTGCATGCGGTCGGGCGGGCCAGCCCCCGCGCCCCACGGATCATGGAGATGCGGTGGGGTTCGGAGGGGCCGGCTTTGACGCTGGTGGGCAAGGGGGTGTGTTTCGACACCGGGGGCCTGAACCTGAAACCGTCAAGCGGCATGAACCTGATGAAGAAGGACATGGGCGGGGCGGCCACCGTGATGGGGCTGGCGCAGATGATCATGGAGTTGGGCCTGCCTGTGCGGCTGCGGGTGATCGTTCCGGCGGTGGAGAATGTGGTTTCCGGAAATGCGTTGAAGCCGAAGGATATTCTGACAAGCCGCAAGGGATTGACGGTAGAGGTGAATGACACCGATGCCGAGGGGCGGTTGATCCTTGGCGATGCGCTGGCTTGGGCGGCGGAGGAGCCGAGTGACCTTTTGGTGTCGATGGCGACGCTGACCGGGGCGGCGCGGGTGGCGGTGGGGCCGGACCTTGCGCCCTATTATTGCGACGATGCCGGGGTGGTGGCGGCGTTGGAGGCGGGGGCGGCAGAGGGCTGCGATCCGGTCTGGCGGCTGCCTTTCCATGACGCCTATGAAAGCGTGATTGAGCCGGGGATTGCGGACCTCGACAATGCGCCCGGCTTTGGCTTTGCCGGGTCGATCACGGCGGCGCTGTTTCTGCGGCGGTTCGCGGATCATCCGCGCTATGTGCATTTCGACATCTATGGCCATACGCCGACCGAGGCGCCTGCACGGCCCAAGGGGGGTGTCGGGCAGGGGGCGCGGGCGATGCTTTGCGGGTTGCCGGGGATGCTGGGGCTGTGATGGATCGGCGGCTGACCCCGTTTTCGGGCCGCGTGGCGCTGGAGGCGCTGCGGGGGCGCGTGGCGGCGGAGGTCTTTGTCGCGGGTGAGGTGGGGACGGTGGCGGTGCCGCTGGCCGATCTTTGCGCCACGCCGGGGGGGGCGCGGGATCGGCAGGTTGTCCTTGGTGAACCGCTGGTCGTGGTGGAGCGGCATGGGGGCCATGCCTTTGTGCAGATGGGGAAGGATGGCTATTGCGGATGGCTGGCCGAGGCGCAGGTCGGGCCTGAGGTGATGGCGACGCATTGGGTGGCGGTGCGCGGGACGCATCTTTACCCCGAGCCGCGGGTTCAGGCGCGGGAGCGCGCGGCGCTGCCCTTTGGGGCGCGGTTGGCGGTGACGGGGGGCGATGCGAAATGGGCCGAGGTGGCGGGGGGCTTTGTTCCGGCCATGCATCTGCGCCGGATCGGGGACCATTTTCACGACCCCGTGGCGGTGGCAGAGCTTTTTCTGGGGGCACCTTACCTTTGGGGCGGCAATAGCGCGGCGGGGATCGATTGTTCGGGGCTGGTGCAGGGGGCGTTTCTTGCCTGTGGGCGGGCCTTTCCGGGGGATAGCGACATGCAGGCTGCCATGGGGGCGGAGGTCGCCCCGGGCGTGGCGCTGCGGCGGGGGGATCTGGTGTTCTGGAAGGGGCATGTGGCGCTGATGGTGGATGAGGCGCGGATCATCCATGCCAACGGGCAGAGCATGGATGTGCGGATCGAAGGGCTGGAGGCGGCCATGGCGCGGATTGCGGCGCAGGGTGGTGGGGATGTGACGGCGCGGCGGCGGGTTTGACGCTGTTTGCGGCGGCGGTCTATGGTCGCGGTCCTTGAAGGGGTGGATGGATGGGCGAGGAAGGCCAGACGATCCGGCGCGGTCGCAAGTTCGATCAGGTGCTGGCCGGGGCGCGGGACATCTTTTTGCGCGACGGGTTCGAAGGCGCATCGGTCGATGACATCGCCCGTGCGGCGGGGGTAAGCAAGGCCACGCTTTACAGCTATTTCCCCGACAAGCGGCTTTTGTTCATGGAGGTGGCCAAGGCCGAATGCCGCCGCGCGGCGGATGAGGCCGAGGCGCTGATCGGGGAGGATATCCCGGTGGCGCAGGCCTTGCGGATGGCGGGCGAGCGGATCGTGGCCTTTGCCCAATCGGATTTCGGGCAGCGAATGTTCCGGATGTGCGTGGCGGAAAGCGACCGTTTCCCGGCGCTGGGCGCGGCGTTCTATGAGAGCGGGCCAGAGCTGGTGCGGGCGCGGCTGATGCGGTTTCTGGAAAAGGCTGTGGCGCGGGGCGAGGTGCGGATCGATGATCTGGACTTGGCGGCGGACCAGTTCGCGCAGCTGTGCAAGGCTGGGCTGCATGACAAGGCGATCTTCGGCATCTCTGAGGCCGCCCCAAGCGATGTGGCGCGGGTGGTAGATGGCGCGGTGGCAATGTTCATGGCGCGGTATGGGGTGTGAGGGGGCCTTCAGGCCTTGAGGCGGACCTTGGCCTGAGGGCCTTTGGGATCGCATATGAAATGCGCGGGCCTTGCGCGTAGCCATGCGCGCCAATTCTTTTCCGGTTCTTTCGAAATGCTGACGCCTTGACGATGAAGCAGTGGATTGAGGGCACCTAGGGTTATGCCATCGGCCCCACCGTGTTCCTTGATCGCGGTTCGGACCATGTCCAGAAGTGGCTTGCTTGCGGGTTTCTTCGGCGCGGTAGAGGCTGCCGTGGTTGGCTTGGGTTCGGCAGGCTGGACTGTAGGCGGCGGAGCTGGGCTTTTGATCTGGCTGGCAGTGAAGCCCATCCGGTGCAGGTGCCGGATCAGTGGTTCGAAATCCCGGTCATTCGAGGCGACCAGAAAAGCGCTGGCCAGACCGCGATAGGCGAGGTCGAGAGCGGCGATGCAAAGCGACATGTCGGCACTGTTCTTGCCGGGGCGGCCCTTGCAATGGGTGACGTCGATCCCGGTTTCCGTGGCCCAGTCTGGCCGTAGCGAGAGATCGCAGAAAAGCTGTAGTGAGACCGGGTCACCGAGTTTGGCGGCTTCGACCGCGATGGTTCCGCGATAGGACGGGGGAATGTGGTCGCCGTCGATGAAAACGGCCACGCGGGCCTTGGTCTGGCTAGCGACGGGAGAAAAGGCTGTCATGCAAATGGAACCGTAACAAGCTGTGCCCTAAGAACATGGCCTTGATTGCGGCACCAGTTGGGCGACTGCGGCGCATAGGGTAAATTATTTCCGGCGAGGGTGGTGCTTTGCTGGCGGTCAGCCATTTTCCCGCAGGATCGCGCCTGCGAGGTAGAGGGAGCCGCAGATGAGGATGCGCGCTTCGGGGTTTTCAGCCGCGATTGTGGCGACGGCTTCGGCCACGCTGGGCGCGGTGGTGGCGTGCATCCCGGTGCTTTGCGCTGCGTCACGTGTTGCTTCGGCAGGGAGGGTGTTCTTTTCGCCGGGGATCGAGACGGCATAGAGGCGCGCGACATGGGGGGCGAGGGGGCGCATGTAGCCCGTCACGTCCTTTGTGTTCAGCATGCCGCATATCAGATGCGTTTCGCGTTCGGGCATGCGGCCGAGCGTTGCGGCGACGGCTTCGCCCCCGGCGGGGTTATGGCCGCCGTCGAGCCAAAGTTCGGCCTTGGGCGCGGCGTCGATCAGGGGGCCGTGGCGCAGGCGCTGCATCCGGGCGGGCCATTCGGCGCGGGTGACGGCGGCCTCGCATGCCGCCTCGTCATGGCCCAAGAAACGGAGCGCGGTGAGGGCGGCACCGGCGTTCTGGATCTGATGCGGGCCAGGGAGGTTGGGAAGCGGCAGGTCGAGAAGGCCGTTCTCATCCTGATAGATCAGGCGTCCGCGTTCCTCCCACACCTGCCAGTGCTGGCCATGGGCGAGGATCGGCGCGCCGAGCCGGGCGGCGGTGGTTTCCATCACCTGGAGACCTTCCTCCGTCTGGGGGCCGAGGATGACGGGGATGCCACGCTTGATGATGCCTGCCTTTTCGCCCGCGATCTTGGCCAGCGTGTCGCCGAGGAAGGATTCATGGTCCATTGAGACGGGGGTGATGATCGATAGGCGGGGCGTGATGACGTTGGTGGCATCCAGCCTGCCGCCAAGGCCAACTTCGAGCAGCGTCCAGTCGGCGGGCGTGCGGGCGAAGGCGAGGAAGGCGGCGCAGGTGGTGATTTCGAAGAAGGTGATCTCATCCGGGCCGTTCTTGGCCACGCATTCATCAAGGAGCGCGGCGAGGGCGGGTTCTTCGATCAGGCGGCCCGCAAGGCGGATGCGTTCATGGAAGCGCGCAAGGTGCGGCGATGTATAGGCGTGGACCCTTTTCCCTGCCTGTTCAAGGCCGGCGCGGATCATGGCCTGCGTGCTGCCCTTGCCATTGGTCCCGGCGATATGGATCGCGGGAGGGATCGCGCGTTCGGGGTTGCCCAAGAGGCCGAGCAGGCGATGGACACGGTCGAGCGTGAGGTCGATGACCTTGGGGTGCAGGGTCATCATCCGGTCGAGGATGGCGTCAGAGCGAAGCGTGGTCACGTCAGGCTTCGGCGGGCTGGACAGTCAGTTCGCCCTTGATCGCCGGGGGCTGGTTCGTGAGCATCCGGAGGATCGTGACCAATTCTTCACGCAGCGCCTTGCGATGGGTGACACGGTCGAGCATGCCGTGATCGAGCAGGTATTCAGCGCGCTGGAAGCCTTCGGGCAGCTTTTCGCGGATCGTCTGTTCGATGACACGGGGGCCTGCAAAGCAGATGAGTGCGTTGGGTTCGGCGATTTGCACATCGCCCAGCATGGCATAGGAGGCCGTCACGCCGCCCGTAGTGGGATGGGTGAGGACGACGATATAGGGAAGGCGGGCCTCTTTCAGCATCTGCACGGCCACGGTGGTGCGGGGCATCTGCATGAGCGAGAGAATCCCCTCTTGCATCCGTGCGCCACCGGCGGCGGAGAAGAGGACGAGGGGGCGTTTGGTTTTCACCGCGCGGTCAGCTGCGGCGAGGATGGCATTGCCGACATACATCCCCATGGAACCCGCCATGAAGGAGAAATCCTGTGCGACGGCGACGATGGAGGTCTTGGCGATTTCGCCTTCGGCGACGAGCATCGCCTCTTTCTCGCCCGTCGTCTTTTGCGCGGTCTTGAGCCGTTCGGGGTATTTCTTCTGATCGCGGAAATGGAGCGGGTCGGTGACGGGTTCGGGGACCTTCACCTCGGTGAAGATGCCGCCGTCGAAGAGGGCGGTGAAGCGGTCGCGCGGGCTAATCGCCATGTGATGGTCGCAGGAGGTGCAGACGTTCAGATTGGCGGCGAGTTCGCGGTGGAAGAGCATGGTCCCGCATTCGGGGCACTTCGTCCAAAGATTTTCCGGCACTTCGCGGCGCGAAAAGAGCGAGTTGATCTTGGGGCGGACGTAGTTGGAGATCCAGTTCATGCGGGCTTGGCCTTTATGCGCGGGTCCGTCGGTTGGGTGGCAGAGATAAGCCGGGGGGGTGGGAATTGCAATCGGCGCTTGGAGTGTCGGGCGGTGATCTGGCGGAGCGGCGTGCCGCCGCACGACTTTCCCTTGGGCTGCGCGCGTGCCGCGCTTCGCCTTTGCGTCAGGGGGCGTTCCGCCCCCTCGGCCTTCGGCCTCACCCCCTGAGAGTATTTGGGGCCAAGATGAAGGGTCAGGTGGTGGGGATGGAATAGAGGATGAAGGGGGTGCGGGGGGCGTAGGTATCATAGAGTTGGCGGGCGGTTGCGTTGTCTTCGGCGGTGAGCCAGCGGACGTTCGGCAGGCCCTTTTCGCGGGCGAAGGCGCGGACATGGTCGATCAGGGCGCGGCCGATGCCCTGGCCCCGGGCGTCGGGCGTGGTGAAGAGGTCGGAGAGGTAGCAGACCATGGAGCCGCCTAAGGAGCGGTGCATCAGCTGATATTGCGCAAGACCAAGCGGGCGGCCATCCGGCCCGAAGGCCAGCGCGCACCAGAAGGGGTTTTCGGGATCGTGAATCCAGTCCCAGACCGTGGCGGCGGTCTGGGGGGTGAGGGGCGTTTTGTAGAAGGCGGCATAGCCTTCGAACAAAGGCAGCCAGAGGGCGTGGTCTTCGGGTGTGGCGAGGCGGATCGTGGCGGGCATGGGGTCAGACCGAGAAGCTATGGGTGGGAAGGCGCAGGAGGAGATTGGCATCGGGGCTGATCTCGGACCAGATGTCCATCAGGCTGGCATGGCCGACGCCGAAGAAATTGCCATTCGTGGCGAGAAGGTCGGTGATGATCTGGACATGGAGATGTGGCGCCCAGCCGCCGTTTTCGGGCCAATTGCCCAGATGGGCGATGATCTGGCCGGCGGCGACTTTTCCCGTGGGGTGAAGGCTGGGAAGGGTGGCGGCGAGATGCCCGTAGAGGGTGAAAAAGCGGGTGCCGCCGAGATCGTGTTCGAGGATCAGGGTATGGCCGTAATCCAACGGGTCGGCATTGTAGGTGAGCAGTTTCACCCTGCCCGGCAGGGGAGCATGCACCGGGGTTCCCGCAGGGGCGAAGACATCGATGCCGAGATGGATGGTGCGGCGTTCAGGGCTTGCGGCATCGGCGAATTGGGCCGAGGCGTAGACGGTGCGATTTTCCGAATAAAGGCCAAGGCCGTAGCGGATGCCGTTGGATTGATGGTCGCTGAACCAAGGGTCGAAGGCGGGATCCGAGAAGGCGGGCATGTCGGGCCTTTCCCCTGTCGTGGGGAGCGCCATGGTTGCGCCCTTGGCCGGATCGGGAAGGAAGAGCGGGTGCGGACTGAGGGCGGCGAGTGTGGCCCGGACTTGCGCGGCATGGGGAATGGCGGTTCCGGTGGCGGCCTTGCGGGCGATGGCGGCGAGAAGGCCTGCATCCACGGCGGCAAGGCGGGTGGCGGTGGCCGGATCGCAGGCGGCAATCAGGTCGGGAATGGGCGGGGCTGTGCCTTGCGCGGCGACGGCGCGGCGCAGGGCGGTGTAGAGGTCGGTTTGGCCTGCGAGGGCTATGGCGACCGCGTGGAGCGGTGCATCCGGGGATGAGGGGGGAGGGGTCATGGAATCCTGTGATCTGCTGGCGTGAGTGAAGCGCGTTGACCGTTCCGATGCAATGGGCGGGCAGAGGTGGTGGACGGAGGGCGGGACGGGCGTTATCCAAGCGCGTGTTTGTGAACGGGGGCGGGCGAGTTGGCAATGTGGAGAGGAAACCGGGTGCAGGATCGTTGGGGGCGCAGCGTGGCGGGGCTGGCAGGCCTGCTGTTGTTGGCGGCTTGTGTCACCAACGGTGCGGGGCCACGGTCGGCGGCCTTGCTGGATGGCGCTATCGTAGCGGCGGCACCCGCGGGATATTGTCTGGCCCCGGGCGTGGGACGGCGCAGCGACGATTCCGCCGTGGTCCTTATGGGGCGCTGCACGGCCACGAGCGGAGCAGATCCTGCGGTTCTGACCCTGTCGGTCGGGCCTGCGGGGTCAGCCGGGGCGATGGCGGCGGGGGGCGCGGGTTTGGCGGCCTATTTCACCTCGGCCGAAGGGCGCGCGGCGCTGAGCCGTCGAGGACGAGCGGGCGATATATCGGTCTTGTCGGCTGTGGGAGAAGGGGATGCCTTTCTTTTGCATGTGCGCGACGCTGCGGTCGGGGATTATTGGCGCGCGGTCACCGGCATAAGGGGACGGTTGGTGACGGTGTCGGCCTCTGGCCCGGAAGGACAGGCCTTGCCCGAGGGGAAAGGGCGCGCTTTGGTCGAGGCGGCAGTCGGGGCTTTGCGGCGGGCCAATCAGGGGCCGGCGGGTTGAAAACCGATTGGCGGGGGAACTGTCGTATTTGACGCGAAATAGAGTGGCGCGGCGCGGCCATTCACGCAATAGATAGGGGTGTCGCGTCGGTATGGCGCGGCGTGGTGTGGTACGGTTCGGTTCGGGACGGATATGGGTGGGAAACTGGACGGAGTTCTGGACAGTCTGTTGCAGCGCCGTGTGCTGCGGCGGTGGGAAGAGCTTGCCGAGGCGGCACCTGCCGCCGGTCTGGAGGATTTGCGCGGCTGGCGCGGGCAGGCGCGGGCCATGCGGCGGCATCTGGATCGGGTGATCCATCAGGCAGAGCATCGGCTTGCCCTGCCGGTGATCGGGTCCAACGCCTTTCGCAAGCCCTTGGGCACGGATTGGGCGTGGCGCCCCGATCTGTGGCGGGGGCCGATGCCTGTGCCGGGGCAGGCGGCGGTGCCCAACAGGATGCTGTTTTGCGATGGCGCGACGGTTTTTCACGATTGCCGTTTGAGCGAGCTGACCGTGCGGCAGATCCGCAATACGCGGGAAAGCGACGTGGCACCCTTTGGGTTCCGGATGGACGTGTTCCGGTTTGACGGGTCTTTCCTGTCGCTGGTCGTTGATCTGCCAGAGGATGCTGCGCGAGGGTTGAAGCTGCGCCATCTGATCCGGCTGGATGTGATCGTGGAGTTGGAAAAGCCGCTGGAAATCTTTGCCCGGTTGAATGTGAAGCACGGCCCCAATGTGGAGCAGATGGTGCTGGAACTGCCGCTTGGCGCGGAAGAGGTGATGGTGGAATTTGATCTGACCTATACCAAGATCAACGAGAAGCGGATCGAGAAGCTGTGGATCGACCTGATCTTCGAAGGGCCGGAGATGAACCAGATCATCCTGCGGGATGTGACGGTGAGCCGTCGACCCAGAGCTGATCTTTGAGGGGCCGAGTTGTGAGGGCGTGGTGATGGATGGGGCAAGGCTGACGCGGACACGGATAAGGGCGGGCGTCTGGGAAGGGGTTCTGTCAGGCAGCGCCAGCCCAGCGCTTGAGGTGCGCCATCAGGAGGCCGAGGTGGCGGGCGTGCAGGTCACGCCGATCCCGGACCGGCCCGGCGAGTGGGCTGTACGGGTGCCGGTGCCGGTGGAGACGCTTTCGGAAGGAGTGCAGACCTTTCTGATCCGCGACAAGGCGACGGGTGAGACTTTGCAACATTTCACCATCATCACCGGGGTGGCGATGGAGGATGACCTGCGGGCGGAGATCGATCTTCTGCGGGCGGAGTTGGACATGCTGAAGCGGGCCTTCCGGCGGCATTGCGTGGAGACATTGGGGTAGGCGCCGCGCCTGCGGCTGGCGTCGGACCGGGCGCGCTTTGCCCCCTTCGGACCCTCAGAGGATATTTGAAGACAGAAAATGCAGGGTTTCTTCGGTCGTCGCGTGACGGAGTTGCGCTGCGTCTTCTTTGGATGGGACAGCTTTCCGCCCATGACGTTGCGTCTGTCGTGACAGGGACGCGGGGCTGCGGCAGTGTCGCGGGCCGGAGGACCTGAGCCATGACCGATTATCCGAACCTGCTTTCGCCGCTGGACCTTGGGTCTGTGGTGCTGCCGAACCGTGTGCTGATGGGATCGATGCATACCGGGCTGGAGGAGCGCGGGGATTGGAACCGCGTGGCTGAGTTCTATGCCGCGCGGGCGCGGGGGGGGGTGGGCCTGATGGTAACGGGGGGCATGGCCCCCAACGCCGAGGGCGGGGTTTTTCCCGGCGCGGCGGGCCTTTATTCGGCGCAGGATATTGCCAATCATCGGGTGGTGACGGACCGGGTGCATGAGGCGGGCGGGCGGATCGCGATGCAGATCCTGCATGCGGGACGCTATGCCTATGGCAAGGATTGCGTGGCGCCTTCGGCCATCCGGTCGCCCATTTCCCCCTTTGCCCCGCGCGAATTGGATGCGGCGGGGATCGAGAAGCAGATCGCCGATATCGTGACGGCGGCCGTTCGTGCACGCGACGCGGGCTATGACGGCGTCGAGGTGATGGGGAGCGAGGGCTATTTCCTGAACCAGTTCCTTGTCGCCCATACCAACCGCCGAACCGATGAATGGGGCGGAAGTTACGCAAACCGGATGCGTTTGCCGGTGGACGTGGTGCGGCGGGTGCGGGCGGCGGTGGGGGAAGACTTCATCCTGATCTACCGCATCAGCCTGATTGATCTGGTGCCGGATGGCAGCACTTGGGACGAGGTTGCCCTTTTGGCGCGGGCGGTTGAGGCGGCGGGGGCGACCATCCTGAACACGGGGATCGGCTGGCACGAGGCAAGGGTGCCGACGATTGCGACTTCAGTGCCGCGCGCGGCCTTTGCCCATCTGACCGGGCGGCTGCGGGGGGAGGTGTCGATCCCAGTTATCACATCAAACCGGATCAATACGCCGGAGGTGGCGGAGAAACTCTTGGCCGATGGCATGGCCGATATGGTCAGCATGGCGCGGCCCTTTCTGGCGGATGCCGAATTCGTGGCCAAGGCTGCGACCGGGCGGGCCGATGAGATCGCGCCTTGCATCGCCTGCAATCAGGCCTGTCTGGACCATACGTTCAGCGGCAAGCTGACGAGTTGCCTTGTGAACCCGCGCGCCTGCCATGAGGTGGAACTGACCTATGACCATGCTGCGGTTCCCAAAGCAGTGGCCGTGGTCGGGGCGGGGCCTGCGGGCCTGATGGCGGCGGCGGTGGCGGCAGAGCGGGGGCATCGCGTCACGCTGTTTGATCGGGCGGACCGGATCGGGGGACAGTTGAACCTGGCCAAGCAGGTGCCGGGGAAGGAAGAGTTCCACGGCCTTGTCCGCTGGTTCGCGGCGCGGATCGCGCGGGCGGGGGTGGAGTTGCGGCTGGGCGCCGAGGTGGCGGTCGAAGACCTTCGCGTGTTCGACGAGGTGGTGGTGGCGACGGGCGTGACCCCGCGCGATCCGGGGATCGAAGGGCAGGACCGTGCGCTGGGCTATATCGATGTGCTGAACGGTGCGCCGGTGGGGCGGCGGGTGGCCGTGGTGGGCGCAGGCGGCATCGGGTTCGATGTGGCTGAATATCTGGTGCATCGGGGGGTATCGCCCACGCTGGACCCGGCGCTGTGGCGGCGGGAATGGGGGGTGGGCGATCCGGCCGAGGTGCGCGGCGGGCTGGTCGCGGCCCAGCCGGAACCCCCTGCGCGCGAGGTGTGGCTGTTGCAGCGCAAGGCCGAGAAGCCGGGGCGCGGATTGGGCAAGACGACGGGCTGGATTCACCGCGCGGCCTTGGCGGCGAAAGGGGTGAAGATGATCGGCGGGGTGAGCTATCGCCGGATCACGGATGCGGGGCTGGTGGTGCTGCGCGATGGGGCGGAAGAGGTGATCGAGGTCGATTCGGTGGTTCTTTGTGCCGGGCAGGAACCGGCGCGCGGGCTGGCCGATGCCTTGGCGGCGGCGGGGATTGCGGCGCATGTCATCGGGGGGGCGGATGTGGCCGCCGAATTGGATGCAAAGCGGGCGATTGACCAAGGCGCAAGGCTGGCGGCGCGGCTTTAAGGGGCGGGCGCGCGGGGGTTTTATGTTTCCTTGCCTTCAACGATCCCTATGAAAACCCCGGATCGGCCCCGTCCGCGCCCCGATCCTGCCTGAATTCGCGGTCAATCCTCTGTCACACGACCTCATAGCTTGCCAGAGGACAACAATGGACCGACTTACGGAGATGGAAGCCTTTGCCACTGTGGTGGATCAGGGCGGATTTACCGATGCGGCCAAGAAAATGGGGATTTCGAAATCCGCCGTGTCAAAACATGTGTCGGCTCTGGAGGCGCGCTTGGGGGCCCGCCTTTTGAACCGGACGACGCGCCGGGTGTCGCCCACTGAAATTGGCCTTGCCTATTACGATCGCGCGCGCCGTGTCCTGAACGATGCGGGCGAGGCGGATGCCCTTGTCACATCCATGCAATCGGCCCCGTCGGGCCTGCTGCGCATCAGCGTTGCCACGGATTTCGGGGTGAACCTGCTGTCGCCGATCCTTGGGGATTTCCTGCTGGAATATCCCGAGATCACGGTGAACATGGTTTTGAACAATCGCTATGTCGAGCTGATCAGCGAAGGCTTTGACATGGCGATCCGGGTGGGGGAGTTGGAGGATTCCTCGCTTCGCGCCCGCAAACTGACCGAGACGACGAAGCGGATGATCGCCTCGCCATCTTATTTCCAGCGCTATGGGCGGCCGTTGAAGATCGACGATCTGAACGACCACAAGCTGTTGCATTATTCGAATCAAGCCAATGGCAATGTGTGGAAGATCACCGCGCCATCGGGGGAAAAGCGTCAGGTGCGGTCGGTTGGCTGGCTGACGGTGAATGATGGGCAGTCGCTGTTGAATGCTGCGATTTCGGGGCTGGGCATCGCTTATCTGCCGTCCTTCCTTTATGCCGATGCGATGCGGCAGGGGCTGGTGGAAGAGGCCATTCCGGGCCTTCCGACCGAAACGCTGGGTATCTATGCGGTATATCCGCCGGGGCGGTTCACGCAGCCCAAGGTGCGGGCCTTCATCGATTTTCTGGCCAAGCAGTTGATCGACAAGGGACCCGACAACTGGTGATGCAATCGCCGGCCTCCCACTGGGCGGGGGGCCGATACTCCTGGGGGAGTTCAGCGGGTCGAGGTCAGGATGACTTCGACCCGTCTGTTTTGCGCGCGGCCTTCGGGCGTTGCGTTGGTGGCGCGGGGTTCGGCGGGGCCTGCCCCGCGCGTGGCAAGGCGTGCGGAATCGGTGCCAAGCGCGACCAGTGCGGTGCGGGTGGCATCGGCGCGCGCGAGCGACAGGGCGATATTGGCGTCAGCAGGACCGGAGGCATCGGTATGGCCGACGAGTTCCACCGATGCGGTGGGGTTGGCGGCCAGCCATTCGGCAAGCGCCTGAAGCGAGGGGTAATCGCCTGCGGTCAGCGTCGCTTTGCCAGAGGGGAAGATCAGGTCATCCAGTGCAAAGGGCTGGCCTGCGGTAAGCGCGGCAACCATGGGTGAGGGTGGTTCAGCTGCGATTTGGGTGGTGGGCGTCTGTGCCGCATCGGGCGCGATGGACGGGTCGAAGGGTGATTTCGTCGACACGGTCAGGTCTGGCGATCCCAGCGGGGCGGGGCCAATGGTCGTCAACTGCACAAAGCCCGTATCGGCAGAGCGGCTAACCATCAGGGTCAGCCAATCGTCCCCCTGCGGGCCATCGCGATGGGCGGCGAGAAAGCGGAAATCGCCAAGGTCCACATGCATCTGGGGTTCGGGAAGGATATCGGTGCCATAGCGGAAATCGAAGCCGCCACAGGCGGTGGTTTCGCATTCGAAGACTGTTTCGAACCCCGCAGTGGCGATCTGATCGCGCAAAGGCGCAAGGATTTGCAGCGTGGTCAGACCCGGTGCCGCGATCTTCCATGCGGTTTGGTCGAAAACGCCTTCGGTGGCGGTCGCGGGGATGGCCCCGCCTTGCCATGGTCCGACGGGCACGCTGTAGGAGGTGAGCGCCTCACGCCGTTCGCCAGAGGCGGTGGCGGGGGCCGGGAATTGCAGATCAAGGGCCTGCACCATGCCGGGAAGGGGCAGCAGCGCCAGCAGCAGGGCGGGCAAGGCGACACGGCGGCAAAGCCGTGACGAGTGGTGCGGGCGCGGTGGACTCAACTGCTCGGCCTTCTGCGGGGGCTTATCGCCTTCGATAGTGATACTGTCCCACAGCGGCGAAATTCAGGGAAGCATAGAGCGCGCGGGCGGCGGCGTTCCGCTCAGTCACCAGAAGGGCGAGGGTGGTGGCGCCATGATCCCGTGCCCAAAGGGCGGCGGCCCGCAAGATATTGTGTGCGCAACCTTTTCGGCGCTGATCAGGGGCAACCTCTAATGCGTGAAGCATTGCAATATTCCGATGGATTGCCGTGAAGGCAATGCCAGCGGCGCGGTCACCGGTGCGGCCAAGGATGGCGGTTTTCGGGCCTTGCACACGGTTCATGACCGCAAGGCGATCGGGACCGATTCCCCCTTCAGCCCAGAGCTGAGCCGCCACGGCGAGGGGGGGCCAATGCGGAAAGCTGGTCAGGAATTCGGGGGGCGGATCGGCGAGCGCGGCGGTGGGGGCGGCATAGGCGACGACGGGGTCGTGATAGGCATAGCCGCGGGCGGCGAGGGCCGCGTCAAGGGCCGCATCTTGCGGGTAAAGAACGAAGAGGGGGGATTGCCCAAGAGCGGCCATCGCGGTTTCGGCCTGCGGGATATCGTCCGGCGTCCAGTCGCCTGCCGCAGAGGCGGCAGAGACGCGCTGGCCCCCGCCTTGTCCTTCGCGGATCAGCCACGGGCCATGGCGATGAATGGCGGCGGGTGGCCATGTCGCCTCGGCCACCTCTGCGAGAAGGTCGGGCGTCATGGGAAAAGCGCGCAAAGGCGGGTCATGGCAGCGTCGATGCGGGCGGGATCGGTGCCACGGATGACAAGGTTGGTGCCGTAGACGCCGTTGGTGTTGAAGGGATAGCTGCCCATCGTCAGATCGGGGAATTCGGCGGCGAGTGCCGCGAAGTCGCCCGCAATTTCGCCTTCCCCACGATTGACGCGGTGGGATTGCGACAAAAGCGGCGCGCCGCCCGTCAGGGTAGGCAGGATGCCCGCGAGCATCGCCTCGAAGATCGAAGGCACGCCCGCCATGACATGGACATTGCCAAGCGTGAAGCCGGGGGCGGTGGAGATCGGATTGTCGATCAGGGTTGCGCCATCGGGAATGCGGGCCATGCGCTGGCGGGCCTCGTTGAAGGGCAGACCGGCACGGTCATAATGCGCCTGAAGGAGGGCCATGGCATCGGCGCGGTGGGTGATGGGCGTGGCGAAGGCGGCGGCGATGGCCTCGGCGGTGATGTCATCATGGGTGGGGCCGATGCCGCCGGAGGTGAAAAGATGGTCGTGCCGCGCGCGCAGATCGTTGACGGCGGCGATGATAGCCTCGTGATCGTCGGCCACCACGCGCGCCTCCATCAGGCGGATGCCATGTTCGGTCAGGCGTTGGGCGAGGTGATGCATGTTCGAATCACGGGTGCGGCCCGAGAGGATTTCATCGCCGATCACCAGCATGGCTGCGGTGGGATTGGGCATGTCGCTGCTCCGTTCATCATGGGTGGGTGGGGTATAGGGCGCAGGAGGGCCGTTTCAAAGGGGGCAGGTCTGGCCTTTGCGGACGGCATTGACTATCTAGGCGGTCATGCAAAAGGAAGTTCGGCAAGTGGACGAGACGCGCGGGCGCATCACGAAGGACGGTATCCGCATCTATGAGGATGCGGATTTCGCAGGCATGGCCGAGGCGGGCCGCGTGGCGGCCGAGATATTGGATATGGTCGGCCCTTTGGTCGTGCCGGGGGCGACGACCGGAGAGATCGATGCCTTCATCACCGAAGAGGTGACGCGGCGCGGCGTGGTTTCGGCGACGATCGGCTATAAGGGCTATCGTCATGCCTCCTGCATCAGCGTGAACCATGTGGTCTGCCATGGCATTCCGGGGGCGAAGATTCCGGGGCGCAGCAGCGATGTGTTGCAGGCGCAGGACATTTTAAACGTGGATGTCACCGTGGTGGTGGATGGCTGGTTCGGCGATTCGAGCCGGATGTATGTGGCGGGGACGGCAAAGCCCTTTGCCCAGCGCCTGATCAATGTCACGTATGAGGCGCTGATGCGCGGGATTGCGGCGGTCAAGCCGGGGAATACCTTTGGCGATATCGGCCATGCGATCCAGTCCTATGTCGAGGCGCAGCGGATGAGCGTGGTGCGTGATTTCTGTGGCCATGGGCTGGGCCGCGTGTTCCACGCGCCGCCCAATGTGCTGCATTACGGACGGGCGGGCAGCGGGCCTGTGCTGGAAGAAGGGATGTTCTTCACCATCGAACCGATGGTGAATCTGGGGCGGCCCGAGACGAAGGTTCTGGCCGATGATTGGACTGCGATCACGCGGGATAAATCGTTGTCGGCGCAGTTCGAGCATTCGGTTGGCGTGACGGCCACGGGCTGTCAGATCTTTACCGCCTCGCCTGCGGGGAAGTTCCATCCAACGCAGTAAGGCAGTTTGTGACGCACAAACTGCGCCGGAATTTGACGCAAATTCCGGGACCGGGCCGTGGGGCGGATTTCTGCGTGCAGAAATCGTTGCGAAGTCTGCGTCAGACTTCGCCCTCGACGGTTGCATCCGTCCCGGGGGCGTGAAAGCTTTGCCCTGACAATGCGAGGTGAGCGATGAAGACCGTATCGGAAAGCCGGGCCTTCGGGGGTGTGCAGGGGGTCTATACCCACCCGTCGGGCATCTGCGATTGCGACATGACCTTTGGGCTGTTCTTGCCCGAACAGGCCGAAGATGGGCCTGTGCCGTTGTTGTGGTTCCTGTCGGGGCTGACCTGCACGCATGAGAATGCGATGGTGAAGGCGGGGGCGCAGCGTTGGGCTGCCGAGGCGGGGATTGCGCTGGTTTTCCCCGATACTTCGCCGCGCGGGGACGGGGTGCCGAACGATCCGGCCTATGACCTTGGGCAGGGGGCGGGGTTCTATGTGAACGCGTCGGAAGAGCCATGGGCGCAGCATTTTCAGATGTGGGATTACATCACGGATGAATTGCCGAATGTGCTGTTTTCCGCCTTCCCCTTGGCCGAGGCGGCGCAGGCGATCACGGGCCATTCGATGGGCGGGCATGGCGCCCTGACCATCGCGATGAGCTTTCCGGGGCGGTTCCGGTCGGTTTCGGCTTTTGCGCCGATTGCCAATCCAGTGGCAAGCGATTGGGGGCGCAAGCAGTTCACCGCCTATCTGGGCGCGGATGAGACGGCATGGGCGGGCTATGACGCGACGCTGATGATGCGGCGCTATGGGTTTGATGGGCCGATGCTGATTGATCAGGGGACGGCGGATCAGTTTCTTGATCTGCTGAAGCCCGAGGCCCTTGCCGAGGCGATGGCGGCCCGGCGGCAGGGCGGCGCGTTCCGCATGCAGAAGGGGTATGACCACAGCTATTTCTTCGTGTCGACCTTCATGGAAGAGCATGTTGCCTTCCATGCGCAGGCCTTGCTGGGCTAGGGCGTGGCGCGGCTGTTTGTCGATGCCGATGCCTGCCCCGTGAAGGAGGAATGCGAGCGCGTGGCGGTGCGGCATCGGGTGCGGATGATCGTGGTTTCCAATGGCGGGATCAGGCCGAGTGCCAATCCCTTGGTGGAAAGCGTTTTCGTGGCATCGGGGCCGGATGAGGCGGATAAGTGGATCGCGGATCAGGCCGGGGCGGGCGATGTGGTGGTGACGGGGGATATTCCCTTGGCGGCGCGCGTGATCGCGGGCGGCGCGGTGGTGGTGAAGCATAACGGCGAAGTGCTGACTGATCGCAATATCGGCAATGTCCTGGCCACGCGCGATCTGATGGCCGATCTGCGCAGCGCGGACCCGTTCCGTCAGGGTGGCGGGCGGCCCTTTTCCAAAGCGGACAGATCGCGCTTCCTTGAGGCACTGGAACGGGTGATGCGGGCGGCTGTCGCGGGCGGGTGACATTCGTCATGCCCATGTCGCGGCGGGAACAGATTTCGCGGGGCGGCGGGCGTTTCCTGCCGCCATCATGACCGATATTTCAAGCCGGGCCACGTTGACCGGCATCCTTCTGGCGATTGGCGGCAGCGCGATGCTGTCGGTCAATGACGTGGCGATCAAGTTCCTGTCGGGCGATTATGCGCTGCATCAGGTGATCCTGATCCGGGCGGGGATCGGGATGATCTTTCTGCTGGGATTGATGCATTTTTCCGGCACGGGGTTTCGGCAGATTCTGACGCGGCGCGGCAAGGACCATCTGATCCGGGTCGGGTTCGTCATGGTGTCGAATGTGACCTATTTTCTTGGTCTGGCAGCGCTACCTTTGGCGGATGCGGTGGCCATCGCCTTTGTGTCGCCCCTGCTGGTGACCGTCCTTTCGGTGATCGTGCTGGGTGAGGCGGTGGGGCCAAGGCGATGGGCGGCGGTGGCCGTGGGGATGCTGGGTGTTCTGGTCATGTTGCGACCGGGGGCGGGGGTGATTCAGCCTGCGGCGATCCTCGTTCTGATATCGGCCTTCTGCTATGCCTCCAGCCATATGATGACGCGGCGGATGAAGGATACGGAAAGCGCGATGACGCTGTCCTTCTATGTGCAATGTGGGTTCATTGTAGTGTCCACCTCTATGGGGCTGGTGGTGGGGGATGGGCATCTGGCCGGGTCTTCGGATGCGTCGCTGGCGTTTTTGTTCCGCACTTGGGTCTGGCCGCCTATGCAGGATTGGCCTTGGTTTTTGGCCACGGGACTGTCGGTGGCGATTGGCGGGCTGATGGTGAGCCAAGCCTATCGGATGCTGGAGGCGGCGCTGGTGGCGCCCTTTGAATATGCCGCGATGCCATTGGCGATTTTCTGGGGGGTGGTGATCTTTGGCACCTATCCTGACCTTACGGCGGCCTTCGGCATTGCGCTGATCTGCGGGGCGGGCCTTTATACGCTTTGGCGCGAGACGGTGCGGCGCAAGAAGGATGTGACGGGTGATCCCAGAAGCGGTGGTCTTTGATATCGGCAATGTGCTCTTGGAGTGGCAGCCGGAGCGGTTTTACGACAGCGTGATCGGAGAGGCGCGGCGCAGGCGGCTGTTCGCCGAAGTCGATCTGGTGGGGATGAATGAGGGCGTCGATCTGGGTGCCCCTTTCGCCGCATCTGTCGAGGGGTTGGCCGAGGCACATCCCGATTGGGCCCCGGAAATCCGGATGTGGCGGGAGCGGTGGTTTGACATTGCGCATCCGCCGATTGATGGGTCGATCCATGTGATGCGGGCCTTGAAGGCGAAGGGCATCCCTGTGCTGGCGCTGACGAATTTCGGGCGTGAGACGTTCGATGCGGCGGTGGAACGTTTGCCCTTTTTGGCGGAATTTGACAGGGCATGGGTCAGCGGGCGGATGGGGGTGATGAAGCCCGATCCGGCGATCTATGCCGCCTTGGAGGCGGAAAGCGGGGTTGCGCCGGGGCGGCTGATCTTTACCGATGACCGGGCAGAGAATATTGCTGCTGCGGCGGCGCGGGGCTGGCAGACCCATCTTTTCGAGGGCTGGGAAGGTTGGGCGATGCGCTTGGTCGCGGTGGGGCTGCTGAACAAGGCGGAGGCGGGGCTGTGACACTGAATTTCGTGCCGTTTGAGGCGGAGCGGGTGCTGACATGGCAAGGGCTGCTTCAGGCCTTTGAAGCGGGGCATCGTTTGCCCAAGCCCGATATCAAGGACCTGTTCGTCTATCGCGGTGGGGACACGGTCCTTGATCGGGCGACATGGATCGATGGTTTGGGGGCATTGGTCAAGGTGGCGACGGTGGTGCCGGGGAATGCGGCGCGGGGCAAACCCACGGTGAATGGTGCGGTCACGTTGTTTGACGATGTGACGGGGGAATTGACGGGGCTGGTGGATTTCCACCTTGTCACCAAATGGAAGACGGCAGGCGATAGCCTGCTGGCGGCGAGCCGTCTGGCGCGGAAGGATGCGCGGCGGTTCCTGCTGGTGGGGGCGGGGAAGGTGGCGCAGTCGATGGTGGAAGCCTATTCGGCCCTTTTCCCGCAGGCGGAATTCACGGTCTGGAGCCGGACGCGCGCCAGTGCCGAGGCGATGGGCCTGCCTGTGGCGGATGATCTTGAGGCGGCGGTGAAAGCGGCGGATGTGATTTGCACAGCGACGATGGCGACCGCGCCCCTGATCAAGGGCGAATGGTTGCAGCCCGGCCAGCATCTGGATTTGATCGGGGCCTATAAGCCGGGAATGCGCGAAGTGGATGATGCGGCGATGGCGCGGGCGCGGGTTTTCGTCGATGCACGGGCCACGACGCTGCACCATATCGGCGAATTGATCGACCCTTTGAAATCCGGCGCGATCACCGAGGCCGATGTTTTGGCGGATTACTATGACCCCCCGGCCGCCTATGTCCGACAGTCTGCACAGGACATCACTATCGCCAAGAATGGGGGTGGCGCGCATCTTGACTTGATGACGGCTGTCTACATCCAGAAGGCTTGGGCCGCTGCTTAGGGTGGGGATGTGGAATAAAGCTTGCCCTAATGGTGCCGTCCTATCGAAATGACCGGACAACCCAGGGATGTGCCGATGACCGAACGTTTCCGCCGCGAGCTTGTGGCACTGGTGCCAAAGCTGCGCCGGTTTGCCTATGCTTTGACAGGCAATCGGCAGGACGGCGATGACCTTGTGCAGGCGGCCTGCGAAAGGGCGTTGCGCAATTTGGTGCATTATCGCGCGGGAACCCGGATGGACAGCTGGATGTATCGGATCATCCAGCGGCTTTGGGCCGAAGATCACCGTCGCGCGCGGCGGTTCGATGATGCGGACCCGGTGGGTCTGGGCGATGAAGAGCGGGATGCAAGCCTGCCGGAGGATCGGATGCGTCAGGCCCGCACGCGGGCGGCAATAGCCGATCTGCCCGACGTGCAGCGCGCGGTGGTGGCGCTGGTGGTGATCGAGGGCCTCAGCTATCGCGAGGCGGCAGATGTGCTTGATTTGCCGGTTGGCGCGGTGATGAGCCGTCTGTCGCATGCGCGCGAGGTGCTTTTGCCGCGTCTGTGCCTTTTGTCGGGCAGGCGTCCATGACGACGGTGATGGACAAGGAAGAACTGGCCGCCTTTGTGGATGGCGAGTTGTCGCCGGACGAGGCCGCGGCTGTTGTGCTCCATCTGGCGGAACATTCCGGTGATCAGGCCCATGTGGATGATCTTTTCGCGATGAATGCCGCGCTGGCCGATGCCTTTGGTGCCCCCGTGAGCGAGCGGGTGCCAGATGCCATTCTGGCGACGATCGACGGTGCGGTGGCGCGGGCGGCGATCCTGCCCTTTCAGTTGCGTCCAGTGGGGGTGGTGGCGGGGCTTGCCATGGCGGCGGCGCTTTCGGCGGCGGTTTTTCTGTTGCGGCATGATGACGGGCCAACGCTGGCCCTTGGCCCGGTGGTGGGTGGATCGGCTTTGGCCGAGGCGCTGGACCTGATGCCGTCGGGTGTGGCCACGGTTCTGCCGGATGGGCGCGAGATGAGGGTGCAGGCCAGTTTCGTGGTCAGGGGCGGCCATTGCCGCGAGGTAGAGGTCATCGATGATCGGCTAGGGCAGATCGAGCTTGCGCTGGTCTGTCTGGAAACGGCGGCGCGGGGCGATGCGGCCGGCTGGCAGGTGGAGGTGGTGCTTCAGGAAGTGCTTGATCCGGGGGTGGCGGCGGATGAGGTGATGACCGGAGGCGCGGCAGATGTGGGGCTTGGCCCCTTCCTGCGCGCGCGGGGCGCGGGGGGCGCGCTGACGCCCGAGGAAGAAGCGTCAGCCATTGCCACGATTTGGGGTCGGTGAGCGGGTATCCTAGGACACGCGGTTGCCCCGGACCCAGACGCCGCGCAGGGCGGCGGCGGGGCCGATGCGGGTGACGCGGATCACATCGGCCCGCGCGCCGATGGCAAGGCGGCCCCGGTCTGGCAGGCCGGCCGCATCGGCGGGGGCGGCGGTCACGGTGGCCACGCCGCGCGCCATATCACCCCAGAGATCGCCCAGTTGCAGCGCCCCTGTCAGCAGCGACGAGGGCACGTAATCCGACGATAGGATGTCGAGAAGCCCGTCTTCGGCCAAGGCCTGCGCCGCGACATTGCCGGAATGGCTGCCGCCGCGGATCAGGTTGGGTGCACCCATCATGATGGCGATGCCGTGGGTGCGGCAGGCTTGCGCTGCCTCAACCGTGGTAGGGAACTCGGCGAAATGTGCGCCATGGGTGGCCGAGCGGGCAACATGGCCAGGATCGGTATCGTCATGGCTGGCCAGCACGGCGCCATAGCGACGGGCGGCCTCTACTGCGGCGGCTTCGTGTTCGGCACCAAGGCGGGCGGAGAGGGATTTCTGGGTGGCGACGTGGATTTCGAATTCGGCTTCGGAAATGCCATGCTTGCCGCAGACATATTTGCGCAATTGCGTCAGGTCGCGGAATTGGCGCTGGCCGGGAGTATGGTCCATCAGGCTGACGATGCCGATCCGGTCATCGGGGCCGAACTTGGCCAATTCCTCGGTCAAGGTTTCGGAGCAGACTTCGGCCCGCAGATGCAAGAAATGGCTGATGCGCAAGGCGTGGCCTGCGCGAAGGTCGAGGATTTCATCGGCCAAGGCACGGGCATATTCGCCGTAATTGGCCTTGGCGTTCGATACCACGGAACCGACGCGCAGCGCATCGAAGACGGTGGTGATGCCGACGGAGGCAAGTTCGGCATCATGCGCAAGGATCGCGGCGGCATGGGGCCAATCGACCTTGGGGCGAGGTTCGATATGGCGTTCTAGGTTGTCGGTATGCAGTTCGATAAGGCCCGGCATCACCAGATCGCCGCCGCAGTCGATCGCGCCTTTCGGGATGCCTTGGCCTTCGCTGATATCGGTGATGATGCCATCCGACAGGCGGATCGTGCCGGAAATCACCCTATCGGGCAGGACAAGCGTGGCATTGGAAAGCAGCGTTTCGTCGGTCATGGTGCGGAAGGGTCCTGTGGTGCGGATTTGGGTCCGGTGGCGTGCCGTGACATGGCTGCGTCACACCTGTGTGACAAAGCGGGGCTAGGCAGGCGGGCATGGATCAAATGAAGCGATACGCCGTCTATTACGCGCCCCCTGAGGGCGATTTCGCCAGCCGTGCGGCGGGTTGGCTTGGCTGGGATGCGGTGCGGGGCGAGATGGTGTCTGGCCCCAAGCCGGAAGGTTTGCCAGATGGTCTTGGCGACATCACCGCCGATCCCCGGAAATACGGCTTTCACGGTACGATCCGCGCGCCATTCCGGCCTGCGGATGGGCTGGACCGACGGGCGGTAGAGGAGGCGGTGGCGGCGCTGGCGGCACGGCTGGCCCCCGTTACCTGCGATGGGTTGGTGCTGGAGAATCTGCAAGGTTTCCTTGCCCTGACGCCCGCAGGGTGCGAGGCGGCGCTGCTGGAACTGGGGGCGGCGGTGGTGGAGGGGACGGATCATCTGCGCGCGCCTCTGACCGAGGCCGAGATCGCGCGGCGCCGGCCTGAACGGCTTTCGCCCCGGCAGCGGGAATTGCTGGCGCGTTGGGGATATCCTTACGTGATGGAGGAGTTCCGGTTCCACCTGACGCTGACCGATCGGCTGGCGGCTGAGGTGGCGGGTCCGGTGGCGGCGGCCTTGGCCGCGTATTTCGCGCCTGTGCTGCCGCGTCCCTTCGAGATCGCAGAGCTGTGCCTGTTCGGCGAAGATGCGGCGGGACGGTTCCATCTGCTGTCGCGTCACGCCTTGACCGGTTGAAGCGCGGCAAGGAAGCGCGCCGCGCCCTGTTCCACGGGGCCATCGTTCAGCACGTCGATCACGTGCAGATTGGCGGGCAGGTCGAAGCTGGGTCTTTGCAGACGGGCGGCGATATCGTCGCGGCTTTCGCGGCCACGGGCGAGCAGGCGGTCCATCAGTACCGACGAGGGGGCCGTGACGCGGATCACGATCAGATCGGGGAAGAGATGCGCCGCAGGCTCTAGTGCGGCGCGGGAGCCGTTGAAGAGGACGTCGCAGCCCGTGTTGCGCTGGTTGATCTGGGCGGCAGGCAGGCCATAGCGCAGGCCATGCGCGCGCCAGTCTAGCGCGAAATCGCCGTTTGCCTTGCGGGTGGCGAAGTCAGCCTCGGTCACGCCATCGAAATCTTCGCCGCCCAATTCGGAGGGGCGTGTGATAACACGGCGAACGATCACGAGATCGGGCCGTGCAGCACGGGCGGCGGCAATCAGCGTGTCCTTGCCCGCGCCCGAGGGGCCGACGACGGCGAAGAGGCGACCTTTGGTCATGCGGCGGCCCCGTTGGCCTTGGGCGTGAAGCTGCCCACATCAACGAAGCGGTCGCAGACCTGCGCCCGTGCGCCTTCGTCGTGGAAGATACCAAGAATGGCGGCACCACGGGCCTTTGCCTCTTGGATCAGCGAAAGAACGACGGCGCGGTTGGCGGCATCAAGGCTGGCGGTGGGTTCGTCAAGGAGGAGGGCAGGGTAGGGATGGGCGAAGCCGCGGGCGATGTTGACGCGCTGCTGTTCACCGCCCGAAAAGGTGGTGGGTGAGAGGGACCAGAGCCGTTCGGGGATATTGAGGCGGGCCAGAAGGTCTGCGGCGCGGGCGCGGGCCTCGGCCAAGGGGGTCCCAAGGACGAGCAGGGGTTCGGCCACCACATCCAGCGTGGGCACGCGCGGGACGACGCGAAGGAACTGGCTGACATAGCCCAATGTGGCGCGGCGCAGCGCAATGATCTGGCGCGGTTCGGCCTGAACCACGTCCAGATCGCCCACCAGGATGCTGCCCGATGCGGCAAGGTAATTGCCCCAGATCATCCGCATCAGTGTGGATTTGCCTGCCCCTGATGCGCCGATGAGGCCGACGCATTCACCGGGGTTCACGGTAAGGTCGGCCCCGCGCATGACGGGCAGGACCGCACCGCCCTGATTGTGAAGGGTGAAGTTCTTGGACAGTTGCGAGACACGGATCATGGGGTGGGTCATGGGATCAGACCTGCAGAACAGAGGAAACGAGAAGCTGGGTATAGGCGTGTTGCGGGTCGTCAAGCACCTGATCGGTCAGGCCCTGTTCCACCACGCGCCCCGATTTCATGACCATCAACCGGTCCGCCAGAAGGCGCACCACGGCAAGGTCATGGGTCACGATGATGGCGGAAAGCCCCATTTCGCGCACCAGACCGCGCAGCAGGTCAAGCAGCCTTGCCTGCACGCTGACATCCAAGCCCCCGGTCGGTTCATCCATGAAGACGAGGCGCGGCCCGGTGACAAGATTGCGCGCAATTTGCAGTCGCTGCTGCATTCCGCCCGAAAAGGCTGTGGGGCGGTCGTCGATGCGTTCGGCGGCAATTTCGACCCGGCCCAGCCAATCGGTCGCACGGGCGCGGATGTCGCCGTAATTGCGGGCACCCACGGCCATCAGCCGTTCACCCACATTGCCGCCGGCAGTCACGCCCATGCGTAGACCGTCACGGGGGTTCTGGTGGACGAAGGCCCAGTCGCTGCGCGCAAGGCGGCGGCGGTCGGCCTCGGCCATTTGCAGGACGTCGCGGGGGCCTTGGTCTGTGGCGAAGATCACCTCGCCCTGATCGGGGCGCAGATGGCCTGCAAGGCAGGAGAGGAGGGTGGACTTGCCCGATCCGCTTTCGCCGACGATGCCCAGCACCTCACCCGGCCAGAGGGTGAAGGAAATGTCGGCGCAGCCGATGCGGGGGCCGTAGCGTTTGGTCAGATTGCGGACGGTGAGGAGGGGGCTGATGGTGTTGACGGGTTGCATCAGGGTCATTCGGCGGCCTCGGTCGCAAGGGGGGAGCCAAGTCGGCCCGCATGGCCCGCCGCGCGGCGGCTGCGGCAATGGTCGGTGTCTGAGCAGACATACATGCGGCTGCCCCGGTCATCTGTGATGACCTCGTCAAGATAGCTGTCTGAAGCACCGCAAAGATCGCAGTCATGCGGGGCTTTTGAGGCTTCGAAAGGGTGGTCTTCGAAATCGAGGCTGACGACATGGGTATAGGGGGGCAACGCATAGATGCGCTGTTCCCGTCCCGCGCCGAAAAGTTGCAGGGCGGGGCTATCGGAAAGTTTCGGGTTGTCGAATTTCGGGATGGGCGACGGGTCCATCACATAGCGCCCCTCGACCTTGACCGGATAGGCATAGGCCGTGGCGATATGGCCGTGGCGGGCGATGTCTTCGTAGAGTTTGACATGCATGAGGCCGTATTCTTCAAGCTCGTGCATTTTGCGCGTCTCCGTCTCACGCGGTTCAAGGAAACGGAGGGGTTCGGGGATCGGCACCTGATAGACGAGGATCTGGTCCTCGGTGAGCGGGTGTTCGGGAATGCGGTGACGGGTCTGGATGACGGTCGCCTCGACCGTGGACTCGGTCGTGGCGATGCCTGCGGTGCGCTGGAAGAATTTGCGGATGGAGACGGCATTGGTCGTGTCATCGGCGCCTTGGTCGATGACCTTTAGGCAGTCTTCGGGCGTCAGGCAGGCGGCGGTGACCTGAACGCCACCGGTGCCCCAGCCATAGGGCATGGGCATCTCGCGGCTGGCAAAGGGGACCTGATAGCCGGGCACGGCGACACCTTTCAGGATGGCGCGGCGGATCATGCGTTTGGTCTGTTCGTCGAGATAGGCGAAGTTATAGGCGCGGTCGGTCATTCGGTGACCCTTTGGGAGAGGTGGCGGAGGAAGAGGGGCAAGGCTGCGCCGGTGAGGTCGGAGGCAGCGGGTCGCAGGATGGTGTAGCCGAGACGTTTAAGGGCGCCGGGTGGCGGGTGGTCCTGCCCTATTCCGGCTGTTTCGGGCTGGATGCAGATGGCGATGCGATGGGCGGGGATGACGAAATCGGCGATCCAAGGCCCGATTGGGGCCTTGCGGCGGATGGACAGGCCATGGAAACGGTGGTTGCGCAAGGCGGCCCAAAGCGCGCGCTCGGGTGCCGTGAGGTCGGCGCGCTGCGCGCGGGCATGAAGGCGCTGAGAGTTCGAGCGATAGGCCGGTATTCTGAAAACCCCCTCCCTAACCCTCCCCCATCCTAGGGGAGGGAAAACAGAAAAAGAGCTTAGCGGTGGGCTTCCTAAGAAAACGTGAAGCGTCCCGCGATTGAGATCCGGCTGTTGCCGCTCCGCCGGAAACGAACGTCGTGACGAGGTGGACCCTGGCTTGAGGAAAAGCCGTGTCAGCGCAAGACGGTCATCCGACCCCGTCATTCCGCCGCCTCCCGCTGCGCCAAGACCTCGGCACGCAGCTTGCGGATAAGTTCCAACTCGCTCTGGAAATCCACGTAATGCGGCAGCTTGATATGTTCCAAAAAGCCCGTCGCCTGCACGTTATCGGCATGCATCAGAACGAATTCCTCATCCTGAGCGGGAGCACCGGTGAAGTCTTCGCCCAACTCCTTCCAGCGCAGGGCGCGATCAACAAGACTCATCGCGATGGATTTGCGTTCGTTCTGGCCGAAGGTCAGGCCATAGCCGCGGGTGAATTGCGGGGGTTCGGTCTTCGATCCCTTGAACTGGTTGACGGTTTCGCATTCCGTCACCTCCACCTCGCCGATGCAGATGGCGAAACCGAGTTCGGGTATATCCATCTCGACCGCGACCATACCGATCCGCAATTCGCCCACGAAGGCATGGGTGCGGCCATAGCCGCGCTGCGTAGAATAGGCGAGTGACAGGATGAACCCCTCATCTCCTCGCGTGATCGCCTGAAGGCGCGTTGCGCGCGAGGCGGGCAGTTCCATCGGTTCGCGTGTCAGGTCGGACGGCGCTGTGTCGTCGGGACGGGCCGCCTCGATCAGCCCATCCTGACCCAGGAAGGTCGTGATGTGAGGAACGGCGCCGGGCTTTGCCGGGACCAGCGGGGCAGTTGGAGCCTCGCCATTCGCCATCAGGGTGAAGTCGAGCAGGCGGTGGGTATAGTCGAAGGTGGGGCCAAGGATCTGGCCCCCCGGCGCGTCTTTGAAGGTGGCGCTGATGCGCCGGGTGACGGCCATCTGCGCGGTGTCCACTGGTTTCGCATAGCCAAGGCGGGGCAGGGTGGTGCGATAGGCGCGGATCAGGAAGACCGCCTCGATCAGATCACCGCGGGCCTGCTTGATCGCCAGCGCGGCGAGGTCGGGGTCATAGAGCGAGCCTTCGGCCATGACGCGGTTGACGGCAAGGCGAAGCTGCTCGCGGATCTGGTCGGTGCCAATCTCGGCCACCTCGGGGTCGCCGCGGCGTTCTTCGGCAAGGAAGGCATGGGCATTGTCGATGGCGCGTTCGCCACCCTTGACGGCGACATACATCAGGCATCCCCTACGATGGTGGATCGGGGCAAGCCGGCGATCAGGTCGCCAGCGGTGAGAAAAGTGTCAAATCCAAGGGGGAAGAGCGCACGATTGGCCCGGAAGGCTGCGGTTTCGGGCAGGGAGAGGCGCACGCTGCCTTTTATACCGGGGCCGGAGAGGCGCGGGCCATCATGGCTGAGCGCGTCGCATTCTACGATCAGGGTGCAGGCGCGGTCTGGATAGTCCGGCTGGCCGATGGCGAAGCGTGTGACGGGGTCAAGTGCGGCCCAGGTGCCGAGGGCGAAGGTCGCCTCCTCTGCCGCTGCGAAAGGCGCGCCGCAGTGGAAGGTGATCCAGTCACGCAAGGTTGGCGTGTCATGCGACGGGGCGAGGAAGACAGAGGTCGTTCGGTCAAGCAGCGTTAGGAGAAGCGTGCCCGCCGCGACAGAAAGCGGCGCGGGCGGTTGCGCACCAGTCAGCGGCACGATGGTGCCGGGGCGCGACAGCGCCGTGAGGCAGGCACGGAAGGCGCGGGCGGCATCTGTCGCCGGATCGGCAAGGCCACCGGACAGGGTATCGGGGGCAATCATGCATCTTCTCCGCGAACGAGAGTGAAGAATTCCACCTTGGTGGCGGCGGCCTTGGCGGCACGGGTCTGCCGAGCCTCTGCCTCTGCCTGAGTCAGAGGGGCGAGGATGGTGTTTTGCAGATCCTTCCCCGCATCCGTTTGCAGCAGCGCATCAAGCGCGGCGGCGCGCAGGGCATGCGCCCTATCGCGGCTCTGCACATAACCATGCCCCACCGTCCCGCAGCGCAGGCGGATTGAGCAGCGCGTCACCGTCATCTCGCCCAGATTGAAGGGGGAACCGGTTGCCCCTGCCCGGCCACGCAGCATCACGGCACCGATTTCGGGGGCGCGCAAAAGATGGTGGTCGGGCAGGGGGTCGGGCATCAGCGCGGCCAGATGTGCGGGTCTGGACCGGGCGAGCAGGCCAAGCCATTCGGGGCGGGCCATGTAAGAAGGGGCTGGGCTAGACATCTGGCGGGACTTGTCCATGATCCTATACAACTATACAAATTACATACATCAACCAAAGAGTCGGCACCACGACGCTTTGGTGAAACTTGTGTAACAGGAGGGGTGGATGGCCCGTTCGGCGCTTTGGCGCGAGATCGCGGTGGCCTTGGAGGCAGAGATCGGGCGGGGCCACTTTCCGCCCGGCGGGCGGCTGCCGACGGAGGCAGAGCTTTCGGCGCGGTTCGGGGTAAATCGGCATACGGTGCGCCATGCTCTGGCCGATATGGCGGCGCGCGGTTTGGTGCATGCGCGGCGTGGGGCAGGGGTCTTTGTCACCGGGCGGGCAGCGGATTATCCGCTGGGGCGGCGGGTGCGGTTCCATCAGGCGGTGACGGCGGCGGGGATGACGCCATCGCGCAAACTGACACGGATCGAAACACGCCGCTCGGATGCCGAAGAGGCCGCGCCCCTGCAGATTGCCCCCGGCGACGCGGTGCATGTGATCGAGGGTGTGTCGATGGCCGATGGCCAGCCCATTGCCTTGTTCCGGTCGGTGTTTCCAGCAGCACCCCTGCCCGATCTGCCCCGTGTCATCGAAGAGACGGGGTCGATCACGGCGGCGCTGGCGGCCTGTGGCGTAGCGGATTACACGCGCGACAGCACGCGCATCACGGCCAAGGCGGCCAAGCCTGTGCAGGCACTTGCCCTGCAGATCCGCGAAGGGGCGCCGGTGCTGCGCAGCGTGGCGGTGAATGTCGATGGCACGGGGCGGCCTGTGGAATACGGCATCACATGGTTTGCCGGGGATCGTGTGACATTGACCGTAGAAGGACGGTGACCTGTCACACCGCCGTTGCAGGCCGAGGTTATCCACAGCCAATTGCAACCCGAAGGTGTTCCCCATGCCGTCCTTCCTGCCTGCGCTTTCCTTGACCGGTGCCGATGTCCTGACGGATCGCGGATTTGCGGACCGTCCGGTGGGCGTGGCCTTGGGTCAGGTCGTCGACGGGGCGGGCCTGCCTGAGGTGGACCTGCGCGGCTACTGGCTTTTGCCGGGAATCGTGGACCTTCATGGCGACGGGTTTGAACGGCAGGTCTTTCCGCGCCCGACGGCATCCTTTCCCCTGACCGTCGCCTTGGCCGCGACCGAGCGGGAGGCGGCTGCGAATGGCGTAACGACGGCCTTCCTTGCCCAAAGCTGGAGCTGGGAAGGCGGCTTTCGTGGACCGGACCATGCTGAGGCCCTGATGGAGGCGGTGCTGCACCACCGCGAGACGGCGGTGGTTGATCTGCGGGTGCAAATCCGGGCCGAGACGCATCTGGTGGAACAGGCATCGCGCCTGATTGCGGCGGTGGAACGGTTTCGTGTGGGCTATGTGATCTTCAATGATCATCTGGAGGAAGGGTTCCAGATGCATCGGTCCAATCCCGATGGTTTTGCCCATTGGGCACGCAAGGCTGGGCTGACGGAAGTGCAGCTTCTGACCCGGATGGAGGCGGCGCGGGCGCGGGCGCGGGATGTGCCGCGCGCCTTGTGCATGCTGGCTGCGGCCTTTGATCGGCTTGGCGTGACCTATGGTAGCCATGATGATCCCGATGCCGAAACGCGCGAGGTTTACCGCATGATCGGGGCGAAGGTGGCAGAGTTCCCCACCGCGCGCAGGGCGGCGGCGGCGGCGCGGGCGGCGGGTGACCCTGTGGTGATGGGCGCGCCGAATGTGGTGCGCGGCGGATCGCAGGCGGGCAATATCGCAGCGGTGGACCTGATCCGCGAAGGGCTGTGCGATGCGCTGGTATCGGATTACCATATTCCGGCGCTGCCATTGGCGGTTTGGGCCCTTGTCGATCAGGGCATCCTGCCTTTGGCTTCCGCGTGGCGGCTGGTATCAAGCGGGCCTGCGCGCATCCTTGGCCTTGCCGATCGGGGCGAGGTGGTGGCTGGGTTGCGGGCCGATCTGGTGGCCGTGAACAAGGATACGCGGGCCATCGAGATGGTGCTGGCGGGTGGGCGCGTTGCGCATCTGTCGGGCGATGCGGCGGCGCGGTTTGCCAGCGCGGCGCAGGTGACGCGGATGGCGGCGGAATAGATCAGCCGCCGTAGCGTTCCAGAAACTCTTCGGCCCTCAGGCTTCGGAAATCTGCCAAGGCTCCACGCAGGCGGGCGTGATCCCAATCCCACCATGCCAGCGCAAGCAGGCGGTCGATGATCTGCGGGGTAAAGCGGCTGCGGATCGGGGCGGCCGGGACGCCTGCCACGATGGCGAAGGGGGCCACGTCACGGGTGACGACAGCGCCAGAGGCGATGATGGCCCCGATGCCAACCGCCACCTCGGGTTTGATAATGGCACCGTGGCCGATCCAGCAATCCGCGCCCAAAGTGGTGCGCCGTGCGGCGCGAGCGGCGAAGAAGGTGGGGTCATCTTCGACATCGTCCCAGTAATAGCTGGAACGGTAGAGGAAATGATGCTGCGCGGCATGGGTGAAGGGGTGATCCGTCGGCCCGATGCGCGTCAGCGCGGCGATGTTGGAAAAGCGGCCGACGGTGGTGTTGGCGATGTCGGCCAACCGGTCGCAATAGGCGTAATCCTCGAAGGTCGTGTTTTGCAGGCGCGACCCTTGTCCGATTTCAACATAGGCGCCGAAGGTGCAGTTCACGGCCTGCACATCGGGATGCAGGAATGGCGTATCGGGGGATAGTTTCGGCATCGCGGTCATTCGCCCTTGATGAGCTTGCGCCGCAGCCAGCCTGAGAAGCTGTCCATCGCCATGACCATCAGGACGATGAGGACCATGTAATAGGCGACCTCTTCCCAATCTTTCTGGGTGATGATGGCCTGCGTCAGCAGCAGACCGATGCCGCCACCAACGATGGCCCCGATGATGGTGGCGCTGCGGGTGTTGGATTCGAGGTAATAGAGAACCTGCGCAAGAATCACGGGCATCAGTTGCGGGATGACGCCAAAGCGCGCGCGCTGCGTTGCGTTCGCGCCGGTGGAGCGGATGCCTTCGACCTGTTTTTCATCGATATTTTCCAATGCCTCGGAGAAGGTCTTACCGAAGCTGCCCGCATCGGTGATGGCGATGGCGATGGCCCCGGTCATCGGCCCCGGCCCAAAGGCGCGCGAGAGGATGATCGTCCAGATCAGACCATCGACACCGCGGACGAAATCGAAGACGCGCCGGATGGTGCCGCGAAAAATGCCCAGTGGCATGAAGTTGCGGGCCGCGATGAAAGACAGGGGCAGGGCCACGATTGCGGCGGCAAAGGTGCCGAGAAAGGCCATCAGCATCGTCTCGAAGATCGCCCAGGCCACATCGCCATGCCGCCACATGCGGTTGGTCCAGAATTCGCCGATCATGTAGCCGATATTCGTGCGGTTCTCGTCGACCCGCTCACCCACCGTGGCAAGCGAGACGAGTTCGACAAAGGATTTGCCGTAGAAGGGGCTGTCGAGGGTGAAGAAGAATAGCTCCCATCCCGGTTCATATTTGAAGGTCTCCACCTTGGACCGGGAAAAGCTGAAGCGTCCGGCATCGGTGGTGACGCCGATGCGGTTCTGCGCCACGCTGATCCAATCGGGGATGGGTTCCGGCGCGGTCATCACCGGACGCCCCCCTTCGGAACGGATGTCGATCGTGCCATAGCCCGGCACGACATAGCGCGCGCCCGCATCGTCATAGGTGACGACATGGCCATTGCCGAGGTCGATGGTGGTGACGCCATCGGCCATGGTCACCCAATCAGGCATCATGCCTTGGGGATAGGTGCCTTTGCCTTCGCCTTCGATGGCGATGGTGACATCGCCTGAACGGTTGTCGCGCGTGACATGGGTCTTGTGCGACCAGAAGTCCGACAGAAGGATCGCCGCATTATCAAAACGCGCGCGCTGCGCGAGGCTGGCGATATCGAAGCTGATGGCCGCATAGATCAGATAGGCGATGATCGCGGCAGGGATGGCCAGCGCGATACGCCGCTTGCGGCGCATGTTCCGCAGGATGGACGGGGCAAGCGTCGGATCGGTCATGGTCATCGTCATGGGTCAGTGCCCCTTTACCAGCTTGTGGCGGAAGTGGTCGGAGATCTGGTCGATCACGACGATGGTGATGAACAGCAGCAGGAAGATTGCCACCACCTCGTCATAGCGGCCCTGCCCCCATTGCATCGCGATTTTCAGGTCGCTGCCGATGCCGCCTTCGCCCACGAAGCCAAGGATGGCGCTGGCGCGGATGTTGATTTCAAAGCGCAAAAGGGCATAGGAGAGCCAGTTCGGCGCGACCTGCGGGATGACGCCCAGCCACATGCGCTGC
This sequence comes from Fuscovulum ytuae, assembly GCF_029953595.1. NCBI lineage: Bacteria > Pseudomonadati > Pseudomonadota > Alphaproteobacteria > Rhodobacterales > Paracoccaceae > Fuscovulum > Fuscovulum ytuae. Next base: position 2,255,320 of record NZ_CP124535.1, on the reverse strand, counting down.
GACCATGTCGCGCCGACGGAGGCAAGGCCCTCGATGGGTTTTGTGTCCGCGTTTTCAGCGACTTCAGAGAAGAGCTTGCCCAATGCGCCGCCCGTATGCAGGGCGATGGCGATGACGGCGGGGACGGGGCCGCCGCCGAGGATGTAGATCAGGACAAGCGCGATGACGATTTCGGGGATGGCGCGCAGGCCATCCATCATGCGGCGGAAAACCGGGATCAGTCGAGGCCAACGGGCAAGGCCGCGCGTGGCCAGAAGCGACAGGAACATGGCCGCGAGCGCACCCATAAGCGTGGCAACGGCGGCGATGTTGATCGTCTCGATCAGCGACGGGAAATGTTCCCATGCGTAGCCCGCGATATTGGAGCGGTTCGCCCAGGCCTCGGAAAGGACCTCGGCGGGGAAGTCGATCACCTGCGGCAGGCCGGACCAGAAATCGCCCGCATTGCGTTCCTCGGCCAGCATCCAGCCTGAGGCCATGAGAGCGATGAAGAATACCAGAAGGATACCGCCATACATGCGTTTGCGGCGGACCATTTCTAGGTAACTGGTTGAAGATACGGAAAGATCGGGGCGTTTCCCCGGTTCCGGCCCGAATGCGATATCGACCATGAGACCCCCAAAAAAGGACCGGGCCGCCCGATGGGCAGCCCGGTTTTGCGGTGGGAAGGATTACATGCCTTCCTGAAGCTTGCGCGCGGCCAGCACGCCTTCATAGGCGGACAGATCGACCGGGACGAAGTCCTTGGCATCGCCCGCGGCGACGTTGTAGGCGCATTCCGGATCGGTTTCCCACAGGTCGGCGGTCAGGGTGGTGACCTTGTCCTTCACCTCTTGCGGCAGAGCGGAGCGGATGACCATCGGGCCTTCGGGGATCAGCTTCGAGCGCCAGATTTCGACAAGGTTGTTCATATCGACAAGGCCCGCATCGGCGGCGCGGCGGAAGGCGCCGGAATTGTAGCCGTCTTCCCAGTTGCCCAGACCATCAGCCCAGGACACGGCGGCATCGAAGTCGCCGTTATGGACGCCAACGATGGATTGTTCGTGGCCGCCCGACATCTTCACTTCGGAGAAATACTGCTCCAACGGGCCATAGGTTGCGATCAGTTCCGCGCCGGGCACCAGATAGCCGGAGGTGGAGTTCGGGTCGGCGAAGGCAAAGACCTTGCCCTTGGCGTCTTCGATCGAGGTGATGCCCGAGTCGGCACGGGCGAAACCGATGGAGTAGTAGCCAGTGGAGCCGTCGATGTTCTGCTTGGTCAGCTTCAGTTCCACGGCATTCGGGTCGGTCAGGTGGATCTTGGCAAAGGCCGAGGCGCCGAGCCAGGCGTAGTCGATCGTGCCGCCGAGCAGGCCCTGGATCACGCCGTCGTAATCGGCGGGAGCGAAGAGCTTGACCGGGACGCCTAGCGTCTCTTCGATTTTGGCGCGGAAGCATTCCTGATTGGTCAGGCGGTCCTGGGCGTTTTCGCCGCCAAGAATGCCGATGTTGAATTCGGTGATGTCCTGCGCCTGGGCGGCGCCGGCGAGGGTGGTGGTGGCTGCAAGGATGGCAAGCAGGTGCTTCATCGGAACACTCCGTTGAGGAAGCCCCGAAACCCGGGGCGGTTGGAAATCAGTTCAGCATTGCAAGGGCATAGGCGTCGTCGCCCTTGCGCCCGAGCCCGTCGATCGAGGTCGAGGTGGCGGATTCGTTGAAGCTTGCATCCGCGCCGTAGATGTCGCGCGCGACGCCGGTGGTGAGTTGGTCGGGGGTGCCGTCGAAAACCACGCGGCCGTCACGCATGCCGATCACCCGGTCGCAGTAGCGGCGGGCGGTGTCGAGGGTGTGGAGGTTGGCGATGATGAGACGACGGTCTTCGTCGTGGATGCGGCGGAGGGTGTCCATCACCAGCTGGGCATTCATCGGGTCGAGGCTGGCAATGGGTTCATCTGCAAGGATAATTTTCGGATCCTGCATCAGGGCGCGGGCGATGGCGACGCGCTGCTGCTGACCGCCGGACAGGGCCTCGGCCCGTTTGGCGGCCTGTTCGGCGATGCCGAGGCGGTCGAGGATGGCGAGCGCTTTCAGCGTGTCGTCATCGGGCCAGAAGCCGAACATGGTGGAAAGCGTGCCCCGCCGTGCCAGCGTGCCATGCAGGACGTTCGAAACGACATCGGCGCGCGGGACGAGGTTGAACTGTTGGAAGATCATCGCGCATTGGCCCTGCCAGTCGCGCATGGATTTTCCCTGCAAGGACAGGATGTTGCGGCCTTCGAAAAGAAGCTCTCCGGAGGTGGCGTCGGTCAGGCGGTTCATCATCCGGAGGAAGGTGGATTTCCCCGCGCCGGACCGCCCGATGATGCCGATGAAGGCGGGTTTCTCGACGCGGAAACTGACATGGTCGACGGCGGCCTTCTGGCCGAAGAGGCGGGTCACCTGGCGGGCTTCGAGCAGCATCTGTCAGTCCCCTTGTCGCTGGTTGGGGCGGGGATAGCGGGGTGAGGTGACGGAATGGCTGCAGTTTCATGAAAGTTTTCCAACAGAGCGGAAAAGCCATGCGGGCGCTGGGTTTACGGGGCGCGGGGGGCGAAATCCTTTGTGCCCTGTTTTGTGCCGGGTTCTGTGCAGCATTCTGTGGCCACGCGCGCCGGGGTTCCGGATCGTTAAGGTTAACGCGCGTTAAGGGTCGAATCGGGGGGCAGGGCTGTTCGGGATGGTGGCGCGGATGTGGTGCGCGGTGACCTTGGGTCTACTTGGGGCGGGAACGCGCAGCGGAAGCGGGATGGCTGTGGTCGAGACTGTCGGGGGATGGGCCGGATGGCCCATCCTACGGCTTTGCGACCGATCTGGACCGTGGCGCGAGGGAGGTGAGTATTTGGACCAAGGTGAATGGGGGGCAGGGTGAAAGCCCTTGGACCGCAGGATCGGTCTGATGCTGCGGCCCTATTGCGCGCGGGATCGGGTGGCGCCGGGGGCGGCCTACCAGCGGATATGGGCGGGCCAGTGGAAGACCTCATCCGGGTCGGGGAGCGCGGAGCCTGCGAGGGCCATGGTGCGCTGACGCAGCGTGGCGGCGATGGCGCTGCGGTCGAGGGGGGCGAGTTCCTCGGCTGTGATGGGGTTGCCCACACGAACATCGACGGGGCGGCCCATCCGGCGGCGGGTTTCAAAGAAGATCAGCGCGACGCGCAGCGCATAGCTGGAATGGCTGGCGATCTGGAAGAGGCGCGAATTCTGCCCGGGGAAATGCAAGGGCAGGGTGGTGACGCCGGGTTGGGTGGCGAGGCGGCCGACGAAGGGGTGCCATGAGCTGTCGACGGCATGTCCCTTTACGGGGCGGTTCGCCGTGGCGATGCCGCCTGCGGGGAAAATCGCCACGACCTTGCCCGCCGCGAGAAGCGCCGTGGCGCGGCGGCGGGTTTCGCTGGTGAGGCGGCGGGCTTCGGGCGTGCCTGCGAAATCGACGGGAAGAAGGTGGGGGTCCACCTCGGGCACGCGGCAGAGGAGGCTGTTGGTCAGGATATGGACATTGCCGCGCAACTCCATCCCCAGACGGCCCAAGGCGAGGCCGTCAACGATGCCGAAGGGATGGTTGGCGATGAGGAGCAGCCCGCCTTCGCGCGGGAGGGCGTCAAGGTTTTCGGCCCCTGCGATGCGGGGGCGGATGTCGAGGAGGCGGAGCGCGGCCTCGAACACCGATTCACCGGGGCGTTTGCCATGCGCGGCCCAATCGGCATAGAGCCGTTGCAGGCGGGCGCGGCCCGTGGCGCGTTCGAAGGCGCGGATCAGCGTGCGGCGCAGAAGCGGCTGGTCGGGATGGGAATAGGTAAAGGCGACGGTCTGCGGGGCGGGGGCGTCTTCGGGCAGGAAGTCGGTATACATGGCCGGGCCTTTCCTTGAGCGGGGGTCTAGACGGCGGGTTCGGGATGCGGTTGGCGGGCGGTTGGCAGGGCGGAATAGCCCGCGCGGCCCGCGACCCAAGTACGCAAGGGGGCGGGGGGGCCGCCTTCGGGCCAGTCGATCAGGAGAAGGTCGGCGCGCAGGCCCGGCGCGATGCGGCCCCTGTCGGTCAGGCCCATGGCAAGGGCGGGATTGGCGGCGACCAGTTGCCAGAGGGCGGGGAGGGGGGCGATGTTGTCGGCATGCAGCCGGACCATCGCGCCCAGCATGGCGGGATAGTAGTAATCGGAAGCGAGGATGTCGCAGAGACCACGGGCGATCATCTCGGCCGCGCTGGGGCTGCCCAAGTGGCTGCCGCCGCGCATGGCGTTTGGGGCGCCAAGGACGATGGCATCGCCTGCGGCGCGGGCGGCGTGGAAGACGCGGTCATGCATCGGGAATTCGGCCACGCGCGCACCCAAGGCGCGGTAATGGTCGCGGGTTTCGACCTGCGTGTCGTCATGCGAGAGCATGGGCACGCCCGCGCGGCGGGCCATGGCGGCGATGCGGTTGATATCGGCCGGGACGGCCGGGCGGCGGGACCAGATGCGAGTGATGAGGTCCACGAATTCGGCGGGTGACATATGGGCGCGTTTCGCGCGGTCGGAGAGTTTCGCGGCGAAGGCAGGGCTGGCGAGATCGGTCACCGGATAATCGGGGACATGGTCGAAGGGGCGGTCGTGGATGGGGATGGAAGGGTGGAGGAGGGCGCTTGTCGTATGATCGTTGAAGGCGAGCGCGGGGCGGTCTGCGCCTTGCAGGACATGGGCGATGAGGGGTTCCGCCTCGGGGCAGAAGGTTTCCCAGCGCAGTTGGATGCGGTTGTCGGCGGTGAGGCGGGAGCGCAGGTCTTCGAGTGCGCGGACGATGCGCCAGCCTGTATCGACGGAGCGCAGGCCCGGTTCCCATGAGAGGGTGAGGGCGTGGTAGGCGGTCGCGATGCCGTTGGCCGCAAGTTGGCGGTCGGTTTCCAGAAGCGCCGCAGGGATCGGGACGGCGACGCCGGGGCGGGGCATGACCTGCCGTTCGAAAGCATCGCCGTGGATATCGACAAAGGCAGGGGCGAGGAGGAGGCCGCGGGCCTTGATCACCGTCGCGCCATCGCGGGCGACGTCGATGCCGGTGATCCGGCCATCTTCGATGCGGACGGAGCCGGTGACGATGCGGTCATCGAGAAGGAGGCTTGCGCCTTCGATATATTCGGCGGTCATTTCAGGCGTTCCGCAAGAAGGTGCCAGTGCCACGAGCCGGGCTTTTCATGGGGCCGGTCGAAGAGGGTGACCACTTCGAAGCCCCAGAGGAGGGACAGGAGTTCGGGGGCGGTGCAGAAGTAATGGGGGTGGACCTTGTCGCCGGGGCCTTCGAAGACCCATGTGTTGCGGCTGATCTCGCGCCCCTTGGCCTTGGCTTGTTCGACGGGCAGGCGGCGGGCCGACAGCATGGTGGCCATGAAACTGCCGCCGGGGCGGGTGACGCGGGCGACTTCGGCCATGGTGCGGCGGACGATGGTTTCGTCGCCGTGGTAGATGACATTCCAGGCGAGGACGTGGTCGAAGGTGGCGTCTGGGAAGGGCAGGTCGGTCATCGGCCCGTGATGGGTGGCGATGGTCAGGCCTTCGGCGAAGGCGGCGGCGGCGATGGCGGCGGTGGCGGCCTCGGCCGCGTCAAGCGCGGTGACGTGGTGGCCGGCGCGGGCAAAGGCCAGCGCATGGCGGCCGATTCCGGCACCAAGGTCGAGGATGCGGGAGCCGGGGGGCAGGGAGGCGGCGTGTTCGGTGACCCAAGGTTCGGCCTGCGCCCAAGGCGAGGTGCCGTCGGCCTTTTGCCATTCGCGGTTCCAGTAGAGATGGGCGGTGTCGGTGGTCATGTCGTTCATATCAATTTCCTGCGAATCCAGCCGGAGCCCTGTTCGACTGCGATCACGAGGGCCAAAAGGAGGAGGATGATCGCGAGGGCTTCGTCGTAGTTGAAAAGGTCGAAGGCCACCTTGAGGTCGACCCCGATGCCGCCTGCGCCGACAAGGCCGAGTGCTGCCGATCCACGCACGGCCTTTTCCAGCGCGAAGAGCGAGGTGGCGGTGAAGGAGGGCAGGCAGGCGGGAAAGACGGAAGAGACGATGATCCCCATGCGCGAGGCGCCGATGGCGCGGAGCGCGTCTTGTGGGCCGGGGTCGGTTTCCTCCATCGCTTCGGCGAAGAAGCGGCCTGCGAAGCCGATCTTGTCGATCATGATCGCCATGACGCCTGCCGCAGGCCCCAGCCCCACGATGATGATGAAGACGATGGCCCAGACGAGATCGGGCACCGTGCGGAAAAGCGCGATGAGGGAGCGCGCGACGAAGCGCACCACGGGGTGGGGCGAGAGGCGATCGGTGGCGAGGATGGCGAAGGGGATGGCGAAGAGAAGGCCCAGCGCACAGCCCGCGACCGCCATTTGCAGCGTTTCGAGCAGTTTCCATCCGATCGGCACGATGCGCGTGAAATCGGGCGGGAACATCTGCATCAGAAGGCCCGAGGGTGCGAAAAGGCGGGCGATGCCATTGCCCAAGGCCTGCGCCGAGGGGGCGGTGGCGGCGAGGGAGGACAGCACCAGCGCCAGCACCAGAAGGAGGCCCAGATATTCGGCAAGGCTACGGTGTTGGAAACGGGGCGGGGCGGGAAGGGCGGTCATGCGTGATCCCCGTGATCGAAGAAGCGGCGCAGGCCTTCGGCATCGGCCCGGGCCGTGGGCAGATCGAGCGCGATGCGCCCCGCTTGCAGGCCAAGGATGCGGTCGGAGAAGGCCAAGGTGTGTTCAAGGCGGTGCGAGATCACCAGAAGCGACAGGCCGTCGGCGCGCACGAGGTTGAGGAGGAGGGACATCACCTCTTCCCCCGTCTGGGGGTCGAGGCTGGCATCAGGTTCATCGGCAAGGATGAAGGCGGGGCGCTGCATCAGCATGCGCGCGATGGCGATGCGTTGCTGCTGGCCACCGGAGAGGCTGTCGACGCGGGCAGAGGCGCGGTCGGCAAGGCCTACGCGGGCGAGGCAGGCCATCGCCTCGGCGCGCACATCGGCGGGGGCGAGGGATTGGAACCATGCGCGGGGGCCGGACAGGCGGGATTGCACGCCGTGGATCACGTTCGACAGCGCCGAAAGGCGCGGCACGAGGTTGTGCTTTTGCCAGACGATGCCCACTTGGGCGCGAAAGCGGCGCAAGGCGGCGGGGGACAGGGCGCGGATGTCCTGGCCCAGCATCTCGATCCGGCCTTGGCTGGGTTCGGTCAGGCGGATGAGGCATTTCAGAAGGGTGGATTTGCCCGATCCATTGGCCCCGATCAGGGCGGTGGATTGGCCGGGGGCCAGCGCGAAATCGAGGCCCTGAAGGATGGGGCGGCCATCGGCATAGGCCTTGGTCAGGCCGGAGACGCGAAGAACCGGCCCCACTTCTGTGGAGCCGGTGGCCGTGCGGGCCGGAAGGAGGGGTGCGTTCATCGGCCCGTGTGTCCTGTGCCGATCACTGGCCGACGAATTCGGCGAATTCGGTGACGCCGACGTTCTGATACATCAGGCGGACCACATCGTAATCGGCATCCGTGACCGTCGCGTTGAAGGAGCCGCCGATGTATTTGGCGTTCTCTTCCGTCGCGGTGACGGCGGCGAGCATGTCGGCACCCTTTTCGGCAAAGGTCTTGCGGACGGTTTCCACGACTTCAGGCGCGACATCGGGCGAGGCGAGCAGCACATCATCGGGAAGCTGTTCGCCCTTCACGAGGATGCGGAACTTCTGATCCGGGAACTTGGACGTGACCGAGTCGATATGGGTGCGGTTCATGCCGATGGCGGCGATTTCGCCTTTGATCATCGCCTCGACCGCGACATTGCGGTTCAGGAAGACGGGTTCATAGTCGGTGGCATAGGTCAGGCCCGCATCAGAGAGCAGGGTGACGGGGCCAAGATGCTGGGACGTGGAGCCGATCTCGCCGAAGGATATCTTGGCGCCCTTCAGATCATCGGGCGTCTGGATGGCCGAGCCATCGAGGACGACGACGGAGGACCAGTAATCCGGGCGGACCCAGGTCACGACGGGCTGGGCGTCGAGGCGGGCGTTGAAGACCACATATTCGGCGGGGCCGGTGAGGACGAAGTCGACCTGACCCGCAGCCATCGCCTCGACCGCGACAGTGCGGCCGGAGACGGGGAAGAACTCGACCGTGAGGCCGGAGGCTGCTTCGAACGCCTCTTTGAAGGGGCCCATTTCGCGCTGGACCGCTTCCATCCCGTCGATATCGGTGAAGGCGAAGCGGATGGTTTCGGCGGCGACGGTCGGGGTGGCGGCAAGAATGCTTGCGGCGATCAGGCCCGGCGCGATCAGGGTCTTGGCGAGGAAGGACGTCATGGCGGTATCCCGTTCATGGTGGATGACGGGGTTCCGCATAACAGGGCGGTGTGACGCCCCGGCAAAGGCCGGGTGACGCAGGCGCGACGGTTCGGTGACGATTGGGTGACGGTAGGGGGTGTTTTACGAATGACCGTGCGGGAATTTGTCAGGCGGGGGTGAAGGGCGCGCGATCCAGATGGACGGCTTCGCCCGTCATCGCGCTTTGCTGGGCGGCCATGCCGATGGCCGCAGCCCACCAGCCATCTTCGAACCCCACCTCGGCGGTCTGTTCGCCGGCGACCATGCGTTGAAAGCCGCGATGTTGGTAGAAGGTGGAACCGTTGTGATCCCCTGCGGCAAGGAGGGCTGGATCGACAGGGATATCCAGTTCCACCGGACCGGCGGGCTGGCGCGGGCTGAGGATGACTTTGGGCACCGGGGCCGCGCCCAGATGGGCGGGCCAGAAACGGCCGGGGCCGGGGACGAGGCATTCGATCTTGCCCATGGGGCCGGTGGCGGAAATCTCTTCCTGATAGCGGCTGCCTTCGGCGAACATGCAGAGTTCGAGCATCGCGCGCAGCCCGGAGGCGAAGTCGACGATGACATAGGCATGATCCCAGATGTCGGAGCGCTGGCCATCATAGACCTCGTCCAGATGGTTGACGGCCTGCCCGCCGCTGGCCATGACGCGGACCGGATTGCAGCCTGCGACAAGGCGCATCAGATCGAAGAAGTGGCAGCATTTTTCGACCAGCGTGCCGCCGGAATTGCGGTTGAAGCGGTTCCAGTCGCCCACCTTGCGCAGGAAGGGGAAGCGGTGTTCGCGGATCGTCAGCATGCGGACGCCCCCGGTGGCGGCGGCGGCCTGTTGCAGGAAGTGGGCGACGGGGGGCATGTAGCGGTATTCCATCGCCACCCAGATCGGCGCGGGATAGGCTGCGCGCAGGCGCGCAAGGCGCGGCGCATCGGCGGGATCGGTGAAAAGCGGCTTTTCGCAGAGGATTGGCAGGGGGCGGATGGCGGCAATCTGTTCCAGCTGGCCCAAATGCATATGGTTGGGGCTGGCGATCAGAAGGGCGTTCACCTCCGGGTTGGCCAGAACCTCGGCCACGCTGCCCACCATTTGCGCGTCTGGCACGAGCGTGGCGGCGGCGGCGCGCATGTCAGGGTCGGGTTCGAAGATGGCGGCGACGGAGGCCCCGTCCAAAAGGGCGATGTTGCGCAGGTGTTCCTGCCCCATCATTCCGCAACCGATGATCCCGTAACGCAGCATGGGTGTTTTCCTATCTGAGGCGCGCGACATAGCGCATGGTGTCGGGGTCGTACCAGGTGAGCGAGGCTTCGACCGAGCGGCCGTCCTGCGCCCAGCTGACCCGCGTGATGAGGGGAAGCGGAGTGCCGGGGGCATGGGGAAAGTCGGGCGGGGCCCAATCGGGGAGGGGGCCTTGGCCGATGCTGTCTTCGGCGCGGGCGATCCAGATGCCCAGACGCTGACGGTAGAAGAGGTAGAGGGATTCAAGCAGGTCGGCCGGGGCGATGCGGTCCACCTCGGCGGCGTCGAGCCAAATCTCCTCGACCGCGGCGACGGTGCCGGAGAGGAAGCGGAGGCGGCGGATGCGGTGACCTTCGGCGTGGCGGCCAAAGGGCGGCAGGGCAGGGGATTTCGGCACGCGGTCCACGGAAAGGACGCGGGCGGTGGGAAGGCCGCCGCCTTCGATCCGCTCTAGCCGGAAGAGCGCATAGACCGAGGCCGCATCGGCCCGCGCGCGGATATAGTTGCCCGATCCTTGCACGCGTTCCAGCAGCCCCTTTTCCGTCAGGGATTTAAGTGCTTGCCGGAGCGTGCCAACCGCGATGCCAAGAGACGCCGCCATATCGCGTTCGGGGGGAAGCCTTTCGCCGTCGATCAGGCGGCCCGAGGCGATATCGCGGATCAGGAGTTCGGCGATCTGCTGATAAAGCGGCAGCGATCCGGGGTGGGCCATCACGTCGCATCCAGAATTGATACATGATTGATCTACATCAAAGCGGATGCTACGCAAGAGGAAAGCACGAAAGCGGAGTCACAGAATCATGTCCGTCGTTCCGATCACCTCGCCCGATCTGGATGCGTGTGAGGTCAGCTGGTTCGGGGCCCTGTGTTCGGATGATTACCAGTTCCTTGGTGTGCCGGATGGCGATCTGCGGTCAAGCTGGGCGCATTGTTCGGACATCGTGAAACGGGCCGAGGGGCATGGGTTCCGCAATATCCTGTGCCCGTCCTCTTATCAGGTGGGGCAAGATACGCTGTCTTTCGTGGCGGGCTGTGCACCGATCACGGAGCGGATCAATTTCCTCGCGGCCATCCGTTGTGGCGAGATGCAGCCCGTGATGCTGGCGCGGACGGTGGCGACGCTGGATCACATGTTGCAGGGACGGCTGACGTTGAACGTCATCTCGTCGGATTTTCCGGGCGAGGTGGCCGACAGCGCCTATCGCTATCGTCGCAGCCATGAGGTGGTGGAGATTCTGCGTCAGGCATGGACGCAGGACCATATCGAATATCATGGTGATATTTATCATATCTCCAAGATCACGTCGGACCCGGCGCGGCCGTATCAGCAGAATGGCGGGCCGCTTTTGTATTTCGGGGGCTATTCGCCCGATGCGTTGGAACTGTGCGGGGCGCAATGCGACGTCTATCTGATGTGGCCGGAGACGAAAGAGATGCTGGCCAAGCGGATGCAGGATGTGCATGCGCATGCCGAGCGGCATGGCCGGACGCTGGATTACGGGCTGCGGGTGCATATGATCGTGCGGGATACCGAGGCCGAGGCACGGGATTATGCCGATTACATCGTGTCCAAGCTGGATGACGAATATGGCAAGCTGATCCGCGACCGGGCGCATGATTCCATCAGCCTTGGCGTGGCGCATCAGGCGCGGGCGCGCGAATTGGCCGATCAGTTCGGCTATGTGGAGCCACATCTGTGGACGGGGATCGGGCGCGCGCGGTCGGGCTGTGGCGCGGCGCTGGTGGGATCGGTCGATCAGGTTTGTTCGAAGATCGAGGAATATCGGGCCATGGGGATACGGGCCTTCATTTTTTCGGGCTATCCGCATCTGGATGAATGCGATCATTTTGGGACCAAGGTGATGCCGGAGTTGAAGACCTGTTCGCTGCCCCATGCCTATGGAAGGGTGCCTGCAACGACCCCGGCAACCCCCCTTGGAAATGGAGTGCGTCGGTGATGAGCATGGAGCGGGTTACGCTGGGACCGATCACGATGTCGCGGCTGGTCTATGGCATGTGGCGGCTGGGTGATGATGCCGACACAAGCGCCGCCCATGTGCAGGCGAAGGTGGAGGCCTGTCTGGCGCAGGGCATCACCACGATGGATCAGGCCGATATCTATGGCGGCTACGCTGCCGAGGCCTTGCTGGGGGCTGCGCTGCGGGCGGCCCCCGGATTGCGCGACCGGATCGAGATCGTGACGAAATGCGATATCGTGGCCCCGGTTGGGCGGCATGCGGCGGCGCGGGTGAAGTATTACGATACCTCGGCGGCGCATATCACCGCATCGGTGGAAACCAGCCTGCGCGAGATGGCGACGGATCGGATTGACCTGTTGCTGATCCATCGCCCCGATCCATTGATGGACCATCACGAGACGGGCCGCGCGCTGGATGCGTTGGTGGCAGGGGGCAAGGTGCGGGCGGTCGGGGTTTCAAACTTTCGCCCATGGGATACGCGGCTGCTGCAATCGGCCATGTCGACCCCTTTGGTGACGAACCAGATCGAGTTGTCGCTGACCTGCCGGGACGCCTTTACCAATGGCGATCTGGCCTTTCTGCAAGAGCGGGGGATCGCGCCGATGGCGTGGAGCCCGCTTGGCGGCGGGCGGCTGAGGGCCGAGGCGCGGGATGGGCTGGCCGCGCGGCTGGATGCGATTGGGGCCGAGGCGGGCACGGATTGGACGGCGGTGGCGGTGGCGTGGCTGCTGCATCATCCGGCGCGGATCATTCCGGTTCTGGGGACCAACACCCTGTCGCGGATTGCGGCGATTTCGGATGCGTTGCGGGTGCCGATGGACCGCCAGACGTGGTTCGAGCTGCTGACGCTGGCGCAAGGGCATGAGGTGGCCTGATGGCGGATGGCGGCATGCAGGGCGAGGCGATCGTGCCGGATGCGGGGCAAGCGCGGCAGTACCGCGATGCGCTGGGCCGTTTTGCCACGGGGGTGACGCTGGTCACCGTCGCGGGGCCGGCGGGGCCGATGGGGTTTGTCGCCAACAGCTTTGCGAGCCTGTCGCTGGACCCGCCCTTGGTGCTGTGGTCGCTGGCGCGGGCGTCGCGGCGGTTTGCGGCCTTTGCCGGGGCGCGGCATTATGCGATCCATGTGCTCGGGCAGGATCAGGCGGGCTTTCCGGCGCGGTTCGGGCGCGAGGGCGTGGGGTTCGACGGGCTGGACTGGCGGGCGAATGCCGAGGGCGTTCCGGTTCTGGACGGCACGCTGGCGCGGTTTGAATGCGCGCAGGACGCCACGCATGAAGGCGGGGATCATCTGATCATCGTGGGCAGGGTCCTGCGATTGACCCTTGAGGAGGGGGAGCCGCTGGTTTTCGCGAAAGGCAGGTTCGGACGGTTTGACGGTTGACCCTGCGCAAGCGGGGATGAGGGGAGGAGACGTGGCGGCATTATTGGCCATCTGCAACGGCCTAAGCAGGTTGAACGCTGCTGTGTTGACGCTTGGCCGCTGGCTGGGCGCTGCTTTCCTTGGCGTGATGGTCATTGCCATTCTGGTGCAGGTCTTCTTCCGCTATGTCCTTGATAATGCGCTGCCTTGGCCAGAAGAGTTGGCGCGGTTTCTGATGCTGTGGGCCACGGGGTTGATGATCGGGACGGCCTATCGCAGGGGGGGCTTTGTTTCCATCGACATGCTGTCACGGTTGCTGCCTCGGGGGATCGCCGCTTTGCTTGGGTTGATCCTGACGGGCGTTGCGATGGTGGTTCTTTTGAAGGCGGCGGCGATTGGCTGGGCCGAGGTGACGGGCTTTGGCGGGCGGGCGGAAATGGATACGCTGCGGGTGCCGGTCAGCCTTGGCTTCGATGTTTGGATGAAGCTGCCGAAGTCCACGATGATGGCGTCTTTGCTGGTCGGCATCTGGCTGCTGATCGCTGTCAATCTGGAGCTTTTGCTGCGGCAAATCCTTTCCTTGGCGGGCCGCGGTGACGCATTGCTGCCCATTGCCGACGCGGTCAGTCTGGGGGCGGAGTGATGCTGAGCCTGTTCCTGCCGCTTTTCCTTGTTCTGTTGCTGATTGGCCTGCCGGTCTTTTTCGGGCTGATCTTCGCGCCTGCGGTGCTGCTGTGGATGAACGGGCAGGAGCGCGACATCGTCCTTTTGTACCGCAATGTCTATAACGGGATGGACAGCTTTCCGTTGATGGCGATCCCGTTCTTCATGATCGCGGGCGAGGTGATGAACCGGTCCAACATCACCCTTCGGCTGGTCGAGTTCAGTCAGGCGATGATGGGCCATTTGCGCGGCGGGTTGGCGCATGTGAATGTGCTGTCCTCGATGCTGTTTGCGGGGCTGTCGGGGTCTGCGGTGGCGGATGTATCGGCGCTTGGGTCGATGCTGATCCCCGCGATGGAACGGCAGGGCTATACCCGACGCTTTGCCGCCGCGATCACCGCCGCATCGTCGATCATCGGGCCGATCATCCCGCCTTCGGGCATCATGATCATCTACGCCTATGTCATGGGCGAGAGTGTGGCCGCGCTGTTCTTGGCGGGGATTGTTCCGGGCATCCTCATCGGCGGCGGTCTGATGCTGTGCATCCATTTCTTGGCCGACAGATACGACCTGCCTGCACGGACGCAGAAGGCCAGTTGGGGAACGCGTGGCAAGGCCAGCCTGAACGCCATTTGGCCGTTACTGACGCCCGTCATCATTCTGGGGGGCATTCTGGGCGGGATTTTCACCCCGACCGAGGCCGCGGCTGTGGCGGTGGGCTATTCCGTTCTGATCGGTCTGTTCGTGCTGCGGACGCTAAAGCTTTCCGACCTGTCCGGCATTCTGATCCGGGCGGGCCTGACCTCGGCCGTTGTGCTGTTGTTGGTGGGGGCGGCGATGGCCTTCAAGACGGTTGCGGCGCTTGCCCATACACCGGAAATCCTTGCCGGTTTCATCCTGTCGCTGTCGGACAATCCGCTGATCCTGCTGTTCCTGATCAACATCCTGCTGTTCATCGTGGGGATGTTTCTGGACGCAGGTCCCGCCATCATCATCCTCGGGCCGATCCTGGGGCCGATCTTCACCGCACTGGGTGTTGATTCCGTGCATTTCGCCATCATCATGGCGGTCAACCTGACGGTTGGCCTGTTGACGCCGCCGATGGGGCTTGTGCTGTTCGTCACCTCTGTTGTGTCGGGGCTGAGGGTCGAGACCGTTGCCAAAGCGACCCTGCCATTTCTGGCGGTGGAGGTTCTGGTGATCTTCCTGATCACCTACTTCCCCGCAATCTGCCTGACGATCCCGCGCTTTTTCGGGTTCGTGAACTAACCTTGAGACGAGTTAAAAAGGGAGGAAACCATGCTCAAGAACACCCTTCGGTCCGTGGCGCTTGCCGCGCTTTTGGCCGGAACGGCCGGGGCCGCGCTGGCGCAGGACATCATGCTGCGCGCCACCGCCAATTCCAACGAACAGGACGAGGATTACGACGGTCTGGTCGTGTTCAAGAACTATGTCGAGAACGCCTCGAATGGCGCGATCGGGGTGGAGATCTTCATGGGCACCCAACTGTGCGCCAAGGGGGATGAATGCCTTGCCGGGGTCGCGGATGGCACGATCGACATCTACATCTCGACCAGTGGCGGGGCGGCGGGGCTGTTCCCCTATATTCAGGTGCTGGACCTGCCCTATCTGATGAGCGATGACCGCGTGGCCGAAGAGGTGCTGACGCGCACCGATTTCACGGCAAAGCTGCGGGCGATGGCCTTGGCGGATTCGGACGACAAGATCCGGCTGATGACCATCGGCAATACGGGCGGCTGGCGGAACTATGCCAACACCCAGCGTCGCGTGGCGGCACCGGGCGATCTGGCGGGTCTGAAGATGCGCACCGTTCCTGCGGACCTGCCGCAGACGTTGGCCACCACGCTTGGGGCATCGCCGACGCCGATTCCGTGGCCGGAACTGTTCACCTCGCTTCAGACCGGGGTGGTGGAAGGTACGGCGAACGGGATCACCGACATCATGTCGATGAAGTTCACCGATGCGGGGATCAAATACCTGACGCTGGACGGGCACAGCTATATGGGCGCCTTCTGGTGGATGGGGAATGATCGGTTCAAGTCGCTGACCCCGGAGCAGCAGCAGATCGTTGTGGATGGCTTTGCCGCGCTGCAACAGGCGACCTTTGCCAGCCCGAAGCGCAAGGAAATTCAGGCCTATGCCGATTTCCGCGCGGCAGGGGGTGAGATCTATGTGCCCACCGCCGAGGAAAAGGCGGCCTTCAAGGCAGCTGTGAACCCGGTTTTTGACTGGTTCAAAGCCAATGTGAAGGGCGGGCCGGAGGTTCTGGACGCCTTCACGGCGGCGGTGACGAGCGCGGAAGCCTCGGTCAGCGCGGCACGGGCGGGCGACCTGAACTAAGGCTGCTGGCGTAGATGATGGGGTGCAGGGGGGCGATGGCCTGCCTGCACCTTTTTTATTGGGATTTCGGGTGATCCAAGGGCAGGCCAAGCGTGACGGAGGAAGACCGCTCACGCGCCTGTGCGGATTGTAGGGTTTTCGGGAAATTGGTCGGAGCGAGAGGATTCGAACCTCCGACCCCCTGCTCCCGAAGCAGGTGCGCTACCAGACTGCGCTACGCTCCGACCGTGTGGGGGTGGGTTACAGCCCCCTTGCGGCATTTGCAAGGGGTGGGCGCGTCAATCCTGCCTTTCGGGAATGCCCATGCGGCGCATCATGACACTGACGCGCGGCATGGTGGCGGTTTCGGCGCGGCTGCGGGTGGAAAGGACGGGGCGGTTGCCAGAGACCGAGGGCGTGCCTTCGCGCAGGACGATGTAGATGCCGGAGGCGATGATGATGGCGGAGCCGATGGCGGTGAAGCGGTTGATCGATTCGTCGAAGAGAAGCGTGCCGTACAGGGCGGCCCAGAGGATTTGGGAATATTGCATGGGCGCGACGATGACGGCGGGCGCGGTGCGATAGGCCTTGATCACGAGAAGGCCCGCGAGGAAGGAAAAGAGCGCGATGATCCCCATGAGGCCGAGATCGGTGATCTGCATCGGTTCATAGACAAACGGGAGTGCCGCACCCATCGCCAGCACGTTGCCGAGCATCGGGTAAAGCATGAGGACGGCGGAGCGTTCCTCTTTGCCGATCTTGCGCACGATGACGGAGCCGAGCGAGGCCGAGACGGCGGCGGCCAGCGCCGCGAGATGGCCAAGTTCAAGGTCGGCCTGACCGGGGCGGAGCACGACGAGAACGCCGATCAGCCCGACGACCACCGCCGCGCCGCGATGGATGCCGACGCGTTCGCCCAGCATCGGAATGGCCAGAACGGTGATGAGCAGCGGCATGGAAAAGAAGATTGCGTAGCACTGGGCGAGCGGGAGGGTGGAGAAGGCGTAAAAGGCGAGCACCCCGCTGATGACGGCACAGACGGCGCGCAGCAGGCTCCACCATGGATGGCGGGGGACGAGGTTTTCGTCGCGCCGGTCGCCCATCAGCATGACGGAGAGAAGGGGGAAGGACAGAAGGCCGGAGAAGAAGATGATCTGAACGGCCGAGAAGCTGCTGCCGAGATATTTCACCACGACGTCATGGGTGGCGTAGATGCCAAAGGCCGCCAGCGACAGCGCGGCGCCCTTGAGGTTGGAGTGCGAGCTGGTCATCGGGGGCCTTTGGTCCGGCGCGGAGTGATCCTGTTCCGGTCATGGACCGGGACGCGCGCGGGCGCAAGGTGCGGTTGTGGCCTTGGGGTAAGGATGGGCGCATTGGCCCATCCTACAGGCCCGACGGTATGCGGTAGGATGGGCTGTTCTGCCCATCCTCCGGATCAGAGCGAGGCGTCCAGCGCGGCGAGGATCGCGTCGCCCATCTGGCTGGTCGAGACGGGGGTGCCGCCTTCGGGGCCCATCAGATCGGCGGTGCGGACGCCATCGGCGAGCACCTTTTCAACCGCGGCCTCCACGCGCTTTGCCTCATCCCCCAGATCAAAGCTGTAGCGCAGCGCCATGGCGAAGGAGAGGATGCAGGCGATGGGGTTGGCCTTGCCTTGGCCCGCGATATCGGGGGCCGACCCGTGGACGGGTTCGTAAAGCGCCTTGGGGCGGCCATTGGCCATCGGCGCGCCGAGGCTGGCCGAGGGCAGCATGCCGAGCGAGCCAGTCAGCATCGCGGCGGCATCCGACAGAAGGTCGCCAAAAAGGTTATCCGTGACGATCACGTCAAACTGCTTGGGCCAGCGGCACAGCTGCATGGCGCCGGCATCGGCATACATGTGCGACAGTTGCACGTCGGGATATTCGCGGTCATGCACCTCTTGCACCACCTGACGCCAGAGGATGCCGGATTCCATGACATTGGCCTTCTCCATCGAGCAGACCTTGTTGTTGCGGCGGCGGGCGAGTTCGAAGGCCGAGCGCGCGACGCGGGCGATTTCGGATTCCGTGTAGCGCTGGGTGTTGATGCCGACGCGTTCATTGCCTTCGGTGAAGATGCCGCGGGGTTCGCCGAAATAGACACCGGAGGTGAGTTCGCGGACGATGACGATGTCGAGGCCAGCCACCACCTCTTTCTTCAGCGAAGAGAAATCGGCCAGCGCGTCAAAGCATTGGGCGGGGCGGAGGTTGGAATAAAGGTCCATCTCCTTGCGCAGGCGCAGAAGGCCGCGTTCGGGTTTCACCGAGAAGTCGAGATTGTCATATTGCGGGCCGCCGACGGCACCGAGGAGGACGGCGTCCACTTCCTGCGCCTTGGCCATGGTGTCATCGTGCAGGGGGGTGCCGTGCTTGTCATAGGCGCAGCCGCCGACGAGGTCTTCAGACACGTCGAAGGTAATGCCGCGTTTCGTGCCGAACCAGCCGATGATCTTTTTCACCTCGGCCATGACTTCGGGGCCGATTCCATCGCCGGCGAGGATGAGAAGGGAGGGGTTGGCCACGGTGGCGCTCCTGCTTTTGGGGTGTTGGGCGTGGCCTAGCGGGTCGTCGGGGGCTGGTCAAGGCGGCAAAGGATTGGGGGCTGCGGGTGGCGTGATGTCGACCCAGACAGGGTAGTGGCGCGAGGCGGTGGCGAGGGTTCCGGCGAAGGGATCACCTGCGGGCGGCCAGAGGACGCCCGAAGCGGTGACCGCCAGATCGCGCGAGGGCAGGATGTAGTCGAGCCTGAGGCCGCCGAGACGGGGGTAGAAGACGGTATCAAGGTCGGGGTCGCCTTTCTGGGTGGGTTCCGTCCGGCCATGGCTGCCACGGGGGGCGGGGTCTTGCAGCATCGGATGGGCGAGCAGGGCGGCCAGCGCTGCGGGGCGGCCATCGCCATCGGCCGGGTCGAGATTGGCATCGCCGATCAGGAGGAAGGGTTGTGTCGGGGGCGGGGTGGGCAGGGTGCCATCAAGGAGGTGCAGCCAGAAGGCCGCCTCATCATGGTTGCGTCGGCCATTGCGGTCTTCGGGGCCGTCGAAGACGGGCGGGGTGGCGTGCCATATGAGCAGCGTGAGGGGCAGGCCATCGGGCAGGGCGACGGGCAGTTCAAGGTGGCTATGGGA
The DNA here is from genome assembly GCF_029953595.1 of Fuscovulum ytuae. NCBI lineage: Bacteria > Pseudomonadati > Pseudomonadota > Alphaproteobacteria > Rhodobacterales > Paracoccaceae > Fuscovulum > Fuscovulum ytuae. The sequence continues at coordinate 2,236,277 of NZ_CP124535.1, read as the reverse complement.
GGACAGGCGCTGGATCGCGGCGAGGGCGGGGGTGATGGGCGGCATCAGGTGGCCCGGCAGATCGCGCCAGAGGTAGGTGGAATGATCGGTGGCGCGATCTGTCATCAGGGGCAGGCGCGACAGGATGGCGGTGCCGCCTGCGCCGGGAAAGCGGCCCCAGCCTTGCGCATCGGCGGGATCATGGGTGGTGCCGTTGCCGTCAACATCATGGCCTGTGGGTTGGCCGCTATTGGGGCGGGGGGCATGCAGATGGGGGTAGGGAAGCCCAGCTTCGGCCAGACGTTGCGCGAAGGCGGTGAGGGCCAGAAGATTGGGATCGTAATCCACTCCGGTCAGCACAAGGATATCGGCATCGAGCCGGATCAGCACCGCGACAGCGGCGGCGATGGCGGGGTCTTTCCCACGGGAGATATCCTGCAACAGAAGGCCGGGGCCGGGCCGTTCCAGCCCGATATTCCATGTTGCGATGCGGAGGGTTTCGGCCTGCGCCTGAACGGCGGCAAGGCAGGCGGCGAGGATCAGGCCAGCTGCGCGCCTGCTTCGGCCAGCGCCGAATTGGCGCGGCGTTTTTCGCGGATCATCTGGGCCAGCCGAAGCATGGCGATGCCGCGCATGAACAGGCTGGCGGGGAAGAAGGCCCATGCTGCCGTGATCCAGATCAAGGTATGTGGTGCCGTCACCACTGCCGGGTCGAGCCCGCCCATGGTGAGATGCGCCACGGCTGGCAACAGGAATGGCAGGAGAAACCCTAAGGAAATGTTAATGCGCGCGTCACGTTCGAGGCGGGCCACGATGTCGGAGACGCTGGTCGGGTCGAAGGTGGGCAGATTGACCCAGACGTTGAAGGTGCGACCTGGGCGCGGCCAAGTGCGGCGCATCAGGAAAGAAAAGACGAAAAGCGCAAGCAGCGTCGTCAGATAGGCGGTGCCTGCGGCGGTGCGAAGGGCGGCAATTTCGGTCGCCGATGCTGTGTCTGCCAAAGCCTCGGTCGCCAGACGAACGGGGCTGTAGGGGAAATCCATCGCCTGCCCGATCAGCATGCCCACCGCCGTGATAAGGTCGGTCAAAGTGGACGGCAGATCGCGCCCGCGTTCGATCAGGGTCAGCGCAAAGACCGTGACGGCAAGCAGGGCAAAACGGGTGCGATTGAACGGCGGCGCATCCCGGAATTCGACAAGACCGGGGGCATCGGCATTGTATTCAACATAGGTTAGGGCCGCCGCAAAAAGCGCGACAAGCGCCACCGTCTGCTGCGCATCGACCGAAAGGCCGGGGACAAGCATGGAAGGCGCAAGCACAAGTGCCGCAACGATGAACGCGCGAAAAATCGCCCCTGTGACCCGTGACGCCACTACCCTGTTTCCTTCCCGTCGTTGGACCACGGGTTTGCCCCGCATGACCGTTTCGACGATTTCCCGCACATTATGGCGGACTGCCTCAATCTTGCCCAATTTGTGCCAACTTTCGAAAACTCTGACAACACACCTTCAGAGGTATGGGTGGGATTTCGGGCCATTTCGCGGGCAAGGTGTCGCGCAATTGCATCAAGACGCGGGCAAGAAAAAGGCCGCCCCGTGGGGCGGCCCTAGATGTTGTGGGTAACAGAGTGTTGGCCGCTAATCAGGCCCAGGGGCGCAGGGTCGCTGCTTTTTGTTCAAAGCTGTCGATTGCGGCGGCTTTTTCCAGCGTCAGGCCGATGTCATCCAGCCCGTTCAAGAGGCAGTGCTTGCGGAAGGGGTCGACCTCGAAAGAAAAGGTCTGGCCATCCGAGGTGGTGACTGTCTGCGCCTCAAGGTCGATGGTGACACGGGCATTGGCGCCTTTTTTCGCATCGGCCATCAGCACATCCACCTGATCCTGCGGCAGGACGATGGGCAGGATGCCGTTCTTGAAGCAGTTGTTGAAGAAGATGTCGGCAAAGCTGGTGGAGATCACGCAGCGGATGCCGAAGTCGAGCAGCGCCCAAGGGGCGTGTTCGCGCGACGAGCCGCAGCCGAAGTTATCGCCCGCGACAAGGATTTCGGCCTTGCGATAGGCGGGCTGGTTCAGGACGAAATCGGGGATTTCTTGCCCGTCCTGCGTATAGCGCATCTCATCGAACAGGTTCTTGCCAAGGCCCGAACGTTGGATCGTCTTCAGGAACTGTTTCGGGATGATCATATCGGTGTCGATATTGACCAGCGGCATGGGCGCCGCGATGCCGGTGAGGGTGGTGAATTTGTCCATCGGTCTATTCCTTACACCTGTTCCGACATCATCTCGCGCACATCGGTCAGGTGACCGGTGATCGCGGCGGCAGCGGCCATGGCGGGCGACAGGAGATGCGTGCGTCCACCGCGGCCTTGGCGGCCTTCGAAGTTGCGGTTGGAGGTGGCGGCGCAGCGTTCGCCGGGGCTGAGCTGGTCGGGGTTCATGGCAAGGCACATGGAGCAGCCCGCCAGACGCCATTCAAAGCCCGCATCGATGAAGATTTGGGCCAGACCTTCCTCTTCGGCCTGCGCGCGCACAAGGCCCGATCCGGGGACGACCATGGCGCGTTTGACCTTGATCTTCTTGCCCTTCAGGATCGCAGCGGCGGCGCGGAGATCTTCGATCCGGCCATTGGTGCAAGAGCCGATGAAGACCGTGTCGATGGCGATATCGGTCAGCTTCATGCCCGGCGTCAGGCCCATATAATCGAGCGAGCGCTTCGCCGCATCGACCTTGCCGCCGGTGAAGTCTTCGGGGGACGGCACGGTGCCGGTGATGGGCAGCACGTCTTCGGGCGAGGTGCCCCAGGTGACGACGGGGGCGATATCTTCGCCCTTGATCGTCACGACCTTGTCGAAATGCGCGCCTTCATCGGTGAAGAGGGTCTTCCAATAGGCAAGCGCTGCCTCCCATTTCGCGCCTTTCGGGGCGTGGGGGCGGCCCATCACATAGGCGAAGGTTTTCTCATCCGGTGCGATGAGGCCGGCGCGAGCGCCGCCTTCGATGGCCATGTTGCAGACCGTCATGCGGCCTTCCATCGACAGTTCGCGGATGGCTTGGCCGCAATATTCGATGACGTAGCCGGTGCCGCCCGCCGTACCGGTTGCGCCGATGACGGACAGGGTGATGTCCTTGGCGGTGACGCCGGGACGCAGGCTGCCGGTGATTTCCACCTTCATGTTCTTGGATTTCTTCTGGATCAACGTTTGCGTCGCCAGAACATGTTCCACTTCGGAGGTGCCGATGCCGTGGGCGAGTGCACCAAAGGCGCCATGCGTTGCCGTATGCGAGTCACCGCAGACGACAGTCATGCCCGGCAGCGTCCAGCCCTGTTCGGGGCCGACGATGTGGACGATGCCTTGGCGGATGTCGGACACCGGATAGTAGTTGATGCCGAAATCCTTGGCGTTCTTATCCAACGCCTCAACCTGAATCCGGCTTTCTTCGTTGTCGATATGCGTGTCGCGGCCCGCGGTCGTGGGGACGTTGTGGTCCGGCACGGCGATGGTCTTTTCCGGGGCGCGGACTTTGCGGCCCGTCATGCGCAGGCCTTCGAAGGCCTGCGGCGAGGTCACCTCATGCACGAGGTGGCGGTCGATATACAGAAGGCAGGTGCCGTCTTCGGCCTGATGGACGACGTGATCATCCCAGATCTTGTCATAGAGGGTGCGCGGAGCGGTCATGGCTCATCTCTTTCGGATATGGCTGTGGGGGTGGCGCAGAGCGCCGATGACGCGGGAAGGCGTCAGATAAGTCGTGCGAGGACGGACCGGCTTTCGCGGGTGAAGCGCCAAGGCAGGCGGGCGTGATCGGCCATGTCGAAGAAGCGGGTCATGCGGGGCTAGATACGCTCGAATCCCTTGTGAGGCAAGCTAGGTTGAAGGGTTGTGATACAGGAGGTGCGCTATGCGGTGGCTGTGGCTGGTGGCGGTGGCGATGATGGCGGGGCAGGCGGGGGCGGAAGAGATGACGCGGAAGGGATATGAACGGCCTGCCTTTGTAGTGGAGGCGGCAGAGGGCGCGCGAGAGGTGCGGGCCTATGGACCCCGCGTTGTGGCCGAGGTGGCGGTGCGGGGAGACCGGAAGGCGGCGGTGAACACCGGGTTCGGGTTGTTGGCGGGGTATATCTTTGGCGGCAACGACGGGGGCGACAAGATCGCCATGACCGTCCCGGTCGAGCAGGCGGATCAGGGCGAAGGGGTGTGGCGGGTGCGGTTCACCATGCCTGCGGCGGCGGTTGCGGCGGGGTTGCCTGTGCCGAAGGATGCGCGGGTTGTGCTGCGCGAGATGCCCGCGGCGCGGATGGTGGTGGAGGGATTTTCGGGCATGCCGGACAGCGTCGATATGGCGGCGCGGGCCGATGCGCTGCGGGCATGGGCCGAGGCGCGGGGGCTGCGGGTGGAAGGCGGGCCGGTTTATTCTTTTTATGATGCGCCATGGACGCCTGCCGGGGCGCGTTTGAACGAGGTGGGTTTCGTTCTGCGCTAAGCCTGTGCGCGGGTGCAGAGTTTCGCGCGGGGCCTGTTGGGCCTATGTTGGGCGCGAAGGTTGAAGGAGGCCGCGATGCAGGTGGAACTGGGTCTGGACACGTTCGGGGATACGACGCTGGGGCCGGATGGGCGGTTGCAGCACCATGAGGTCGTGCTGCGCGAGGTGGTGGAGCAGGGGGTGCTGGCCGATCAGGTGGGCATCCATTTCCTTGGCGTCGGCGAACATCATCGGGCGGATTTTTCCGTCTCGGCCCCAGAGATCGTGCTGGCCGCTATTGCAGCGCGGACGGAACGGATACGCTTGGGATCGGCGGTCACGGTTTTGTCGTCGGATGATCCGGTGCGGGTGTTTCAGCGGTTTTCCACGCTGAACGCGATATCGGGCGGGCGGGCGGAAGTGATCCTTGGGCGCGGGTCGTTTACCGAAAGCTTCCCCTTGTTCGGCTATGCGCTGGAGGATTACGAGCAGCTTTTCGAGGAAAAGCTGGATCTTTTCGCGCGGCTGGTGCGCGAGGAAGAGGTGACGTGGTCGGGCGAGACGCGCGCGCCCTTGGACCGGGCGCGGGTCTATCCGTCGCTGGGCGATGGGATGCAGGTTTGGGTCGGCGTTGGGGGAAGCCCCGAGTCGGTCATCCGGGTGGTGCGGCAAGATTTGCAGATGATGCTGGCGATCATCGGGGGCGATCCGCGGCGGTTCAAACCCTATGTGGACCTCTATCACCGGGCGGTGGCGCAGGTGGGGGGCGTGGTGCGGCCCATCGGAGTGCATTCACCGGGGCATGTGGCCGAGACGGATGAGGCGGCGGCAGAGCAGCTTTGGCCACATTACAAGGCGATGTTTGACCGGATCGGGGCCGAGCGGGGCTGGCCCCCGGTGACGGCGGATCGATTCATGGGGGAGATCACGCAAGGGTCGCTGTATGTCGGCAGCCCGGAGACGGTGGCGCGGAAGATTGCGGCGACGGTGACGGCGCTGGGCGTGACGCGGTTCGACATGAAGTATTCGACCGGGCCGATGCCGCATGTCCATCTGATGGAGAGCATCCGCCTTTATGGCGAGAAGGTCATCCCGATGGTCAAGGACATGGTGGCAGAGGCGCGGGTCGCCGCGCAGTAAGGATCAGGGCGCGAGGTGGGGGTGGAAGGCGGCCACCACCTCTTCATAGACCTTGCGCTTGAAGGGGACGATGGAGGCCACCATTTCCGCAGCGCCGATCCAGCGCCAGCGGGAAAATTCGGGGTGGTCGCTGTCGATGCGGATCTGATCGTCGGTTCCGATGAAGCGGAAGAGGAACCATTTCTGACGCTGACCGCGATATTTGCCGCCCCAGACCTTGCCCAAGAGTTCGGGGGGCAGGTCATAAGTGACCCAATCGGGGGTCTTGGCCACGAAATCCACCAGATCAGCGGTGACACCGGTTTCTTCCCATAACTCGCGCAGCGCGGCGGCGCGGGGCTTTTCGCCATCGTCGATTCCCCCCTGCGGCATTTGCCATGCGGGGACGGTGGAATCGAGGCGCTGGCCCGCGAAAATCTCACCCTTGTCATTGATCAGGGTGACGCCGACGCAGGGGCGGTAGGGCAGGGTGCTGGGGTCGATGGCCATGGGACTGCGCGGCCCCTTCTGATCGGGGCCGCGCCTCTGGGTCAGGGTTGGGTGGAGGGGGCAACGGCCTTCAGGCCGCGCAGGATGTCGACGGCATAAGCCAGCTGGTAATCCTCGTCCCGGAGCGCGGCGGTTTCCTCGATCCGGGCGCGATCTTCTTCCAACTGCTTGCGTTCATCTTCGGTCATGGAGTCGTTCGAGATGATGCCGCGCAGATCGGCCTCGGATTGCGGGCGGCGGGCGATGGACTGTTCTTCCTCTTCGCCTTCGGTTGCCGGGGGGCGAACGGGTTGATTGACCACGATATCGGGCATCACGCCGAGCGCTTGGATCGAACGGCCCGAGGGCGTGTAGTAGCGCGCGGTGGTCAGGCGCATCGCGCCGTCGCCACGCAGGGGGACCACGCTTTGCACGGACCCTTTGCCAAAGCTTTTGGTCCCCACGACGATGGCGCGGCGGTGATCCTGCAAGGCGCCGGCGACAATTTCAGAGGCCGAGGCGGAGCCGCCGTTGATCAGGACAACGATGGGCTTGGCGGCGGCCAGATCGCCCGGTGTGGCGTTGAAGCGTTCGCCATCCGCGGGATCGCGGCCACGGGTCGAGACGATTTCGCCTTTCTCGAGGAAGGCGTCAGAGACGCTGATCGCCTCGGTCAGGAGGCCGCCGGGGTTGTTGCGCAGGTCGATGACGAAGCCATCGACGTTGTCCAGACCGCCCAGTTCATCAAGGGACTTTTGCAATTCGGCCTCAAGGCCGGGGGTTGTCTGGTCGTTGAAGGTGGTGATGCGCAGGACGGGTGTGTTGCCAACAATGCGCGAGCGGACCGCCGTCACCTTGATCGTATCGCGGATGATCGAGACGTCGAAGGGTTCTTCGACGCCTTCACGGACGACGGTGATGATGATTTCCGATCCGACCGGACCGCGCATCATTTCGACGGCATCGTCAAGGGTCAGGCCAAGGACGCTTTCGCCATTCACATGGGTGATGAAATCGCCTGCCTCGATCCCGGCGGCATCGGCGGGGGTTCCGTCCATGGGCGAGACGACTTTGACGAAGCCCTCTTCCTGCGTGACCTCGATCCCCAGACCGCCGAATTCGCCACGTGTCTGCACCCGCATATCGTCGAAATCATCGGGGGCGAGATAGCTGCTATGTGGGTCAAGCGAGGTGAGCATGCCGTTGATGGCCGCTTCGATCAGCTGCTGGCTGTCGACCTCTTCGACATATTGGGCGCGGATGCGTTCGAAGATGTCGCCGAACAGATCAAGCTGTTCATAGACGTTTTCGGTTCGTGCGGCCTCTTGCGCGATGAGGGGTCCTGCAACCTGTGTGGTGATCAGCACCCCGGCCACCGTGCCGCCCAGCGCGGCCATGACGAACTTCTTCATGTCGAACTCAATCCCTTCCTTCGGCGAACCAGGGTTCGGGGTCCACCGGCTCGGCTCCCTGCCGTAGTTCCAAGTAAAGCGTTTCCGATTCGCGCACGCCACCACCTTCTTCCGACGCGGCGAGGATGTCTGCAAGCGCGGGCTCGTTCCCGCCCATGAGACCGAGGGGCGCAGACTGTGCGACCACCTCTCCCACTTCGCCATAGACGGTATCCAGCCCGGCTAGGATCAGAAGATAGCCCCCGCCGGGTTCGAGGATCATCACATTTCCGTAGTCCAGCAGCGGGCCGCGATAGCGGATGGTGGCGGGCCATGGCGCGGTGACAAGGGCGCGGGGGCGAGTCGAAAGGGTCAGGCCGGGGCGGCGGATGCCTGCGGCATCTGCCTCATCGGGCCGCAGGAGGATGGAACCGAGGACAGGCCAAGGCAGGCGACCCTGTGCGGCGGCGAAATCTTCGGTATCGCTGTCATCGGGGGCGAGGCCTTCGGCGAAGGCCTGAAGCGTGTCAGCGCTTTCCAGAAGGCCGCGCAGGGCATCGGGGTCTTCGGTAAAGCGGCGGGGCAGATCGGTGCGGTCGGAGATGGCCTGCGACAGGGCCGTGCGCGCCTCTTGCGCGGCGGAAAGGCCTGCGGCGAGCGTCTGGCCTGACGCAAGTTGCAGATCGCGCAAATCGCGCAGTTCCTGCAATTCGGCGCGCAGGCGGGCGGCTTCGGCCTGAAGGGCCGGGGTGACATCGGCAAGGATCATGCCGGAACGCACCGTGCCAAGCGCCCCGGTGGGATGCAGGAGGAGGGAGGGGCCGGGTTCGGCCTCCATCTGCCCCAGAACGCCGACGAGTTGCGAGATGCGGTCACGCTGGGCGTTGAACTGGAGTGTGAGGGCGGTTTCGCGCAAGGAGGCCTGACGGAGCGCCTCACGCAGGGCGCCGAGGCCAGTTTCATAGGCGCGGATCGTTTCGGTCAGGGCGGCGACACGGTCGCGTGCGCCTTCGGCGGCTTGCAATGCGGCGACTGCGGCTTGCAGGTCAGCCGAGGCTTGCGCGGCCTGTTCGGCCACGGATTGCGCCACGGCGGGGGCCGTGGTGAGGGCAAGGGTAAGGGCCGCAGCGCGCAGGATCATGTGAGCAGGCTTTGCCCCGTCATTTCCACCGGTTGCGGCAGGCCCATCAGCGCAAGCAGGGTGGGGGCAAGGTCGGCCAGTCGTCCGTCGCGTAGGGTTGCGCCTTCGGGGCCGCCATAAAGGATCACGGGGACAGGGTTGGTGGTATGGGCGGTGTGGGGGCCACCCGTCAGCGGGTCGATCATCTGTTCGCAATTGCCATGGTCGGCGGTGACGATCATCGCGCCGCCCCTGTCGGCAAGCGCTGCGACCGCATCACCCAAGGCTTGATCTACCGCCTCGCAGGCTGCGATGGCGGCAGCAAGATCGCCGGTATGGCCGACCATGTCTGGGTTGGCGAAGTTCACCACGATCAGGTCGTATCCGGCGCGGATTGCCTCGACCAGACGGGTGCCGACTTCTGGCGCGCTCATTTCCGGTTGCAGGTCATAGGTGGCGACCTTGGGGGATTTCGGCATGGTGCGGTCTTCGCCCGCGAAGGGGGTTTCGCGCCCGCCATTCAGAAAGAAGGTGACATGGGGGTATTTTTCGGTTTCCGCGAGCCGGAATTGACGGCGGCCTTGCGCGGCCACCCATTCGCCAAGGGTATTGACCAGCACGCGTTTGGGGAAGGCCGTGGTCATATAGGCGTTATGGGCGTCGGAATATTCGACCATCCCGAGACGCGCCGCAAAGGCGGGGCGGGGGGCGGTGTCAAAGGCGGTGAAGGCCGGGTCGCCGATGGCCGAGAGGATTTCCCGCGCGCGGTCGGCGCGGAAGTTGAGGCAGAAGAACCCGTCGCCGTCGCGCGCGCCGGAGTAATTGGCGATAACGGTGGGGGCGATGAATTCGTCCGTTTCGCCCTTGGCATAGGATTGGGCGACGGCGGTTTCGGCATCGGGGGCAGGTTCGCCCTGCGCGTGGATCATGGCGGCATAGGCACGCGCGACGCGGTCCCAGCGGGTGTCGCGGTCCATCGCCCAGTAGCGGCCGATCACGGTGGCGATGCGCGCACCTACGGGCAGGCGGGCGGCAAGGTCGGCAATGAAGCCCGCTGCAGACGAGGGGGCCACGTCGCGGCCATCGGTGATGGCATGGAGCCAGACGGGCACGCCTGCGGCAGTGATCGCGCGGCAGGCGGCGAGGACGTGGGTGATATGGCCATGCACCCCGCCATCGGAGGCCACGCCCATCAGATGCGCCGCCCCGCCGGTAGATTTCAGCGTGGCGATGAAGGCCTGTAGCGCGGCATTGGTGGCAAAGGAGCCGTCTTCCACCGCGAGGTCGATGGCGCCAAGGTCCATGGCCACGACGCGGCCCGCGCCGATATTGGTATGGCCCACCTCGGAATTCCCCATCTGGCCCGATGGCAGGCCCACATCCGGGCCATGGGTGATGAGCGTGGCATGCGGGCAGGTGGACCAGAGGCGGTTGAAGGTCGGCACATTGGCCTGCGCGGGGGCATTGCCTTCGGTCCGGTCCGACAGGCCCCAGCCATCAAGGATGCAAAGGACGACGGGTTTCGGAACGGTCATGGCGGCATGCCCCTTTGCGGTGTCGTTGGCGTCTGAATACCCGCCGGGGCACCGGGGGGCAACGTGCGAGGGCGGGGCGGCAAAAGTTTTCGAAAACTTTTGCAAATTTCTTCGAAGAAATTTGGTCAGGCGCGGTGGTAGGGGCTGCCCGCAAGGATGGTGGCGGCGCGGTAAAGCTGTTCGGCCAGCATCGCGCGCACAAGCATGTGCGGCCAGACCATGCGCCCGAAGCTGATCGAGAAAGCCGCGCGGTCGCGCAGGCCCGGCGCAAGGCCATCGGCCCCGCCAATCACGAAGGCCACGTCCTGCCGCCCTTCGTCGCGCCAGCGGGCGATCTGGGTGGCGAATTCAGGGGAGGAGAGGACGCGCCCCCGTTCATCGAGGGTCACGAGAAGCGATCCGGCGGGGACGGCCTTGAGCAGAAGTTCGGCCTCTGCTTCCATCCCGCCGCCCTTCTTGTCCTCGACTTCGATTTCCGTCAGCGGACCGAGGGCAAGCGGTTTGCCGGTGCGGTTGAACCGCATCTGATAGTCTTCGAGGATGGCGCGTTCGGGCTGATCGGCCCGGATGCGGCCCATGGCGCAGATGTGCAGGCGCATGGGGATCAGGCCCCGCGATGCGCGCTTCCCGGCAGCCACATCTTTTCAAGCTGGTAGAATTCGCGCACTTCGGGGCGGAAGACATGGACGATCACATCGCCCGTGTCGATCAGCACCCAATCGCCGGTTTCCTTGCCTTCCATCTTGGTGTGGAGGCGGAAATCCTGTTTCAGGCGATCGACCAGCTTTTCCGAGATGGCGGCGACCTGGCGGGACGAACGGCCCGAGCAGATGACCATGTAATCGGCCACATCCGAACGGCCGCGCAGATCAATCTGCACGATATCTTCGGCCTTGTCGTCGTCGACGGATTTCAGGACGGCGGCGAGGATTTCTTCGGACGTATAGGCGGGGGCGGTTGCCGTGGCCGTCTCGCTCATGCGCGGGGCCCTCGGGCCGACCGGCAGGCCGGTCGCTGGGTCAGAATGAGACAGGACATCGTCCTCCTGGGTTGCGCGCCGTGCAGGCCCCGGCGCGGGGCGTTCAAGCAAAGGTAGCATCGCGGCGCGGGTTTCTCAATGATTGCGAGACCGAAGCCTGCGAGGCCGGCAGAAGGCGCGGGCGATACCCGCTTCACCGGGCCGGCGCAAGGGGGGCTAGTGCCGTGTCAGGCCACGTCGCGCATCTGAAGCTGCCCGCCGGGGCCGGGGCGCACCTCAAACCGGCTGATCTTGCGCACAAGGTCAGAGAGTTTCGCGCTGCCATAGGTGCGGGTGTCGAAGTCGGGATTGCCTTGGGTGATGAACTGGCCGATCTGGCCAAGCGAATACCATTCGCCATCCGGGTCGATGGCGCGCATGGCGGCGATGATGAAGGGGATGGCCTTGGCGGGGGCCTCTTTCGTGCCGGGTTTCGGCGCGTCGGGCGTTTCGGACTTGGGGGTGCCCTTGGCCGGGGCGGGTTCGGCATGGTCATCCGCACCGAGGTTTTCAACATAGATGAAGCGTTTGCAGGCCATGCGAAAGGCTTCGGGCGTTTTCTTCTCGCCGATACCGTAGACATCAAGGCCCTGTTCGCGGATGCGCGCAGCAAGGCGGGTGAAATCGCTGTCTGAGGAGACCAGAACGAAGCCATCGAACAGGCCGGAATGCAAAAAATCCATCGCCGCGATGACAAGGCCGATGTCAGAGGCGTTCTTGCCCTTGGTGTTGGAAAATTGCTGATCGGCGACAAGGCCCAAGGCCGCCACCTTTTTGGCCCAGCCTGCAAGGCGTTGTGCAGACCAGTCGCCATAGATGCGGCGGACGGAGGCCTCGCCCAGCGAAGCGATCTCTTCGAAGATGGCCTCGGCATAGCCGGAGGGGACGTTATCGGCGTCAATCAGGACGCAGAGTCGGGGGGCGCGGGGGTCGGGCATGGTTTCTCCTCTACGGACGAGTCTTGCGCCAAAAGCGCGATCTGTGAAAGCGCAAAGGCCCCCATCCGGGCATCGCTGCGCCTAATTTCCGTCACAGCGGCGTGGCAGGGAAGCCGCGACCAAATGGAGGTGGGCAATGCAATCCTTGGCAGGGCAGGCGGAATTTGCCGGAAAGGCGGGCGCTAAGGGCAGCAATTTCGGGCTGTTCCCGGCCGAAATCGGGTTGCTGGCCGTCATTCTCGCGGTTCTGGTGGTGACGATCCTGCGCGATATTCTGTTGCCGGGACGGGTGGATTGGATTGCTTTTGCCCCGCCGATTGCGGCGACGCTGACCTTGGTGGGTTTGGGGGCCTTCCTCAGGCTGCGCCGCCCGATGCCGCGAATGGCGTCCTTTGCCGTGTGCTTTGGCATCTTTTCGGCATTCACGGCGGTGGTGGCGATTTTCGTGTTGCAGCTTTTCCCCTTTGAGCATCCGACAATCGACCAGAAGCTCATCGCGGTGGATGCGGCACTGGGCTATGACTGGGCGGAATTCGTGACGCTTTTGATGGCTTGGCCAGCCTTTGGCTATGTGCTGGCTTGGGTCTATGCGGCGGCTATCCCGCAGCTTGTGGTGGTGATCGCGGTTCTTGCCGCACAAGAGCGAGAGCAGGCGCTGCATCGGTTCTTGTGGGTGGGCGTGGTGGGAATGGCGATTACGGTCGGCGTCTGGCATGTGTTGCCTTCGGTCGGACCGTCGCCTTATCACGCCATTCCGGCTGGAGCGGAGCGGATCGCGCTGATCGTAGATGCCGATTACGCGGCCCTGTTGATGCGCTATGCGGCGGAGGGCATGCCGGTGATCCGGCCCGATCTTGTGATTGGCGTGGTGGCTTTCCCGTCCTTCCACATGTTTATGGCCTGCATGGGGCTGTGGTATGCGCGGGGGACGGCGGTGTTTCCGGCCATGGTGATCATTAGCGGGCTGATGATTCCCGCCACGCTTGGCCATGGCGGGCATCACCTTTCGGACCTGATCGCTGCGGTCCTGCTGTTTGCCGTGCTGGCCGCGCTTGCGGCCCGGTTCCTGCCGGACCGCGACGCGCGGGGCTAAGGTCAGAACACCACGACCGCGCGGATCGACTTGCCTTCGTGCATCAGGTCGAAGCCTTCGTTGATGCGTTCCAGCGGCAGGACATGGGTGATCATGGGGTCGATCTCGATCTTGCCGTCCATGTACCAGTCGACGATCTTGGGGACATCGGTGCGCCCGCGTGCGCCACCGAAAGCGGTGCCTTTCCAGACGCGGCCCGTGACCAGTTGGAAGGGGCGGGTTTCGATCACCGCGCCTGCCGGGGCCACGCCGATGATGATCGATTGGCCCCAGCCGCGATGGGTGCATTCCAGCGCGTCGCGCATGACCTTTACGTTGCCGGTGCAATCAAAGGAGTAATCGGCCCCGCCGATCTTGTCGAAAGGGGTCTTGGTCAGATCGACGATGGCTTGGACGACCGACATGCCTTCGGGCAGATTCTTGGGATTGACGAAATGGGTCATGCCGAAGCGTTCGCCCCATTCTTCCTTGTCGTCATTGATGTCGACGCCGATGATCATGTCGGCACCGGCCAGTTTCAGGCCTTGAATGACGTTCAGACCGATGCCGCCCAGACCGAAGACCACCGCCTTGGCCCCGGCTTCGACATTGGCGGTGTTCAGCACGGCGCCCACGCCGGTGGTGACGCCGCAGCCGATGTAGCAGATCTTGTCGAAGGGGGCGTCGTCGCGCACCTTGGCCAGCGCGATTTCGGGCAGCACGGTGTGCTGGGCGAAGGTGGAGCAGCCCATGTAGTGATAGATGGGCGTGCCATCCAGCATGGAAAAGCGGGTGGTGCCGTCGGGCATGAGGCCCTGCCCTTGGGTCGCGCGGATGGCGGTGCAGAGGTTCGTCTTGCGCGACAGGCAGGACGGGCATTCGCGGCATTCGGGGGTATAAAGCGGGATCACGTGATCGCCGGGTTTAAGCGTTTTGACACCGGGGCCGCATTTGACCACCACGCCCGCGCCTTCATGGCCGAGGATGGAGGGGAAGATGCCTTCCGGATCGGCACCCGACAGGGTGAATTCGTCGGTGTGGCAGATGCCGGTGGCCTTGATCTCGATCAGAACCTCGCCTTCCTTGGGGTCATCAAGGTTGACCTCCATGATTTGCAACGGCTGGCCTGCGGCAACGGCGACGGCGGCGCGGGTACGCATCTTATCCTCCCATTCTGCTTTGGCGGGTCTTGGCCCTGCCCTTGCGGGGCAGGCTGGGCGAAACGGGCGGGGAATGCAATCGCCGAAACGGCTGATCCTTGCCGGTTTGCGGCAGGGCGGCTTGTCTGCGGCCATCGGGCGGGTGAGGCTGGGAGTGGAGCGGGGTGAAGGGGGCAGGGCGATGCTGAGGACGTCTGCGGCGGGAGTGGCGATGATGGTGGTTCTGGGGGTGTCGGGCTGCGTTCCAGCTGGGGCCGATGTGGCCGTGGAGCCGGTGAATCAATGCGGGGCGCTGGATGTGCAGGATCTGGTCGGGACGCCTGCGCGCGAGCTGAACACTGCGCAGTTCAACAAGCCGGTGCGGGTGATCTATCCCGACATGGCGGTGACGATGGATTACAACCCAGAGCGGTTGAATTTCGATGTGGACCGCGCCGGGCTGATTGCGCGCGTGACCTGCGGGTGAAAACGCGAAGGCCCCCGCCGGTGGCGGGGGCCCTGCGCCGTGTCTGATGCTGGATCAGGACGGGATGCGATAGGTGGTGTGGCAGTCCTTGCAGGCCCCGCCGACGCCGCCCATGCCCGCCTGCACGCCTTCCAGCGTGGTGGTGTCCATCGCCGCGGCGGCGGCATTCAGCGCGTCGCCCTTCTTCACGAAATCATCCCAGTTGGCCCAGATATCCTCTTTCGAGGTGGATTTGGGGTCGGAAGCCTGCGGTTCGAACTTGGCCGCGATTTCGGCCGAGGCGGCGACGATGGCGGCCTTGGCCCCTTCGGCGGCGGCGGCGTCGAAGGGATTCTCACCACCAGCCATCTTGCCGAGGATGCCCGTGTTCATGGCGATCGTGTCCATCAGTTCCTGACGGGCCTTCACGGTGGGGTCGGTGGCTTCGGCGGCGATGGCGACACCGGCCATCATCGTAAAGCCAAGGACGAGCACCTTGGTGGAAAGTTTCATTGTTCTGGCTCCCTGTTGGAAATGTTGGATCACTATAGACGTGAGATTGAGTCGCGAAAGTGACGTTGTCACTCGGAGACTGGGGGATTTCCCCCAGATCACGGAAAGTTGGGGCTTGCGGCTGGACTCCTGCCTTGGGGCTGCGATATTCGAACAAAGAGTGAACATTTGCAGGGACCTGAGACGGGATGGGACAGCGGCGCATTCTTTCGCTGTGGTTTCCACGATTGGGGGCAGAGCGCGCCCTGCGCCGCGCGCGGGCGGGGGTGGCGGGTCTTGCCGGGCCGCTTGCGGTGGTGGCGGATCGTAACGGGGCGCAGGTGATCGTATCGGTTTCGGCGGCGGCTGAGGCGGCGGGGGTAGGTCTTGGCCAGCCGCTGCGCGATGCCACGGCGATGTGCCCCGAGCTTGCGACGGTGCCCGCCGATCCTGCGGCAGAGGCGGCTTTCCTGATGCGACTGCGGCGCTGGGCGGGGAAGTTTTCGCCTTGGGTTGCAGAAGAGCCGCCCGGTGGGCTGGTCGTCGATCTGACGGGGTGCGCGCATCTTTTTGGCGGCGAGGCCGCGCTTTTGGCGCAGGTGGAGGAGGATTGCGCCGAGATGGGGCTGACGCTGCGGGCGGCGATTGCCGATACGGTGGGCGCGGCTTGGGCGCTGTCGCGCCATGCGGGGGCGGGGGTGGCCGTGCTGCGCAGCGGCGATGCGATAGAGCAAGAGGCGCATGCGACGCGCTCGAAAGCGGCCAAGCGGCGGGGATGGGAAAAGGGGGGTGCGCTGCCTGTGGCGGGGGCCGGGGCGGTGGGCCCGCGCGGGGTGATCGCGCCCGAGGGGAAGATGCGGCAGGCGATGGGCCCCTTGCCAGTGGCGGCGCTGCGGCTGGAGGCGGAGGCGGTGGAGGGGCTGGTGCGGCTGGGCCTGCGCCGGGTGGAGGATATCGCCGTGCTGCCGCGCGCGGCGCTGGCGCGGCGGTTCGGGGCGGCGGTGTTGCGGCGGCTGGATCAGGCGCTGGGGTTGGAGCCGGAACCGGTGACGCCGGCGGGGGCACCTTTGCATTTCGCGGCGCGTATCAGCCTGCCGGAACCCATCGGGTTGCTGGCGGATGTGGAGGCGGCGGTGGACCGGCTGCTGCCGGTCCTTTGCGCGCGGCTGAAGCGGCAGGGCCATGGCGCGCGGCGCGTGCGGCTGGAGGCGATGCGGACGGATGGCGCGGTGCAGGTGGCCGAGGTGGGGTTGGCCCGCGCCTCGGACCGGGAAGATCGCATAAGGCCCCTTCTGGCGATGAAGCTGCCCGATCTGGAGGCGGGGTTCGGTTTCGACGTGATCCGGCTGGAGGCGGTGGCGGTGGAGCGGTTGGCCCCGATGCAGCATCGCAGCCCGTCGGTTTCCGGGGGCGGAGGGGTGCCGCCACAGGATGGGGGGCTGGACGATCTGCTGGGCAAGCTGGGCGTGCGGCTGGGGGCCGAGGCGGTGACGCGGTTCCATCCGGGCGACAGCCATGTGCCGGAAAAGGGGGCGCAGGTTTTGGCGGCGGCATGGTCGGCGCCTTTCGCGGGGGAATGGCCGAAGCGGATGCGGCGGCCCTTGGTGCTGTTCCGGCCCGAACCTTTGGGGGCGCCGGAGGATGACCCGACGCCGCCCGCCCGGTTCCGCTGGCGGCGGCGCGAGATGGTGACACGCTTTGCCGTGGGGCCAGAGCGGATCGCGCCGGAATGGTGGCTGGACGATCCCGACTGGCGGTCTGGCCCGCGCGATTACTGGCGGGTGGAGACGGAAGGGGGCGAGCGGCTGTGGCTGTTCTTTGCCCATGGCGGCGATGTGACGGGGGGGTGGTTCTGTCACGGCGGGGAGTGAGGGGAGGCACGCCGCGTGTTGACGGGCGGGGATGGACCTGTCCTCGTGCAAGAGAGGCCTCGGATGGGAGATGGACGCCATGGACCTGCATCATGTGACGACTCGCTTGGAGGTGGACGACGCCGATCTGTCGGGATCGAGGTTCAACAATACCAATCTGTCAGAGACGATCTTTACGCAGGTCACCCTTGCAGGAGCACAGATCAGCGATGCGGACATGACGGGCTGCCGGGTGAGTGATGCCACCCTGTCCGGCGCGGTGTTTGCCAATATCGACCTGTCGGGTGTCGTGCTGAAGGACTGCCGTCTGACGGGCATGACGATCGACGGCGTGCCGTTCGAGGCGATGGTGGCGGCTTGGCGGCGGTCGGTCGGGGGGTGACCTTCAGCGCAGTGCTTGCAAAAGGGCCTGCGAGGGCTGGCCGGTGACGGGTAGGCCTTGGGCCGCCTGAAAGGCGCGGATGGCGGTTTCGGTGTTCCTGCCGATCACGCCATCGGTCCCTTGAGTGTCATAGCCGCGCGCGGTGAGGCGCTGTTGCAGCGCGATGCGGTCGGCCTTGGTCAGCCCGTTGGCATCGGGCGGGAAGCTGCCGCGCAGGGGGCCTGCGCCCGCGATCCGGTCTGACAGATGACCCACGCCGATGGCATAGGCATCGGAGTTGTTATAGCGCTTGATGACGCGGAAATTGGCGGTGGTGGCGAATTGCGGGCCACCGGGTTGCGGCTGGATGACGGTGCCGGAAGGGGCGTTGCTGCCCACCTCGTCACCCCAGCGGAGGCCGGGGGTCCAGCCGTTTCGTTGCAGATAGGCGGCGGCGGAGGCGAGCGCGTCGGCGGGATCGTCCGACCAGATGTCGCGGCGCCCGTCGCCTGTGTGATCGACGGCGAATTGTAGGTAGGAGGTGGGGATGAATTGGGTATGGCCCATGGCCCCGGCCCAACTGCCTGTCATCCGCGACGGCGGGATATCGCCATTTTGCAGGATACGCAGGGCTGCGGTGAGTTGCTGTTCGAAGAAGGCGCCGCGGCGGCCATCGAAGGCGAGGGTCGAGGTGGCGGAGATCACCGGCACATCGCCGCGCCTTTCGCCGTAAAAGCTTTCGAGTCCCCAGATGGCGGTGATGACCTCGGCCTCCACCCCATAGCGAGATTGCAGGTCAAGAAGCAGGCCGCGATTGCGGGCGAAGGCCGCGCGGCCTTTGGCGACACGTTCATCTGACACCGCGATGGAGAGGTAATCTTCGAGGCTGCGGGCGGTTTCGGTCTGGTTGCGGTCGCGGGTGATGACGCCGGGAAGGAAGCCTGTATCGCGGAAGGCCATCGACAGGGTGGGCTGCGTGATGCCCCGGCTTGCGGCGCGGTCGCGGAAGGCTGTGACCCAAGCGTCATAGGCTTCGTTGCGCACGGGGCGCAGGTCGGCGGGCAGGGATTGCGGGACGCTGCTGCCGCCTACGGGCAGGCTTTGCGTGCAGGCCGAAAGGCCAAGGCCAAGGAGGCCCAATCCGAAGGTGCGGCGGTCAAGGGGCACGGGTCACCTCACACTATGCAAGTCCGGGCGATTGTGCCTTTCGATTGCGGTGCGGACAATGGTCCGGAACGATGCGTTGGAGCGGGTGGCGGATGCACGCCTGCGGCAGGCGCGGCTGCCGGTTTGTGATGGGCCGGATGACCATCCTGCCAGGCTGCCCCCAATCCGACGCTTTGGGTATGGGTCAGGTGTGGTTGCGCGTATTTGGGCCAAGATGAAGGGGCGGGTTCGGTTCTGCCCTTAGGGCTGGGGTAGGGTGGGGTTGGACCCCACCCGTTCCGTCAGAGCGGCCCCTCAGAGCGGCCTGTCAGATTGCCCGCTTAGATCGCCTTGAGCAGCGACTCACCACCCGAAATTTCGCAGGTGCCGGGGCTTTCTTCGAGATGGAGCGCTTTGACCACGCCATCCTCGGCGTAGAGCGCATAACGCTTGGACCGGGCGAGAAGGCCGACCGGGGGGGCGTCAAAGGCGAGGCCCAGTGCCTTGGTGAAGCTGGAATCGGCGTCAGCCAGGAGCGAGAGGCCTGCCGCGCTGGCCCCGGTCGCTTCGCCCCATGCCTTCATCACGAAGGGATCGTTGACCGAAACGCAGATGATGTCTTCGACGCCCTTGGCCGCGAATCCATCTTTCGTGCGGATGAAGCTGGGCACATGGGCCGAATGGCAGGTGGGCGTGAAGGCGCCGGGGACCCCGAAGATCACAACCTTGCGGCCTTTGGTCAGCGCGGAGATGGAGACCTGTTCGGCACCATTAGCGCCCATACGGATCAGGGTGGCTTCGGGCAGCGTCTGGCCTGCGGAAATCGTCATGCGTCGTCCCTCGTGTCGTTGCGTTTCAGGTGAGGCGGGATATAGGGTCCGGCCCGGGCTTCGGCCAGATGTAAAGGGAGGTCAGGCGATGGCGCATGTGGTGATCGTGGGGGCAGGGCAGGCCGGGGCAGCCTGTGCGGCGAAGCTGCGGGCGCTGGGATTTGCGGGGGAGATCACGCTGATCGGCGAAGAACCCGCGCCGCCCTATCAGCGGCCGCCGTTGTCCAAGGCCTATCTCTTGGGGGAGATGGAAGAGGAGCGGCTGTGGCTGCGTTCGGCGGAATTCTATGCGGAACAAGGGATTGCACTGCGTCTGGGGGCGAAGGTCGCGGGGATTGATCCGGTGGCGCAGGTGGTGACGGTGGGGGGCGAAGCGGTTGGCTATGACGAGCTTGTGCTGACCACCGGATCGGTGCCGCGGCGGCTGCCGTCGGCGATTGGGGGCGATCTGGCAGGGGTGTTCACGGTGCGGACGCTGGCCGATGTGGATGCGATGCGGGCCGAGTTCGTGGCGGGGCGGCGGTTGGTGATCGTGGGAGGGGGCTATATCGGGTTGGAAGCCGCGGCGGTGGGCGCGAAGCTGGGGCTGGATGTGACGGTTCTGGAGATGGCGCCGCGCATCCTGCAACGGGTGGCTGCCCCGGAAACGTCGGACTATTTCCGCGCGCTGCATGCGGCGCATGGGGTGAACATCCTTGAATCCACAGGGCTTGAGCGGATTCTGGGCGAGGGGCGGGTGAGGGGTGTGCGCCTGTCCGATGGCCGGGAATTGCCTGCGGATTTCGTCATCGCGGGGGTGGGGATCGTGCCTGCCACGGGCCTTGCCGAGGCAGCGGGGATTGCGGTGGAGAACGGGATTGCCTGCGACGAGCAGGGGCGCACCTCGGCCCCGCATGTCTGGGCGGCGGGGGATTGCGCGTCCTTCCCTTGGAAGGGGGGGCAGCTTCGGTTGGAATCGGTGGGCAACGCCATCGACATGGCCGAGGCAGTGGCGGAAAATATCTGTGGTGCGGCAAAGCCTTATGCGGCGCGGCCATGGTTTTGGTCGGATCAATATGATTGCAAGTTGCAGATTGCAGGGCTGAACACGGGCTATGACCGGATTGTGACACGGCCCGGCGAGGGGGGCGCGGTGTCCTTCTGGTATTATCGCGGGGCGGAGCTGTTGGCAGTGGATGCGATGAATGACAGCCGCGCCTATATGGTGGGCAAGCGGCTAATCGAGATGGGGAAATCACCCTTGGCCGAAGTCATCGCCGACCCGGCGACCGAGTTGAAGGCGCTGCTGAAGGCATGAGGATCATCGGTGGCCAGTTCCGCGGGTTGCACCTTGCGCCTGTGGGGGATGGGGATGCCAAGGCGCATCTGCGCCCGACCTCGGACAGGGTGCGGGAGGCAATCTTCAACCTATTGATAAATGGGGGATATGGCGATCCTGTGACCGGGGCGCGGGTGCTTGATCTTTTCGCGGGGACCGGGGCTTTGGGGTTAGAGGCGATCTCGCGCGGGGCGGTGCGGGCGGCCTTTGTGGATGATGGGACGGCGGCAAGGGCGCTTCTCCGCCGGAACATCGAATTGACGCGGACGATGGGCGTGACGGATGTCTGGCGACGGGATGCAACGCGGATGGGGCCGAACCGAGGGGCAGGGTATTCACTGGTTTTTCTGGACCCGCCTTATGGGAAAGGGCTGGGGGAGAAGGCGCTTGCCAGTTGCGTCGAGGGGGGGTGGCTGGCCCCGGATGCGTTGATCGTCTGGGAGGAGGGCGTGCCGCCAGCCGTCCCGCAAGGGTTTGAAATGCTTGATCAAAGATCCTATGGCGACACGGTCGTGACGATGTTGAGGCCAGAGTCATGAGGCCTGCTGCGGTGATCTTTGACTGTGACGGGGTGGTGGTGGACAGCGAGCATCCCACGCTGGTGATGCTGCGCGATGATCTGGAGCGCTATGGCCTGCCCCTGACGTTGGAGGCGCTGGAGGCGGGCTATGTCGGCGGGACGGTGGAAACGGTGGCGACCAAGGCGCGGGCCAATGGAGCGCAGCTGCCGGAGGGGTGGGTCGCCGATTTCTATGACCGGATGTATGCCATGTTGCGGGCATCCGTGCCCTTGATTCCCGGGGTGGTGGCTGTGCTGGATGCCCTTGATATGGCAGGGATTCCCTACGCCATGGGGTCGAACGGGACGCCGGAAAAGATGCAGATCACGCTGGGCCAGCATGGGCTGGTGGAGCGGTTCCGGGGGCATCTGTATTCGGGGCAGGCCTTGGGGCGGCCGAAGCCTGCGCCGGACCTTTATCTGCATGCAGCGGGGCGGTTGGGGATTCCGCCGGACGGTTGCGTGGTGGTGGAGGACAGTCCGGCAGGGGCGCGGGCGGCCCGGGCGGCGGGGATGCGCTGCTATGGCTATGCGCCCAAGGGGGCGCATCCGGCGTTGGTTGCGGAGGGTGCGATCCTCTTTCACGATATGGCGGAATTGCCGGGGATTCTGGGGGTTTAGCCGTCAAAGACTGTGCCCTGTTTTGTGCCGGGATTTGTGCAGCAAACTGTACATACAAATTTCGGCAGGGTGGCGATTGGATTTATGGTTAAGCGTGCGTGGGCGCACATGGGCGGGGAGGCGAAATCTGGCGCAGATTTCGCGGCGATTTTTGACGCAAAAATCGGGATGGGCAGGATTGCCCATCCTATAGCGCGCAACCTTGGGCACCGGAATTTGCGTCAAATTCCGGCGCGGTTCCTGCGTCAGGAACCGCTTTCGGGGAAGACCGTCAGGATTTGGTCGAGCGGTTTCTTGCGTTTTGCCACGGCCGGCACGGTGGCATCCTCGGACGGCCAGCCGACGGGAAGAATCATCACCGGCTTTTCGTGATCGGGGCGGCCCAGCAGGGGGCCCAAGAATTTCATCGGATTGGGCGTGTGTTCTAGACAGACCAGCCCCGCATGATGCAGCGCGGCGATCAGGAAGCCCGTGGCCAGCCCCACGCTTTCGGGGACGTAGTAATTCTTGTAGCGGGTGCCGTCATGGGTCAGCCCGTAACGCTGGGCGAACACCACGATCAGCCAGGGCGCATCGGTCAGATGGGGTTTTTCCGCCCCGGTCCCGATGGGTTCGAGGGCGGCGAGCCATTCATCGCCCGCAGCCCCCGAATAGAAGGCGCGTTCCTCTTCTTCGGCCCCGTCGCGGATGCGGGCCTTGAGTGCCGGGTCCGAGACCGCCACGAAATGCCACGGCTGGTGGTTTGCACCCGAAGGCGCGGTGCCTGCGGTGGCGATGCAAGTTTCGATCACCGCCTGTGGCACCGGGCGGGTGGAGAAGTGGCGGACGGAATGGCGTTTGCGCATATAGGCGAGGAAGGCCTGCGCATCGGAAAGCGCCTCGTCATCGGGTTTTTGCACGCGGTCGGGCAGCGGGAGCGGTTGATAGGTCACCTCGCCCTTGCGATACATCTTAGCCTCCTCCGATCAATGCCCCTGCGGCAAAGACCAGAGCACCGCCGACGACAACCTGCAAGGCCGCGCGGAGGAAGGGCGTTTCCATGAAGCGGTTCTGAATCCACGCGATGGCCCAGAGTTCCACGAAAACCACGATCATGGCGATGATCGTCGCCGTCCAGAAATCGGGGATGAGATAGGGCAGCGCGTGGCCCATCCCGCCCAGTGTCGTCATCACGCCGGAGGCGACGCCGCGTTTCCATGGGCTGCCGCGCCCCGATAGCACGCCGTCATCATGCGCGGCTTCGGTAAAGCCCATCGAGATGCCTGCGCCGACGGAGGCGGCGGTGCCGACGAGGAAGGTTGTCCATGTGTCCTGCGTGGCGAAGGCGGTGGCAAAGATGGGGGCGAGGGTGGAGACGGAGCCATCCATCAGCCCGGCCAGCCCCGGCTGCACCCATGTGAGGATGAATTGGCGGCGGGCGGTGAAATCCTCTTCGGCCTTGGCATCTTCGGTCAGGTGTTTGTCCGTCAGATCGGCGGCCTTGCGTTCATGGCCTGCCTCGGCGGCGGCGAGATCGCCCAAGAGTTTGCGGGTCGCGGCGTCCTGTGTGGATTGCGCGGCGCGGGTGTAGAAACGGTGCGCCTCTTGTTCCATGGCCGCTGCCTCGCCCCGGATCGTGTCGAGCGGCAGGTTTGCCGTCAGCCAGATGGGTTTGCGCGCGTAATGGCCTGCCACATGTTCGCGGCGGATGAGGGGGATCACCTCGCCAAAGCGGCTGCGGTGCAGGTCGATCAGGCGCTGGCGATGCTGGTCTTCCTCGGCGGCCATGCCATCGAAGATGGCGGCGGAGGCGGGGAATTCGCCGCGCAGCCGTTCGGCATAAGAGCGGTAGATGCGGGCGTCATCTTCTTCGGAGGAGATGGCGAGGGCGAGGATTTCCTGTTCCGAAAGGTCGGAAAAGCGACGGCGGTTTGAAAGGCCGGGGATCATGGGGCACCGGATGATTTAGAATGATTCTAGGTTTAGGGCGTCGCTGGACAGATGCCAAGTCGAAAATGTGAACAGATTAGTTCAGTTTGGGCTTGAAGGGTGGATTGGGGGTGCCATATTGGAAAAGTGAACGAAACAGTTCACTTTTGGAGTGACCACAATGAGCCGCTTGCTGTCCCTTGCCCTGATCGCCGCGCTGGCCGGGGTGCCGATGATGACCAGCCCCGCGCTGGCCGGGGGGTTTTATTTCGATCTGCCCAATCTGACGTGGCCGGAAGGTCCGACCCTGCCGCCGTCGGAGGGCGGCGTGGTGGTTGCGACGAAATCGGGGGCGAAAGGCTGAGGCCCGTCAGTCGTCGATCGGGCGGATCAAGCGCTTTTCCAGCACCTTGAGGACGGCGGCCAGATCATGGCCGCGGCGCAGGATCTGCCCGTCCATGCCGATGACGGCATACATGCCCTGCCGGGCGCGGAGTTTCGGGCGCTTTTCGATCCGGTAAAGCGGATGTTCGGCAGTGCGACGGAAGACGGAAAACACCGCAAGGTCACGCAGCGAGGCGATGCCGTAATCGCGCCATTCGCCCAAGGCCACCATGCGCCCGTAAAGGGTGAGGATGGTCGACAGTTCATGCCGATCAAAGCTGACCTGTTCGGGCAGGCGGCTGGAGATCGGGAAAGGGGTCGGCGTGTTGACCGTCATGGCGAAAGCTTACCCCCTTGGCGCGGCAAATCAAGCGATTGACTGTGGATGGCCTTGGACCTGCCGCGAAGAGTCCGCGAAGATACCTTGATCCGATCCGAATTCCGCCCTGTTCTGGGGTGAAAACAAGGTCAGACGACGCGGCGGGGTCGGTTTCACAGCCCCCACCAAGCACCGGGTCCGCAACGTGTGTCGAAATCGGAGGCCCCCGTCGAAGCGCGGCGGGGGCCTTTCGGCTTTTTGCTGTCATGGAAAGCTTGGAGCGGCGCGGAGGATGCCCGTTTCGCGGCCGCGCCAGTTCTTTTGCACGGCGTCGAGGCGTTTCTTGGCGGCGGGGTGGTTCGGATCAAGGACACCAAGGCGGGCGAGAAGGGCGGTGATCGCCCCTTCGGCACCGCGGGTGCCGCCATCGGTGATTTTCAGCGCGATACCCATCTTGCGTTCGGGGATGATGGCGATGAACACCGCCTCGGCCCCGGTCTTGATGGCCACGCGGCCTTCCATCGCGCGCATGAGTTCGGTGCAGGCGCGACCTTCGCCGGCGACCATTTCGGGGTATTGGCCCATGGCGCGGGTCAGGCGGTGCATGGCGCGGTCGCGCGCGTCACCCGTGCCAGTGGCAGCGGCGAAGCGGGCCATGGCGCGGGCGAGGCCATGGACAGAGGTGGCGAAATTCGGTGCCGAGCAGCCGTCGATGCCAAAGCCGGGCGAGGTTTCGCCCGTTACCTCTTCGAAGGCCAGCTTTGCGGCCTGCTGTACGGGGTGATCGACTTCGACATATTCCGCGTCCCCTTTCAGGTGGCGGTTCAGGGTGAGGAAGCCTGCATG
The DNA here is from genome assembly GCF_029953595.1 of Fuscovulum ytuae. Lineage (NCBI taxonomy): Bacteria > Pseudomonadati > Pseudomonadota > Alphaproteobacteria > Rhodobacterales > Paracoccaceae > Fuscovulum > Fuscovulum ytuae. The sequence goes on along the minus strand of NZ_CP124535.1, from coordinate 2,210,898 downwards.
TTTGCCGGAACAGTTGTTGTGGCATTGGCAGGGCTTTTCATCTGCCTTGATCAGGCGGTTCCGTTCGGCGGTGTCATAGGGTTCATGCGCGCCGCAGCGCAGATCGGCGTCTGAAAGGCCCAGATCGGCAAGCCAGCGCGTCACGGCTTCGGTATGGATGGCGGCCCCTTGATGCGAGGCGCAGGACAGCGCGACCTGCCGGTCGGTCAGGCCGTGCGCCTCGGCCGCGCCGGAGTCCAGAAGCGGAAGTGCTTGGATCATCTTGCAGGAGGAACGGGGGAAGATGACCGCGCCGGGATCGCCCCAGCTTTCGACGATGGCGCCGGTTTCGTCGCAGATCACGGCATGGCCGGTATGTGTGCTTTCCAGAAGGCCGCCGCGCCAAAGCTCGATCATCGGATGGGGGCTGGGCATGACCGGGACTCCTTCGCTCACAGATGCGCGAATTGTTGCCCATGGGGCTTTCGCGCAATGGTCTTCATCGGTTATGAAGGGGATATCGAGTTGGCAAGGTCCGCGCCACAGGAAAAGGCCCGTCTATCCGAAGGGTAGCGAGGGCGGTGGGCGGATGAGAGGCAAATGCGGAGGCCCGACCCTATGACCACCCTGTTCGGCCGCGTCGCTGGCGCTGCCTTGATCGCGGCGACTTTGCCCTTTGTGACGATGGCGCAGGAATCCGACAACCGTGTGGCGGTGACGTCGGATTGGAACGTCTTTACCGAAAATGAGCCGAAGGAATGCTGGGGTGTGACCGTCCCGAAAGAGACGGTGAACACACGCGACGGCCAGCCCGTTTCGGTGCGGCGGGGCGATATCCTGCTGTTTGTGACCTTCCGGCCCGGTCGGCCGGGCGAGATTTCCTTCACCGGCGGCTATCCCTTTGCCAATGGATCGACGGTTCAGGTCGATGTGGATGGCAATTCCTATGACCTGTTCACCGATGGCGAATGGGCCTGGCCCGCAACGCCCGAGGCGGATGCACAGCTTTTGGCGGCGATGAAGGCCGGGGCGACGGCGGTGGTCAGCGCGCGGTCGGATCGCGGCACGCAGACCAAGGACACGTTCAGCCTGCGGGGGTTCACCGCCGCGATGACGGAAGCCGAGACACGCTGCAAATGACCCCATGCGCCCCGCCGGAACGGGGCCGCAATGCGGTGACAGGACGGGGGCCCCTGCTGGGGCCCTTTTGCATGGGGATGGGCGGGGGCGCAGCTCTCTTTCGTTTTTCGGGCGAATCCCCTATATGGACGCCTTCCCGGCCTTTCAGGACCTTTGACACATGACCGCGAATGCGCCCATCACGCAGGACGTTCTGACCATCCCGCGCAAATTGCCGGAGGGGGGGAAGACGAATATCGTCGGCCTGACCCGGGATCAGTTGCGGGATGCGCTGATCGCGGCGGGGACGCCAGAGCGGCAGGCCAAGATGCGGCTGGGGCAGATCTGGCAATGGGTCTATCACTTTGGCATCCGCGATTTCGCGGCGATGACGAACCTTGCCAAGGATTACCGCGCCCTTTTGGCCGAGCATTTCGTGATCGAGGTGCCGGAGGTGGTGTCGCGCCAGATCTCGGCCGATGGGACGCGGAAATATCTGGTGCGGATCGCGGGCGGGCATGAGGTGGAGACGGTCTATATCCCCGAAGAGAACCGGGGCACTTTGTGCATTTCCTCGCAGGTTGGGTGCACGCTGACCTGTTCCTTCTGTCATACGGGGACGCAAAAGCTGGTGCGGAACCTGACAGCGGGCGAGATCGTGGGGCAGGTGATGCTGGCGCGCGACGATCTGGGGGAATGGCCGAAACCCGGTGAGCCGAAGGATGAAACGCGGCTGGTGTCGAATGTCGTCCTGATGGGGATGGGTGAGCCGCTTTATAATTTCGAGAATGTCCGGGATGCCATGAAAGTGGTGATGGACAATGAGGGGCTGACCTTGTCGCGGCGGCGGATCACCCTGTCGACAAGCGGGATCGTGCCAGAGATCGCGCGGACGGCGGAGGAGATCGGCTGTCTGCTGGCGGTATCCTTCCATGCGACGACGGATGAGGTGCGGGACCGTCTGGTTCCGGTGAACAAGAAGTGGAACATCGCCACGCTGCTGGATGCGCTGCGGGAGTATCCGCGCCTGTCGAATTCCGAGCGGATCACCTTTGAATATGTGATGCTAAAGGGCGTGAATGACAGCGATGCGGATGCGCGGCGGTTGGTGAAGCTGATTGCCGGTATCCCGGCGAAGATCAACCTGATCCCCTTCAACGAATGGCCCGGTGCGCCCTATGAGCGGTCGGATTGGGAGCGGATCGAGGCCTTTGCCGACATCATCTACAAGGCGGGCTATGCAAGCCCGATCCGCACCCCGCGCGGCGAGGATATCATGGCAGCCTGTGGGCAGTTGAAATCGGCCACGGAACGGGCGCGGAAATCGGCGCGCGAGATCGCGGCGGAGGCCGGGCTTTCGGGTTGATCTGCGCCCTGCACACGGCGCAGGATGCGGGCCACCATCCGGCCTGAGGAGGCACCCATGGGCAAGCCGATCATTCACCACATCCCCGTCTGCCCGTTTTCGCAACGGGTGGAGATTTTGCTGGCGCTGAAGGGCCTGCGCGAGGCGGTGGAGTTTCGCGTGGTGGACATCACGCGCCCGCGCGACCCCGAATTGCTGGCCAAGACGCGCGGGACGACGGCGCTGCCGGTGCTGGAGTTGGAGGATGGGCGCATCCTGAAGGAAAGCCTTGTCCTGATGCGCTATTTCGAAGAGCGCTATCCCGAGGTGGCCGTGGCACGGGCGGACCCCTATGAGCGGGCGGTGGAGCGGCTGTTTGTCACCCGTGAGGGGCCGTTCGGGAATGCCGGATATCTTTATGTGATGAACCGCGACCGGGCGCAGGCGGGGGCAAAGCGGCAGGCGCTTTTGGACCAATATGCGTGGCTGGATGACATGCTGCGGCATCACAACCCGGACGGGGTGTTTCTGTTCGACCGGTTCGGATGGGCCGAGGCGGTTTATACGCCGCTTATGATGCGGTTTTGGTTTTTGGATTACTATGAGGGCTTCGCCCTGCCCGACGATCCGGCCTTTGCCCGCGTGGCGCGGTGGCGGGCGGCCTGTCTGGCCCATCCGGCGGCGCAGCAGGTGACGGCGGAAGAGATCGTGAAGCTTTATTACGATTATGCTGTGGGCAAGGGGAACGGGGCGCTGCCCGAGGGGCGGGCGCGATCCTCGTTCGTGTTCGACCCGGATTGGCGCGCACGGCCCATGCCGCCGAAGGATAAATACGACCGGGTGGCGAGCGATGCGGAACTGGGGTTGGTCTGACGATCTTCGTCAGAGAGGCCGTGGAATAATCTGGTTGAATTCGGAATAAGATGGAATAGAAGTTCCGCTAAATGGACTTCGGTTTCCGAGGGGGGATCATGCCGGATCATTCGGGGACGGTGGCCGTGATTACGGGGGGCGGGCAAGGCCTTGGGCTGGCCATTGCCGAGCGGTTGGTGGCCGAGGGGTGCCAGAAGCTGGTGATTTCGGGCCGCAATGTCACGAAGGGTGAGGCGGCGGCGGAAGGGCTGCGCGCGCGGGGCGCGGATGTGCGCTTTCTGCCTGCGGATATGGCGGATGCGCAGCAGGCGACGGAATTGGTGGATCGGGCGCTGATGCGGTTCGGTCCCGTGAATGCCTTGGTGAATGCGGCGGCCTCAACCGCGCGTGGGTCCATTCTGGATACCACGCCGGAGGGGTGGGACACGTTGATGGACACCAATGCCAAGGGGCCGTTCTTTGCCTTGCAACGTTTCGCGCAGGCGGCGGTGGCGGCGGGGCATCCGGCTTCGGCGGTGAATATCGTGACGATGAGCAGCCATTGCGGGCAGAGCTTTCTGGCCGGCTATGCGGCCAGCAAGGCGGCGCTGGCCAATATCACGAAGAACGCGGCGAATGCGCTGCGGTCGCATCGCATCCGGGTGAATGGGGTGAATGTGGGCTGGATGGACACGCCGGGAGAGGATGCGATCCAACGGGAGTTCCATGGCGCGGGGGATGGCTGGCTGGCCGAGGCGGAGGCGAAGCAGCCCTTTGGGATGCTGGTGAAGCCTGCGCATGTGGCGGGGTTGGTATCCTATCTGCTGTCGCCGGAGTCGGGCGTGATGACCGGGGCGCTGGTGGATTTCGATCAGAATGTGAATGGGGCCTATGGGGCCTGATGGAAACGCCCCCCAGATGGGGCAGAGGAGACGGGAAATGGCGATCAGGTTCGGGCTGCTGGGCGCGGGGCGTATCGGCAAGGTGCATGCGAAGGCGGTGACGGGGGATGCGCAGGCGCGTCTGGTGGCGGTGGCCGATGCCATGCCCGCCGCGGCGCAGGCGATTGCGGATCAATATGGCTGTGACGTGCGGACGATCGAGGCGATCGAGGCGGCGGCGGATATCGACGCGGTGGTGATCTGCACGCCGACCGATACCCATGCCGATCTGATCGAGCGGTTTGTGAAGGCCGGGAAGGCGGTGTTCTGCGAAAAGCCCATTGATCTGTCACTGGCCCGCGTGAAGGCCTGTCTTGAGGTGGTGCGGGCCCATAAGGGGACGCTGATGGTGGGGTTCAACCGCCGCTTTGACCCGCATTTCCGCGCGGTGCGGGCCGAGATCGACAAGGGCACCATCGGCGATGTCGAGATGGTGGTGATCACCAGCCGCGACCCCGGCGCGCCGCCTGTGGAGTATATCAAGCGGTCGGGCGGGATTTTCCGCGACATGACGATCCATGATTTCGACATGGCGCGGTTCCTTTTGGGCGAAGAGATCACCGAGGTGGTGGCAACGGCGGCGGTGCTGGTGGACCCCGCGATCGGGACGGCGGGGGATTTCGATTCCGTGCAGGTCTTGCTGAAGACGGCGTCGGGCAAGCAGGCGATGATTTCAAACAGCCGCCGCGCAACCTATGGTTATGACCAGCGGATCGAGGTGCATGGGTCGAAGGGCGCGGTCTCGGCGGAAAACCAGCGCCCGGTGTCGATCGAGGTGGCGACGGGGACGGGCTATACCCGCCCGCCGCTGCATGATTTCTTCATGACGCGCTATACCGAGGCTTATGCCGCCGAGATCGCGACCTTTATCGCGGCGATGGCCGGGACAGGGAAGGCCGAGCCCACGGGCGAGGATGGGCTGATCGCGCTGGCCTTGGCCGATGCGGCGGTGAAATCGGTGGCCGAAGGGCGGGTTGTGAAACTGTCTGAAGTGATGTGATCTTTGGGTCATGGCAGGGCTTGCGCCCTTTGGACGCCGCGCAATTTGCGCGGCGTTTTTCTTTGGGATGATGGGCCGATGGCCCATCCTGCGGGGGAGAGGCTTGTGGCGTGGCGCAGGATGCGCGGCGTGGCAGGTGCGTCTTTGGGCCAAGATGAAAGAGCGGATGCTGCGGGTTTTGCTGCGCAGCATAGCCGGAAAATGCTGCGGTCTTCGCTGCGCAGCAATTGTTTTTGATCAATAGGTTAGTTGGTAAGGAGGCTGTAGGTTGCTGCCGCTTCGCTGCGGTTCGTGACCGTGATGGTGAGGGTGGCGTTCTCGGTCAGCCGGAAGGCGCAGAGGGCGCGGTCGGTGGGGGCGGTGTCGAGGCAGAGGGGGGTGTCGTCGAGCCCTGTGACGGCAAGGTCGAGATTTGCCGTGCCGTCGCCCAAGAGGCCGAGTTCGGACTGGGCTTCGGCGAAGAAGGGGATTTGCCAGACATGGGTCTGGCCCGCGCCGATGCCACGGCTGGTGCGGATGACGGTGAGGGTGGGGATGCGCGCCACTTCGGCCTCGGTGCGGACGGCGAGGTCTTTGGCAAGGTCATCCTCTTGTGCGAGCGCCTTGGCGGCGGTGAACATCACCTCGGCGGTGGGATAGGTGGCGGGGACGGGGTCGCCGGGGGGCGAAGGGCTGCGGTCGCTGTCGGTGGCGGCGATGCCCGCGGCAAGGCGGGCCGCGGCGAGGGTGGCCAGCGGGTCCTTGCGGGCGAGGCCAAGGTCGAAGAGCGCATGGGCATGCAGGAGTTGCGCCACGGCGCCCGCATCGCGGGGGGTGGAGGGGCTGTCCTGTGCCGTGGCGGGGGCGGCGAGGAGGAGGGCGGCGGCGAGGGCGGGAATCGCGGATCGGGTCATGGCGCGACCTTGGCATTGCGGGGGGCGCGGGGGAAGGGGCGGGGGTTCCGCTTCACGCGGCTTTGCGGTTAGGTGGCGGGTGGAACGGAGGGCCCGGGAATGGATGCGCGCGCGATATTGGATCGGTTGATCGCCTTTGACACGGTGAGCCATCGGCCCAATCGGGATTTGATGGATTGGGTGGCGGGTCTTCTGGCCGAGGCGGGCGTGGAGGCGGTGCTGATCCCGGATGCGGGCGGGGGGAAGGCCAATCTTTACGCGACGGTGGGGCCTGTGGATCGGGGCGGCGTGATGCTGTCAGGGCATACGGATGTGGTGCCCGTGGAGGGGCAGGCCTGGAGCTATCCGCCCTTTGCGCTGACGGAGGCCGGGGGGCGGCTTTATGGGCGCGGGACAGCGGATATGAAGGGCTTTGTGGCCTGTGCGATTGCTGCGGTTCTGGGGGCTGCGCGACGAGAGTTGCGGGTGCCGCTGCATCTGGCGCTGTCTTATGACGAAGAGATCGGCTGCATGGGGGTGCGGTCGATGATCGAGATGCTGGAGGGTGCGCCGGTGCGGCCGCGGATGTGCATCGTGGGGGAGCCGACGGGCATGGCGGTGGCGACGGGCCATAAGGGGAAGGTGGCTTTGCGGGCGACCTGTGTAGGGCGCGAGGGGCATTCGGCGCTGGCGCCGCTTGCGCTGAATGCGTTGCATCTGGCGGCGGATTTCGTGGGAGTGTTGCGCGGGGTGCAGGCGCGGGTGGCGGCGGAGGGGCTGCGGGATGGCGATTATGACGTGCCCTATTCGACGCTGCATGTGGGCAAGATGGCGGGCGGGGTGCAGGTGAATATCGTGCCCAATCAGGCGGTGGCGGATTGGGAGATCAGGTCGCTGGCGGGGGAGGATGTGGAGGCCCTGATCGCAGAGGTCCGGGCGGGATGCGAGGCCGTGGTCGCGCCCTTGCGCGCCGAGTTCCCTGAGGCGGAGATCCGTATTGAGAGACTATGGGATTATCCGGGGCTGGGGACGCCATCGGATGCGGGGGTGGTGCAGTTCGTGAAGGGGCTGACCGGGGCCAATGGCACGATCAAGGTGGCCTTTGGCACAGAAGGCGGGCTTTTCGATGCGCGGCTGGGGGTGCCCACGGTGATCTGTGGACCGGGGTCGATGGCGCAGGGGCACAAGCCCGACGAATATGTGAGCGTGGAGCAGATGGCACGCTGCGAGGCGATGCTGGCGGCGCTGGTTCAGGCGTGTGAGGCGGGGTTCTGATGGCGGTTCAGTTGCGGTCGCTGGCGGATGTGCTGGCGCTGGATTTCGACACGATCATCGATGTGCGGTCGCCGTCGGAATGGGCAGAGGATCATGTACCGGGGGCGGTTTCGCTGCCGGTGCTGGACGATGCGGAACGGGCGCGGGTGGGGACGATCTACAAGCAGGCAAGCCCGTTTTCGGCGCGCAAGATTGGCGCGGCGCTGGTGGCAAAGAATGCGGCGGCGCATCTGGAGGGGCCTTTGGCCGAGAAGCCGGGCGGGTGGCGGCCCTTGGTCTATTGCTGGCGCGGGGGGCAGCGGTCGGGGTCCTTCGCCTCTATCTTGGCGCAGATCGGCTGGCGGGTGGAGGTGGTGCAGGGCGGCTATAAGGCGTGGCGGCGGCTGGTGGTGGATGCGCTTTATACCGACACCTTCCCCTTTCGGTTGGTGGTGCTGGACGGGAATACCGGGTCGGCCAAGACTGAAGTGTTGAACCTGTTGCCCGCGCGGGGCGTGCAGGTGGTTGATCTGGAAGGCTTGGCGAACCATCGCGGGTCTTTGTTCGGGTCCATGGGGGCGCAGCCGTCGCAGAAGGCCTTTGAGGGGCGGTTGGCGCTGGCCTTGGCGCGGCTTGATCCGGCGCGACCTGTGGTGGTGGAGGCAGAGAGCGCCAAGGTGGGGGAGTGCCGCCTGCCGCCGAAACTATGGCGGGCGATGGTGGAAGCGCCGCGGGTCGCCATAGAGGCGCCGCGGCGCGCGCGGGCGGAATATCTGCTGGGTGCCTATGCCGATCTGGTGGCGGATGCGGCGCGGCTGGATGGGGTGGTGGCGTCCTTGGCACTGGCCCATCCGCGCGAGGTGATCGCGGAATGGCGGGCGATGGTGGCAGCGGGGCAGTTCGTCGATCTGGCCGAGGGGCTGATGGCGCGGCATTACGACCCGCGCTATGGCAAGCATCGGGCGCGAATGGCTGTGCCTTTCACTGAAGTGGCGGTGGACGGGTTGGGCGATCCGGGCGCCATTGCCGACCGGGTCGCGGAGGCGGTGGCCGGGTTGTGATGCGGAGCGCCGCGCGAAGAGCGCGGCGCATTCCCTTTGCCTCGCCTGCGCGGCCTTCGCCGCTTGGCTGCGGGTTTTTTGAGTATTTTTGCCAAGATGAAGGGGGTTGGTCTTCATCTTGGCAAAAATACTCAATCTTTCGACGGTTGCCCTTAACGCGCGGTCAGATGTGGGGGGCCTTCGGTGACATGGCCGATGATCGTGGCAGGTTCGCCTATGGCGTGGAGGGCGGCGAGGGTGGCCTTGGCCTGATCGGGGGGAAGGGCCGCGAGGAGGGGCCCTGCGGTCTGGGGGTCGAAGAGCAGGGCCGTGCGGGCCGTGTCTGGGGCGGTGAGGCGGGCGGCGGTTGCGGCGTGATTGGCGGGGGCGATTGTGGAGGCGATGCCTTGTGCGGCCAGTGCCTCTGCCCCCGGCAGGAGGGGGAGGGCAGCGAGATCGATGGTGGCGGCGGTGGCGGAGGCCTCCATCATCTCGAGCAGGTGGCCGGCGAGGCCGAAGCCGGTGATGTCGGTCATGGCATGGGCATGGGGCGCGAGGAGGCGGGCGGCCTTGCCTTGCGGGCGGGACATGGCGGCCCAAGCGGCGGCGACATGGGGGCCAAGGAGATCTTTGGGCAGGCGCGCGAGGGCCATGTCGGCGGCCATGAGCGTGCCGGACCCCAAGGGTTTCGTCAGGAGCAGCGCGTCGCCGGGGCGGGCGCCGCCTTTGGTGATGGGTTGGTCGGTGAGGCCTGTGAGGGTGAAGCCGATGGTGAGTTCGGCGCCGATGCTGCTATGGCCGCCAATGATCGCGGCGCCTTCGGCGGTGAAGAGGCTGGCGGCTTCTTCCATGATTTCAGCCAGCATGTCGGATTGCAGGGCGGGGGAGAGGCGGGGGAGCGTGATCTGTACGAGCGCGGCCTGTGGGGCGGCCCCCATGGCCCAGATATCGCCCATGGCATGGATGGCGGTGATGCGGGCCATGAGGCGGGCATCGGCGCAAGAGGCGCGGAGGTGATCGGTGGTGATGACTTGCGCGCCCTGCCCGTGGCGCAGGATGGCAGCATCGTCGCCCGCGCCTGCGATGACATCGGAGCGGGAGGGTTTCGGCAGGGTGGCGAGGGTTGCGGCGAGTGCGCCGGGGCCGACCTTGGCCCCGCAGCCACCGCAAAGGGGTTTGGGGCCCATCGCCTCGATCAGCCCCAAGGGGGCGGGGTCGGGGAGGGGGCGGGGCATCTGGGGGTAGGTGTCGAATTTCGCCATGAAGGCGCGGTCGATCCGGTCTTTCAGCCACCACAGCGCCCGGCCGCCGGAGCGGAGGCCGAACTTATCGGCCACGGCCTCTTTCCCGCCGAGGGAGACGAGCTTGAGGTAATCGCGCTGGGGGTGGAAGGGGCGCAGCGGTTGGCCCGTGGCCAAGGCGCGCAGGTTGTGCAGAAGGATCGGTGCGGCGCGGACGGCATAGACCCCGGCCTTGGGGCGGGGGGCATGGCTGAGATGGGCGCAATCGCCCGCGGCGAAGATCGCAGGATCGGAGGTTTGCAGTGTGGGGCCGACGGCGAGGAAACCGTCATGGAGGGAAAGGCCTGTCTCTGTCAGCCAGCCCTGCGGTTGGGTGCCTGCGATGGAGAGGGTAAAGTCGGACGCAAGGCGTGTGCCGTCGGAGAGGATCACATGATCGGGGCCGATGGCGGTAGCGGTGGTGGCGGTGCGGAGCGCGATGCCTTCGGCGGCGAGGCGGTTGAGGAGGGTGGCGCGGGCGCGGGGGCCTATGTTGGGGAGCGCGCTGTCCGCCCGTTCTAGCAGCGTGATGCGGGGGGTGCGGCCTGTCATCCGCAGGCGGTGCGCGGAGGCGAGCGCCAGTTCCACCCCGCCGATCCCGGCGCCGATCAGGGTGAGGGCGGGGCTGGAGGGGGCGGTGGTGAGAAAGGCCTCCCACCTTTGGGCGTAATCGCCCAAGGGTTTGGCGGCGGCGGCATGGTCGGTGAACCCCGGCAGGCCAGGAAGGCCCGACCCGATGCCGATATCGACCGAGGCGATATCGAAGCGCAGCGGGGGGCGGTTTGCCAGATGGATGCGGCGGGTGGCGGTGTCGATGCCGGTGGCGCGGTCGAGGATCAGCCTTGCGCCGGCAAAGCGGGCGAGGCGGACAAGATCGATCATGATCTCATCCCGACGGTAATGGCCCGCGATGTGACCCGGCAACATGCCCGTATAGGGCGCGATGGGGTTGGGATCGATCAAGGTCAGGCGGAGGCCGGGGATCGGGTCCATCGCCCACATCCGGAGGACGAGCGCATGGGCGTGCCCGCCGCCGATGAGGACGATATCCTGAACGAGGGGAAGGGGTTCGGTCTGCATCATGGTGGCTGGTCCGGGGCTTGGCGGCGACCCTAGGCCGGATTGGCGGCAATGGCGAGGGGGGGAAGGCTGCGGCGGGTTGGCCCGGGGGGCGTTGAAGGGGGGAGTTGCGGGGGGCGGAGGGGCGGCCTAATTTGGCCCCATGTCGACAGGTCAGAGGATCGGGGTTTTAACGCGGCAGCGGCTTAGCCTGACGGCGGGGCTGCATGCGTCGATCCGTGTGCTGAAGGCGGATGCGGCGGGGTTGGCGCGCTATTTGGAAGAGGTGGCGGCAGAGAACCCGGCTTTGCTGCTGCGCCCGGCGGCGGCGGGGGAATGGCTGCCACGCTGGGACGGGGCGCTGCGCGGGGGCGGCTTTGCGGATACGCTGGATCAGGTGGAAGGCGCGGGGCCGAGCCTGATGGCGCATGTGGCGGGATGGATCGCACGGCAGCGGATGGGGGCGGAGGATCAGCGGATCGCGCTGGCCCTGGCCGAGGGGTTGGAGCCTTCGGGCTGGCTGGGCGTTGCGGTCGAGGCGGTTGCGGCGGAGCTTGGGGTGCCGAGTGGACGTGTTGCCTTGGTTCTGGCGCGGGTGCAGCGGATCGAACCGGCGGGGCTGTTTGCGCGGTCCTTGGCGGAGTGCCTGTTGTTGCAGGCGGAGGCAGAGGGGGATGCAGACCCGGTCCTGCGGGCGGTGATCGCGCGTCTGGATCTTGTGGCGGCGGGGGATGTTGGGCGGTTAGCGCGACAGCTTGGGGCGGGCGAGGCCGAGGTGATGGCAGCGATCCGGCGGCTGCGGGGGATGAACCCGAAGCCGGGGACGCAGTTCGACATGCAGGCCGCCCCGGTGCGGGAGCCGGATCTGATTGCGCGGAAGGGGATGGAGGGGTGGATGGTGTCGTTGAACCGGTCGTCACTCCCCGAAATCTCGGTCAAGCCGGGGCGCGGCGAGGGGCAGGGTGCCGCACGGGCCGTGCTGCGGCTGGTGGAGGCGCGGAACGACACGCTGCTGCGCGTGGGGCGCGAGATTTTGCGGCGGCAGGAGGCGGCGCTGGACCATGGGGCGAGCCGTCTGGTGCCGATGACGATGGCCGAGGTGGGGGCGGCGACGGACCTGCATGAAAGCACGGTGAGCCGGGTTGTGGCAGGGACGAGTGTGGATACGCCGAAGGGGCCTTTGTGGCTGCGGGCGCTGTTTTCCGGCGCAATGGGGGGCGAGGGGGCACCCGACATCTCGGCTGCGGCCTTGCGGGCGCGACTTGCCGAGATGGTGGCGGCGGAGGATAAGACGCGACCCCTGTCGGATGAGGCGCTGGTGGTGGCCTTGCAGGCAGAGGGCGCGGTGGTGGCGCGACGGACGGTTTCGAAATACCGCGAGATGATGGGGATCGCGCCGGCGCGGCTGCGCCGCGTGCCGGGGAAACGCCGCCGTTAGGGCGGGGGGCGACGTTGAAAGGTCGCGGCTGGGGCTGATCTTCGGGCGCTTTCGCATTAGGTGCCGGGGCAATGGAATTCCCCAAAGGCAGGGCGAGCGGCGGCGATGGCGTATTTTCTGGGCGTGGATACGGGCGGCACCTATACCGATGCGGTGATCGTGGATGAGGCCGCGACGCAGGTGATCGGGTCGGCCAAATCCTTGACGACGCGGGGCGATCTGGCGCTGGGCGTGGGGCGGGCGGTGGATGCCGCGCTGGCGCAGGCGGGGGTGGCCGCGGCGGATGTGGCGCTGGTGTCGCTGTCCACCACGCTGGCCACCAATGCGCTGGTCGAGGGGCAGGGGGGGCGGGTCGCGCTGGTCTTCATCGGGTTTTCCGAGGCGGACCTTGAGCGCGGCGGGTTGATCGAGGCCTTAAAGGGCGATCCGGTGATCCGGCTGGCCGGCGGGCATAGCCACGCGGGGACCGAGGCCGCGCCCTTGGACCTTGTGGCGCTGGAGGCAGAGGTGGGGCGGCTTGCCGATCAGGTGATGGGCTTTGCGGTGGCGGCGAGTTTTGCCACGCGAAACCCTGCGCATGAGGTGGCGGCGCGCGAGGTGATCCGGCGCGTGACGGGGCGGCCTGTGACGTGTTCGCATGAGCTTTCGGCCAATCTGAACGGGCCGAAGCGGGCCCTGACGGCGGTGTTGAACGCGCGGCTGATCGGGATGATTGATCGGCTTGTGGCGGCCTGCGAGCGGCATCTTGAGGCGATCGGGGTGAAGGCCCCGCTGATGGTGGTGCGGGGGGATGGCGCGCTGATCTCCGCGGCGATGGTGCGAGAGCGGCCCATCGAGACGATCCTTTCGGGGCCTGCCGCCAGCATCGTCGGGGCGCGCTGGTTGACCGGGGAAAAGGATGCGCTGGTCAGCGACATCGGCGGGACGACGACGGATGTGGCGCTGTTGCGCGACGGGCTGCCCGAAATCGACCCGCAGGGGGCGCGTGTGGGCGGGTTTCGCACCATGGTCGAGGCCGTGGCGATGCGCACCACGGGGCTGGGTGGTGACAGCGAGGTGCATCTGATCACCGAAGGGCTGGACGGGGGCCTGCGGTTGGGGCCGCGGCGGTTGTGCCCTGTGTCCTTGCTGGCGGTGGAGCATGGGGCGATGGTGCATGCGGCGCTGGACCGCTGGCTTTCTGCCGAGGCGGTGGGGGAGTTCGACGGGCGGTTCGCCATTCCCATGGGCGGGAATGCCGGGGGCCTTGGGCCGCGGGACGTGGCGGTGCTGGGGCGGTTGACCCAGCCGATGCCGGTGGCGCAGGCCCTGACCTCACGCCTTGAGGTGGCGGCGCTGGAGCGGCTGGTGGCGCGTGGCTTGGTGATGATTTCCGGCGTGACGCCTTCGGATGCGAGCCATGTTCTGGGCCGTCTGGCGGCATGGGACGGGGCGGCGGCGGAAAAGGCGGTGCGGTTGCTGGCGCGGCGGCGGAATGGGCGGGGCGAGCGGTTTGCCCCAGATGAAAAGGTATTCGCGCAGGCGATCATTGATCAGCTGACGGCGCAGACGGTGGATTGCCTGCTGGAGGCGGCCTTTGGCGAGGATGCAGCCTTTGCGGGCGAGGGGCCGGAGGCTTTGGCGCGGCATCCCCTGATGCGGGCGGGATTGGCGCAGCATCGGGGCGTGGTGGAGATCACGGCGCGGCTGGGGGTGCCCGTGATCGGGCTGGGGGCTTCCGCTCCCTCATACTACGGCGCGGTGGGGGACAGGCTTGGGTGCCGCATGGTGCTGCCGGAACATGCCGGGGTGGCCAATGCCATCGGTGCGGTGGTGGGGCAGGTGAGCCAGCGGGTGAGCGGGCTGGTCAGCAGCCCCGCCGAGGGGCGGTTCGTGGCGCATCTGGCGGAGGGGTTGCAGGCCTTCAACACGCGTGAGGCAGCGTTGGAGGCGATGGAGGCCGCACTGGTGGCCGAGGCGATGGCGCGGGCCAAGGCGGCAGGGGCCGAAGAGGTGCAACTGCGCGTGACGCGGGAGGTGAAGGAGGCAGAGGTGGAGGGTCGGTCGATGTTCATCGAAGCGACAGTGACCGCCACAGCATCCGGCCGTCCGCGCGTGGCGCATGGTTGAGGGATGGCTGACGGATGGTGGCTTGACGCCACCTGTGTGAGTCTGTAGGGACGCCGCAAGTGGCTAGGTAGCTCAGCTGGTTAGAGCACATGACTCATAATCATGGGGTCGGGGGTTCGAGTCCCCCCCTCGCCACCACTTCCTCCCAAGCGTGATGTGACAGGCCGATCGACGCGATTGATGCGGGGCGGTTTGGGCCTATTTGTGGTCGGGGCGGTGGGCCCTGATCCGGGGATGCCATTTCCTTATGACGCTTGATCTTGCCCTTGCGCTGCCCGGCGCGTTGGAGACCCTGACGGGAGGCTCTTTCTATGACCGTCGTCTGGTGGAATCGCTGCGGACGGCGGGGCATCGGGTGTCGGTGGTGACGCTGCCGGATGGCTTTCCCGATCCGGGGGCAGAGGCGATGGCGGCGGCGGTGGCGCAGGTCGCGGCGGAGCCTGCGGGACGGGTGGTGATTGTGGACGGGCTGGCCTTTGGCGCGATGCCGACGGCGGCGTTGGCGAGGGTCGCGGCGCCGATGGTGGCCTTGGTGCATCATCCGCTGGCGATGGAGCCGGGAATGGAAACCGTGAGGGCCGAAAGCTTGTGGCGGCGGGAGCGGGACAATCTGGCGCTGGCCCGGCATGTTCTGGTGCCAAGCGGGCATGTGGCGGGGTTGCTGGTGGATCGTTACGGGGTTCCGGCCGAGCGGATCACGGTGCTGGAGCCGGGGGTGGATCGGCCTGCTGTGGTGGAGGTGCCGAAGGCGGTGCCGCCCTTGATCTTGTCGGTGGGCTTGCTGGACCCGCGCAAGGGGCATGACGTGCTGATCGCGGCGTTAGATGCGCTTGGTGATCTGGATTGGCAGGCGGTGATCGCGGGGACGCCACGGGATGCGGCGCATGTGGCGGCGCTGGAGCGTCAGGTGGCGGCATCGGCGGTGGGTGATCGGATCAGGCTGGCAGGGCGGGTGTCGATGGAGGAACGCGACGCGCTTTATGCGCGGGCGTCGGTCTTTGCGCTGGCCACGCGCTATGAGGGATATGGGATCGTCTTCAATGAGGCGCTGTTGGCGGGGTTGCCGATCGTGAGTTGCCGTGCGGGCGCGGTGCCGGGGACGGTGCCAGCGGAGGCGGGACTGTTGGTGCCGCCAGACGATCCGGCGGCCTTTGCTGCGGCGCTGCGGATGGTGCTGGGCGATGATGCGCGGCGGATGGTGATGGCGGATGCGGCACGGCGGGCAGGGGCAGCGCTGTCGGGATGGGATGCCGTGGCGGCGCGTGCGGCGGCGGTTCTGGCGCAGGTGGCAGGGGGCGTGCGGGCATGACGGATTGGGAAGGCGATCTGGCGCTGGCCGTGGCGGCAGCGGAGGATGCGGGGGTGGCGCTGCTGCGGCATCACCGGGCGCGTGACAGGCTGCGGGTGAAAGAAAAGCGGGCGGGCGATTTCGTATCGGAGGCAGACCGCGAGGCAGAGGCCTTGTTGAAGCGGCGGCTCTTGGGCGCGCGGCCGGGGGATGGCTGGCTGGGCGAGGAGATGGGCGAGGTGGCCGGAAACGAGCGGCGCTGGGTGGTCGATCCCTTGGACGGGACGACGAATTTCCTGCGCGGCCTGCCTTATTGGTGCGTGTCGGTCGCCTTGGAGGTGGAGGGGCGGCCAAGGCTTGGGGTGATCCATGACCCATTGCATGGCGAGACTTTTTCTGCTGCACCCGGAACGGGGCTGCGGGTGAATGGGCGGCTTTTGCCGAGCGCATCGCGCGTGGGCATGTCGGGGGCGCTGTTTGGGACGGGCATCCCCTTTGGCGGCATGGCGCATATTGCGACCCATGCCGCCGATATCGCGCGGCTGATGCCACATTGCGCGGGGGTGCGGCGGACGGGGGCATCCGCGCTTGATCTGGCTTATGTGGCGGCGGGGCGGCTGGATGGGTTCTGGGAGCGGAGACTGCGGCCTTGGGACGTGGCGGCAGGGCTGGCGCTGATGGCCGAGGCGGGGGTGCAGGTGGAAGGCATGGCGGAGGATGAGGACCCTTGGGCGACAGGCAGCGTTCTTTGCGCGACGCCTTCGCTGTTTGACGCCTTCGCGGCGCTGGTGCGGGATCAGGTGAGCCGGGCGTAAAGATCGCCGGAGCGGGTGGTGGGCGGCAGGCTGCGCAGCCAATCCGCCGTTGTGGCGCCATCGCGCCAGTCGGGCCAAAGGAAGCGGCCGCTTTCGCCCGCGACGGGGTTGAAGCGGTAGGGGCCAAGCTGGGCCAGCCTGTCGATGACGCGCAGCGTGTTGTCGGGCAGGGGCGGCAGATATTCGACCGAGATCAGCGGGACGGGTTGGGACAGGCCCGAGAGGACGTCCAATTCGAACCCTTCGACATCGATCTTGATATAATCGGGCCGGCCATGGGTGGCGATCAGGCGGTCGAGCGTGGTGACCTGCACCTGTTGCCTGCGGTCCCATCTGACATGGCCAAAGCCGGGGGCGGTGCCTGCGGTTTCGGCAAAGTCGGCTTGCAGGGTGGAAACGGTGGGGTGCAGGGCGGAGACGGCCATTTCGGCCGTCATTTCACGGGGGCCGAGGGCGGCCTCGATCAGGGTGATGTCGCGGGGCAGGGTGCGGCGCAGGAAGGCCGCGAAGGCGGCTTGCGGTTCCACGGCCACCACCCGCGCCCCTGCCGCGCGCAGGACGCGGGCGCGGCTGCCCACATGCGCGCCCACGTCGAAGGCCAGCGCACCGTGGGGCAAGAGGCCCGCATAAAAGCGGCGCAGGGGGATCAGCCGCAGCGGGTTGTGATAGATCACCAGCGACCGGGCAAGGCCGAGTGTGGTAGCGATATCCATGGTGATCTTGGCCCTTCGCTTTCTGCGCCTTGGGCAGGATAGGGCGCGGTGGCGCGGGTCTAGGCAAGGGCGGTGGAAAAGCGGGCATCTGACGGAAACGTGATCAGCTGCGCGAAAATCCGTCATTGCGCTGTTACGGGCCTTGTTCGGGGCGGGGAAAGACTACCTAGAGCAGCGGGTTCAAAGGCTGCGAGACGCATGAAAAGCAACGTCAATTCCTTGGCCGACGGGCAGGCCATGCCGGGGCGAGAGGCGGGCGGGGTTGCGCCCGGGCCGGGCATGGTGTCAGCCTTAGGGGATGGGATGGCGCTGGAGGCCGGGCTGAAGCGGAACGCGGATCATCTCATGGCGCTGTGGTGCGAGGGCGCGGGGCGTGCGGGGCTGCGACCGGGGGCCGAAGGCACGGGTCTGGCCTGCCGTGCGCTGTTTTCCGGGATCAGCCGGGGGACGGAGCGGCTGGTGTTCGAGGGGCGGGTGCCGGAAACGGAATGGGCGCGGATGCGCGCGCCCTTTCAGGAAGGCGATTTCCCGCATCCGGTGAAATACGGCTATGCGATGGTGGCCGAGGTTCTGGAAGGTGCGCTGGCGGGGCGTGCGGTCTTTGCCTTGCATCCCCATCAGCGCGGGTTCCGCCTGCCGGAGGCGGCGCTGGTGCCTGTGCCCGAAGCTGTGACGCCTGCGCGGGCGGTCTTGGCCGCCAATATGGAGACGGCGCTGAACGTGATCTGGGACAGCGGCGCGGGGCCGGGGGACCGGGTCGCCGTTGTGGGCGCGGGCGTCGTGGGGGTGCTGGTGGGATATTTGGCCGCGCGGCTGCCGGGGGCGGAGGTCACGCTGGTGGACCTGTTGCCGGGGCGGGCGGCGTTGGCGGGGCGCGTGGGCTGTGGCTTTGCGCTGCCGGGTGAGGCTGGGGGTGATTGCGATGTGGTGATCCATACCAGCGCATCGGCGGAAGGTCTGGCCACGGCGATGGCGCTTGCGGGGCCGGAGGCGGCGGTGGTGGAGGCCAGCTGGTATGGCGTAGGGGCGGTGCCCGTGGCGCTGGGGGGCGCGTTTCACAGCCAGAGGCTGCGGTTGATCGGGTCGCAGGTGGGGCGGGTGCCGCCGGCGCGCGCGCCACGCTGGACCTATCGGCGGCGGCTGGAAAAGGCGCTGGACTTGCTGCGGGATGACGCGCTGGAGGCGCTGATTTCCGGCGAGACGCCCTTTGCCGAGATGGCGGCGGCCTATGGGTCGGTGCTGCACGATCCTGAAACCCTGTGCCATCGCATTCGTTACTGATCCAAACAGACAGACCAGAAGGACCGACTGATGTATGCCGTCGAAGTGAGAGACCATATCATGATCGCCCATAGCCTGCCCTCGCCCGTTTTCGGGCCGGCGCAAGGGATGCATGGGGCGACCTTTACGGTGGATGCGGCGTTTTTCGCCGAGGATATCGATGACCACGGGCTGGTGGTGGATATCGGGCTGGCGGTGGAGGCTTTGGCGGCGGTGCTGGAGCCGCTGCGCTATCGCAATCTGGACGAGGTGCCGGAGTTCAAAGGCAAGTTCACCACGACGGAATTCCTGTGCGGCGTGATCCATCGCGGGATGGCGGCGCGGGTGCGGGCTGGGGATTTGAAGGATGGGGGCCGGGTGAAACGGCTGCGCATCACGCTGCATGAAAGCCATATGGCGCGGGCCTGGTGCGAGGGGGATATCTGATCCATGGGCTTTTCCGCCGACTGGCTGGCCTTGCGCGAACCTGCGGACCATGCGGCGCGGGATGGCGGGCTGATGGCGCGGGCGGCGGCCCTTGCGGGGGCGCGGCCTGTGGTGGTGGACCTTGGGGCGGGGACGGGGTCCACGCGGCGGGCCTTTGGCGAGGTTTTGCCCAAGGGCGCGGTCTGGCGGATGGTGGAGGGGGATGCAGAATTGCTGGCCCGATGTGAGGGCGAGCGGCATCTGATGGACCTGCGCGATCTGGCGGCGCTGCCTTTGGAGGGGGCTTCGCTGGTGACGGCCTCGGCGCTTTTGGACCTTGTGTCGGAAGAGTGGGTGGCGGGGTTGGTGAATGCCTTGGCCGCGCGGCGGCTGCCGTTTCTGGCGGCGCTAAGCTATGATGGGCGAATGGCGTGGTCGCCCGAGGATGGTGGGGATGCGGGCGTGACGGCGGCCTTCAACCGGCATCAACGGGGGGACAAGGGGTTTGGTCCGGCACTGGGGCCGGATGCGGTGGCGCGGGCGGCGGCTTTGTTCAAGGCGGCGGGATATCGCGTGCGGCTGGCCAATAGCCCGTGGCAGATCGGGCCGGATCAGGCGGGCTTGGGCGGGGCGCTGCTGGACGGGATTGCGGTGGCGGCGGTTGAGGCGGGTGTGGCGGCGGATGAGGCGGCGCGCTGGCTGGCGGCGCGGCGAGCAATTCTGTCGCAGGGAGGGATGGTCATCGGCCATCTGGACCTGCTGGCCGTGCCGGAAGAGAGGGAGGCGCGCGATGCAGACGGTTGAGGTGACGGCACGGGTCTGGGACCGCATCCTTGCGTTGCGGCAGGGGCGGGGCTGCGCCTGTTGCGGGCGGTGGAGCGCAGGGGAGCGGGCGGCGTTGTCCCTTTATGCCCCCTTGGCGCGGCGTGATCTGGGGCCGGTGACGGTGGCGCAGATCGGGCAATCGCTGGATGGGCGGATTGCCACGGTTTCGGGCGATGCGAGAGATATTTCCGGGGCGGATGGCTTGGCGCATCTGCATCGGATGCGGGCCTTGGTGGATGGCGTGCTGATCGGGGCGCGGACGGCGTTGCATGATCGGCCACGGCTGACGGTGCGGATGTGCAAGGGGGCCAATCCGGCGCGCATCCTGTTGGACCCGCGCGGGCGGGTGCCGGATGATCTGGAGATTTTCCGCGAGGATGGCGCAAGGCGGATCGTCGTGCAGGCGGTGGATCGCCCGCGCCCATCCGGGGTGGAGGTGATCCATCTGCCGGAAGGCGACGGTTGGTTCGCGCCGGGTGATATTCTGGCGGCATTGCAGATGCGGGGGATCGGGTCGCTTTTGGTGGAAGGCGGGGGCATTACCATCGGACGGTTTCTGGAGGCCGGGCTTTTGACGCGGTTGCAGGTGGCGATTTCGCCGCTGTTGATTGGGGCAGGGCCTGCGAGCTTGACCCTGCGGTCGCCTGTCGCGCGGTTGGCCGATGCGATACGGCCCGAGACGCGCAGCTATGGGTTGGGGCCGGAGGTGGTGTTCGACTGCGCCTTGTCGCCCGAGGCGGTGGCGGCTTGGGCGCCCATTCACGCCGCGCCCGTGGTGGCGGCGGGGGGGATTTGACGTGCCCGCTTCTTTCGGGGCCGCGTCAGCCTTGCGGCGGCCAGATGCGAGCCCAGAGCCCATCGCGCCTCATCCCGTGATGGATCGCGGCGCCGATATGGGCCAAGAGAAGGGCCATCAGCGCGTAGCCGCCATATTCATGAACCGTCTTTGCCGCCGTGGCGAGGGTGTCGGAGCGTGGGACAAAGCTGGGCAGGCCGAGCTTGTCGAGCGCCTCGATCGGGAAGCCGCCGGCGCGGACGCGGATATAACCGGAGAGGGGCAAGAGCAGCATGAGCGCGTAAAGGGCGGCATGGCTGGCCTCGGCGATGCGGCGCTGGAGGGTGGGGATCGTATCTGGCAGGGCGGGCGCGCCCCGGCGCAGGCGCAGCACGAGGCGCAGGGTGACAAGGATCAGAAGCAGGGTGCCGATGTTCTTGTGCCCGATGAAAAGCGCGTTTTGCAGGCCGCGCGGCAGGCCGGATTGCACCATGACAAGGCCTGCCAGGATCATCGGCAGGATGAGGGCGGCGATGATCCAGTGCAGCCAGCGCTGCGCGGGGGTGTAGCCTTGGGACATGCTTTCCCTCCGTCGGGGGTGACATGGGGCAGGTAGAGGCAGGGACCCATGGTTCAAGGGCGCTGCCCGAGGGTGTGATCCCGGCGGGGGCGATGGCCTTTGCTGTGGCGGTTGTGGTGGGGGCCTTCGGCGGGGCCGCGCTTTTGGCGGGCGGTGCGATGGCCGGGGTGCTGGCCTTTGTCGCGCGGCAGGCGGCGAGGCACTATCCGCATGCGCGGTTTGGCGGATGCAATGCGGTGACGCTGGCGCGGGCCGGAGCGGTGGTGGGCTTGGCTGCGTTGCTGCCCTTCGTTTCAGGGGGCTGGGTGGTTTTGGCGGTCGCGGCGGTGGCGCTGGCGGCGGATGGGGTGGATGGGTGGCTGGCACGCAGGAGCGGGCTGTCATCGGCGTTTGGGGCGCGGTTCGACATGGAAGTGGATGCGGCGCTGGCGGCGGTGCTGGCGGGGCATCTGTGGCTGGCGGGGCAGACGGGGGCGGAAATCCTTGCGCTGGGCCTGATGCGTTATGTCTTTGTCGCGGGGTTTCTGCCCTTTCCTTGGCTTGCGGCACCTTTGCCCGAAAGGTTTGGGCGCAAGGCAGCCTGCGTGGTGCAGATCGCCGCGCTGATCCTGTTGCAGGCGCCGGGTTGGCCTGAGGGCGCGGCGCGGGGGATCGGGGTGCTGGCGGTGGCGGTGCTGGGCTGGTCTTTCGGTCGGGATGTGATCTGGCTGTGGCGGAACCGGGGATGAGGAAGGCTTTCGGGCTGCTGGTTTCGGCATTGCTGCTGCATCTGGTGCTGGTGCAGCCCAATCACCCTGATGCGGTGACGTGGCGGGCGCTGATCCTGTTTCCGCTGGAATTGCCTGCGCTGTTGCTGGGGCTGATGCTGCTGGGAGATGGGCAAGCGGGACGCTGGATCAGGCGGTTTCTGGCGGGGCTTCTGGTGCTGCTGATCGCGGTGAAGGTCGCGGATATGGCGATGTTCGTGGCCTTTGGCCGGGGGTTCAACCCGGTGGGCGACCGGATGCTGGTTGGTGCGGGGGTCAATCTGCTGACGGGGTCGGCGGGGGCTTTGGTGGCCGTGGCGGCGGTGGTTGGGTTGGTCGCGCTGGTCGGCGGGCTTTACTGGGCGCTGGAGCGGGCGATGGCCGTTTGGGCACGGGCGGGGCTGTTGCGCGGGACGGGGTTGCGTCGGATGGCGGGGGGCGTGGCGTTGGCGGTGGCCTTGGTCGCGACCTATGAGGTGACGGCGATCATGAACCGTTGGCCGATGCCGTGGAACCCGCCGGGGGCCGCCTTTACCGCGCGGGTGGCGGCGGAGGAGGTGCGTCTCGTCTGGCGCAGCGGGGCCGCAATGCGCGAGTTTCGCGCGGCGACAGAGGCCGATCCCTTGCGCGGGCGAACGGACCTTCTGGACCGGATTGACCGGGATGTGGTTGTGGTATTCATCGAAAGCTATGGCCGGGCGAGTGTGGAAGGGCCGCTTTACGCCGAGACGACGCAAGGTGTGCTGACCAAAGGGCAGGCGGCGCTGGCGGCGCGCGGTGTTTCGATGCGGTCGGGCTATCTGACCTCTTCAACCCGTGGCGGGCAAAGCTGGCTTGCGCATGGAACCTTTTCAAGCGGGCTGCGGACGAATGACCAGTTGCGCTATCAGGCGCTGTTGGCGAGTGGGCGCGAGGGGCTGTTCCATATTGCGCAGCGGGCGGGATTTGTGACCGGGGCTGTGATGCCTGCCATTACCATGGCTTGGCCAGAAGGAGAGAAGATGGGATTTGACCACATCTTCCCGGCGGCTGAACTCGGGTATCAGGGCCTGCCGTTCAACTGGGTGACGATGCCAGATCAATATACGCTGGCGGCTTTTGACAGGCTGATGGGAGGGGCGGCGGAGGGGCGGCGGTTCTCGCAGATGGTGCTGATTTCGTCCCATGCGCCTTGGGTGCCGGTGCCAAGGCTTGTGCCGTGGGATCAGGTGGGCGACGGGCGTGTCTTCAACGACATGGCGCAAGAGGGCGACCCGCCCGCCGTGGTGTGGCGCGACCCGGATCGGGTGCGGGACCAGTATCGGCAGGCGGTGGCCTATTCGCTGGAGGCGGTGCTGGACTGGCTGTCCCGAATGGACCCGGCGCAGATGCCTTTGGTGATGGTGCTGGGCGATCATCAGGCGGCGGGGTTCGTGGCGCAGGAGGATCGGCTGGATGTGCCAATACATGTGATCGGGCCTGCGGCATTGGTCGAGCGGGCGGCGGAGTGGGGCTTTGCGCCCGGACTTGTTCCACCGCGTGATCAGAAGGCCCTGCCGATGGAGGCGATGCGGGACAGGATCGTTGCGACCTATAGCTCGGCTGCGGTGCCATGAGGGTGCTGCGCTGGGGGGCGACGGTCCTGTTGTTGGGCCTTTTGCTGTGGGTCGTGGATTGGCGGGCTGTGCGGGGCGTTCTGGCGCGGGCCGAACCGGGATGGATGGTGCTGGCGGCTGTGCTGCTGGTGATGCAGACGGCGGTATCTGCGCTGCGCTGGCGGCTGGTGGCGGCACGGTTGGGGCAGCGGATCGCGATGGGCCATGCGCTGCGTGAGTATTTTCTGGCGCAGGCGGTGAATATGGCAGTGCCGGGGGGCGTTATGGGCGATGCGGCGCGGGCGGTGCGGGCGCGGGCCGAGGTGGGGCTGGAGCGGGCCGGGATGGCGGTGGTGCTGGAACGGGCAGCGGGTCAGGTGGCGCTGGTGGCGGTGACGGCGACGGCGGTTCTTGCGGTGACCTTGGTTCCCGGTGGGATGGCGGTGCCGGGTGCGGTGATCTGGGGGCTGCTTTTGGCCATGGGCGGGATGGGGCTGGCGCTGGTGCTGCTGTCGCGGATGGCGGGGCAGCGTGCGGCAGTCGCGCGGTGGCGGCAGGGGGTGCAGGTGGCGCTGCTCTCCCATGGGGTGTGGGGCGCGCAGGTGGGGTTGAGCCTTGTGACCGTCGGCCTGAACCTTGCGGCCTTCTGGGCTTGTGCGGTGGCGATGGGGGTGTGGCTGCCTCTGGGCGCGGCGCTGGTGGTGCTGCCCCTTGTCCTTTTTGCGATGTTGGTGCCGCTGACAGTGGGTGGCTGGGGCCTGCGGGAGGGGGCGGCGGTGGCCTTCTTTCCGCTGGCGGGGGCCAGCGGGGCAGAGGGATTTGCGGCCAGCGCCGCCTTTGGGGCTGTGTTCACCCTGACGGCGCTGGTCGGTTTGATCGTGACGTTCCGTCCCATGCGGGCGGCGTAACGGTCAGGCTTTGGCGTGCAGCGATCCGATGATCTGGTCAAGGTCCAGCCGTCGCACGGGTTTGGGCAGGTTCGCCTTGAACCCGGCGGCGAGATAGCTTTCCAGCTGATGCGGTTGGGCATTTGCGGTGATTGTCAGCGCGGGCGGGGCCGGGGCGCGGGCCGCCTTTGCCCGGACCTCGATCTGTTTCAGCGCGGCGATGCCATCAAGTTCGGGCATGGCGATGTCGAAACAGAGCAGATCAAACTGATTGGGCTGCCATTTTTCTACCGCTTCGCGCCCGGTTTCGGCGGTGGTCACATTATGGCCCAGTCGGCGCAGAAAGCTGGTGAGGATTTGCAGATTGATCGGATTGTCGTCGGCCAATAGAACCCGAAGGCCCGTCTTCATCGTTGCGGTGGTCATGTCTGTCCCCCTTGGCTGATTGTGTCATGAATGTGGCAACGGCAGAGGTTGTGGCAAAATTAGGGCAAGGTGGCTTTTGGCCATTTTCTGATATTGATTGGCCGGGAAAAATACGCCGAAGGAGGGGGTTTTATGACGAAAGAATGGCTGCCGCTGAATGATGGTCGGGCGATGCCGCAGTTGGGCTTTGGTCTGTGGCAGGTGCCTGCGCACGAGACGGCGCGTGTGGTGCGCGACGGGGTAGCGGCAGGCTATCGGCTGATCGACGGGGCGGCGATCTATGGCAATGAGGCAGGGCTTGGCGAAGGGCTGCGCAGCATGGGCGTGCCGCGCGATCAGGTTTTTGTCACGACCAAGGTCTGGAACGACCGCCAAGGCACGGATGACACGCGGCGCGCGGTCGAGGAAAGCCTTGCCCGGATCGGTGTGCCTCAGGTGGACCTGATGCTGATCCATTGGCCCTGCCCGGAACGGGGGCGGTTTCTGGACACGTGGAAAACGCTTGTCGCGCTGCGGGACGAGGGCAGGGTCGCCTCGATCGGGGTGTCGAATTTCCGGGTGGTCGATCTGGAGCGGATCATTGGCGAGACGGGGGTGGTACCCGTGTTGAACCAGATCGAATTGCATCCGCGCCTGCAACAGGTGGAGTTGCGGGATTTCCATGCCCGGCACGGGATCGTGACGCAAAGCTGGACGCCCTTGGGGCAGGGGAAATCCTTTGACGCGGCCCCGATCCGGGCGGCGGCGGCGCGGTCGGGGAAAAGCCCGGCGCAGGTGATCTTGCGCTGGCATGTGCAATTGGGTTGTTCGGTTATCCCAAGGTCGACACGGGCGGCGGGGCTGGCCGAGAATATCGACATCTTCGACTTTGCCCTGACCGAGGCCGAGATGGCGGCGATTGCCACGCTGGATGCAGGCGAAAGAACGGGGCCTGACCCCGCCACTTTCACCTGATCTTGGCGGGTTTGGGCCAGTATTGACGGGCGGCGGCCAGCGCGAATTGCAGGGCAAGGCCGCCCCAGATCAGCAGGCTGTCGGCCAGCAGGTTTTCGCCCGTCACATGCTTTATCCCCTGAAGCCCGATACAGAGCACCGATCCCAGCGCGAAGACGGGCAGCGCCTGACGGCCCAAGAGTTCGAAGGGTGCAGCGATCCAATGCGCGCAGGCGCGGCGGATGATGGGGAAGGAGGACAGGAAATAGGCCAGCGCAAGGATGTGCAGAAGGCGCGGCGCAGCGACATAGGTCTTGTCGAAGGCGGTTAGGTTCCACGGCAGGTGGAATGTCTCTTTTGCAAGCCAGAGGGTGTAGCCCGTCATCTTTGACACGGCGGGGATTTGGGCAGAGAGCGCGGCGTAAAGCAGGAAGAGCCCCGTCACCACCTGTAGCCAGCGGCGAACGGGAACGAGGCGGCGGCCATCCTTGAGCATCACGCCCGTGACAAGGCCGGTGACGAAGACCACCTGCCATGCCAGAGGGTTGAAGAACCAGACGCCCGAACTTGGCCAATTGGGGGGACCGAGACGCCAGATGCCTGCGACAAGCCAGAGCAGGACCGAAGCCGCAAGCAGGCGGCGCGGCCAGCGCCATGCCGCGAAAAGCATGAGGGGGGCCACCGCGAGCAGGGCCAGATAGAGCGGCAGGATGTTCACATAGCCGAACTGATGGGACAGAAGGACCAGACCGATCACCGTGCGCAGCGGATCAAGCCAGAGCCATTTCATCTGGTTTTCGAACAGGCTTTCGGCATTGCCCAGCCAGAGCGCCACAGAAGCGGCCGCTGCGAGCGCGGCCAGCGTGGTGAGGATGTGAACGAGGTAAAGCGTCCAGACCCGGTGCCAGACGCGGCCAAGGCCTGTCCAGAGGCGCATCGACGCCTCACGGAAGTCGGCGGAATAGGCAAGGCCTGCTGCGATGCCCGACATCATCACGAAGCCTTCGGCGGCGTCGGAAAAGCCGAAATTGCGGCTTGTCCAATCCTCATAGGCGTTGCCGGGGACGTGGTTGATGAAGATCATCACGAGGCAGAGTCCACGGAACACGTCAAGGCGCGGATCGCGGGTCGAGGGCGGGGCAAGAGCGGGCGAGGACATGGGTCACCAAGGGGCCCGAAAGGGCAGGTCGGACGGGCTATTGCCCGCTTCGCCCTGCGTCCACAAGGGGCGGTTTGGGCTTGTGGCAGAATGCTGCGCGCGGGGATAACGGGGATCGGCGCTCAAGCCGCGTCACGGGTTCCGGCATCGGCTGTCCAGCGGGACAAGGTGGCATCATGCAGGCGCATCACGGGGGCGGGGGCAATTTCGGTTTCCGTGGTGAAAAGGGCGGTGCGGCTGGGTCGTGAGGACCACGAGATGAGCAGGGGCGCCAGCACCATGGGCAGGGCCACGGGCATCAGCCATAGGACAAGTTCGGGCGACAACCATTGCGCCGTCACCAGCACGACGCCCCCGGTGGTGACGATCCAATGCGAGGCGGCCCATGCGTCGCGGAAGGACAGCGTGCCATCGCCGCGCGATTGGGCAGGCCAGCCGCCATCGGCCCCACGCAGCACCTGAAGCACGGAGCGGGTCTGGAACATGAGGAAGATCGGCGCGGTGAGGGAGGAGAACAGAAGTTCCGTCAGCGTCGATTGCAGCGCGCAGAGGCGGCCGCCGAAGCCCTGCGCACGGCCACGGAGCGCGGCGTCGAGCAGGATCAGCAGTTTAGGCAGGAACAAGAGGCCGCCGATGCCGATGGCCAGACCCAGCGCCTTGGACACCTGACTGACCGGCATGGAGGGGAAGGGCCAGTAATCGATCGGGAAGTAATCGATGGGTGGGGCAAAGAGGGGGGCGGCGATGGAGGCGGCAAGGAAGGCCAGCCAGAAGACGGGCGCGATATAGGCAAGGATGCCTTGGAGGAAGACAAACCTGCTCCAGGGTTTGAGGCCGGGGGCGAAGATCAGGCGAGAATGTTGCAGATTGCCTTGGCACCAGCGGCGGTCGCGCTTTGCATGATCGATGATGTTTTCAGGAGCCTCTTCATAGCTGCCTTGCAGGTCGTCATCCACGCGCACGGCCCAGCCCGCACGAGCCAGAAGGGCCGCTTCGACATAGTCATGGCTAAGGATATGGCCACCGAAGGGCGGCTTGCCCGCCAGTTCGGGCAGGCCGCAGCTGGCGGCGAAGGCGTTCATCCGGACGATGGCGTTATGGCCCCAGAAGGGGCCGGTGCGGCCCTGCATCATGGCAAGGCCACGCGCGAAGACGGGGGAATAAAAGCCGCCCGCGAATTGCATGATGCGGCCAAAGCGGGAACGGGCGTTGATGACCTTGGGCAATGTTTGCAGAAGGCCGAGGTCGGGTGCCGCCTCCATCCGGCGGACCATTTCCACCATGGTCGCGCCTTCCATCAGACTGTCGGCATCAAGGATGATGGCATAGCGGTAGGCGGCGCCGGAGCGTTTGATGAAATCTTCGATATTCCCGGCCTTGCGGCCTTTGTTCGAGGTGCGGCGGCGATAGAAGATGCGCCCTTCGCCATGGGTGTCGGCCAGCAGGCGCAGGAACCAAAGGCGTTCGCGGGCGGCCACCTCTTCGTTGCGGGTGTCGGAGAGGATGGCGAAGTGGAAACGGTCGGCAAAGCCTGTGGCGCGCAGCGATGCCTCCATCGCGGCAATGCGGGCGAAGGTGGCGACGGGGTCTTCGTTATAGACGGGCACGAGGACCGCGGTCATGGGCCGGATCGGCCCTGGATCGCGTGGGACGGCGGGTGGGCGGGTCGTCAGGCCTGCAAGCGCCGTGAAGGCCCCCCATGCCAGCCAGAAGGTCGAGGCGAAGATGAGCGCGGCACGCAGCGGATCAAGGGCGTCGAACCCGTCTGAGGCACCGAATTGCAGAAAGACGATGAAACCAAGCCCGGCGGCAAGGAGCGCGGCCGTCAGGGTCAGGGTGCGCGTGACATATACCCGGCGCGATGGGGCAGCGGCGGCCCCCATGCCCTAGGACCCGGCCTTGCCCATGCGCCACGGACGGGCGCGCAACAGCGTGCCGATCAGGCCCGCACGACCCGGAGCGGGTTCCAGTTGCTGCACCGGCATGGCAAGCGGCGCAGAGGGCAGCGCGCCGAGGTCTTCGGCGAGACGGTCGAGATCGAATTGGTCCGGCTTGGCAAGATCCATCATGTTGCGTTGATCCACTGATAGAGCCAGTTTTCCGTCAATTTGCGGTCGAAACCCGCCAGATGGGCGGCCAGTTCAACAACCGCGCCATCGGCGGCGGAAATGTCGATGACCAGACGCCATATATCGCTCTCGGCGATCTTTTCGACCACGGTTCCCGTAATCGTACCATTTGCAATCGTTACGACAGGTTGTAGTTCAGTATCGGGTTCCATCCCGCCGATCAGGCCACCCTTGTAGTCGACGACGAATTTGCGCGTGCCTTGCTGCGCTTCGACCCCGGCAAAGCCGCCATGGCCTGAGCGCGTTTCAAAGACATAGGCCAAGGGATCGCCTTGATCATGCGGCAGGTCGCCCCAGTGCAGCCGATAGGCGAATTCCCGTGCATCGCCTGCCTTGGCGGGCGCTTCGGGCACCCAATAGGCGACGATATTGTCGTTCGCCTCAAGATCCGAGGGGATTTCAACCAGACGGACATGGCCCTTGCCCCAGTCGCCCAGCGGCTCGACATCCAGCGAGGGGCGGCGTTCATAGCGCGCGCCGGTGTCCTGATAGCTGTCGAAATCACGGTCGCGCTGATGCAGGCCGAAACGGCGGGGCGCGGTTTCGGCGAAATAGCTGCCCGTCAATTGCGGCGGGTTGTTCAAAGGACGCCAGATCACATCGCCATCGGCGCGCAGGATGCGCAGCCCGTCGCTGTCATGGACGTTGGGGCGGTAATCGTCGAATTCCGCGCGGTTCTTTTCCGAAAAAAGGAACATGGAAGTGAGCGGCGCGATGCCCAGTTCAGCCACGTCCTGACGGAAGAAAAGGCGGCACGTGACATCCATCACCGTTTCGGTGCCCGGTGTGATGACAAAGCGGTAGGCCCCCGTCACGCTTGGCCCTTCCAGCGCGGCATAGACGGTCATGCGGTCGCCACCGCCCGTGTCGCGTTCGGTGTAAAAGCGCGAGAAGCGGGGGAATTCCTCTCCCACCGCAGTGGCGGTGTTCAGTGCAAGGCCGCGGGCCGAGATGCCATAGGCCGAATTGCGCCCCAGTGCCCGGAAATAGGAGGCACCCACGAAGGCCACCAGTTCGTCCCACTTGTCGGGGCGGTTGAGCGGGTGGTTCAGGCGGAAGCCCGCGACACCCGGCAATTCGGCATGCGCGGGGACACGTTCGGCAAGTTCGTTCAAATATTCGAAGTCGTCGGTGGAAAAGAGCATCTCGGACGCCATGCCGCCTTCGACTTCGAAAAGGCGGACGGGTTCGGGAAAGAGCCAGCCCATATGGAAGGCCCCAAGCCGGAAGCGGGTCTTTTCGTCCTGCCAGCGGGCGCGGCTGTCGGCAAAACGGATAAGGCGGTAATCGTCATAGTCGAGATCGCCCAGAAACCCTTCGGGCGCGGCTGCTGTGACATGCGGTTGGGTGGCAAGGACGCGCATCTCTTCGGTCAGCAGGTCGAAAGAGAATTGCTGCGCTGCCGCAGCCGTGGGGGTTGCAGTGGCGGTTTCTTGGGCAAAGCTGCGCAGGGGCATGGCCACCAGCGTCACAGGCAGTGTCGCCGCCGCAACGGAGAGCAGGGCCCGGCGGGAAAGCGGGGCGGTCAAAGGGGCAGTCATTGGCATAGAGGTCTATAACTCAACGGTTTTTCCCGCGCGTGGTGCCTGCGCGACTCAAGGCCGCGATATATGGCTGTGGACTTGCCGACTGCAAGGTGGGTTCAACGGGGCGTGATCTGCGCGGCGCGAAATTGCCGTGGTCTGGGCGTGGAGTCGCCCATTTATTGCGCAGCGCTCATGCTGCATCTGCAAAAAGAAGCCGATCTGGGCCCGTGGCGCAGAGATCGGTGGGTGGAAAACGGATGCAGCCCATCCGTTTGTCCACATTTGCCGTTTGCCCGTGCCGGGTTAGGAACTCTTGTTGTGCCGTGGCGACCATGGAGGCCCGAGGTGAGCCATGCTTGATGAGGCGGAGACCGGACGTTCCGGCCCGCAAGGGCTTTTTTCCGCCCTTGCGGAACCCCAGCTTGCGCGCTTTCCCCAGCGGCTTGCAGCGGACCCGTGGCGCGAGGGCGCGATCTTTGCTGCGGTTTTGATCGGGCTGTCGCTGGTTCTGACTTTGGCGCAGTCGCGGGCTTTGACCAACGGGGCCATCGTCGATCTTTTGCCGACCGAGGCGATCTTTGCCCTGCTGATCGGGGCAGCGCTGTTTCCGCTGCGCTATCTGTGGATCGCGGTGGCAACCTATGCGGTGGCCTTCCTTCTTGCGGTTTCGATGCGGATCGGGATGGACCCTGCCTATCTGCCGCCCGGTGTTTCTACAGGATGGGCGGTGACCTTCGGGCTGGTGTTGAATGCGCTGCCTGCGCTGGCGGCGGGGCTGTTCGGGCGCTGGTTGATGACGACGGTGCAGGCGCGCGGCCTGCCGGGCCGTGCGGGGCGCGAGGATATGCTGCTGCTGGTCGGCACGGTGCTGGCCTATATCGTTCTGGCCGGGGCGATGCTGCCCTTGGTCGTGGCCAGCCTTTATGATCCGGGTTGGACGACGCCTTTGGGGGCGGGCAGCGACCTGACGGAGGCGGGCCTGTTTCGCGCCGTGCGGATCGGGCTTTGTGCGATGGCCTTGATGCTGTTGCTGCTGGACCGCCCGGATCGGAAGAATCTGACGGTGGCCTTGGCGATACAGCCCGCCTTTGTGGCGCTGGGCCTGTTGCGGATCGAAGGATTTGCGGTTCACCCGACGCTGGATGTGGTGATGCTGGCGCTGGCCGTGGCCCTGATGGCACCGGCCTATGCGGCGGTCGTGGCCAATGTGATGGGCGTGGTGGTCTATGTCGTCATCACGGGCGAGTTTCTGGTGCAAATTCCCATCACATCGGTGGATGTGCTGCGGCTGGAACTGGCATCGGTCATCCTGATGATGCTGGTCTGTCTGCTTTTGCTGCTGCGGTACCGGACAATTCTGGAACGGCGGCAAAGCGGCGAGACCATCGGCCGTCTGCAACGGGTGCAGGAATTGGCGACGGTGGGGTATTTCGTTCTGGACCTGCGCAACAATCAAGTCCGGGTGGATGAGGTCGCGGCAGGTATCCTTGGCACAGGGCTGAAATTCGATCTGGCCCAGTTTATACGCCGGGTTCATCCCGAGGATGGGGCAGCGATCGTTGCGGCGATTTCCGACCTGACGCTGGGTCAGCGGACGCTGTCTTTCCAGCTATCTCCCGGCCCGGTCTGGGCCGGTGAAGCGGCGGCACGTTTCATCAGCGTGCATGGCTGGTTTGAAGAACGGGCCGGCGCGGTGGCCTATGCTTATGGTGTGCTGATCGACCTGACATCGGACCATCGGCGAGAGGTGGCCTTGGGCGATGCGCTGGCCGAGCTGTCGGATCACCAGAATCGCCAGACCG
Source organism: Fuscovulum ytuae (assembly GCF_029953595.1). Classification (NCBI taxonomy): domain Bacteria; kingdom Pseudomonadati; phylum Pseudomonadota; class Alphaproteobacteria; order Rhodobacterales; family Paracoccaceae; genus Fuscovulum; species Fuscovulum ytuae. The sequence goes on along the minus strand of NZ_CP124535.1, from coordinate 2,178,746 downwards.
AGATTTTTTCCATCGTTTCCCATGAGTTGCGGACGCCTGCCTCGGTTATTTCGATGCTGGTGGAAGAGTTGGATGCAGGCGCAAGCTGGGATGAGATGGGGCCGCGGATGCGGGCAGTGAGCGAGCAGCTTTTGTCCGTGCTGGCCGATATGCGGCAGACGGTGCGGCCCGAGGAAAACCTGCCGGTGCGGATCGAAACGGTCCGGCCAAGCGAGATTGCCGAAACGGTGCGCAACACCTTCCTGCTGATGGCGGATACGAAGGGGGTGGAGATCGGGTTGGACCTGTCGCCCTTGGCGTGGATGCCGCGGATGACAGATCGGGTGCGTCTGGTGCAGGCCATTTCAAATCTTGTGAAGAACGCGATCCTGCATTCCGAATGCGGGCGGATCATCATCTCTTATGTCGAGGAGGAAGGCCCGGTCGGATTCTGGCGCGTGATGGATGATGGCCTTGGGGTGCCCGAGGCCGCGCGGGCGACCCTCTTTGAACCGTTCCGTCGGGGTGATGGCTTGCGGACGGCGCGGACGGATGGGTCTGGTCTTGGGCTGTATGTCACCAAATCCTCGATCGAGCTTTTGGGGGGGACGGTGGCCTATGTGCCTGATCCGTCAGGGGGTTCCATCTTTGAATTGCGGGTGCCGATGACCGTTCCTGCCGAGGCAGAGGCACCGGCTGCGCCGGCCGCGGCGGAGAAAAAGCCCGGTCAGCGGGGGCGTATCCTGATGGCCGAGGACAGCGAGCTGATCGGCGAATTGCTTGTGGCGCGGTTGAATCGGCTGTTTGAGGAAGTGGTCTGGGTGAAGAACGGGGCGGATGCCTTGGCGGCCTATACGGTGATCCAACCCGATGTGGTTTTGACCGACCTCTTCATGCCGGAAATGGGCGGGGATGACCTGACCTCGACCCTGCGGGAGCGGGGGGCGGATTGCCTGATCATCGGGATGACCGCCGCAGCGATCGGGGATGAGAGGACACGGTTCGAAGAGGCCGGGACGGACCTTGTTCTGACCAAACCTGTGTCGACCAAGCAGCTGCTGGAAGTGCTGGATCGGCTGGAAGCCCGCGCCCGCGCCCGCGCCGGTTAAGCGGCGGATCAGGGGCGGGGGCGTTCCGCCTCGGCCCGCAGTAAACCCATGAGTTCGTTGAGGGATTTGCGATAGCGTTCGTCGATCAGGCGGCCTTCGGCATCGAAAGCGCTGCGGGATTGGGCGACGAGAACCTCTGGCCCCGGCAGTAGGCGGGGGCGGAAGGGGGTTAGGCAGAGGCGGAGGGAGAATTGCGACCTTTCTCCCCCGGCGCGGCCATCTGCGGCAGAGAGGATCGCCACCGGTTTGTCGCGCCACGCCGCACCGGGCACGCGGGAGACCCAATCGAGCGCGTTCTTCAACACGCCGGGCAGTGCCTTGTTATATTCCGGCGTTGAAATGACGATGGCATCGGCGGCCTTGATCTGGGCATGAAGCCGGAGCACGGGTTCGGGAAAACCTTCTGCGATTTCAAGATCTTCGTCGAAAAGGGGCAGGCGAAGATCGGCCTCGGTCTGGTGCGCCTCACCGAAGGCGCGGCGGGCTTCGGCCAAGAGCAGGCGGTTGGTCGAGGCAGCGCGCAGGGCGCCGGGGATACCGAGAAGCGTGAGCATGTCTGGGGCCTTCGTGACAGAACCGACCGGGCAAAGGTATGCGGTTAACCCGCCGCTGCAAGGGCGGAAGGGTGGGCAATGGCTGTGCCCTGTTTTGTGCCGCGATTTGTGCAGCAAACTGTGGGCACGCGGCGGGCGGTTTGGTCGGGGGGCGTTAAGGTTAACGGGCCGGAGCGGGAGAGAAATGGGGCGTTAAGCTGTCAGTTGCGGGGGGCAGTCGATGGGTGCCGGGAGTGCCGGCTCTTGTGCCGCAATCTGTGCAGCAAGTTGTGGGCACGGAGCGGCCGGTTTCGTCACCCGGTGTTAAGGTTAACGGGCTGGGGCGGGGGAGGCGCGGGGGGCCGACTTGGCGGGAGTTGAGGGCGGGATGCATGGGTTGGGTAGCCCATCTGACGGCGGAGGATGGGGCTGGGAGCGACCGCGCTTCATCCCGTGGGATGGCCCTTTGCAGCCCAAGGGCGGAAGGGGATAGGGTGGAAGAGGCGGGGTGGCGTCTGTCGGGGGCGACGGATGTGCTGCGCGCGGCGTTCTGGATGCGAAACCCCGCCCGCCGTGCCGCGGTTACATCCCGTGCAAGGGTCTTTCGCGTCGCCGCCAGCCCACCGCCGCTTGTGAGGCCGCGCGCATCAGGTCGCGCCAGAGGGCCAGACCGGAGGCAAGATCACCATCCTCGGGCAGGGCCATCGAAAGGCGGGTTTCACCTTCGACGATGTCGAGACGGCCTGCGGGATGGGCACGCATCCATGCCTCGCGCGCCGCATCTTCGGCCCGGACGGGAAAGCGCAGGGCAAGGCGGTAGCCGGGGGTGATGGTGAATTCGGGGGCCTCGGCGCCGTCGCGGGCGAAGATCACCGCGCCGTCGCGTTCCACCCCGGCGAAACCTGCGGCGATCAGCGCCGCCTCTATGCGGTCCTGCGTCACGCGACCAGCGCCTCGGCCTTTTTGAGGTCGACGCTGACAAGCTGGCTGACGCCCTGTTCCTGCATCGTCACGCCGAAGAGACGGTCCATCCGCGCCATGGTCACGGCGTGGTGGGTGATGATGAGGAAGCGCGTGTCGGTGCGGCGCGTCATTTCATCCAAGAGATCGCAGAAGCGGGTGACGTTCGCGTCATCCAGCGGCGCGTCCACCTCATCCAGCACGCAGATCGGGGCGGGGTTGGCGAGGAAGACGCCAAAGATCAGGGCAAGCGCGGTCAGGGTCTGTTCGCCGCCCGACAGAAGCGAGAGCGTGGCGAGTTTCTTGCCCGGCGGTTGGCACATGATTTCAAGGCCTGCTTCCAGCGGATCGTCGGATTCGACCAGAACAAGCCGCGCCTCGCCGCCGCCGAAGAGGTGGGTGAAGAGGGTGGAGAAATTGGCGTTGACCTGTTCGAAGGCGGTCAGCAAGCGTTCGCGCCCTTCGCGGTTCAGGCCTGCGATCCCGGCGCGGAGTTTCTTGATCGCCTCTTCGAGATCAAGCTTTTCGGTGACCAGCGTGTCATATTCCGTGGCGACTGCCTTGGCGTCTTCTTCGGCGCGCAGGTTGACGGCCCCCAGCGCCTCGCGCTGGCGTTTCAGGCGGTTCACCTCGGTGTCCAGCGTTTCGGCATCGGGCATCCGGTCGGGATCAGCCTTGAGCGTGGTGAGAAGCTGTTCGGGGGTGCTTTCGGTTTCCTCAAGGATGCGTTCGGCGGCATAGGCCACGGTTTCGCGGGCGGCATCCATCCGGGCTTCGGCCCTTGCCCGTGCCTCGCGCGCCTCGCCCGCGGCGCGTTCGGCATCGCGTTCGGCCATCTGGGCATCGCGCAGGGCGGATTCGGCCTCGGCCAAGGCATCGGCGGCGATGCGGCGGCGGTCTTCGGCCGTGGCGATGGCTTCGGAAAGCTCTTCGCGCTTGATCGCGATTTCTTCGGGGGCGGCGCTGGCCTCGGTCAGTTCTTCTTCGGTTTCGGCCTTGCGTTCGGCCAGTTCGGCGATGCGCTTTTCGGCGGTGTCGAGGCGGTGTTTCCAGCCCGACAGTTCCTTGACCGCCTCTTGGCGCCGTTTCACCCGTGCCTCGCCTTCGCGGCGGAGTTCATCATGGGCGGAGCGGCGGGTGAGCATGGCAAGGCGCGCGGCTTCGACGGCGACCTTTGCGGCCTCGACCGCGTTGCGGGCGGCTTCGAGATCGCCGAGATCACCCACAGCCGTTTCGGCCTCGCGCAGGCGGGCGCGAGCGGCCATTGCATCATCCTCGTGCCGAGAGACGGCGAGGCGGGCGGCTTCGAGCTTGCCTGCGGCGATGGAACGGTCGGCCTCGGCGCGGGCAGCGGCGCGGTTGGCCTCGGTGACGCGCTGATCGGCGGCGCGGCGGGCGTCGCGGGCCATCTGATCGGCGCGGGCAAGATCGGCGAGGCGGGATTGCAGGGCCTCATGCGCCTGACGTGCGCCGTCGGCGCGGGCGGCGACCTCTTCGAGGTCACGCTTGAGCTGCACCAGACGGTTGAGTTGCTGGAGGCGGAGGGCGGCGGCGGAGGGGGCATCTTCGGCCCCGGCGCGGAACCCGTCCCAGCGCCAGAGATCGCCATCCTTGGACACCAGACGCTGCCCCGGCAAGAGGGCGGGTTGCAGGGCCGCGCCCTGTGTGCGGTCGACCAGGCCGATCTGGCCAAGGCGGCGGGTGAGGACGCCGGGGGCCTGCACATGGGCCGAGAGGCGAGTGACGCCTGCGGGAAGGTCTTGCGGGGTGGCGTAATCAGCCAGCATCGCCCAGCCGGAGCGGCCATCGCTGCCCACTTCGGGCGCGCGGAGGTCATCGGCAAGGGCGGCACCGAGGGCCTTTTCGTAGCCGGGTTCGACCTGCAGCCGATCGAGAAGCTGGGTTCCGGCGGAGGCTTCACGTTCTACCAGACGCGCAAGGGCCGCGACTTCGGCGCGCAGCGCGTTCGCCTCACCTTCCGCTGCGGAACGGGCGGCGCGGGCCTCGGCCTCGCGGCCTTGGGTTTCGGCGCGGGCGGTTTCGGCGCGTTCAAGAAGCGCCTCGGATTCTTCGGCCTGTGCGACGGCGAGTTCCTGCGCCTCTTCCGCGGCTTCGAAGGCATCGGAGGCAAGGGCCAGCGCCTCGACCGCGCCTTCGACGGCTTCGCGGGCGGCTTCGGCCTGTGCTTCGGCCTTTTCCAGCGTGCCGCGCGTGTCGGTCAGCATGCGCTGGGCGGATTGGTGGCGGGCCGCAAGGCGGGCGCTGTCTTCGGTGGCCTGAGCGAGCAGCGCTTCGCGGTCGCCAAGGATGGCGTTGGCTTCACGGGCGGCCTCGGCCGCTTCGGCCAGACGGTCGTCATGGCCATCATGGGCGCGGGCGAGTTGTTCGATTTCCCAATCCAGACGCGCGATGGTTTCGCCTGCGTCGCGGTTCAGGCCTGCCTCGCGGTCCATGTCGCGGACGAGTTGATCAATCCGGCCCCGGAGGGTTTCGATCATGGCGCGGGCGCGCGCCTCTTGTTCGGCAAGGCCGTCACGTTGGACGACAAGCCGTTGCAGGATGGCGGCGGCGATGGCCTCTTCCTCGCGCCGGGAGGGGAGGACGTCTTCGCGCCCTTCGCGGGCTTTCGACGCCGCGCGGGCGGCGGCTTCGGCTTGCGATGCGGCGACGAGTCGTTCGCGCAGGATGCCTTCGGCTTCGGCGCGGGCCATGTCGGCCTCGCGCCAGCGGCGGTAGAGGAGCATGCCTTCGGCGCGGCGGAGGTCTTCGCCGATTTCGCGGTAACGGGCGGCCTGTTTGGCCTGACGGTTCAGGGTGGAAAGCTGCTGCGCCAGTTGTTCCAGCACGTCATCGACGCGGGTGAGGTTCTGTTCGGCGCCTTGCAGTTTCAGCTCGGCCTCATGCCGCCGGGCGTAGAGGCCGGAAATGCCCGCCGCCTCTTCCAGCACGCGACGCCGCGACTTGGGCTTGGCGTTGATGAGTTCGGAAATCTGCCCCTGCCGAACGAGGGCGGGGCTGTGCGATCCGGTGGAGGCATCGGCAAAGAGCATCTGCACATCGCGGGCGCGGACGTCCTTGGTATTGGCCTTGTAGGCCGAGCCTGCATCGCGGGTGATGCGGCGGACAATCTCGATCTGGTCGGCATCGTTGAAGCCGGAGGGGGCGAGACGTTCCTGATTGTCGATCACGAGGGCCACTTCGGCGAAGTGGCGGGCGGGGCGGGTGGCGGCCCCGGCGAAGATCACGTCCTCCATCCCGCCGCCGCGCATGGCGGTGGGGCGGTTTTCGCCCATGACCCAACGAAGCGCCTCGAGCAGGTTGGATTTGCCGCAGCCATTGGGGCCGACCACGCCCGTCAACCCCTCATGGATCACGAGATCCGTGGGGTCGACAAAGCTTTTGAACCCGTTCAGCCGCAGCTTGGTGAAGCGCAAGGGCAATGATCCCCGGTTGATTCCGTCAAACCCGTATCGTCGGAGGGATGCGGGGGGGCGTCAACCACAAGCACACCGCATATCGCCGGGGTTGGGGCGTTATCCCCAAGATATTGCGGGAATGTGGGGGCGCGGCTTTACCGGAATGCGGCGGTAGGCTAGCATCTTGCCATGCAACCGCCGATCACTGGCCGCTGTTTGTGCGGCGCCGTCGCCTATCGTGCCGATGACCCGCCGCTGTGGCAGATGCATTGCCATTGCGACAGTTGCCGCCGTGCGACGGGGGCGGCTTTTGCATCGTTTTTCGGGGTGGCGGATGGACGGTGGCGCTGGGTGCGGGGTGTGCCGTCCATTCACGCGTCATCGCCGGATGTGGAGCGGCTGTTCTGCCCGACCTGCGGCACCCCCTTGGCCTATCGATCGACCCGCTTTCCCGACGAGACGCATCTTTATGCGGGCACGCTGGACCATCCTGAAACCTATTGCCCGACCGCGCATGTGCATTTTGCCGAGGCGCAGGGATGGGCGGATATCCATGACGGGTTGCCGCGCCATGACACCACATCGGGCGACTGATCCTTATGATTGGGGGGCGCTGCTGGCGTTGATCCGCAGGGCCTTTGCCGGGATGGAGGGGGTGATCGACCCGCCATCGTCGCTGCATCGATTGACGGTGGAGGGGGTGGCCGAGCAGGCGCTGCGGGGTGAGGTCTGGGTGATCGGGCGGCCTGCGTTGGCCTGTGTTTTCCTGACGGTGCGGGAGGATGCGCTGTATGTGGGAAAGCTGGCTGTCGAGCCCGGGGCGCAGGGGCGGGGGCATGGGCGGGCGCTGTTGGACCTTGCCGAAGAGCGGGCGCGGGCCTTGGGTCTGCGGGCGCTGGAATTGCAGACGCGGGTGGAGCTGGTGAGGAACCATGCGGTTTTTCGCCATCTGGGATTCGTGCAGACGGGGGCGAGCGCGCATCCCGGTTTTGACCGACCCACATCGCTGACCTTTCGGCGCGCGGTGGGATGATGTCGGAAACGGGATTGCGCAGGGCTTGGGGGCCGGGGCAGGGTGAGGGGGAAGAGCGGAGGTTGGCGATGCGGGATCGGATGGTGCAGCGGTTCATCGAGGCGTCGGAGGCGGCGGTGATGGCGTCCGCCGTGCCGGGATCGCCCGCCGAGGCAGTGGCGCGCGAGGTGTTCCGGCGCTGTCATGCGTCGGTGGGACGGGCGCAGGAAGTGCCGCCTGCGACGTTGCCCGTCTGCGGCTGGCTGGAGGCGGCGCTGGACAGCGCGGCGGAAGGGCCGCGCTGTGCCGTGGCCGATGCGTTTGAGCCTTTGGCAGATCGGCTGGAATGGGAGCGCCGCGATGCGGCCGATCCGGCCAATCGCAGCTTTTTTGATGGGCATGCCAATGCGCTGATCCTTGGGCCGGGGGGCTATGAGGAGCGGGACGATCTGTGGATCGGGGCCACGCTGATGGCGCCGGGGGTGACCTATGTGGATCATCACCACCCGCCCGCGGAAGTGTATCTGTCGCTGACACCCGGCGAGTGGTGGAATGCCGAGATGGATTGGACCGATCCGGGGATGGGGCGTTTGATCTATAACCCGCCCGGCATTCTGCATGCGATGCGGTCGGGGGATAAGCCCTTTCTCGCGCTGTGGTATTTGCCGAATTAAAGCCGGTCGAGCAGGTCGCGCGTGGGCCATGCATCGGCGGGTAGGCCGAGGCGGGCCTGTTCTTTTTGCACGGCGATGCGGGTGGCGGCGCCAAGGATGCCGTCGATAGCGCCCACGTCATGGCCAAGCGCGGCGAGTTTGCCTTGCAGTACCTTCATTTCCTCAGCCGAAAGGGCGGGATCGGGGTTGCCGGCGCGGTAGGGGTCGGCCCCCATCAGGCGGGTGGCGAAATAGGCCGCCGTGGTGACGTAGACGAAGCTTTTGTTCCATTCGAAAAGCGTGCGGAAGTTCGGATAGGCAAGGAAAGCGGGCCCGTTGCGGCCTTGGGGCAGAAGGATGGAGGCAGGCAGGCCGTTCGGCACCACACCCGCACGCAGTTGCACGCCCATGGCGGCCCATTGTTCGGCGGGAAGTTCGGTTTCGAGGCCCGTCAATTCCCAATCGAAGGTATCGGGGAGGATCACCTCTTGCAGCCAAGGCTGGCCCGGTTGCCAGCCGTGATAGTGCAGCATCTTCGCGCCCGACAAAAGCGCGTCAGGGACAGAGGTCTTGAGCGTGACGAGGCCGTCGCCATCCCCATCAACCCCACGGGCGAGGATATCGCCGGGGAGCATCTGGACCATCCCAATCTCGCCCGCCCAAGCGCCCATGGTGTTCAGGTCAAACTCGCCCAAGCGGTGCATTTCGAGCGCGGCGAAGACCTGTGGTTGGAAGAGGTCGGGGCGGCGGCAATCATGGGCGAGGGTGGCAAGCGCGCGGCGGGTTTCGAAATCGCCCTGCACCACGCCGTAATCCGTTTCGAAGGCCCAGAAGGCGAGGAGGATGCCGCGCGGGATGCCGTATTCGGACTCGGCCCTTTGAAAGACGCTGTCCCATTGATCGGACAGGGCGCGGCCACGGGTAAGGCGGTCTTTTGAGATCAGGCTTTGGGAGAAGTCGAGAAAGCTTTTGCGAAAGACGCCTTGAGAGCGGTCGGCCTTGAGCACACGGGGATCGGGGGTGAGGCCTGCGAAGAAGGCGTCAGCGGTTTCGGGAGGGATGCCTTGGGCGGCGGACTCGGCCTTCATTGCCTGCACCCAAGCGGGGAAATCGCCGCCGCAGGGCACATCGGCCAAGGCGGGGCTTGCGATCAGGGCGAGGACGGGGGCGAGACGCATGGTTTTCTCCGTTGACCCGCGCAGGGTAGGGGGGTGGGCCTGCCTGTGCAACCGCGCGGCGATCAGAAGACCGCGATAAGGGCGGTGAGGGCGAGCATGCCGCCCCATGCCCGCCAGAGGGCCGACACGGCGGCATCAATCTGATCGGGGCCGGGGTCGCGGCGGCCTTCGGGCCAGACCCATGGGTATTCGCGCAGCTCGCCATGATAGGCGCGAGGGCCGGAAAGGGCGGTGTTCAGGATCACGGCCATCGCCGCCTCGGGCCAGCCTGCATTGGGCGAGCGGTGCAGGGGCGCGTCGCGCAGGATGGGGCGCGGGTCCGTCCAGCCATGGGTGAGCGCGAGGAGGAGGGCGGTGAGGCGCGCGGGGATGAGGTTCAGCAGGTCGTCAAAGCGGGCGGCGGCCCAGCCGAATTCTTCGTGCCGGGGCGTGCGGTGGCCGATCATGCTGTCGGCGGTGTTGGTGACCTTGTAGAGCATGAGGCCCGGCAGGCCCGCGATCAGGAACCAGAAAGCGGGGGCGATGACGCCGTCGGACAGGTTTTCGGCGGCGCTTTCGATAGCAGCGCGGGAAATGGCGGGATCGTCGAGGGTGGCCGTGTCGCGACCCACGATCATGGACACCGCGCGGCGGCCCCCTTCGGTGGAAAGCCGCAGCGCATCGGCCACGGCCTGCACGTGTTGCACCAGCGATTTCTGGGCAAGCAGGATGGCGGCCACGACGACTTCGACGATGCCGAAATCGGGGATCACATGGATCAACTGGCCAAGGGCGAGGGCGGCGAGGCCCAAGGCGGCCATGGTGGCGGTGCCCTTCAGGCGTTTCTGAGCGCCTTTGTTGAAACGTTTGTCCATCCAACCGATGGTGCGGCCCATCAGGACGGCGGGGTGGGGATAGCGATCCCAGAGCCATTTGGGTTCGCCGAAGGCCGCATCCAAAAGGAGGGCGGGGATCAGAAGCGTCGCGCTCATGCCAAGGCCTGTGCGAGGCGGTCCCAGCCCGCGCCATCGGGCAGGCCGAGGCGCAGCCAGCGGGTGGAATAGGGGAAGATGCGGGACAGGATGCGGTGACGCGCGAGGCGGTCTTGCCAGGCGGCGGCATCTTCGGTGTCGTAAAGGCGGAAGAGGGTGGTGCCGCCAAGGGGGGTGGTTCCAGCGGCGGCCATGAGGTCGTCAAGCCGCCGGGCATCGGTGGCAAGGCGGGTGCGGGTGGCATCGGCCCATGCGGGATCGTTCAGCGCGGCGGTGGCGATGGCGAGCGTGGGGCCGGGGACGGCCCAAGGGCCGATCATCGGTTTCAGCCTGTCAATCAGCGCGGGGTCGCCGATGGCAAAGCCCAAGCGGGCCCCCGCGAGGCCCCAGAATTTGCCAAAGCTTTTCAGGATCAGGGTGCCGGGGCGGGCGGCCTGCGCGATGTGGCTGGCGTCGGGGGTGACGTCGCAGAAGCTTTCGTCGATGACCGCGAAAGGGGTGTCAGGGGCGGGGTGAAGGCGGCCATCGGGGTTGTTGGGGTGGACGATGACGCGCGCTTCGGTGGCGTCATCGGTGACGGTCCAGCCACAGGCGCGGAAGGCGCGGGCGTGTTCGTTATAGGTGGGGGCGGGGATGGCCACGTTTGCCGGGGCCAGCACGGCCGGGATGCGGGCGATGAGCGCCGAGGCGCCGGGGGCGGCGATGAGGGCGGCAGCGTCGGGGATGGCCCAGAAGCGGCGGGCGGCCTTCTCCAGCGCGGCGAAGGCTTTGCGGTCGGGGAGCGCGGTCCATGCATCGTCGGGAAGGGCCGGGATCGGGTAGGGACGCGGGTTGATGCCGGTGGACAGGTCAAGCCAATCGGCGCGCGTGCCACCCCAGCGGGCAGTGGCGGCATCTATGCCGCCGCCATGGTCGGGGTCTGCGATTCGGGGTTCAACGCGGATCATGCGGCGGAGAGAGCCGATTGCGCGGCGCAAGTCCACCCTGGGTTTCGCGCAGGCAGAACGGGCCTAGTGGCCCGTTTCCTGCAGGAAAGCCGTGGCTGCGGCTTTTGCGCCACGGTTTCTTAACATCACGGTCATGTCTTTCCGTTTCCTTGATTTGGCCGGGTTGCGACGCAGACTTTGACCGGACGGAGGAGGCAAGAATGCTTGAATTCCTTTCGAAAGAGATCCGTGAGGGCCTTGAGGCCGCGCGCAAGCGCGACTTGCGGCGCAAATCGCGCCTGCGCGTGCAGGTGGGGGGCGCGGTTTTTCCAATCCTGCGGTTCTGGGATGAGGGTTTCGCCCTGGATGCCACGCTGACGCCCAACCTGCGCGGGTTGGTGGATGTCTATGACGGGGCCAACCATATCTTCCAATGCCTGATCGTTGCCTCGGTCGAAGAGAACGGGGAATTGGTCTGCGATTTCAAACGGTCAACCGCGGTGCTGGATCGGCCCGCGCTGGATTACTGGCGGGATGAGAATGCGCCGGTGGGTTATCTGCCGCGCGCCTGAAGGCTGGCCTCGACGCGGAAGCCGGGGGGGATGGTATCCTGCCCATTCAGGATGAGGTCGGCCATGGTGGTGGCGACCTTGGGGGCCATGCCGAAGCCGATCTTGAAGCCGCCATTGGCGATGTAGTGGCCCGGTCTGCCGGGCCATGCCCCCAGCATCGGCGCGCGGGATCGGGCGCGGGGGCGGATGCCGGCCCAGCGGTCCAGGATCTTTGCCTTGGTCAGGATGGGAAGCGCGGCGCGGGCGCGGGCGAGGATGTCGTCAAGCTGGGCATCGGGTGCGGTGGGGTCTTGCCAATCGTTTTCGGAGGTGGAGCCGATGGCAGTGGTGCCGTCGGCATGGGGCACGATGTGAAGCTGATCCGCGAAAAGCTGCGGCAGGTCACGTGCGTCGTGTTGCAGCAGAAGGGCCTGACCTTTGACACCCGCGCCGATGTTTTGGCCGAGCGCGTCATTGAGGGCAAGGAGGCCGGGATAGCCCGTGGCCCAGAGGGTGGGGCCTTGGGGGTCTTCTGCGCCGAAGGTGATCTCGGCCCCCTTGGCGCGCAGGGCAGCGGTCAGGGCGGCGGCGGCACGGCGGGGGTGCAGGCGGGCGGTGAGCGTGTCGTGGATGAGGTATCCGGTGGGGCTGTGCGGTTCCCAATCCGCGCCTGTGGCGGGGATCACGCGCCATTCGGCGCGGCCTTGCCAGAGGGTTTCGGATTCCGCGATCCGGGCGCGGGCGTTTTGCAGGGCGCGGTCATCGGGGATGGGTTGCAGGCGGCCCGACTGAAGATAGCCGGGATCGGTGCCGCCTGTGGCCGCGACCTCGGCCCACCAATCAGGGGCCATGAGCAGGCTTTCCAGCTGAAACTGCTTCTTATCGTTCCAGTTTTCCGGCACATGCGGGGCGAGCGCGCCGACAAGGCCACCGGACGACCCTGCGCCGATCCTGTCACGTTCGATCAGGCGGACGCGGGCGCCGCGGCGGGCGGCCTCCCACGCGCAGGAGAGGCCGAAGATGCCGCCCCCCATGACCGTCAGATCGACCCTTGCCATTCCCCTTGCCCTTGCCCATGGTCCGCCGCGATTTCGGGGTTTAGGGCATATGGGCGGCGGGGAACAGGGCGAGGCGGGGCTGGACTGGCGCGATGGGATCGTGCCCGTGTCGCGGCGGTTTGATGACCCCTATTTCTCGTTGGCCGATGGGCTGTCGGAGACGCGGCATGTGTTTCTGGCGGGCAACGATCTGCCCGCGCGGCTGCGCGACGGGTTCCATGTGGCGGAGCTGGGGTTCGGGACGGGCTTGAATCTGCTGGCCCTGTGGAGCCTGTGGCAGGGGCTGGGCGCGCCGGGGGTGGTGCGGTTCACGTCATTCGAGGCCTTTCCCCTGACGGCAGAGGACATGGCGCGCGCCTTGGCGGCTTTTCCTGAGGCGGCGGCAGTGGCGGGGCCTTTGCTGGCGCAATGGGCGGCGGGGGCGCGGGTGATTGATTTGCCGGGGCTGCGGGCCGACGTGATCTTGGGGGATGCGCGGGTGACGCTGCCCGATTGGGGCGGCGTCGCGGATGCGTGGTTTCTGGACGGGTTTTCGCCCGCGAAGAACCCGGAACTGTGGTCTGACGACCTGATGGCGGCGGTGGCGGCGCATACGGCACCGGGCGGCACCTTTGCCACCTATACGGCGGCGGGGCATGTGCGGCGGGCGCTGGCATCGGCGGGATTTGCGGTCGAACGGCGACCGGGGCATGGTAGGAAGCGGCATATGACGGCGGGGCATCTGGTGGAGCGGCAGGCATGAGCCGCAACCGCAGGGCGGGCATCTGGCTGATGATCGCCGCCGTGGCAGCCTTTGCTGCGCAGGACGGATTTTCGCGCCATCTGGCCAGCGAATATAACACGCTGATGATCGTGATGGTGCGCTATTGGGTGTTCGCGGGGTTTGTTCTGTTTCTTGCCATGCGGCGGCCTGAGGGGCTGCGCGCGGCGGTGGCGACAAAGCGGCCCTTTACGCATGCGCTGCGCGGCACGCTTTTGGTGGCGGAGGTCTGCCTGATCGTCTGGGGCTATACGCTGATCGGGCTGATCGAGAGCCATGCGGTCTTTGCCGTCTGCCCCCTGCTGATCGCCGCGATGTCGGGGCCTTTGCTGGGTGAAAAGGTCGGCTGGCAGCGCTGGGCGGCGATCGGGGCGGGGATGGTGGGGGTGCTGATCATCTTGCGGCCCACGTCGGGGGTGTTCTCATGGCCGGCGCTCTTGCCCTTTGCGGCGGCGACGATGTTTGCGCTTTATTCCATCCTGACGCGGGCCTCGGCCCGGGATGAACCCGTCTTTGCCGGGTTCTTTTGGGCCGGGATCATCGGCGCGGGGTTCATGACGGTGCTGGGCCTGCCGAATTGGGAACCCGTGGCAGGCGTCGATCTGGCGTTATTGGCCATTTACTGCGCGCTGGCGATCCTGTCGCATTGGCTTTTGACCAAATGCTATGAGATGGCCGAGGCGAATGTGGTGCAGCCCTATGCCTATTTGCAGATCGTCTTTGTCACGATCATCGGGATCGTGGTCTATGACGAGGTGCTGGCCCCGGCTGTGGCCCTTGGGACGGTGGTCGTGGTGGCGGCGGGGCTTTATTCGCTGTTGCAGGAACGGGGCAGGAAGGTCGCGGTATGACGGGGCAGGCCACGGCACAGGACACGCGGCTGGGCATCTGGCTGATGGTGGCGACAACGGTCGTCTTTTCGGTGCAGGACGGCATTTCGCGCCATCTGGCCGAGGCTTACAACGTCTATATGGTGGTGATGATCCGCTTCTGGTTCTTTGCCGCCTTTGTGATGCTGTTGGCGGCGCGGGACAAAGGGGGGATCGGGGCGGCGGTGAAGTCGCAATTCCCTTGGTTGCAGGTGGCGCGGGGGCTGCTGCTGGTCACTGAAGTCTGCGTGATGGTCGTGGCCTTTGTGAAACTGGGGTTGGTGGAAAGCCATGCGGTGTTCACCTGCTATCCGCTGCTGATCGCGGCGCTGTCGGGGCCGATCCTTGGGGAAAAGGTGGGTTGGCGGCGCTGGACGGCGATCCTGATCGGGTTTCTCGGCGTGCTGATCATCTTGCAGCCGGGCTATGCGGTGTTTTCGCCTTGGGCGCTGGTGCCTTTGCTGTCGGCCTTCCTGTTTGCGATTTATGGATTGCTGACGCGCTATGTGGCGCGGGGGGATAGCGCATCGGTGTCGTTCTTCTGGACAGGCACTGTGGGGGCCTTGGCCATGACGCTGGTCGGCATGTGGTTCTGGGAGCCGATGACGGGCGCGGATTGGGGCTGGATGCTGACGCTGTGCTGCACGGCCTGCCTTGGGCATTGGCTGCTGATCAAGGCTTTCGCGGTGGCAGAAGCCTCGGCCATCCAGCCCTTTGCCTATCTGCAACTGGTCTGGGCATCGGGGATCGGGCTGTTTTTGTTCGGCGAGGATTTGCGGACCAATGTCGCCATCGGTGCGGGGCTGGTGGTGGCGGCGGGGGTATTTACCCTGTGGCGGCAGCGCGTGAAGGCGCAGCAAGGTTAGGCGCGGCGCGACAGGCGGTCGATCAGTCGCGCGCGCGCCTCGGGCAGGGGGCGGCCGTTCAGCATGGGCCCCAATTCGCGGTTCAGGAAATGGCCGGTCAGGGCGAGGGCCTGGGCGATCTCGCGCGCGGAGGCGGGGCCTTGGCCGAGCAGCACCTGTGGCAGGGGCAAAAGGCGACTGGCCCAGTCGCCCGCGCCTTGGCGGCTAACGGCGCGACCCGTTTTGGGTGAGACATAGATCAGGTCATCGCGGCTGCCGGTGACGGCGCAGGTGGCAAGATCAAGGCCGAAGCCGATGTCTTCGAGGAGGAGGAGTTCCCAGCGCAGATAGGCGGGGGGCCAATCCGCCCCGGCCTCTAGCGCGTCAAGCAGCGGCAGGGTGGCCGCGTAAAGCATCGGGTGGGGTTCACGTTCGGCCAGCGCCACGCGGAGCATCGCGCAAACAGCGTTGAGGCCCGCCAGTGCAAGCGGATCAGACAGAAGCGCTGTGCGGGCGCGTAAGGGTTCGACGGTGAAAATGCCCAAATGGTCATCCAGCCGCGCGCGCCATGTCACCTGCAGCTGCGCGCCGGGTTGCAGAAGGGGGGCGATGCGGCGGGATGTGCCGCCGCGCACGACCCCGGCATGGCGGCCATGTTCTTCTGTGAAGACCTCGATGATCGCCGCGCTTTCGCCGTGGGGTCTGACCGATAGAAGCGCGCCTTCGTCCCGCCATTCCATGCGCGTGACTATCGGCGCGGGGCGCGCGAAGGGCAAGTCAGTCGGACAGCCCTGCCTCATCCAGAAGGGTGCGGCCGTGGCGATCCTCTACCTCGATCACCCAGAGGTCGGGGTCGCGGTCGCGTTGGCGGCGAAGGGTGGCGTCCACCTCGGCCTCGGGCCCCTCGGCCAGCGTGACCCAGACGCGGGCGCCTGTCATCAGGTCATAGCTGCGCTGCACGGCCTTTGCCTGCCCGTCAAGCGTGGCGCATTTCACGATCACCGCGCCTGCCGTCGCATCGCCTTTGGCCGTGACATAGACGGGGATATCCGCAAGCCGCAGTCGCGTCAGATAGGCAGATACCCAGAGGTCTGTTGTCAGGCGCAACGGGATGCCCCTTCATCTTGGCAAAAATACTCTCTGGGGGTCCGGGGGGCGAAGCGCCCCCGGGGCATCCCCCCCGCGCGTCAGTCGCCGTCTTTGAAATCCAGCCCCATTTCGGAATAGCGCTCGGCCTCTTCCAGCCAGTTGGGGCGGACCTTCACGGTCAGGAAAAGATGCACGGGGCGATCAAGGAAGGTGGCGATTTCGGCGCGGGCCTGTTGGCCGATGGCCTTGATGGTTTCGCCCTTGGCACCCAGCACGATGCCCTTGTGGCCGTCACGGGCGACATAGACCACCTGGTCGATGCGGGTGGAGCCGTCGGGGCGGTCCTCCCATTTCTCGGTCTCGACCGTCAGCTGGTAGGGCAGTTCCTCATGCAGGCGGAGGGTCAGCTTTTCGCGCGTCATCTCGGCCGCGATCATGCGCATGGGCAGGTCGGCGATCTGGTCTTCGGGATAGAACCACGGGCCTTCGGGGATCTCTGCGGCCAGCCATTCGCGCAGGTCATCGACGCCATAGCCGCGTTCGGCGCTGATGAGGAAGGTCTTGGCGAAGGGGAAGGCGTCGTTCAGCTTGGCCGTCAGGGCGAGCAGGGTTTCGGCCTTGACCTTGTCGATCTTGTTCACCGCCAGCGCCACGGTGGCGGTGGAGGGGATCTTGTCCTTGAGGTTGTCGATGATGGCCTGCACGCCTTCAGTCAGGCCGCGATGCGCCTCAACCAGAAGGACGATGATATCGGCGTCGGCGGCCCCGCCCCAAGCGGCGGCAACCATCGCGCGGTCAAGGCGGCGGCGCGGGCGGAAGAGGCCGGGCGTATCGACGAAGACGATCTGGGACTGGCCTTCCATACAGACGCCCCGGATACGGGCGCGGGTGGTCTGCACCTTGTGGGTGACGATAGAGACCTTGGCCCCAACCATCCGGTTCAGAAGGGTGGATTTCCCGGCATTGGGTTCGCCGATCAGGGCGACGAAGCCGGCGCGGGTTTCGGTTGCGGTCATTCCTGTTGCTCCATGCGCGCCAGAAGGGCGCGGGCGGCGGATTGTTCGGCGGCGCGTTTGCCCGGCGCGGTGCCGGAGGCGGTTTCGCCATTGGCGAGGCGGGCCTCGACGGTAAAGACGGGCTGGTGGTCGGGGCCGCTGCGGGCGGTTTCGGTATAGGTCGGGGGCGGCAGACCCCGGGCCTGTGCCCATTCCTGAAGGCTGGATTTCGGGTCGCGGGTATCGACCTGCGCGGCCTTTTCGATGCGGTCGCCCCAAAGCCGAAGGACGATGTCGCGCGCGGCGTCGAAGCCTGCATCCAGATAGATGGCGGCGATGACGGCCTCGAGCGCGTCGCCCAAGAGCGCCTCTTTCCGCCGCCCGCCCGAAAGCATTTCAGACCGGCCAAGTTTCAAGACATCGCCCAAGCCTACCTCGCGCGCGATTTCGGCGCAGGTTTCCTGACGGACAAGGGCGTTGAAGCGTGGGGCAAGCTGGCCTTCGGCGGCGGTGCCGTCCTGTTGAAACAAGGCGGTGGCGATGGAGAGGCCAAGGACACGGTCACCCAAGAATTCCAGCCGCTCATTCGAGGGACGGGTGGGCGAGGAGAGGGAGGCATGGGTGACGGCGCGCGCCAAAAGCTCGGGTCGGCGGAAGTCGTGCCCGATGCGGGTGGCGAAGGCGGCAAGGTCTGCCGCCAGCTTGACGCGCTGGCCGCTCACTCGACCGCCTTAAAGAAGCGGTCGGCACGCCATGTCCAGAAGAAGAGCATGGACCGTCCGGCGGAGGAGAAGATGATGCGGTCGGCGCGGCCGATCAGGTTTTCGGCGGGAACGAAGCCCACACCGCCCACGGCCTGACCAAAGCGCGAGTCTTGGCTGTTGTCGCGGTTGTCGCCCATGAAGAAGTAATGGCCAGCGGGGACGGTGAAGACATCGGTGTTATCGGCGAAGCCATTGGCGTCGATGTTCAGCACGTCGTGCTGGCGGCCTTCGGGCAGGGTTTCGGTGAAGCGCGACGAGGTGCAGATGCCGCCTTCGCCCACGGGGCCGTTTTCACAGCGCGGCAATTGGCCCATGGGACCTTGCTTTTCATAGACCTCTTCGAAGGTGCCCGCCGGGGTTTGGGGGACCATTTCGCCATTGAGGTAAAGGATGCCGCCCTTCATCTGCACTGTATCGCCCGGCAGGCCGACAAGGCGCTTGATGAAATCGGTGCCGTTCACCGGGTGGCGAAAGACCACGACATCGCCGCGTTCGGGTTCGCCACCGAGGAGGCGACCGGAGATCGGGCATGCCGAGAAGGGGCAGGAATAGCGGGAATAGCCATAGGCCATCTTGTTGACGAAAAGGAAATCGCCGATCAGCAGCGTGTCCTTCATGGAACCCGAGGGAATCCAGAAGGGTTGGAAGAAGAGGGTGCGGAAGACCCCGGCGATCACAAGCGCCCAGATGACGGTCTTGATCGTTTCGACGATACCGCTTTCGTTCTTGGCCTTGCTGCCTGCCATGGGTCCACTCTGCTTTGGTTTCCCGCATTTGCGGGTCGGCGTTCATTGCGCGTTGGGCGCGGGGGAGTCAAGTTCCACTGGGGCGCGGAGGGGGCGGGCCTCGATCACAACGAAGGCCTGCGCCCAAGGGTGATCGTCGGTGAGGGTGACATGGATCACCGCTTCGTGACCTGCAGGCGTCATGTCGCGCAGCCGTTCGGCGGCCCATCCGGTGACATGCATCACGGGTTGGCCAGAGCGGAGGTTGGTCACCGCCATGTCCTTCCAACTGATGCCCATGCGAAGGCCGGTGCCAAGCGCCTTGGAGCAGGCCTCTTTCGCGGCCCAGCGTTTGGCGTAGGTGGCGGCGATGGCGCGGGGGCGACCTTCGGCCTTTTTCTGTTCGCGTTCGGTGAAGACACGGTCCTTGAAACGGTCGCCAAAGCGGGCGAGCGTCGCCTCGATCCGGTCGATATTGGCAAGATCGGTGCCGATGCCGAGGATCATGCGGTTAGGCCTGCCCTTCGCGCGCTTCGTCCATGCGGCGGCGCATTTCTTCGATTGCGGGGCCGAGGCCGCGGAAGATCGACTCGCCGATGAGGAAATGGCCGATGTTCAGTTCCATCACCTCGGGCATGGCGGCGATGGGGGCCACGTTGTCATAGGTGAGGCCGTGGCCTGCATGCACCTCAAGGCCGAGGGCATGGGCAAGGCGCGCGCCCCGGCGCAGGCCTTCGAGTTCGTCGGCCGCCTCGACATCGCGCCCTTCGGCGAGGAGTTCGGAATAGTGGCCGGTATGCAATTCCACCACCGCCGCGCCGATGCGGGCGGAGGCTTCGATCTGGCGGGGGTCGTGGCCGATGAACATGGAAACGCGGCAGCCCGCCTCGCGCAGGGGGGCGATGTAATCCGCAAGACGGTTGTCGTCGCCTGCGACATCAAGCCCGCCTTCGGTGGTGCGCTCCTCACGCTTTTCCGGCACCAAGCAGACGGCATGGGGTTTGTGGCGGAGCGCGATGGCCTGCATTTCCGCCGTGGCCGCGCATTCGAAATTGAGCGGGATGGAAATGCCCGCCACCAAGGCCTCGATATCGGCGTCGCGGATATGGCGGCGGTCTTCGCGCAGATGGGCGGTGATGCCGTCGGCACCCGCAGCCTCGGCCAGCAGTGCCGCGCGGAGCGGTTCGGGCCAAGTGGAGCCACGGGCGTTACGGACGGTGGCGACGTGGTCGATGTTCACGCCGAGACGGAGGCGCCCGAGAGGTTTCATGGCCGTGGCCTTTCCGTTGTTCAGGTCTTTTGAGCGAGTCGGGGGGAGATTAGGGCGGTGAGCCGCCTTCGTCATCCCCATGGCTATTTTGTCCCGCGCCATGGGCTGCTTCGCCGCGATGGGTGAGTTTGGCGGCAGCGGCGGCCAGCGTTTCGCGCAGTTTGCGGCGGCGTTCGTTGCGTTCCTTGGATTTGGCGTCGCGGGCCTTTTGATAGGCCGTCACCAGCGGGATGGTGAGGTAGTAGAAGATGACCGACAGGATAATCCCCGGACCGAGCGCGCCCAGAAAATAGGGCAGGTAGATTTCGTGCCAGAACTGGATCAGTCCGTCCCATTGGGTGTGGGCGGGGCCGAAAAGCGCCTTGAAATTGAACCAAAGATCCGACCCCGCATTGGCGAAGGCCATGCCGATATATTCCGGAGATAGCGGTTTCTGGATGCCGAGCATCCAATGCCCCAGCGTCATTGCGAGGACGGCGAAGAAGGGCGTGGTGAGGGGGTTGGTGTTGAAGGTGGCCAGAAGGGCCGCAAGCAGATTGCCCTTCACCGCCCGCGAGGCCAGCCATGCGGCGATGAATTGCATGCCGGGAAGGGGAAGAAAGCCCACAAGCGACCCGGCAAAGACGCCGCGCGCGATGCGGTGCGGGCTGTCGGGCAGGCGGCGCATGCGATGCAGGACATATTGCGTTGCGCGTTTGAACCCGCCTTGGGGATAGACCATCTCGCGGGTCCACCCCCAAAGGGTGCGAGGATTGCGCCGCTTGAAAACCAAGTCTTTCTCCCAACAAGCCCGATCAGGGCTTTCGCGTCATATCGCGGTGACGTGAAATCTGGGCGACATCGGTCTCGGCCTCCAGCGCGGTCATGACCATGTGCAGATGTTCGACATCGCGAAGGTCCACATCGATGATGAGTCGATAATAGTCCGGCTTGCGGTCTGTAAACCTCAGATCCGAGATATTTGCCTTCTGTTCCCCGATCAAGGTGCAGATGCGCCCCAAGACGCCTGCATCGTTCGATATGGTTATTTGCAGGCTGACGGTGTGAACGGCGGCATGGCGACCGGAATGCCAGTGCAGATCGACCCAGCGGCCGGGTTGTTCTTCGAATTCTTCAAGCGCGGGGCAGTCGATGGCATGCACGACCACACCCTGCCCGCGATAGGTGATGCCAACGATGCGTTCGCCCGGCACGGGCTGGCAGCAGGGCGCGCGGCGGAAGGATTGGTCATCCGACAGGCCAACCACGGGGCGGGAGGCATCCACCTCATCGTCTTGGGCGCGGGCAAGTTCGGGGTAGAGGGTTTCGATGACGCGGCGGGCCGTGATTTCGGCGCTGCCCAGACGGGCGAGGAGGTCGGTTTCATCGGCAAGACCCAGCATCTTGGCTGCGGTCCGGAGTGCCTTGTCGGTGGCCTTTTTGCCGACATGGTCGAAGGCCGCGCGGGCGAGTTCCTGACCCAGTTTGACAAAACGGCCCCGGTCTTCTTCGCGTAGGCTTTTGCGGATGGCGGCCTTGGCGCGGCCCGTCGTCACGATATCGATCCACGAGGATTGCGGGCGCTGGCCTTCGGCGGTGATGATTTCGACGCTTTGGCCGTTTTTCAGGCGGGTCCAGAGGGGGACGCGGATGCCGTCTACCTTGGCGGAGACG
Source organism: Fuscovulum ytuae (assembly GCF_029953595.1). NCBI lineage: Bacteria > Pseudomonadati > Pseudomonadota > Alphaproteobacteria > Rhodobacterales > Paracoccaceae > Fuscovulum > Fuscovulum ytuae. The sequence continues at coordinate 2,157,430 of NZ_CP124535.1, read as the reverse complement.
CAGGAATTGCCGATGCGGGTGTGGATGGCATAGGCGTAATCAAGGGGCGTGGCCCCGCGCGGCAACTGCACCACGTCACCTTTGGGCGTGAAGCAGAAGACCTGATCGGAATACATCTCCATCTTCACATGTTCGAGGAATTCGTCGTGATCCTCGGCATCGAAGCGTTCCGTCAGGGTGGCGATCCAGCGCGCGGGATCGACGGCAAAGGGGTTCTGGGCGCGCACGCCTTCGCGATAAGACCAATGGGCGGCGACGCCTGCCTCGGCCACTTCGTGCATTTCGCGGGTTCTGATCTGCACCTCGACCCGCTTGCCATCGCGGCCTGACACGGTGGTGTGGATGGAGCGATAGCCGTTCGATTTCGGTTGGCTGATGTAATCCTTGAAGCGGCCCGGGACGGCGCGCCAGCGTTGGTGGATCACGCCGAGGATGCGATAGCAATCGGCCACCGACCCGCAGATGACGCGGAAGCCGTAGATATCGGAAAGGCGCGAGAAGGCGAGGTCTTTTTCCTGCATCTTGCGCCAGATGGAATAGGGTTTCTTGGCGCGGCCGTAGACATCGGCCTCGATCTGGACCTTTTCCAGTTCGAGCCGGATGTCGGCGGTGATCTTGTGGACCACGTCGCCCGCTTCTCGTTGCAGGGTGATGAAGCGGCGGATGATGGAATTGCGCGCTTCGGGGTTGAGGACGCGGAAGGCAAGGTCTTCGAGTTCCTCGCGCATCCATTGCATACCCATGCGGCCTGCAAGGGGGGCGAAGATTTCCATCGTTTCGCGGGCCTTCTGGGCCTGCTTTTCCGGCTTCATCGATTTGATCGTCCGCATGTTGTGCAGACGGTCGGCCAGTTTCACAAGAATGACGCGCAGGTCTTTCGACATGGCCATGAACAGCTTGCGGAAGTTTTCCGCCTGCTGGCTTTGGGCCGAGGACAGCTGAAGGTTGGTGAGTTTGGTGACGCCATCGACAAGTTCGGCCACCTCGTCGCCGAAGAGGTTGGCGATATCGGTATAGGTGGAGCGGGTGTCTTCGATCGTGTCGTGCAGAAGGGCGGTGATGATGGTGGCATCATCGAGCCGCTGTTCGGTAAGGATGGCGGCGACAGCAACGGGATGGGTGAAATAGGGTTCACCCGATTTGCGCAACTGGCCATCATGCATCTGAAACCCATAGGCATAGGCCTTGCGGATCAGATCGGCATTGGTGCGCGGGTTGTAGTTCCGAACGAGGGCGATGAGGTCTTCGACGTCGATCATCACCGCCCCGCTGGACGGGCCGTAGCCCGGATCAGTTGTCGCCTTGCGCTTCCATCAGGGCGCGCAGAAGCTTTTCTTCGGACATGTCGTCCTGCATCGGACGGTCAATCTCGCCCGACATCAGAAGCGCCATCTGGTCTTCTTCGGGTTCGTCGACCTCGATCTGAGTCTGGTGCGATTCGATCATGCGTTCGCGCAGCACTTCGGCCGACTGCGTTTCCTCGGCAATCTCGCGCAGGGCGACGACAGGGTTCTTGTCGTTGTCGCGGTCGATGGTGAGCGGCGAACCGGCGGCGATCTCGCGGGCGCGATGCGCGGCGAGCATCACAAGCTCGAAGCGGTTCGGCACCTTGTCAACGCAATCTTCGACCGTCACGCGGGCCATGGGCGACTCCAGTTCGGATGGGGGGCATGGAAGCGCCTATCTAGTCGTATCAAACGGGCTTGACAAGCGCTGAATCCGGGGAAAGCGGGCGAACCTCGGCGCGATCGGCGGCGGGAACGGCCGCAAGCATGGCGGCAACGGTCTGGCCCGAGACGGGGTGGACCCAATCCGGCGCAACATCGTGCAGGGGCACAAGGACGAAGGCGCGGTCTTGCATTCGGGGGTGGGGCAGGATCAGACGGTCTGGGGTTTCGACGCGCTGGCGGGCGGGATCAAGGTCGTGCCAAGCGGCGAAGGTGGCCGGATCGGGGGCGACGGTCGCGCCAAAGGCGATCAGGTCAAGGTCAAGCGTGCGCATCCCCCAGCGGGTTTCGCGGGTGCGGCCGAATTCCGCCTCGACCCGGTGCAGAAGGGCAAGCGTTCGGGCGGCATCCCAACCGGGGGGAATGGGGGCAGCAGCGGCTGCATTCACGTAATCGGGGCCCGCGCCGGGGGGGAAGCAGGGGGTGGCGTAGAGAGGGCTGAGGCGCAGGTCCGAAAGCCCCGCCTGACGCAGCATTTCAACGGCGGAATGCAGGGTTTGCGCCAGAGGCGCGTCCGCGAAGGGCAGGTTTGCGCCGAGGGCGATCAGGAGCATTTCTTGGGCCATGAAACTTCGGTTACACTTTCGTATAGTAGAACTTGAATGGATTCATCTTTTACGCGTAGCGTGCCTACGTTCACTTGGTGTTTTCTCTTTTCGGCGTAGATCACTTCCACATGTGGCCAGTGAACTGTTTTTTTGAGGGGAACTCATAATGTTTTACAAGGACGAACGGCTTGCGCTGTTCATCGACGGTTCGAACCTTTACGCGGCGGCAAAGGCTTTGGGGTTCGATATCGACTACAAACTTCTGCGGCAGGAATTCATGCGCCGGGGAAAGTTGCTGCGGGCATTTTACTACACGGCGCTTCTGGAGAATGACGATTATTCCCCGATCCGGCCCTTGGTGGACTGGCTGCATTACAACGGCTTTACCATGGTGACGAAGCCCGCCAAGGAATACACCGACAGCCAAGGGCGGCGGAAGGTCAAGGGGAACATGGATATCGAACTGACGGTCGATGCCATGGAACTTGCGCCGCGCGTGGATCATATCGTGCTGTTTTCGGGCGATGGGGATTTTCGTCCGCTGGTGGAAAGCCTGCAGCGGCAGGGCGTCCGGGTTTCGGTGGTGTCGACCATCCGCAGCCAGCCGCCGATGATTGCCGATGAATTGCGCCGGCAGGCGGATAATTTCATCGAGTTGGATGAATTGCGCGACGTGATCGGCCGCCCGCCCCGCGAGCCGCGCGCGTTCGACCGTGAAGAGGCCGTTGTCGAGGTCAAGTGACTGGACCCACGGCCATTGAGGGCGGGGCGGGGGAGGCAGAGGCCCCCGCCACCGCTGCTGGACAGGCGGGCGCAAAGCCTGACCGGATCATTCATTACACCCAAGATTACAGCGACGCCTTGGTGTGGGAGCGGGAATCGCCCACCCATCGCAAGCGCGACAAGGTGGCCTTGTTCGCCGCCTTTTTCGCAGGGCTTGGCCTGTTGAAGATGCTGAGCGGGGTGATGACCGATTTGGCCCCGTTGCATTCCGTGCCAGTGGCGGCGGTTCTGATGGCCCTGCCTTTCGCGTTGGTCATCCTGTTGCAGCGGCGCGACCTGCATCAGCGCGCGCAGCGGCGGGCGGATCAGCGCACCGGCGCGCGGCTGGAAATTTGGGGGGATCGGCTGGTCGAATATCGCGATGACCGGAAAGAGCCGCTGGCCTTTGGTGCGCTGGCGCTACGCGAGGTGCGCGAGACAGAGGGGCATGTCTTTCTGTCGACCGGGCGCGAGGTCATGATCGTGCCGACCCGGGCCTTCGTGAACCCGGCGGCGAAGGCCGCCTTCGCGGCCGAGTGGCAGGCGAAGATCGCGTGACCCCACGGCGCGGGCGGCCCTTGCGGCGGCGGGCGGCGGGTGCCATCTGGGCGGGATGATTTTCGGTTCCGCCCTGCTTGGCCTGTTCCTTGCCGCCTTTGTGGCGGCGACGCCCGTTCCCTTTCAATCCGAGATCATCTTTGGCGGCATGATCGTGGCGGAACCGGAGCGATTCTGGCTGATCCTTGCGGTGGCCTCGGTCGGGAATGTGCTGGGGTCTTTTGTCAATTACGCGATCGGGCGAGGGCTGGCGGGGCTGACATTGCCCGCGCGGTTTCGCATCCCCGAGGCGGCGATGGCACGGGCGGAGGGGTGGTTCCGGCGGTGGGGGGTGTGGTCGCTGCTGCTGTCATGGATGCCCTTGGGGGATGTGCTTACGGTGGTGGCGGGTGTTCTGAAGACGCCGGTCTGGCTGTTTGCCCTGCTGGTCACGGTGGCCAAGACGGGGCGGTATCTGGTGCTGGGGCTGATCGTGATGGGGGTCATCGGCTGAGGGGCGGTTGGCGGTTTACCGGGCGGGGGTTTCGGCCTATTTCTGCGGGGACGGCCCGAAAGGAAATGCGATGACCCTGCCCCCCCTGACCCTGTATCTGGCCGCGCCGCGCGGGTTTTGCGCGGGCGTGGACCGGGCGATCAAGATCGTCGAGATGGCGATCGAGAAATGGGGCGCACCGGTCTATGTGCGCCATGAGATCGTGCATAACAAATTCGTGGTGGACGGCTTGCGCGCCAAGGGTGCGGTGTTTGTCGAAGAGCTGGATGAATGCCCGCTTGACCGGCCTGTGGTGTTTTCGGCCCATGGGGTGCCCAAGGCGGTGCCTGCCGAGGCGGCCAAGCGCGAGATGATCGCGGTGGATGCGACCTGCCCTCTTGTCACCAAGGTGCATAACGAGGCGGCGCGGCATCACGAAAACGGCTTGCAGATGATCATGATCGGCCATGCGGGCCACCCGGAAACGGTAGGGACCATGGGGCAATTGCCGGAGGGCGAGGTGCTGCTGGTCGAGACGGTGGAAGATGTGGCGGGGCTGGTGGTGCGCGATCCCGGCAAGCTTGCCTTCATCACGCAGACCACGCTTTCGGTGGATGATACGGCCGATATCGCGGCAGCGCTGAAGGCGCGGTTTCCGGCGATCCTTGCCCCTGCGCATGATGATATCTGCTATGCGACGACGAACCGTCAGGCGGCGGTGAAGGCGATGGCGGGGAAGATTGACGCGCTGTTGGTGATTGGGGCGCCGAATTCGTCGAACTCCAAACGGCTGGTGGAAGTGGGGGCGAATGCGGGTTGCCCTTATGCGCAGCTGATCCAGCGGGCAGCGGATATCGATTGGCGGGCGCTGGAGGGAATACGGTCCATCGGGATCACCGCCGGGGCAAGCGCGCCGGAGGTTTTGGTGAATGAGGTGATTGACGCCTTCCGCGCGCGGTTCGCGACCACGGTCGAGATGGTTGAGACGGCGGTGGAGAATGTGGAATTCAAGGTGCCGCGCATCCTGCGGGAGCCTGCGTGAGCGACTGGGTTGTCTTTGAAGGGGTGGTCGAACCTTTGGACTGGGGGAAAGCCACCTACACCATCCTGCGGGTGCCGGATGTGGCGGCGGCGGCGCTGGGGGCCACGAGGCGGGTGGAAGGCGAGATTGCCGAGCATTGGGTGAACCTTGCCCTATCGCGGGCCCCGGTGGTGGAGGGGGTGTTCCTCTGGGCGGGGGCGTCGCTATTGGACCGGGCGGGGATCGTGCCGGGGAAGCCTGTGGAGGTGCGGCTGCGGCCTGCGCCTGAGGATCAGGTGGACACGCCCGAGGATGTGGCCGCCGCGCTGCGGGCGGCGGATATGACGGCGGTCTGGGACGGGCTGACGGCTGGCAAGCGGCGCGGGATGCTGTATCAGATCGGCAGCGCCAAGACCGCGCCCACGCGGGCCAAGCGCATAGATGCGATGATCGAAGGCCTGAGATGACAGCGATTCCCCGTTCTGCCCTGATCCTTGGCCTTGCCGGGTTGATCCCGTTCCTTTGGGGGGCGACGAATGTGCTGTTCCCGGCGACGGTGGGCTGGGGCGGGCAGTTCATGCCGCCAATGTTCATGGGAACCTATCTCAGCCTGACCTATGGGGTGGTGATCCTGTCCTTCATGTCGGGCGTGCTGTGGGGGTTTGCCACCAAGGCCAAGGGCGCGCAGGCAGGCGTGGGTTATGCGCTGTCGGTGATCCCGGCGCTGTGGGGGCTCTTTATGGTCAACGGTGCGCCGGGGGATGCGGCGGTGAACCTGTTTGCGGGATTCGCCGGGCTTTTGATGCTGGATTATGGCTTTGCGCGGCAGGGGTTGGCTCCGCCATGGTGGATGAAGCTGCGGGTGCTGCTGACGGCGGTGGTTCTGGCCTGTCTTGCAGTGCCGATCCTGATGGGGTGATCCTTGTGGCGGGCGGCGCAGGGGGCGTTCCGCCCCCTCGTCGCTGCGCTCCTCACCCCCTGAGAGTATTTTCGCCAAGATGAAGCAGGGCGTTGCGTTGACGGTCCCTGCCTCGCTGCCTACACGGGGGAAAAAGGAGCCGCCGATGCCAGAGCTATTCGCCTATACCGATGGGGCCTGTTCGGGCAATCCGGGGCCGGGGGGGTGGGGCGTGTTGTTGATCGCGCGCGAGGGCGATGCGGTGGTGAAGGAGCGCGAGCTTTCGGGGGGCGAGGCGCTGACCACGAACAACCGGATGGAATTGCTGGCGGCGATTTCGGCGTTGGAGACGTTGGCGAAGCCGTCCGAGATCACGGTGGTGACCGACAGCGCCTATGTGAAGAATGGCGTGACGGAATGGATCCATGGCTGGAAGCGGAACGGTTGGCGCACGGCGGGGAAGGACCCGGTGAAGAATGCCGAGTTGTGGCAGCGGCTGGATCAGGCGCAGGCGCGGCACAAGGTGCAATGGCGCTGGATCAAGGGCCATGCCGGGCATGAGGAGAATGAGCGGGCCGATGCTTTGGCGCGCGCCGGAATGGCGCCCTACAAGCCGGGGAAGGGGCGTGAGGCATGATCGCACCGGGGCTGGAGGCATCGGTGGCGACGATCCTTCCGGTGCTGGATTATGCCTCGGTCGCGGTCTTTGCCCTGACTGGGGCCTTGGTGGCGAGCCGCTCGCAACTGGATATCGTGGGGTTCATCTTCATCGCCTGTCTGACGGCGGTGGGCGGGGGCACGCTGAGGGATGTGATCCTTGGGCGGCCGCCGGTCTGGATCGGGGACCCGGCGCTTCTGGCGGTGGCGACCTTGGCGGCGGTTTTGGTGTTTTTCGGGGCGCATCTTCTGGAAAGCCGATATCGCGCGATTGAATGGCTGGATGCGCTGGCGCTTGCCGTGGCGGTGCCGGCGGGGGTGGGGGTGGCCTTTGCGGAAGGTCTTGGCTGGCCTGTCGTGCTGGTGATGGGAATGGTCACGGGCTGCATGGGCGGATTGATGCGAGACGTGGTCTGCAACGAAGTGCCGTTGGTGTTGAAGCAGGGCGAGCTTTACGTGACCTGCGCCTTTTGCGGGGCGGGAGTGGCGGTGCTGCTGGGTCTGGCCGGGGTGGAGGTGTGGCAGGCGCTGCTGGCCTGTGGGGGGGTGACGCTGGTCCTGCGGGCGGGAAGCCTTGGGTTCGGCTGGCGTCTGCCGGTCTATCGGGCGCGGCCGCCGAAGCCCGGATCGCCGAAGCGATAGGGGTTGATCGGCGGGCGCGGCTGGCGCAGGCTGGTTGGCGAATGATCGTTCAGGATATGACATGGCCCGACCGCGTTCCATTCCCGATGCCGTTATTTTCGATGCCGTCTTGGAGATGTTGGAGGCGCGGGGGCAGGTGTCCTTTGGCCTGGTCTCGGCGGCGGTTGGCCTTGCGCCGCCCTCTTTGGTGCAGCGCTATGGCGACCGGGAGGGGATGCTGCGCGGGGCGCTGATCCATGGTTGGGACGGGGTGGAGGCGGCGACGCGCGCGGCAGATACGGCAGAGGCCAGCGCGCAGGGGTTTTTGAAGGCGCTGGGCGCTGCGCTGCGGGGGGCGCTGATCTGGGCGTCCTTGGGGGATGAGGTGGTGGCGGCGCGGGCGGCGGCGTGGCGCGCGGAGGTGGAAGCGTCGGTTGCGCGCAAGGCCGGGTGCAAGGCCGAGGCGGCGGCGATGATCTTTGCGGCCTGGCAGGGGCGGATGCTTTGGTCCGGTGCCGGGGGCGCGGGGTTCCGGTTGCGCGATGCGGTGAAGCGGATCGGTTAGCGCGACGCCCGTCAGCGCGAGACGGTCAGCGCGAGACGTATTTCTGCCAGAGCCAGATGAGGAGGACCGCCCCTAGCACGGCGCCGACAAAGGCTGCGACCCATCCGGTGACCGAGACGAGAAAGCGAAGGATGCCCCAGCCCACAAGTGCGCCCCCGATGCCGATGGCGATGGTGGTGGGCACGTCGGTCTGCACGCGCATGAAGCGGGTGGCGAGGAAGCCTGCGGCGGCCCCGATGACAATGAGGATGAGGACGGGCATGGGTTCCTCCGATCTGCGGAAGAGTGTGGCGCAGGTTGTGCCGTCAGTCCAGTCGGTCGGGGAGGGAGAAGCCGTTCAGAAAATCTTGCGGCGATTGGGCCTTTTTCCCCTCGCGCTGGGCAAGGGTGATGGCGATGGCCCCTGTGCCGCAGGCGATGCTCAGGCCGGGAAGGACGGTGCCGGGGGTGCCTGAGCCTTTGGCAAGCCGGGACCGGAGGAGTTTGATCCGTTCCGTGCCGCCCATGCACCATGCGCCGGGGAAGGGGGAAAGGGCGCGGATCTGGCGGTCAATCTCGGCCGCGGGACGGGACCAATCAATTCGCGACTCAGCCTTGTCAATTTTGGCGGCGTAGGTGACGCCCTCAGTGGGCTGTGGTTCAGGGGTGAGGGTGGGCAAGCGGTCGAGCGCCTGAAGGATCAGGCGCGCGCCGATCTGCGACAGGCGGTCATGCAGGTCTTGGGTGGTTTCTTCGGGGCCGATTGGGGTGGCCTCGCGCAGAAGGACGGGGCCGGTGTCGAGGCCCGCTTCCATCTGCATGATGCAGATGCCGGTTTCGGCATCGCCCGCCATGATGGCGCGGTGGATGGGGGCCGCGCCACGCCAGCGGGGCAGGAGCGAGGCGTGGATGTTGAGGCAGCCTGCGCGGGGGGCATCGAGGATGGCTTGCGGCAGGATCAGGCCATAGGCGACAACGACGGCGACATCGGCATCAAGCGCGGCGAAGGCCGTCTGTTCTTCTGGGGATTTCAGGCTTGTGGGGTGGCGGACGGGAAGGCCCAGCGCAGCGGCGGCAGCATGGACGGGGGTGGGGCGCAGGTCCTTGCCCCGGCCTGCGGGGCGCGGGGGTTGGGTGTAGACGGCAACGATCTGGTGCCGCGCGGCGAGGGCCTGAAGGACGGGGACGGAAAAGTCCGGCGTGCCCATGAAAACGATTTTCACCCACGCCTCCGCAGCTTTTCCGCCTTGGCGATCAGCATTTTGCGTTTCAGGGGGGAGAGATGGTCGAAATACATCTTGCCCGCCAGATGGTCGATCTGATGCTGGACCGAGGTCGCCCAGAGATGGACGAAGTCGCGGTCTTCCATTTCGCCCTTTTCGTTCAGGAAGCGGACGGTGACGGCGCGGGGGCGTTCGATCACGGCCGAGACGCCGGGAAGGTTGGGCGAGGCTTCCTCATGCGTGCGGGGTTGGACGCTGGCATGGAGGATTTCGGGATTGGCCATGCGAATGGCCTGACCGCGTTCGTCGGAGCAATCCACGACGGCGAGGCGCAAGGGAATGCCGATTTGCACGGCGGCAAGGCCGTAGCCGGGCATGGCATCCATCGTGTCGATCATGTCGGCCCAGATGGCGCGGATGTCATCCGTGATGGCATCCACCGTCGCGGCGGGGGTCTTTAGCGCCGGATGGGGCCATGGCAGGCAGGGGCGGACCGTCATCCGCCCTGCCGCGCGCGTTCGCGTTTCAGTTTCTCCATCTTGCGGGTGATGAGCTGGCGTTTCAGCGGACCCAAGTAATCGATGAAGAGTTTGCCGTTCAGGTGGTCGATCTCGTGCTGGACGCAGGTGGCCCAGAGACCGGAGAACTGTTCCTCTTGCGACTTGCCGTCGAGACCCATCCAGCGGACGCGCACCTCGGCTGGGCGCTGCACTTCGGCATATTGATCGGGGATAGAGAGGCAGCCTTCGTCATAGGTCGACAGCTCTTCGGACGCCCAGGTGACTTCGGGGTTGAAGAGGACGAGGGGGCGGGGGGCCTCATTCTCAGCTTTGACGCAATCCATGACGATAAGGCGTTTGGTGATCCCGACCTGTGGTGCGGCGAGGCCGATGCCGGGGGCATCATACATCGTCTGGAGCATGTCTTCGGCCAGTTTGCCCATGTCGGGTGTGATCTCGGCGACGGGGTCGCAGAGTTTCTTGAGGCGCGGGTCGGGATGGATCAGGATGGGGCGGATCATGTGCTGTCGATAGCGGAAAAAGCCCTATGGGTGCAATGGCGGGACAGGGGTGGTGGGTTTGCTGAATGATTTGGGATAGTATTCTGAAAATTTGCAAAAAAGTGGGACAAAATGCTAGGTAAATGGTTGAGGGCAGAACATTGTATCGGCATCAATTTCCCGATTGGAACGTATGTTCTGACTTGATATTCCTGATTGCGGCAGCAGGACCAGAGGGCGGATATGGACTTTGACACCCCGATCAACCGCATCGGCACCCATTGCGTGAAATGGGACATGATGGAGAAGCTTTACGGCGTTCCGGCGTCGGAGGGGCTTGCCATGTGGGTGGCGGATATGGAGTTCCGGCCGCCCGCCATCGTCCAGCAGGCGGTAGAACGGTTGGCGGCGCATGGCATCTATGGCTATTTCGGGGATGACCGCGCCTATCTGGAGGCGATCCAGTGGTGGATGAAGACGCGCCATGGCTGGAACGTGGCGGCGGGGGACATCTTTACCACGCATGGTCTTGTGAACGGGACGGGGCTTTGCCTTGAGGCCTTTACCGCGCCCGGGGATGCGGTCGTGCTGACGACGCCTGTCTATCACGCCTTTGCCCGCACGATCAAAGCGGCGGGGCGCGAGGTGCGGGATTGTCCGCTTGCCTTGGTCGATGGGCGCTATGAGATGGATTTTGACGCCTGGGACGGGCTGATGACGGGGCGGGAGCGGATGTTCATCCTCTGCTCGCCCCACAATCCGGGCGGGCGGGTCTGGACGGAGGCGGAGCTGCGCGGGGTCGCCGATTTCTGCGTGCGGCATGATCTGATTTTGGTATCGGACGAGATCCACCATGATCTGGTCTATCCGGGGCAGCGGCATGTGCCGATGACGCTGGCCGCGCCAGAGATTGCGGACCGTCTGGTGATGATGACCGCGACGACGAAGACCTTCAACATCGCGGGCAGCCATACGGGGAATGTGATCATCGCGGACCCCGCGCTGAAGGCGAAGTTTGCGGCGAAGATCATGGCCCTTGGCATTTCGGGCAATAGTTTCGGGATGCATATGGCGACGGCGGCCTATTCGCCCGAAGGGGCGGAGTGGGTGGATGCGCTGATGGCCTATCTGGAGGGGAACCGGCGGGTGTTTGATGCGGGCATGGCGGGGATACCGGGCCTGCGATCCATGCCGCTGGAGGCGACCTATCTGGCATGGCTGGATTTTTCGGGCACCGGGATGGCACCTGCGGAATTCATCGGGCGGGTGGAGAAGGAGGCGCGGATTGCCACCAATCATGGCGCGAGCTTTGGGCCGGGGGGAGAGACCTTCCTGCGGTTCAACATCGCTGCCCCGCGCGCGATGGTGGTGGAGGCGGTGGAGCGCATGCAGGCGGCGTTCCGCGATCTGCAATAGCGGTTATTGAGCGGCGCCGCGTGCCGCGGCATTCCTTTGCCCTTCTGCCGGGGACTTCGCCCCGTCAGAAGGGAGGGGGGCTGCCGCCCCCGGACGCGCTTTGCGCGCCCTCCCCCGCGAGTATTTATTGCCAAGATGAAGGGCTTAGGGCGTGGGCTGCTGACCACCCGTGGCTTCGGTCACCTTGTCTGCTGCGGCGCGGACGAGGGCGCCGAGGCGCGTCGCATCTGAGAGGCCCATGCGGAAGGCCGGGCCGCTGACCGAGAGGCCCGCGACGGGTTCGCCATGGGCGTTGAAGATGGGGGCGGCGACGCAGCGCATGCCTTCGGCGCGTTCCTGATCATCGATGGCGAAGCCACGGTCGCGCGTGCGGGACAGATCGCGCAGGAGGGCGGTTTCGGAAGTGTGGGTGAGGGTGGTGAAGCGTTCCAACCCCTTGCGGGCAAGGATACCTTTCACCTTCTCTTCCGGATACCAAGCGAGCAGGGCCTTGCCGATGCCAGAGACATGCATGGGCGCAATGGTGCCGGGGGGGAAGAAAGCACGGATGGCCTGATGGGTTTCGACTTGGGAGAGGAAGAGGACCTCATCCCCCACCTCGACCCCGAGATTTGCGGTTTCGCCCGTGTCCCGCATCAAGGCATCCATCGCGGCGCGGGCGCGTTCGACGACCTTGGTCCGGCGCAGGAAGGCGGAACCCACGCGGAAGGCACCCGGGCCGATATGCCAGACCTGAGCGGGGTCTTCGGATTCGACCATCCCGTGGGATTGCAGCGTGATGAGGGCGCGGTAGACCGTGGCGACGGCCTGACCGGAGGTTTCGGCGAGTTCCGACAGCGTGAGGCCCGGATGATTGGCAAGGGTGGAGAGCAGGCCAAGCGCGCGGTCGAGTGCCTGCACCGTGTTTTGGTCGGTCTTGTCGTGGAAGGCCTTGGGGCGGCCGCGAGGTTTTGTGGGCATTTGAGCGGGTCCGTTTGGGGTGAAAAAGCGCAAGTCTCTGATTTGGAAAGAGGATAGAGCATTTTTCGTTTGTTGAAAAATGTTTTCGAAAAAATTGTGATGCGGCGAGGGAGGGCGTAGGGTGCCGCCATGCCCAAGAGAGGTGGTCGCCATGTCCTTCCAGAATCCCGTCTTCATTCCCGGCCCGACGAATATTCCAGAGGAGATTCGCAAGGCCTGTGACATGCCTACGCTGGATCATCGGTCAGCGGCCTTTGGCAAGCTGTTCCGTCCGGCGGTGGCGGGGGTCCGGCGCGTGCTGGGGATGGCGGGGGGTGAGGTGATCATCCTGCCGTCGACCGGGACGGGTGGCTGGGAAGCCGCGATTAGCAACACGCTGTCGCCCGGTGACCGGGTGTTGGCGGCGCGGTTCGGGATGTTCAGCCATCGCTGGATCGATTTGTGCCAGCGCCATGGGCTGGAGGTGGAGATCATCGAAACGCCTTGGGGGCAGGGTGCGCCTGTGGCGGCCATCGAGGCGGCGTTGCGCGCCGATACGGGCGGACGGATCAAGGCGGTGCTGGCCACGCATAACGAGACGGCGACGGGGGTTCGGTCGGATATTGCGGGCATCCGGCGCGCGATGGATGCGGCGGGGCATGAGGCGATGCTTTTTGTCGACGGCGTGTCGTCGATTGGGTCGATGCCATTCGAGATGGCCGCTTGGGGCGTGGATATCGCCGTGGCGGGCAGCCAGAAGGGATTCATGCTGCCTGCCGGGCTGGCGATCCTTGGGGTGTCGGACAAGGCGCTGGCGGCGATGGACGGGGCACGGCTGCCGCGGACCTTTTTCGACTTCCGCGACATGCTGAAAAGCTATGCCGGGGGAGGCTATCCCTACACGCCATCGGTGGGGTTGATCGCGGGGCTCGCGAAATCCATCGAGATGCTGGAGGACGAGGGGCTGGAGGCGGTCTATGCCCGGCATGCGCGGCTGGCCGAAGGGGTGCGGCGCGCGGTGGCGGCTTGGGGAATGCGGCCCTGCGCGGCCTCGCCCGACCTTTATTCCGAGACGGTGACGGCGGTGGTGGTGCCTGCGGGGTGCAATGGCACCGACCTCGTGAAGCTGGCCGCGGAAAAGTATGGCGTGGCTTTCGGTGTGGGGCTGGGCGAAGTGGCGGGCAAAGTGTTCCGCATCGGGCATCTGGGGATGTTGACGGATGTGATGGTGCTGGGTGGCCTTGCCACGGCGGAGATGTGCATGGCCGATCTGGGCTGGAACGTGCGGCTGGGATCGGGCGTGGCGGCGGCGGCGGATTTCTATCGCGGGTCGGCGGTGCCGATGGCGATGGCGGCGGAATGATGGAACCCGTGGGACCGGGGGCAAGCCCCCGGCCCAACGGGATATTTTCAGACAGAAAATGGAGGCGGCGTTGCGCGACATGGTGGAGATGGTGATACCGACTTATGACGATGTGCTGGCGGCCCATGCGCGGATCGCGCCTTATATCCATCGGACGCCGGTTCTGACCTCCAGCTTCCTGAACGAGCTGACGGGGGCGGAGCTTTTCTTTAAATGCGAGAACTTCCAGAAGGCCGGGGCGTTCAAGGTGCGGGGGGCGTCGAATGCCGTCTTTGGCCTGCGGGACGATCAACTGGAGCGGGGTGTTGCCACGCATTCGAGCGGGAACCATGCGCTGTCTCTGTCCTATGCGGCGGGGCGGCGGGGCATTCCTTGCACGGTGGTGATGCCGCGGACGGCACCGCAGGCCAAGAAGGATGCGGTGCGAGGCTATGGCGGAGTGATCGTGGAATGCGAACCGTCGACCAGCAGCCGTGAGGCGGTGTTTGCCGAAGTGCAGGCGCGGACGGGAGCGGATTTCGTGCATCCCTATAACGACCCGCGCGTGATTGCGGGACAGGGCACCTGTTCGCGCGAGTTGATGGAGCAGGTGGACGGGCTGGATGCTGTGGTGGCGCCCATCGGTGGGGGTGGGATGATTTCCGGCACCTGCCTGACGCTGTCGGCCATTGCGCCGCAGGTGGAGATTTTCGCTGCCGAACCCGTGAATGCCGATGACGCGGCGCGCAGTTTCCGGGCGGGGCATATCATCGCCGATGACGCGCCGGATACGGTGGCGGACGGGTTGAAGGTGCCGCTCAAGGAACTGACATGGCATTTTGTGAAGACCTACGCGACCGACGTGCTGACTGCGACGGAGGATGAGATCGTCGAGGCGATGAAGCTGCATTGGAAGCGGATGAAAATCGTGATCGAGGCCAGCTGTTCGGTGCCGCTGGCGGTGATCCTGAAGAACCCGGATCGGTTCCGGGGCAAGCGGGTCGGGGTGATCCTGACCGGCGGGAATGTGGATCTGGACAAGCTGCCTTGGATGAAAGGGTAAGGATATGAACGCGCAGGTGAAACTGGACGGGTTGGAAGTGGGCTATGACATCCCAGCGCTGCCGGGGATGGATGAGAAGGACATCCAGACGCCTTGCCTTGTGCTGGATCTGGATGCGCTGGAGCGGAACATCGAGAAGATGGGGCGCTTTGCCCGCGAAATGGGCGTGCGGCACCGGGTGCATGGGAAAATGCATAAATCGGTGGATGTGGCGCTGTTGCAGGAACGGTTGGGCGGGTCCATTGGCGTCTGCTGCCAGAAGGTGAGCGAGGCCGAGGTCTTTGCGCGGGGCGGGATCAAGGATGTGCTGGTCAGCAATCAGGTGCGCGATCCGGCCAAGATCGACCGTCTGGCGCGTATCCCGAAATTGGGCGCGCGGGCGATCTGCTGCGTCGATGATCTGGCCAATGTGGCCGACCTGTCGGCGGCGGCGGTGAAGCATGGGACGACCATCGAATGTCTGGTGGAGATTGACTGCGGCGCGGGGCGTTGTGGCGTGACGACGACGCCCGCTGTGGTGGACCTGGCCAAGGCCATTGATGCGGCGCCGGGGCTGAAATTCGCGGGCATTCAGGCCTATCAGGGTGCGATGCAGCACATGGACCGCTATGAGGACCGCAAGGCCAAGATCGACATCGCGGTGGCCATGGTGCGCGACGCGGTCGAGGCGTTGAAAGGTGAGGGCCTTGAATGCGACATCGTCGGCGGCGGCGGCACGGGATCCTATTATTTCGAAGGGAATTCAGGGGTCTATAACGAGCTGCAATGTGGGTCCTATGCCTTTATGGATGCGGATTACGGACGCATCCTGGACAAGGACGGCAAGCGGATCGATCAGGGGGAATGGGAGAATGCGCTGTTCATCCTGACCTCGGTCATGAGCCATGCCAAGGCGGATCGGGCGATCTGCGATGCGGGGCTGAAGGCCCAGTCGGTGGATAGCGGGCTGCCGGTGATCTTTGGCCGGACGGATGTGAAATACATCAAGTGCAGCGACGAGCATGGCGTGATCGATGATCCGGAAGGCGTGTTGAAGGTGAATGACAAGCTGCGGCTGGTGCCGGGGCATTGCGATCCCACCTGCAACGTCCACGATTGGTATGTGGGTGTGCGGAACGGCAAGGTCGAGGTGGTCTGGCCCGTCTCGGCCCGCGGCAAAGCCTATTGAGGAAAAGGGGGTGCGGGGGGCGTTGCCTCCCCCCGCGCGCCACGGAATGAAGTTACCCTGCAAGGATATGCGATGCTGATCGTTCCCGAGGCGCTGATCGCCGACCTCGTTTCGCCTGAGGATGCCTATGAGGCCGTGGCCGCCACCTTTGCCGCGATGGCGCGGGGCGAGGCCTATAACTTTCCCGTGGTGCGCGAGGCGCTGGGTGAAGGGCGGCAATACGGGTTCAAGTCGGGTCTTGACCGGGCGGGGGGGATGTTGGGCGTCAAGGCGGGGGGGTATTTCCCCGGCAATATGGCGCGTGGGATCACCAACCATCAGTCGACGGTCTATCTCTTTGACCCCGATACGGGGCGGCCTGTGGCGATGGTCGGGGGCAACCTTCTGACCGCGCTGCGGACGGCGGCGGCTTCGGCTTTGTCCATCGACCGTCTGGCGCGGAAGGATGCGCGGGTTCTGGGCATCGTGGGGGCGGGGCATCAGGCGGGGTTCCAGCTGCGCGCGGCGGTGCGGGTGCGGAAGTGGGAGCGCGTGATCGCGTGGAACCTGCATCCCGAGATGCTGCCGAAACTTGCGGAGGTGGCCGCGGAACTGGGGCTGCCTTTCGAGGCGGTGGGGTTGGAGCGGATGGTGGAGGCGGAGGCCATCATCACGATCACATCGTCGCCAGCGGCATCGCTGATGGCGGCGCATGTGTCGCCGGGAACGCATCTGGCCTGCATGGGGACCGATACGAAAGGCAAGCAGGAAGTTCAGCCTGCGCTGGTTGGCAAGGCGCGGCTTTTCACCGACGAGGTGGCGCAATCGGTGAGCATCGGCGAGGCGCAGCATGCGGTGGCGGCGGGGATGGTATCGGATGCCGATATCGTGCCGCTTGGGGCGGTGCTGACGGGTGCGGATGCCGGGCGGCGGTCGGAAGCGGAGATCACGCTGTTTGACGGGACGGGTGTTGGGTTGCAGGACCTTGCGGTGGCGGCGGTGGCCGTACAGCGCGCGCGGGAGCGCGGGCTGGGGGTGGAGGTGTCGGTCTAGCGAAATCTGTCGCAGATTTCGTGACGATTTCTGCACGCAGAAATCGGGGCACGGGTGGCGCGACGTCCGGTGGCGGTTCCTGTGTCAGGAACCGTTCCTGAGTTTGCGGCCCACTCCGCTTTTGATCATATTTCATTACAGGCATTGAACCCCCTGCGGGGGCGTGGTCTGTCTGGCGCATCGGGCGGGGAGGCTTGGTCACATGCGCGTCTTCATCAACGGGTTTGGGCGGATCGGGCGGTCGGTGCTGCGGGCGGCCTTGCAGACCCCGGCGCGCTGGCCGGGGCTGGAGATTGTGGGCATCAACGACATCGCCGGGGCGGAGATGTGTGCCTATCTCTTTGAATATGACAGCGTCTTCGGGCCTTGGCGCGGGACCGTCACTTTGGAACCCGGCGCGCTGGTGGTGGATGGGCGGGTAATCCCGCTGCATCGGACACCGGATGTGGCGACGCTCTCGCTGGCGGGGGTGGATGTGGTGATGGAATGCACGGGCCGCGCCGATGCGAGGGATGTGGCCGAGCGGGGCCTGCGCGCGGGGGCACGGCGGGTGCTGGTGTCGGGGCCGTCGCGGGCCGCCGATGTGACGGTGGTGCTGGGGGCCAATGAGGGGGTGCTGGCGGGGCAGGCGGTGGTGTCGAATGCTTCATGCACCACAAATGCGTTGGCACCTTTGGCGCGGTTGATCGACGATCATTGGGGCGTGGTGACGGGGTCGATGACGACGATCCATTGCTATACTGGCAGCCAACCCACGGTGGATGCGCCGGCGGCGGATTATCCGCGGTCGCGGGCGGCGGCCCTGTCGATGGTGCCGACGACAACCTCGGCCAGCCGATTGCTGGATGTGGTCTTGCCGCAGATCGCGGGGCGGATCGAGGGGTCAGCGGTAAGGGTGCCGACGGCCTCGGTTTCCTGCGTGGACCTTGCGGTGATGACGGCGCGGAAGGTGACGGCTGAGGAGGTGAATGCAGTCTTGCGTGCGGCGGGCGGCGTGATTGGGGCGACGGATCGGCCGCTGGTTTCGACCGATCTGCGTGCGCGGCCGGAGAGCATCGTGATGGCCTGCCCCGAGACGCGGGTCACGGGCGGGGGGATGCTGCGCGTGTTTGGCTGGTATGACAATGAATGGGGCTTTTCCAACCGCATGCTGGATGTGGCGCGGCTGATGGGGTGATCGCCTCAGGCGACCACGGTCCATGGGGTGGGATAGCGGTGCTCTTGCAGGTTCGGGGTGGGACCGATGCGATCCACCACGGCGAAGAGGCCAGGGGGGTGCAGGGGGGTGAGCACGCCATGCCAGGTGCCGCGATGCAAGTTGATCCCCTGCCTGCCATCGGTGAGGAAGGCGCGCGGGGCATGCGCGGGGCTTTCGGCCACGATGACGAGGAAGGGGTCGGCGGTCATTGGCAGAAAGGCCTGTGATCCGTCGGGGTGGCATTCGATGAGGTCGAAGGCGTAGGGAAGCGCGCGGGGTTCGGCCTTGAAGATGGAAATGCCTGCGCGACCGTCCAAGCCAAAGTCGAGCACGCCACGGTCATGGTGGCGGCGGCAGAGGCCTGCGTTGATGAGGCGGAAGTCGCCAGACGCATCAAGCACATCGCCAAAGGGAGCGAAGGCCGTGGCGGTGAGCGGTTCGGTTTGGATCTGACGCATGGCGTGCCTTCTGTTTGGCTTCGGACCGGGGGTTTTGACTCCCCGGACACCCGCAGGATGTTTTCCGACAGAAAATGTGCAGGTGGAAGGCGGTTCGGTCAGCGGGTTGGTCCGAAAGCGCCGGGGCCGCGGAGTTTGGCGTGGCGGTTGACGTCCTTGTAGAGGAGGTAGCGGAAGGGACCCGGACCTGCGGCATAGCAGGCCTGCGGGCAAAAGGCGCGGAGCCACATGAAATCGCCTGCCTCCACCTCGACCCAATCGGTATTGAGCTTGTAGACGGCCTTGCCTTCAAGGACGAAGAGCCCGTGTTCCATGACATGGGTTTCCTCGAACGGGATCACGCCGCCCGGTTGGAAGGTGACGATGTTCACATGGGCGTCGTGGCGCAGGTCGGTGGGATCGGCAAAGCGGGTGGTGGCCCAGCGGCCTTCGGTATCCGGCATCGGGATCGGGGCGAGATCGCGTTCGTTGATGAGGATAGGGTCGGGCGGGGCGATGCCGGGGGCGGGTTCATAGAGTTTGCGCAGCCAGTGGAAGCGGGTGGGTTCCGCGCCTTCGGCAAGGAGTTTCCACGGCGTGCCGGGGGGGATATAGGCGTAGGAGCCGGCCTCTACCTCGGCTGCCTGATCACCGATTGTCAGGGTGGCGAGGCCGTGGGTGAAGAAGAGCCAATGTTCTGCCCCTGTTTCGGGATCGGGCGCGTCCGAGCCGCCGCCGGGGGCGACCTCCATCACATATTGGCTGAAGGTTTCGGAAAAGCCGGTCATGGGTCGCGCGATCAGCCAGAGGCGGGTTTTCGTCCAGCCGGGGAGGTAGGAGGTCACGATGTCGGAGAAGACGCCCTTGGGCAGGAAGGCATAGGCCGTGGTGAAGATGGCACGGCCTGTCATCAGGGCGGTTTGCGGCGGAAGGCCGCCCTTGGGGGCGTAATAGCCGGTCATGGCAGGATGTCCTTGAGGCGGAGTTCGGCGATGCGTTCGACCTGTGCGCAGGCGGTGGCGAACTCGGTGTCGCTGTCATTGCCGATGCGGGTTTCAAAGGCCTGCAGGATGGAGGCCTTGGTGTTGTCGCGCACGGCGATGATGAAGGGGAAGCCGTGCGTGGCAACGTAATCGGCGTTGAGGCGCTGAAACCGTGTGCGTTCGTCATCGGTCAGTGCATCAAGCGCGGCACTGGCCTGTTCGGCGGTGGATTCGGGCGTCAGGCGTTTGGCAGCGGCGAGTTTTCCGGCAAGGTCGGGGTGAGCGCGCAGGACGGCGAGGCGCTGATCGCGTGGTGCGCTGCGGAAGATGCGGGTCAGCGCGTTGTGCAGGCCTGTGGCGCAATCATGCGCGGGGCCGAGTTCGAGCGACCAGGCGCCTTCGGCGATCCATGGGGAATGTTCGAAAATGCCGCCGAAGCGGGTGACAAACCTTTCGCGGGTCATTTGCGAAGGGCGTTCGATGCGGCGGTGGGGATGCGTGGCGGCCCAATGGCGCGCGATATCGATACGGCGGGCGAACCAGACGCCATCATGCTCTTGCGCGTAATCGAGGAAGCGTTTCAGTCCGGCAATCTTGCCCGGCCGTCCGATCAGGCGGCAGTGCAGGCCGATGGAGAACATCTTGGCGCGTCCATCAAGACCTTCGGCATAGAGGGTATCGAAGCTGTCGCGCAGGTAGGTGAAGAACTGCTCGCCCTCAATATAGCCCGGAGCGGTGGCGAAGCGCATATCGTTGGCCTCTAACGTGTAGGGGATGACGAGTTGGTCGCGGTCGCCGAGTTCCAGCCAATAGGGCAGGTCGTCGTCATAGGTATCTGAAATCCAGTCGAGGCGGGCAGTTTCTGCCGTGAGCCGCACGGTGTTCATGGAGCAGCGGCCCGTGTACCAGCCGCGTGGGGGGGCCCCAACGACTTCCTCATGCAGGCGGAAGGATTCGGCGATCTGGGCGCGTTCGGCATCTTCGGGCATGTCGCGGTGATCGACCCATTTCAGGCCGTGGGAGGCGATCTCCCACCCTGCCGACTTCATGGCGGCGACCTGTTCGGGGTTGCGGGCAAGGGCCGAGGTGACGCCATAGATCGTGACGGGAAGGCCGCGCTCGGTGAAGAGGCGGTGCAACCGCCAGAAACCCGCGCGTGCGCCGTAATCGTAAAGCGATTCCATGTTCCAGTGCCGCATGCCCGGCCAAGGTTGGGCCCCGGCGATGTCGGACAAGAAGGCCTCGGATTGCGCGTCGCCGTGCAGGAGGTTGTTTTCGCCCCCTTCTTCGTAATTGAGGACAAGGGAGATGGCGATCTTCGCCCCCCCCGGCCATTTCGCGTCGGGTGGGGTGGGGCCGTGGCCCCGAAAGTCGCGCGGGTAGCGGTTCACGGTGGTGTTCCCGATTGTGCTGTGCTGGCCAAAGCTTAGGCGGGAAGCGGGGCGGTGTTTATCAAAAAATGCCTGAAAGACCTATCCGAGGCTGATCCAGTCGCACATGGCGATGGGATCGGTTTAGGATTGGGCACGCAAGGCAGGAGGATCGCATGAGCGGTGGACGGTTGACGACCCATGTTCTGGATACGGCGCGGGGCAAGCCTGCGGCAGGGGTGAAGATCGCGCTTTACCGGGTGAGCGGGAATTCCCATCGCAAGATCGCCGAGACCGTCACGAATGCCGATGGGCGGACGGAAGCGCCAATGCTGATCGGGAAGGAGTTCAGCGAAGGGACCTATGAGCTGGTTTTCTTCGCGGGGGACTATCTGCGGGAAACGGGGCAGGCGGGCGAGGGCGTGCTGTTTCTGGACCAGATCCCGATCCGGTTCGGCGTGCCGGATGCGGGGCAGCATTATCATGTGCCGCTTTTGATTTCGCCCTTTGCCTATTCGACCTATCGGGGGTCCTGAGCGAGAGGGTCGATCCAATCGATGCCGAGAGGGGCGTAGATATCGGGGGTGAGGGTGGCCAGCCGCGCGCCATTGGCGCGGGCGATGGCGGCGTTTTGGGCGCAGGCCATGGGCAGGCGGATACCGGCGCGGCTGCTGCGGGCAAGGATGGCGGCAAGATCGCGGGCGGCGGCGCTGTCCAGTGGGAGGACGCGGCCTGCGAAATCTTCACCGACCATGGCGTCGATCTGGGCGATGCTGCGCTGACGCTTGCCTTCGGGGAGGCGGGCAGCGGCGGCGAGAAGCTCTGCCTCGGTCACGGTGGAGATGTGCAGGAGGGAGGCGGGATGGCGCGCAAACCAGCGGAAAAGGCGCGGGTCGGGGTCGGGTGCCATCAGCGATGACAGGATCGGCGTGTCGAGGAGGATCATCGTCAACCCCGATCAAGCAACGGCAGGGGTTCACCCAGATCGGCGAAGCGGGCGGCGATGGCGATGCCGAGATCGGCGCGCGGGTCGGTTGCGCCAACGGCAAGCCGGAGGATGTCGCGGGCCTCTTCCTCCATCGAGCGGCCATGGGTGGCGGCGCGCAGCTTTAGGCGGGCCTTCACGTCCTCTTCGAGGTTGCGGATGATGATGCTTGCCATGGTGGCCGGACTCCCACGTCGTCTTGACTGGGGTTACGGCTGATATCGTCGATATCTTAGGCGGGCATACCTTTGCGGCGTTGCACCCCACCTGCGGCGGTGGTGATGCGCAGAAGGCGGCGTCGATCGCGGGTCAGGGCGGCGTCGATAAGGCCGGAGAGGAGGCCGCGTTCCTTTAGATACGGGCCGAGACGGGAATGGATGAGGCCGGGGAAGAGGATATGGTCGGTGCCGGGGGGTTCGGGAAAGGCAAGCGCCTGATCGCGGTCATCGTCGAGGGCGTGGAGGAGGATCGTCCAAGGGCCTGGGGTCAGGGGCGGCGGGCCGGGATCTTTTAGGCGGGTGGTCCAGTGCTGCCAGCGGGGATCGTCGAGGCGCGATTGTGGGCCGATGGCGATGATCGCGTCGAGAGGGATGTGCGCGGCGGCACGAAGGGCCATGGCCGCGCCCATCGAAGAGCCGATGGCTAGGCGACGATGGGCGGGGCCCGAAGCGCCAAGAGCGTGGTGGAGGATTTCCGGGAAGGCGGGGTCAAGGCCCCAGCTGCGGGAGGCATCCATGAAGAAAACCGCGCGGCGTC
The DNA here is from genome assembly GCF_029953595.1 of Fuscovulum ytuae. Taxonomy (NCBI): domain Bacteria; kingdom Pseudomonadati; phylum Pseudomonadota; class Alphaproteobacteria; order Rhodobacterales; family Paracoccaceae; genus Fuscovulum; species Fuscovulum ytuae. Next base: position 2,134,710 of record NZ_CP124535.1, on the reverse strand, counting down.
CTTTCGCGCGGCTGGAGGCCACGAATTCCGGTGAAGGCGGGCGCGTCGGGTCATGGCCGATGCTGGAGAAGGCGAAGATGAGGTCGGACCCTGTGCCCGGGGCCAAGTCCACGCGCCACGGCGGCGCGTCGATCAGGGTTGTCAGGGTCATGCGGTGGAAAGGCTGGGCAATCCGGCCATGCGGGCAGCCATGTCTGCCTTGATACGGGCGACGATGTAATCGGTGAAAAGGCGGACCTTTGGGTCCTTTAGGCGGCGGTGCTGGGACAGGACGGACAGCTGAGTGGGCAGTGGTGGCGTTGCGGTGGCGACGGGCAGAAGACGGCCGTCTTTCAGATGTTCGGCCACTTCGAAGATCGGTTTCAGGACGATCCCGTGGCCATCAAGCGCCCATCCCGTCAGCACATCGCCATCATCGGATTCGTAGGGGCCCGCGATTTCAAAGCGGCGGGGGCCTTCGGGGGTTTGCAAGGTCCATTGGAATTCCTTGGCCCCTGGAAAGCGGAGGTTGAGGCAATCATGCCGATCCTGCACCAGCGCCGCGCCATCGGCGGGCATGCCGCGGCGGGAGATATAGGCCGGGGCGGCGCAGAGGATGCGGGGGCAATCGGCGATGAGGCGGACTTTGAGGGTCGAATCCTCCAGATGGCCAAGATGGAAGGCGATATCCAACCCTTCGGCGGTGACGTCGATCACGCGATCCGACAGGCGAAGGCGCAGGTCGATTTGGGGGTAAAGATCCTTGAAGGCCGGGACATGGGGCGCGATGAAGCGCCGCCCGATGCCCAAGGGTGCCGCGATGAAGAGGGTGCCGCGCGGGTTTTGCGTGACGTCCATCACGGCGGCCTCGGCCTCGTCTATCGTGTCCAGCACGCGGCGCGCGCCATCATAGAAGATACGTCCGTTTTCAGTGGGTTGCAGGCTGCGGGTGGTGCGGTTGAAAAGGCGGACGCCGAGATGCTTTTCCAATTCGGAAATGCGGGCCGAGGCGACGGCGGGCGAGCAGCGCTGATCGCGTGCGGCCGCACTCATGCTGCCCAATTCATAGACACGCACGAACATTCTGATGTTGTTCACATAGGACATCGCCGCCGCGCCCCATTCTTTGCCGGGATTTGAAAGTGATTGGGCATTTGAAGGATTAACAGGGGAATGCGGGGCGGTATAGCCTGCCGTCAAAAGAAGAAGGGGAGCCGTGCCGATGGAAGGCATTTATGATTGGGCCGTGCTGTGGGAATGGGTGGAGATCGCGGCGCGCTGGACGCATGTGATCACGGCCATTGCGTGGATCGGATCGTCCTTCTATTTCATCGCGCTGGACCTTGGCCTGCGAAAGGCCCCCGGCATGCCGGAACTGGCGCATGGGGAAGAATGGCAGGTTCATGGCGGCGGGTTTTACCATATCCAGAAATATCTGGTGGCGCCTGAGCGGCTGCCCGAACATCTGACGTGGTTCAAATGGGAAAGTTATGCGACATGGCTTTCGGGTTTCGCCATGCTGGTGCTTGTCTATTACCTTGGCGCGGACCTTTTCCTGATCGACCCCACGGTGATGGAGTTGGAGGTGTGGCAAGCGGTGGCAATCTCGGTGGCCTCGCTGGCTTTTGGGTGGCTGGCCTATAACACGCTGTGCCGGGTCTTTGTGAACGCGAACCAGACCGGGTTGATGGTGGCGCTGTTTGTGCTGCTGGTGGCGATGGCGTGGGGCTATACGCAGGTTTTTTCTGGGCGCGCAGCCCTGCTGCATCTGGGGGCGTTCACAGCGACGATCATGTCGGCCAATGTGTTCATGGTCATCATCCCCAATCAGAAGATCGTGGTGGCGGACCTGAAGGCGGGACGCAGCCCGGACCCAAAATATGGCAAGATCGCCAAGCAACGCAGCACGCATAACAATTATCTGACGCTGCCTGTGTTGTTCCTGATGCTGTCGAACCATTACCCCTTGGTCTTTGCGACGGAATATAACTGGCTGATCGCGTCGCTGGTGTTCCTGATGGGGGTGACGATCCGGCATTGGTTCAACACGCAGCATGCCCGGAAGGGCAGCCCGCATTGGACTTGGGCTGCGACGGTGGTGCTTTTCCTGATCATCGCGTGGCTGTCGACCGCGCCGATGAAGGTTGCGGCGGCGGGAGACGAGGCGGGGGCGCAGCTTTCGGGGACGGCTTTGACCTATGCCTCGGCCAGCGGGTTTGAGGATGTGGTGGGCATCGTGCAAGGCCGCTGTTCCATGTGCCATGCGGCGGAACCGGTTTGGGAGGGCATGTATTGGCCGCCCAAGGGGGTTGTGCTGGAGACGCCCGCCCAGATCGCGCATGAGGCGCGGCGCATCTATATGCAGGCGGGGCTGTCGCATGCCATGCCGCCCGGCAACCTGAGCTATATGGAGCCGGAGGAGCGGGCGGCCATCGTGCAGTGGTTTCGCGCGGCGGGGACGGGCGGGATCGACGGCTAGTCGCGGGTAAAGCGCCAGACGGTGTGCTGGCGGTAGTTCTGCCCCGGTTCCAGCGTGATAGAGGGAAAGCCCGGGTGATTGGGCGCGTCGGGCCAGTTCTGCGCCTCGATCGCGAAACCTTCATGCGGGCCGTGACCGGGGCGAAGGGCGTTGCGCCCGTCATAGACCTGCACGCCGGGATCGGTGGTAGAGACGACGAGGCCAATGCCGGTTTGCCCGGTCAGGCGAAGCGCCTCGCGCAGTTCACCCGGTGCAGTGCCGAGGACGTAACAATTGTCGAAAAGATCGGTGCCCAGTTCGATCCGCCGGGCCTTGCGGAAATCCATCGGCGTGTTGTCGACGGCGCGGATTTCGCCTGTTGGCGTGAAGTCGGGGGTTGTGGGAAGGTAGTGGTCTGCGGCGATCATCAAGCGATGGCCTGACCATGTGGGCGCGCCGTCGAGGTTCCAATAACTATGATTGGCAAAATTCATGGGCGTGGCCCGATCGGTCGAGGCATGGACCTGCAAATGCAGGCTGGCCCCGTCGACTTGCCATGCGGCGGTGACGCGGCGGTTGCCGGGAAAGCCGCCCTCGCCATCGGGGAGGTCAAGTTCAAGGCGGAGGCTGTCTTCTGTCACCTCGGCCAGGCGCCAGACCTTGAGATGCGTGCCTGCGCTGCCGGAATGGAGGCAATGCTTGCCGTCCTGATTTGCCTCGAACTGCAGGTCTTGCCCGGCGATGGTCGCGCGCGCATTGGTGAAGCGGTTGACCACCGGCCCGATGAGCGAGCCGTGATAACGCATGCCGCCTTCGTAATTCGACAGCCTATCTGAGCCGAGGGTCAGGTTGCGGGCCGCACCTTCCAGCCAGACACCTTGTAGCACCGATCCGAAGGTAAGGATCGAGACGGTTAACCCGTCGCGGCCAAGGGTGATGCGCTGCACCGCCTCGCCCTGCGCGGTTTTTCCGAAGGGCGCGATGCCCAGTTGCCGATCCGTCATTCGCTGTCCCCCTGCCAACCCAAGTCGTGACTTCGGAAGGCGCGGGGGTCAAGCCGTCAAGAGGTCTGAACGCAATCGACCATGGTCTGCGCCAAGGATCGCAGAAGGGCCGCATAGGCGCCCGGACCCGGATCTTGCATCGACCCGTTGGGATCAAGCGCGCCGCCGATGCGGGCCCCGGTGCCTTCGGCAATCTGTTCGACAAGGGCAGTGTCATACTGCGCTTCGGGAAAAAGGCAGACAGGCGTGCCTGCTGCCACGCCATCGCGCAATTCGGCAAGGCGCGCCGCGCCGGGGGCGGTGGCATCGCCCAAGGCGATGGAGCCAAAGATATCAAGGCCGTAATGGGCAGCCAGATAGCCGTAGGCGTCATGATAGACGACGATGGGCTTGCCCTTGAGCGGCGCGAGGGTGGTGGCGAGTTCGCTGTCCAGCGCGGCGATCTCTTTAGTGGCGGCCTTGGCGTTGGCGGTGTAGGTGGCTGCATTGGCGGGGTCGATCCGGCCAAGTTCGGCGGCAATCGCGGTCAGCCAGACCTGCGCATTGGCCGGATCAAGCCAGGCATGCGGATCAAGGCCGTCATGGCTGTGGTCGTGTTCATCGGCGGCTTTGGCGGTTTCTTCGTGGTCATGGTCATGGTCATGGTCATGGTCGTGCCCCGTATGCGCGCCGTCTTCGGAGAACTCCTGTGTCGTCGTCCCCGGCACGGTCAGAAGCCCAAGCTTGGCCGCGTCTTCCCCCAGCCCGTCAAGCGCGCGGCCAAGCCATGGAGTAAGCTCTGGCCCGATCCAGACGATGAGATCGGCCTCGACAAGACCCGCCGCCTGTGACGGGCGAAGTTGGAAGTCATGCTCTGACGCGCCGCGTTCCAGAAGAAGCTCTGGCTTGCCCAGATCACCCATCACCTGCGCGACGAGGGAATGCACGGGATGGATATCGGTGACGACGCGCGGCGCTTCGGCCAGTGCGGGAAGGGTGGCGGCGAGGGTGGCAAAGGCGGAGGAGATGATATAACGCATCGGGATGGCCCTTCCTGTGCAGTGCTTCTGGGCCTATGTATGTTATAAGATAACATGTCAAGAGGCCCGCATGGCGCATGAGCATGATCATTCCGATGCCTGCCCCGGTTGCGCCGCGCCGCCGCAGGTGGCTTTTGCGCAGCATGATCACAGCCATTGCGCGGATGATGTGATGGCGCGGGCCGAGGCGCTGGCGCTTGCACAAGGGGCGCGGCTGACGCCAGTGCGGCGGCGGGTGTTGGAGATTTTGCTGGAGGAACACCGCGCGCTGGGGGCCTATGACGTGTTGCAGCGGTTGGCGGCGGAAGGGTTCGGGAACCAGCCGCCGGTGGCCTATCGCGCGCTGGATTTTCTGGTGGAAAACGGGTTGGCGCATCGCATCCGGCGGCTGAACGCCTTTGCCGCCTGCATGCATCCGGGCGAGGATCATGCGCCGGTCTTCCTGATCTGCCGTGAGTGCAACCATGTGGCCGAGGCCCCGGCTGCCCCCGTGCGCGCGGCGCTGGAAGTGGCGGCGGCAGGGCTGGGCTTTACGGTGGAGCGGTCGAATATCGAGGCGCTGGGCCTGTGCCCCGCCTGCCGGGGGGCATGAGAATGGGCGCGCTGATCGGGGCCGAGCGGCTTTCGGTGATGCTGGAGGCGCATCCGGTGCTGACGGATGTCAGCCTGTCGGTGCAGCCGGGAGAGATCGTCACGATCCTTGGTCCGAACGGATCGGGGAAGTCGACGCTGCTGCGGGCTTTGCTGGGGATCGTGCCAGTCAGCGGGGGGCAGGTTAGACAAAGGCCGGGGCTGGTTGTGGGCTATGTGCCGCAACGGCTGGCCATTGATCGGACCATGCCGATGACGGTGCGGCGGTTCCTGTCGCTGCCGCGCCGGGTTGGGGATGCAGAGGCGGCGGCGGCACTGGCCCGCGTGGGCCTGCCCGAAGTGGCGGGGCGGCAGATGGCCGATCTGTCGGGTGGGCAGTTTCAGCGCGTGCTGCTGGCGCGGGCGCTGCTGTCAAAGCCCGATATTCTTATACTGGATGAGCCGACGCAGGGTTTGGATCAGCCCGGCGAAGCGGCCTTTTACCGCCTGATCGAAGAGGTGCGGCGTGAGACGGGGGTTGCTGTCCTGATGGTAAGCCATGACCTGCATGTGGTGATGGCGGCGTCGGATCGGGTGATCTGCCTGAACGGGCATATCTGCTGTGAGGGGACGCCAAGGGTGGTATCCACCGCGCCGGAATATCGCGCGCTGTTCGGGTTGGGCACGCAAGGCGCGCTGGCGCTCTATCAGCATGTGCATGACCACAGCCATGATGATGGCGAGGGGCATGCGCATGGGCATGCGCATCATCACCATGACCATCATCATGCTTGACGATTTCCTGATCCGCGCGGCGCTGGCCGGGGTGGGGCTGTCGCTGGCGACGGGGCCTCTGGGATCTTTCGTGGTGTGGCGACGGATGGCCTATTTCGGGGATGCGACGTCCCACGCGGCGATCCTTGGCGTTGCGCTGGCGCTGGCGGCCGATCTGCCAGTGACATTCGGGACGCTGGTCGTAGCTTTGGCCATGGCCTTTACCGTAGCCACACTGGCAGCGCGGGGCTGGGCGATGGACACGACGTTGGGGGTTCTGGCGCATTCGGCGCTGGCCTTCGGGTTGGTGGCGGTGAGCTTTGTTCCTGGCGCGCGGACGGACCTGTCGGCATGGCTGTTTGGCGACATCCTTGCCGTGACGCGGGGGGATCTGGCGCTGGTCTGGGGCGGCGCTGCGCTGGTGCTTGGCCTTTTGATATGGCGGTGGCAGGGCTTGCTGACATCGACGTTGAACGAGGATCTGGCCCATGCGTCGGGTCTGAACCCGGCGCGGGAGCGGTTGGTGCTGACGTTGGCCTTGGCCGTGGTGGTGGCGGTGGCGATCAAGGTGGTGGGGGCGTTGTTGATCGCCGCCATGCTGATCATCCCGGCGGCGGCGGCGCGGGGGCTTGCACGGACGCCCGAGGCGATGGCGGTGATCGCGGTCGTCATCGGCGCGGGGGCGGCGCTGGCAGGGTTGCAGTTATCGCTGTGGCAGGACACGCCCGCGGGGCCGTCGATCATCGCGGCGGCGGCGGTTTTGTTCGCGCTGTCGGCCTTGTTCGGGCGGGTGGGGCGGCGTTAGGGCAGAACCCTCTTCATTTTCTGTCTGAAAATACTGCACGGGGTTCGTCATCGGCCCCACCATCGGTTCAAGGGCCGATGGCGGACGGGGTGTGACACCCCCGGGGGCCTGCCATCCGGCGCAGGTCGCGCATTTTACAGCCATGTCGCTTTTGTCTGCCAAGGGTCGGGTTGTCTTGCCCGGTTTGCGCAGGTTCGGGCAGATAGGGTGCAAAACACCCATCCGCGGAGTCGTCCCATGAAGACCCATGTCAAAGCCCTTGTCGTCGGCGGCGGTGCCGTCGGGAACGGCATCGCCTACCACCTTGCCAAGGCCGGTTGGGACACGATGCTGGTAGAGCGGGACGAATTGACCGCCGGGTCCACATGGCACGCGGCCGGCCTGCTGCCGTTGTTCAACATGAGCTATGCGACCACGCATATTCACAAGTACAGCGTCGATTTCTACAAGGGGCTGGAGGCCGAGACGGGGCTGAACCCCGGCTTTTACGTGGTGGGCAATCTGCGGATGGCCCAGCGGCAAGAGCGGATGGATGAGTATATGCTCTATTCCTCGGTCGCTGAAACCGCCGGGGTTTATCACGAATTCCTGACGCCCAAAGAGATTAAGGATCGCTGGCCGCTGGTGCGGACGGAGGATCTGGTGGGGGCGCTTTATCACCCGCAGGACGGATATATCAATCCGGCGGACGTGACGCAGGCCATGGCCAAGGGCGCGCGGCAGTTGGGCGCGACGATCGAGCGGAAGATTCAGGTCGATGGCTATCGCTGGACGGGATCCGAATGGATCGTGTCGGTCACCAAGATGGAAGACCGGGGCGGCAATCTGGTGCCGACGGAAGAGAAATACGACATCCATGCCGAACATGTGGTGACGGCAACGGGCAATCATGCGCAGCGCACCGCGCGCCTGCTGGGCATCAAGATCCCCGCCATCCCGGTGGAGCATCAGTATATCGTCACCGAACCGGACCCGGCGCTGGTGGAGTGGCGCAAGACCAACCCGCAGCATCCGGTTCTGCGTGATGCGGATGCCAAGTGGTATGTCCGTGAAGAACGTGGCGGCTGGATCCTTGGTCCTTATGAAAGGAACGCCCCGGCGCGGTTCCTGTATGACGTGCCGCAGTCGTTCCGTGCCGACCTGTTCCCGCTGGATCTGGAACGGATCGAGGCGGAGTATATGTCGATGATCCACCGTATCCCGTCTTCGGAAACCGTGGGTCTGAAGGACGATTACAACGGACCCATCTGCTATACCCCCGATGGTAACCCGCTGGTCGGGCCCGTGCCGGGCTTGCGCAATATGTGGATCGCGGAAGGGTTCAGCTTCGGGATCACGGCGGCGGGCGGGACGGGCTATTACCTTGCCCAGATGATGACCGAAGGCGAGGCCGAGATCGACATGGCCTCCCTCGATCCCAAGCGTTACGGCAATTGGATGACCACCGAATATGCCGCGCGCAAGAATGAGGAGTGCTATGAGCATGTCTTCATCCTGCATCACCCGGATGAAGAGCGTGAGGCCTGCCGCCCGCTTCGCACGGCGCCCAACTACGATGCCCAGATCGCCATGGGCGCGCAGATGGGGCAGGTGAACGGCTGGGAACGGCCGAACTACTATGGCCCCAAGGATGCGCCCGCGTCCTTTGATCATGACAGCCGGTCGTTCCGGCGCGGAGCATGGTGGCCCTTTGCCGAAGCCGAGGCGCAGGCGATCCGCAACACGGCGGGGATCATCGATGCCACGGCCTTTACCAAGCACCTGCTGCGCGGGCCGGGGGCGACGGCCTTTCTGGATTGGTTTACCTGCAACAAGTTGCCGAATGTGGGCCGGATCAACCTGACTTATGCGCTGACCGATCATGGCACGACGCGGACGGAATACACGATCGTCCGGTTGAAAGAGAACGAGTATTACCTGATCTCGGCGGGCGCTTGGACGGCTTATGACGCTGATTTCCTGATCAAATCAGCCGAGGATTGGGTGGCGCAGGGTGGTGGATATGTCGATATCCATGACATCACCACGCAGTGGGGTGTGTTCGCTTTGGCAGGCCCGAACAGCCGGGCGATCCTGAAAGAGATCGTCAAGGATGCGGATCCCGAAACTGTGCTGGGCAACAAGCGGTTCCCGTGGCTGAGCTATCGTGACATCGAATTGGGCATGTGCCCGGTGCGGGCGGTGCGCGTGGCCTATACGGGCGAGTTGGGCTGGGAATTGCATCACCCGGTGGAGATGGGCCGTTATCTGTGGAACCTGATCTGGTCGGTTGGCGAGAAGCACGGGCTAAAGCCTGTCGGTGCGCGGGCGCAGAACTGGCTGCGGCAGGAAAAATCCTATCGCGCTTTCGGTAATGAGCTAGGCCGGGATGCAACGCCGCTGGAGGCGGCGCTGGATCGGTTCGTAGACATGTCGAAAGAGTTCCGCGGCAAGGCCAAGATGATCGAGACGGGTATCCGCAGCAAATGCGTGACGCTGCTGATCGATGGGCCGTCGGACACCGATCCGTGGGGGAAGGAAGCGCTTCTTCTGGATGGCGAGAAAGTCGGGCGTCTGACTTCGGGTGGTTGGTCCGTGGCCTTTGGCAAGCAGATCGGCATGGGATATGTGCGCCCTGATCTGGCCGAAGTTGGGACGAAGCTGAAGGTCAGGATGCTGCGGCAGGAATGGGATGCCGTGGTGACCGAGGACAGCCCATTCGACCCCAAGAACGCACGTATCCGCATCGACGGCTGACGCCGCGGATATCATGGATTGCAAAAGGGCATCGGGCGCAGGTCCGGTGCCCTTTTCGCTTTTATCCGCGCCGATCCATCCGTTTGGCGGGGTAGGGGCATCCCTTCGCCGCAGCGCGCGCGCTAACGACTTTGCGCGCCGAGCCGTTCTGGAGGCATCGGAGATATCATCCTGCGCATTTCGGCGGGTAGGGAAAGGGTTTGACCATGGTGGCGACGGTGGACAAGGCGAAGGCGGGCAAGGCGGATGCGGCGCTGGAGGCGCTGGCCTCTGAAATTGGAGTGCTGCGCACCCTCGACCATCTGACGAACCCTGTGATGCTTGCCGATGCCGATATGATCATCCGTTTCGTCAACGAGGCGGGTTTCAAGATGTTTGAGGCGATTGAGGAGGACATCCGTCAAGACCTGCCGCATTTCACTGCGCGCGATGTGGTGGGCAAGTCGATCGATGTTTTCCACAAGAACCCGTCTTACCAGCGTGGGATCATGACCGAACTTGCGAGCCCGCATGACGGCAAGTTCACCATCGGCGGCCGCAAGCTGGCCTTCCGGGCGATTCCGCATCGGGATGCATCGGGCAAGATGGTCGCGATGCTGGTGGAATGGCAGGACCGTACGGTGCTTGCGGAAAACGAGGCGCAGGTGGCGAACCTTGTGTCGGGCTTGGGCAAGATGGCCAAGGCGCATGAGAATGGGTTCATCCACGAATACATGGATGCGGACGGTTTCAAGGGCGATTTCGCTGTCGTTGTGACGGCGGTGAACAAGATGGTGCAGGATCACATCGCAACGAAGCGCAAGATCATCACTTGCATCGAGGCCTTTGCGGAAGGCCATTTTGATTATGCGATGGAGCGGTTCAGCGGTGACCGCGCCTTCATCAACGAGGCGATGGATGCGATTTCCGCCAATTTCCGGCGCACGATCAAGGAAATCGAGGCGATGTCGCAGGATATTGTCGATGGTCGTCTGGATCGTGAAATCCGCCCGTCCGATTTCCCCGGTGAATTCCGTCTGATCGTAGAGGCCTTTGAAAAGGCCTATGACGGTCTGAACAACACCTTTGCGCAGATCGGGACGCAGGTGCAGCAGGTTTCTGCCACCGTGGGGCAGATTGCATCAAGCGCGCAGATGCTGGCCGACAATGCGCAGGTGCAAAGCACGTCAGTCGATGAAATCTCGGCCTCGGCGGAAGAGACAGATGCGCAAGTGCGGGCCAATGCGTCAGCTGCGAACCTTGCCAGCCATCGGGCGGGGTCTGCCTCGACCGCGACGCGCGAAGGGCAGGAAAAGGTGGGCGGCATGGTGCAGGCCATGGAGGCCATCCGCACCTCGTCCGACGATATCGCAAAGATCATCAAGGTGATCGACGAGATCGCTTTCCAGACCAACCTTTTGGCGCTGAATGCAGCGGTCGAGGCGGCGCGGGCGGGTCAATATGGCCGAGGCTTTGCTGTGGTGGCGCAGGAAGTGCGCAATCTGGCCGGACGGTCGGCGCGCGCGGCACGGGAAAGCAGCGAGTTGATCGAGGATGCGGCGCAGCGCGTGGCATCGGGTGTTTCCATCGCAGATGAAACGCAGCGCGCCTTTACCCGGATCGCGCATGACATTTCTGAAGTGGAATCGCTTGTGGGCAGCATCGCTTCATCGGGCGATGAGCAATCGCGGGCGGTGGCGCAGATCACCACTGCCATTGGTGAGGTGGCCAATTCCGCCACGACGACCAGCAGCCAGGCAGAGCAATTGGCCGCCGGAGCGGCAGAGTTGCAATCCTCGTCCGAGGCGATGCGGAAAGCGATTGATCATTTCCGCCTGCGTCCCGGCGCGAAAGCCGGGGGCAAGCTGGACCTGAGTGGGGTTCCTGCCGGGCTGATGAGCCAGATCAACGCGATGCTGGCCAGCCGGGGGATTGCGGCAGAGTGATCGTCACGGGTGGCGGTTGGCCGCAAGCCAAGCGCCCCATTCCGCGGAAGGCCCGTCGAAGACGTTGATATCCACCTCTCCGGCGATGCCGGGGATGAGGCCGGTGGACGTGTATTGCCAGAAAGTCCAGTGCCGTCCGCCGTAGATGTCATCGGGATGGGCGGCGACGGACCGCAGCCAGAACGGATAGGGGCCGACGCGCCACATCTGATTTTCTTGGTAGAAATCGACAGTGGAATAGATGATGGGGCGCTGGCCGTAATGCGCTTCGACGATGTCGAGGAAGATCTTCGCCTCGGCCCGCAGCACCTCGGGCGGGCGGCGGATGGTGCAGGTCGGTGAGAAGGGCGTCCATTCCATATCAAGAACGGGCGGCAGCGCGCCGCGGGTGCGGGGCACATTGCGGATGAAGAAGGCTGCCTGTTCGGCTGCCGGGCGGCAATGGTAGAAGAAGTGATAGGCCCCGCGGGCAACGCCCGCGCGCCCCGCCCCGCGCCAATGATCGCGGAACATGGGATCGACCAGATCGCCGCCTTCTGTTGCCTTGATGAAGGCGAAGTTGACGCCATTCGCCCGCGCGGCACGCCAATCGATCGACGTTTGAAAACGGGCCACGTCAATGCCGTGAACGGGATAGCCATCTGGGCCGCCACGGCCAAAGCTGACAGGTTTGGCATCGCTGAAATTCGGGCGGGTGACGGCAGGCATGTCTACTTGCGGCACGGGAAGAGCGCCGGTTGTCAGAGATGCCGTTGGGGGTGCGCCGCAGGCGGCGAGGAAGAGGGTGAAGAGGAGGACAAGGCGCATGATGGTCTGATGCTGGCCCATCGCGTCGCGCCTGTCACCTGTCTTTGCAAGCACCCTGCAGCGCACCGCCTATTCGGCGGCGATGGCAGGTGCGGCAAGTTCATCCCAGCAGGCCAAGGCATGGGCCGCGTACATCAGCGCGGGGCCGCCGCCCATCTGGATGGACATGGCCAGCACATCGCCCAATTCTTCGCGCGTGGCACCGGATTTCATCAGCGCCTCGACATGGAAGTTGATGCATGGCTCGCAGCGTTGGCTGATCGCGATGGCAAGGGCGATGTATTCCTTTTCCTTGAAGGATAGGGGGCCGTTTTCCTTGACTGCCTTGGACAAGGTGCCGAACCCTGCGGCAGCGTCGGGGATAAGCTTGTTCATCGCGCGAATCTCGCCGCGCATTTCAACGATTTTTGACTTGTAACTCATGGTCCGGTCCCTTGTTTGCGCCAGCAAGGGTAAGGCCGCCCGTGGCGGTGCGCCTTGATTCAGGTCAATTTACATTCACAAAGTGGAATGTTTATCCGAAGCGGGCTGGATTGAGCGCGGCCACCAAGCCAAGGGAAAGGGCAGTGGGGGCGCCCCCGATCAGATCGGCGGCAAGGCGGCTTGCAGCAGGACAGGTCTGGAAACCATAGCCGCCTTGGCCTGCCAGCCAGAAGAAGCTTGGGTCTCGCGCATCGCGTCCGATGACAAGCACCCGGTCGGGGGAAAAGGTGCGCAGGCCCGCCCAGTTGGAGATCAGCCGGGTGACGGGTTCGGTGACCATTTCCTCATACCGCGCCAGCCCTTCGGCCAGCACCATGTCGTCGGCCCATGCGTCATGCGGGACCTGCGGGTCTTCTTCAGCGGGGGAGACGATCAGGGCACCTGCATCGGGTTTTGCATACCACGCCTCTCCCGCCCCAAAGAGCATGGGCCAGCGGGAGATGTCATGCCCTCCCGGCGCGGGAATACGGGCCATGGAGCGGCGGTTGGGGATAAAGCCCAAGGGGCGGATGCCCGCCATGGTGGCGACCTGATCCACCCAAGCGCCGGCGGCGTTGATCAGGAGTGTTCCAGTAAACTCGCCCGCGCCAGTTGAGACGATCCAGCCATCGGTGCCTTTGGCAATGGCGGTGACGCGCGCGCCCGTGACGATCTGCGCGCCGCGCGATTTCGCCTCGCGCGCGAAGCCCTGCAAGAGAAGATCGGTGTCGATGTCCCATGCGTGATCGGCGAAGGCGGCCATGGCGACCGTATCGCGGTTCAGGATCGGGACGATTGCGCGCGCCTCGTCAAAGCTGCAGCGTGTCATCTGCATGTCGCGCACGTCGCTGTCGAAGTCATCCTTCTGGTCGGGCTTGGCCACGATCATCAGGCCGCGGGGGGAGAGGATGTTTTCGGCCGCACGAAAGTGATCTTCAGAGGCAAGCGAGAGCTCCACCACCGCAGGTGCGCCGTAGCGGGGTTCATAAAGCGCGGCAGAACGGCCAGAGGCGTGGTGGGCAAGTGCGGATTCGGCCTCGAGCACCGTGACGGAGCCAAGTTCGGACAGGCGGGCAGCGGCAGAGATGCCTGCGATGCCGCCGCCAATGATGAGGAAATCGGTCATGCTTCTTCCAAACGGTCGGTGGCCGGCGGCGGCGCGGGATAAAGGGCCGAAAGCTCCGCGCGCAGGTGTGGGGTCATCGGGAAGGTCAGCGCAGCGAGAGAGGGGGCAAGCTGTTCGGGGCTTCGGGCCGATATCAGCGGGATCACTGGGGTGATCGGGCAGGACATGACCCAAGCCACGGCAAGTGTGGCCGGATGAGTTCCGCCTTCCGTGGCGATGTCGGCAAGGCCCTTGGCGGCCTTGTGCATCGCCTCGGGCGCGTAGCGGGCAGCGTAACGGTGATCTTCGGCCAGACGGCCCGCGCCGCCCGTGGCGTATTTCCCGGTCAGAAGGCCCCCGCCCAAGGGGGAATAGGCGTGAACCGCGATCTGCTGATCGGCGCACATGGGCAGAAGCTCTACCTCGGCCTGCCGTTTCACAAGGTTGAACATGGGCTGGATCACATCCACCCGGCTGCCGAAACGGGCAAGGATGGCTTGGGCTTTCATCACCTGCCATGCGGCGAAGTTCGAAAGGCCGATGCGGGCGATGCGTCCGGCCTGCTGCCATTCGACGAAGAGCGACAGGGTTTCCTCTAGCGAGGTGCCGGGATCAAAGCGGTGGAGGTAAAGGAGATCGACGCCCTCGACGCCAAGGCGGCGGCGGCTTTCGTCGAATTGCCGGGTCAGATTGGTGCGGCCTGCGCCGCCATCATAGCCCACCTTTGTGGCGATGGAGATATCGTCGCCCTGAGCAAAGCTGCCAAGCAGGCGCTCGGATTGCCCGTCGGTGTAGACATGGGCCGTGTCGAAATGGGTGATGCCTGCCGCGCGGCAGGCGTCAAAGAGCGCGCGCGAGGCGGCGGGGTCCGCGCGGCCGCCGAATTGCATACAGCCGAAGGCAAGGGGGGAGGGTGTCGTCATGGTGGCGAAACTGCCACGACGCGGAACGGAAGAAAAGCCGGGGGCCGCCGCTTTTGCGGCGATCCCCGACCCGGTCAGCCTTGCTTGGTTTCCTTCAGCTTGTCGATCCCCAGCGTCTTGAGCGCGAGGGTTTCGTAGAAGGGTTCCGACACGCCTTTGCGCAGTTTGCGGATGAAGTATTTCTCGAACCCGATCTTCGCCATATGGACCCATTTGCCGGATGATGACCAGTTCACGTTGCGCGGTGGGATCTGGGGTTGGGCGACGAAAGCCACGCCCCCATCGCCGAAATCGGCAAGGCAGACGGCGTTCCATGTCCCGACCTGATCGGGTGCCTTGCCACGCACAAGGTTGCCGATGTTATGCGCGGTGGCCGTGACCATGGATTCGATCATGAAGCCGGTTTTGGGGACGCCCACGGGGACAGGCGTTGGCCCCATCGGGGGGATGGCGACGCAGACGCCCACGGCAAAAATGTTGGGATAAGTGGGGTTCTGCTGGTGGCGGTCCACGATGGTGAAGCCGCGCGGGTTCGACAGGCCTTCGATGCCCGAGACTGGTTTGATCCCCCGGAAGGCGGGCAGCATCATGGAGAAGGCGAAGGGAAGTTCCTTTTCGCCCTTTGAGGTGCCATCATCGGCGATCTCTTCCACCGTCATCTTGCCCTGCTCGACCTTTTTCACCTTGGTCGAGGTCATCCATTTGATGTGCTTGGCGCGCATCTCGGATTCCAGAAGGCCCTTGGTGTCGCCCACCCCATCAAGGCCGAGATGGCCGATATAGGGTTCCGACGTGACAAAGGTCATCGGCACGCGGTCGCGCACTTTGGCCCGGCGCAGCGCGGTTTCGAGGATGAAGAGGAATTCATAAGCCGGACCAAAGCAGGATGCCCCCTGCGCGGCACCGATGATGACGGGTCCGGGGTTCTTGACCAGTTCTTCGAACACGAGCTTGGCCTGTTCGGCGTGGTCGATATGGCAGACCGATTGGGTAAAGCCGCCATGCGGGCCAAAGCCTTCGATTTCGTCGAAGGCGAGTTCGGGGCCGGTGGCAATGACGAGGTAATCGTAGGAAACCGACTCGCCATTCACCAGCGCGATGCGGTTTTCCTGTGGGTGCAGCTTTTCGGCGGCAACGGGGATGAAGTTGATCTTCTTCTTGGCCATGGTCGGCGCGAGATCGACGGTGATCTCTTCGCGGTCACGCCAGCCGACGGCGATCCAAGGGTTTGACGGAACAAAGTGATAGGTCGGGTCTTTGGTGACCACGGTGACCGTGTCTTCCTTCCGCAATTGTTCTTTCAGTTCATAGGCCATGATGGCCCCGCCAAGCCCGGCCCCCAGCACGACGACATGCGCCATCTGACATCCTCCCATGATGAGTCGCAGACATCAGTATACATTCGCATGCATGAATGTGTTAAAGAACTTGGCCCCTGCGACCTTTGCACACGGGGTGCAAGAAAAAGGCCCGCCGAAGCGGGCCTTTAGCTGCCATTTGGCACTCTGATCAGGACGGAATTTCGCCCGTGATACCTTCGACATAGAACATCATGCCGAGCAGGTCGCCATCCGGCGCGGTCGCGCCTTCGGCCAGCCATGCGCTGCCGTCCTGCTTGTTGATCGGGCCGGTGAAGGGGTGGTAGGTGCCCGCCGCGATGGCGTCGCGCATTGCTTCGGCCTCGGCCTTTACATCGGCGGGGACGGCATCGGTGATTTCACCGATTTCCACTTCACCGCCGGCGATGCCTTCCCATGCGTCGATCTGGGCATAGGTGCCGTCGAGCAGTTCACCCACCCGCTTCACGTAATAGGGCGCCCAGTTGTCGATGATCGACGAAACGCGCGGCGTCGGCTTGTATTCCGACATGTCGGACGCCTGACCAAAGCCGATGACCGCGCCGTTGGTCTTGGCCGCTTCGGCCAAGGGGGCGGTCGAGTCGGTGTGGGATGCGATCACGTCCACGCCCTGATCGATAAGGGCCTTTGCGGCATCGGCCTCTTTCGCCGGATCGAACCAGGTGAAAGCCCAGACGATGGAGAGTTCCACAGCCGGGTTCGCCTTCTTGGCGTGCAGGTAGTAGCTATTGATCCCCATGATCACTTCGGGGATCGGGAAGGACGCGATGTAGCCGATCTTGTTCGACTTGGTCATCTTGCCCGCGATATGGCCCTGCACAGCGCGGCCCTCGTAGAAGCGCGCGTTATAGGTGGACACGTTCGCATGGTCGCGCTTGTATCCCGTGGCATGTTCGAACTTGATGTCCGGGAACTTGGCCGCGACGGCATTGGTCGGGTCCATATAGCCAAAGGAGGTGGTGAAGATCATGTTGCAGCCCGACAGCGCCATCTGGGTCAGCACACGTTCGGCATCCGCGCCTTCTGGCACGTTTTCCTGCCAGACGATTTCGACCTTGTCGCCATAGGCTTCTTGCACGGCCAGCGCACCTTGATGGTGCTGGAAAGTCCAGCCGCCGTCGCCGATCGGGCCGACATAGACGAAGCCGATCTTCGCCTTTTCGAGACCCTGTGCAAGGGCCATCTTGCCCCCCATCATCGAGGCGAGGCCAAACGCAGCGCCGCCCTTCAGGATCGTTCTTCTCTTCATTTCTTGCTCCCGTTTGCGGGATCGGCAGCCGACCCCGGGTTGAGTATGCCTCAGCGTGAGGCGTGGAAGTTCTGGCCCAGAGAGGCAGGCGCGTTCAGCGCCGCCTTTCCCTTGCCAGAGGACATGATGACCAACACGAGGATGGTTATCAGATACGGACTCATCGACAAGTATTCGACCGGGATTCGGGCCCCAGCCGCCTGCAAATTAAGCTGTAGCACAGTGATGCCGCCAAAAAGATAGGCACCAAGCAGGACGCGCCATGGTTTCCAGCTTGCAAACACCACGATGGCCAGCGCAATCCAGCCTGCACCGGCGGTGATGCCGTCGGTCCATTGCGGCACGCGGATCAGGCTGACATAGGCCCCGCCAAGGCCCGCCATCGCCCCGCCGAAGAGGATGGCCAGCACGCGGATGCGCGTGACCTTGTAGCCCAGAGCATGGGCGGCATCGTGGCTTTCGCCCACGGCGCGCAGGATCAGGCCCAAGCGGGTGTATTTCAGAACCGCCCAGACGGCGGCCACCACCGCGATGGAGACATAGACCATCCAGTCATGACTGAAGAGAACCTCGCCGAAGAAGGGAATATCGGTCAGGGGGCCCATTGGCACCTCGCCTGTTGCGGGGGGTTTGATGCCCACATAGCCCTGCCCGATCATCGACGACAGGCCAAGCCCGAATAGCGTTAGTGCAAGCCCAGTTGCCACCTGATTGGCCAGAAAGACCTGCGTCAGCACGGCAAAGACAAGCGACAGCGCCGCCGCGCCCAAGGCCCCGCCGACAAAGCCAAGAACCGGGCTGCCCGTCCCCACCGCTGTGGCAAAGCCGCAGATCGCGCCCATGATCATCATCCCCTCGACCCCGAGGTTCAGGACGCCGGCCTTTTCCACCACCAATTCGCCGATCGCAGCAAGGATGATCGGGACCGAGGCCACCATGAGAGAGGCGATCAGGATTGCCGGGTTGATGCCGCCGAGATCCATCACGCCACCTCTTTCTTTGTGCCAAAGCGGATGCGGTAATTCGTCAAAAGGTCCACGGCCAGAAGGAAGAAGAGCAGCATCCCCTGAAAGGCCTGAATCGCCGCCGAAGGAAGGGAGAGCATAAAGCTGGCCAACTCACCCCCGATATAGGTGAGCGCCATCAAGAGCCCCGCCAGCAGGATGCCGATCGGGTTCAGGCGGCCAAGGAAGGCCACGATGATGGCGGTGAAGCCATAGCCTACGTTGAAGTCGATGCTGATCTGGCCAGAGGGGCCAGCCACTTCGAACAGGCCCGCCATCCCGGCCAGCGCGCCGGATAGGCCCATGCAGAGGATCACAAGTCGGTTCGGGTTGACCCCGGCAAAGCGGGCGGCCTTGGGGGCCTGACCAGCCAGCTTGATCTGATAGCCGAAGATGTGCCGTTGCAGCAGGATGTAGGCCGCGATCACCACAACGAAGGCCGCAATGACCCCCCAATGCATCCCCGTGCCGGGGATGAGTTCGGGGTTTGCCATGGCAGGGATTTGGCTCAGGTTTCGGCTGCCGGGAAAGCCGCCGCCTTCGGGATTGCGCAAAAGGCCGATGGACATCGACGCAAGGATGTTCTGCGCCACATAGACAAGCAGGAGTGAGACGAGGATTTCATTCGTGTTGAAGCGCGTCTTCAGGATCGCGGGGATCATCGCCCAGAGCCAGCCACCGAAAATTCCAGCGATGACCATGAGCGGAAAGACCCAGCGCGTTTCCACCGGGTAAAGCGCAAGCCCCACGGCCGCGCCGAAGATCGCACCCATAATGTATTGGCCTTCGGCACCGATGTTCCAGATGCCCGCGCGAAATCCCAAGGACAGGCCCACCGCGATCAGGATCAGCGGGCCTGCCTTCACCAGTAGCTGCGGGCGGGAATAGGCGGCGAACTGTTCGTTGAAAAGCGGGTCCCAAAAGATGGTGCGGATCGCCTCGACCGGGTTCTTGCCCAAAAGCGAGAACATGATGCCGCCCGCGATCATCGTCAGGATCACGGCCAAAACGGGCGTGGCCCATTGCCAGAAGGCGCTGGGCGAGGGGCGTTTTTCAAGCCGGATCATGCGGGGCACTCCGATGCGGGGCAGGGACAAATTCCTTCGAAGGAATGTGCAAAAGTTTTCGAATACTTTTGGGATTCAGCCTGCATGATGCGCGACCTCCATCCCGTGGGCACCGCCCATCATCAGGCCGATTTCGTCGATGGTCAGCCCTTCGACAGGCCGTGGAGGCGTCAGCCGCCCTTCGTTCAGCGCGGCGAAATTGTCTGCAATCTCAAGCAGTTCATCAAGGTCTTGGCTGATGACCACAACGGCAGCCCCGGCGGCAGCGCGATCAAGGATCGCCTGCCGGATGGATGCAGCGGCGGCGGCATCGACGCCCCATGTCGGTTGGTTGATGACGATGACGCCGGGGTCTTGTGAAAGCTCGCGCCCCACGACGAATTTCTGAAGATTGCCACCCGACAGCGCGCGGGCGGCGACATGGGTGCCGGGGGTGCGAACGTCAAACTCCTTGACGATCCCCTCGGCAAAGGTGCCTGCGGCAGCCCAGTCGATAAAGCCGCCCTTCACCAGCCCCTGGCGCACTGCCCCGGAGAGAAGTGCGTTTTCCACCAACGACATGTCGGGGGCCGCGGCATGGCCCAATCGTTCCTCTGGGGCTGCAACGAGGCCCGCCGCGCGGCGCGCGTTGGGCCCTGTGGCCCCCATCGGCTGGCCGTTGATCATTACGGCACCAGGTGCCGACCGAAGTTCGCCCGACAATGCGAGCAGCAATTCATCCTGCCCGTTTCCGGCAACGCCCGCGATCCCCAACACCTCACCTTTTGCAACGCGGAAGGTGATGTCCTTCAGGCTGGTGCCGAAAGGGATGGGGGAAGCGACCGAAAGCCCCGCGACCTCAAGTGCCGTGGCCCCTTTGGGTTGGGCCGCGCGGGCAGGGGGGGTGAGCGTGGCGCCGACCATCAATTCGGCCATTTCGCGCGCCGATCTTTCGCGGGGTGTGCAGGTCGCCACGACCTTGCCGCGCCTGAGGATTGTCGCCTCGTCGCACAGCGCGCGGATCTCTTCCAGCTTGTGGCTGATATAAAGGATTGCTGTCCCTTCGGCGGAAAGTTGGCGCAGCGTTTTGAAAAGGATTTCAACCTCTTGTGGGGTCAGGACGGAGGTGGGTTCGTCCATGATAAGGAGTTTTGGGTCCTGCAAAAGGCAGCGAATGATTTCGACCCTTTGGCGTTCGCCTGCGGACAAGTCCCCCACCATCCGGCCCGGATCGAGGGGAAGGCCATATTCCTCTGACACCGCGCGGATACGGGTGGCGAGTTCACGCATCGGCGGCGGGTTCTCCATGCCGAGGGCCACGTTTTCGGCGACGTTCAGCGCCTCGAACAGGCTGAAATGCTGAAACACCATGGCCACGCCGGCCGCGCGGGCGGCGCGGGGTTCGGCGGGTTGATAGGGTTGTCCGCGAAAGCGCATCGCGCCGCTATCGGGTTTGACAAGGCCGTAGATCATCTTGACCAGTGTCGACTTTCCCGCGCCGTTTTCGCCCAGAAGGGCATGCACCTCGCCCTCGCCGATGGAGAAGGACACATCACTATTGGCGACGACACCTGGATAGGCCTTGGTCACGCCCTGAATGGCCAGAAGTTCCGGCCTTTGGGGGTTGGGGGGCACTGTCATCCCGCGTTCTCCTGTCGTGACGCGCGTTCGGTTCTCTGGCGCAGGAAGGCCGTGGCGACGCCAACGGCTATGGCCTGCGGATGCTTGCCAAGGGCGGGGTCGCCGATGGGGCAGTCGATGCAGGCGATGGCAGCCGGGCTGTGGCCCAATGCAGAAAGGCGCGACCTGAAGCGCGCCCATTTTGTGGCCGATCCGATCAGGCCGCATTGGGCGAAGCCATGGGTCAATAGGCGGTGGCACAGATCGAGGTCGAGCGCGTGTGAAAAAGTGACGATCAGATGTTCGGCATCCTTTGGGGCCAAGGTGACCGCCTGCGCGGGATCGTGGTCGACCCTTACTATAACGCTGTCGGGGATGGCTTCGGGAAAGCGGTCTGGGGCGGTATCGACCCATGTGATCGCCACCCCGGGAAGTGGGGCCATCACGTCCACCAGCGCGCGGCCTACATGGCCCGCGCCCCAGATCCACAGATGGCGGTCCGGGCGAGAGACGGGTTCCACCATCCAGCCTTGTAGAAGCACGGGGCGCGGCAGCAGGCCTTCGCCACGCGCCTTTGCAAGAAGGCGCTTTACCGAAAGGGGCATCGGGCGCCCATCGATGGGGCGGACAAAGACCCCAGCCTCGGTTTCAGGGAGCGTGGTTTCGGTAAAGACCTCGGTCAGCAGGGTAACCGCTCCGCCACAGCATTGGCCCAGTTTGGGACCCAAGGCTTCGCGCGTCAGCATGGGGCGGGTTGCCGCCAGATGGGCACGGGCGCGGATGGTGGCCTCATGCTCTAGAGCGCCGCCGCCAATGGTGCCGGATTGGCCGGTGGCCCAGACGAGCATGGAGGCCCCCACCTCGCGCGGGCTGGAGCCGTCATGCGCGGCTATAACGACGCGAGCGGTGGGGCCGTGGGCGGCGATTGTGGCGCGGAGGGAGGTTAGGTCAAACATCTGAGCCACCTCGTGGAAAGCGATTTCTGCACGCAGAAATCGCGGTGAAATCTGCGCGCAGATTTCGGTGCGGAATTTGCGTCAAATTCCGCTTCGCAATGAAACGTATGTCACGCATTGGCACGCACCCGCTTGACTGCCGCCAACACTCGCTCTGCGGTGGCAGGGGCGTCGAGGGCCGGATAGACGCTTCCGTCCCCGCAGGCGGCCACCGCATCCGACAGCGCCATCAGCGCCGATATGCCCAGCATGAAGGGTGGCTCCCCCACGGCCTTCGATTTCCCCACCGTTTCTTCGCGGTTGGCGCGGCCCCAGAGGGCGACGTTGAATATGCGTGGGCGATCGGAACAGGCGGGGATTTTGTAGGTGCTGGGCGCATGGGTGGTCAGCCGCCCCTTGGCGTTCCAGACCAATTCCTCGGTCGTAAGCCAGCCTGCGCCCTGCACATAGGCCCCTTCGACCTGCCCGATATCCAGCGCTGGGTTCAGACTGGTGCCAGTGTCATGCAGAAGGTCAGCCCGCAGGATGCGGTTTTCGCCCGTGAGTGTGTCTATCACCACCTCGGTCACCGCCGCGCCATAGGCGAAGTAGAAGAAGGGTCGACCTGTGCCACGGATGCGATCCCAGACGATCTTGGGCGTCGCATAAAAGCCTGTGGCCGAAAGGGAGACGCGCGCCTGATAGGCCCAGTTGGCCACGCGGGCGAAATCGTAAGCCTCGCCAGCGACATGGACGACACCATCGGCGAAACGCACCTTGGCGGGCGTTGTCTGGTGCTTTTCGGCCAGGAAGGCAGCAAGGCGGGCGCGGATGGTTTCGGCCGCCGCCTTTGCCGCCATCCCATTGAGGTCTGACCCCGATGAGGCCGCGGTGGCTGAGGTGTTTGGAACCTTACCAGTATCCGTTGCGGTGATCTTCACCATCCCGGCATCGACGCCAAAGACCCCCGCCACGACCTGTGCAACCTTCTGGAACAGGCCCTGCCCCATTTCCGTCCCGCCATGGTTCAACTGGATGGAGCCGTCCTGGTAGACATGGACCAAGGCGCCTGCCTGATTGAGGTGGGTCAGCGTGAAGGAGATGCCGAATTTCACGGGCGTCAGGGCAATCCCACGTTTCAGGATAGGGGAGGCTGCGTTCCATGCCGCGATCTCGGCCCGGCGTTTGTGATAATCACTCGTCCGTTCCAGTTCGGCGACGAGGTCTTGGCCGATGAAATCCTCAACCGCCATGTGGTAGGGCGTGGTCTGCACCGGCCCCGGTTCCGCCGCCGCGCGGTAGAAATTGGCACGGCGCACCTGAAGCGGGTCTTGCCCCAAGGCATGGGCGATGTGGTCCATCACCCGTTCCATCCCCACCATCCCCTGCGGCCCGCCAAAGCCTCGGAAGGCTGTGGCGCTTTGCGTATGGGTTTTCAGGCGGTGGCTTTCGATGCGGATGTCGGGCAGGTGATAGCAGTTGTCGGCATGCAGCATCGCCCGGTCGGCCACGGGCAAGGACAGGTCCTGCGCCCATCCGCAGCGGAAAAGATGGGTGAATTCCAGCCCCGTCACCTTTCCCTGATCATCAAAGCCTGCGCGGTAAAGGATGCGCAGATCATGCCGCTTGCCCGTGATCATCATGTCATCGTCGCGGTCATAGTGCATCTTGCAGGGACGCCCCGTGCGGGTGGCCATCACAGCACAGGCGATGGCGAGCGCGTTGCCCTGGCTTTCTTTGCCGCCGAAGCCACCGCCCATGCGGCGCACCTCGACCCTCACGCTGCTCATGGGGAGATGGAGGGCGTGGGCGACCTTGTGTTGGATCTCGGTCGGATGCTGGGTGGAGGAGAGGATGGTCACATCGCCCCCTTCCTGCGGCAAGCAAGCGGCGACTTGGCCTTCGAGGTAGAAATGTTCCTGCCCGCCGACCTCGAACGAGCCCTCCACGGTACGGGGGGCCTTGGCGATGGCGGCGGCGGGGTCACCTTTCGTCCAGATCACCGGGCCTTGTTCGAAGCGGCTGTTGGCGGCAAGCGCGTCATCCACCGTCAGGATCGCGGGCAGTTCCCTGTAGCTGACCTTGGCCAGATGGGCGGCGCGGCGTGCGGCAAGGTGGCTGTCGGCGGCGACGAGGAAAAGGGGTTGGCCGAGGTAATGAACCATCCCGGTGGACAGGAGCGGTTCATCATGCACCGAAGGGCTGCAATCCGGCATCTCGGCGAAGTCTTTGGCAGACAGGACCGCCACCACTCCGGGGGCGGTGCGGACGGCAGAGAGGTCCATCCCTTCAATTTCACCATGCGCGATGGTGGAGAGGCCGAAGGCGAGGTGAAGCGCATCGGCGGGCAGCGGGATGTCGTCGATATAGCGCGCCTGACCCGTTACATGGAGCGGGGCCGCATCATGGGGAAGGGGTTTGCCGATCGTCATGGCGTGACCTCCAGCACCGAGACGGGGCTGCCGTTCAGATCGTGGAAATAGCGGGTCAACAGGTTGGCGGCGGCCTCAAGCCGATAGGCGGCGCTGGCGCGCATGTCGGAGAGGGGCGTGAAATCCTGCGCGAAAGCGGGAAGGGCTGCGGATATGGTCGCGGCGGTCCATGGCTGGCCTGTAAGGGCCTGTTCGACATGGGTGGCGCGTTTGGGAATGCCTGCCATTCCCCCAAAGGCGATGCGGGCGGCGATGATGCGGCCATCTTCGATGGTCAGGTTGAAGCAGCCGCAGACGGCCGAGATGTCCTGATCGAAGCGCTTGGAAATCTTGTAGCAGCGCAGGGCGGGGGCCTGTTCTGCAAAGCTGATGCCCGCCACGAATTCGCCGGGGCGACGGTCTTGCTTGCGGTAGTCGAGGAAGAAATCCTCAAGCGGGATGGAGCGGAGGTCATCCCCGCGGCGCAGGTGCAGCGTCGCGCCGAGCGCGATCAGCGCGGGTGGGCCGTCGCCGATGGGAGAGCCATTGGCGATATTGCCGCCAATGGTGGCGGCATTGCGGACCTGTTCGCTTGCGTAGCGGCGGAAGAGTTCGGCCAAGGAGGGCAGACGGTCCTGCACAGCCTCGCGCAGGGCGGCGATGGTGACGGCGGCGCCGACATGGAGCATGCCACCCTGCCGTTCGATCTGTTGCAGGTCGCTGACGCCATTGAGGAAGGCGACGGGGGCAAGATCGCGGAGGTGCTTTGTAACCCAGAGGCCGACATCGGTAGCGCCCGCGATGAGGGTGGCATCGGGATGGGCAAGATACCAGTCGGCGAGGTCGTCCGAATTGCTGGGGCGAAAGGCTTCGCTGGGCACGGCTGGGGGGACAGTCGTCCCCCCAGACCCCCCGGCACCTTTTTTGGACACCTCGGTTCCCATGGACCCGTCGGATTTGAGTATTTGGGCCAAGATGAAGCTGCGGTCGGTTTTCATCCAGTCGGGGACCGGGGCATCGACCACGGCTTCGGCGGCGCGGATGATGGGCGCATAGCCCGTGCAACGGCAGAGGTTGCCCGCCAGCACATCGTCATGGTCACGCCGCCCGTTGAGATGCGCCACCGCCATGGAAACAACGAAACCGGGGGTGCAGAAGCCACATTGTGAGCCGTGATGGGTGACCATCGCCTCTTGCACGGGGTGCATTTCGCCCGTCGGGCCGGAAAGGCCTTCGACGGTGCGGACGGCTTTGCCGTGCAGCTGGGGCAGGAAGAGGATGCAGGCATTCAGCGCGCGGCTGCCGCCTTCGTCCGTCACCATCACGGTGCAGGCGCCGCAGTCGCCTTCGTTGCAGCCTTCTTTTGTGCCAGAGAGCCCACGCGTTTCGCGCAGGAAATCCAGAAGCGTGCGTGTGGGGGGCATATCCGCCACCCGGACAGGCGTTCCATTCAGGAGAAACGCGATCCCTGCCATCGTTCAACCCGCCGCCTTCTCCCCGTTCGAGGCGTTTTGCGTGGCCGCCCGATGCGGCGTAAAGCGGGCCACGCGCCCCATGCCCCCCGTTTGTCGGTTCGGGCCTTCTTCTCTTTCTAACAGTGAAGCGCGCCGCTTCGCCACATGGCAAGCGGAACCTTTCTGAAATCCGGCGAAGCAGTTTCCGGTTTTGCCGAAAGACTGTGCGTGGATGCAGTTTGGCTGACCTTTCCGTGGCGCTGGTGCTTCGCTAGGCTGGGGGTATGACAAATGCCCCCCGATTCATCCATCTGCGTGTCCATACCGAACATTCGCTGCTGGAAGGCGCGATCCCCGTGAAGAAGCTGGTCAAGCTGGTTGCGGCGGCAGAGATGCCTGCCGTGGCGGTGACCGATACCAATAACATGTTCTGCGCGTTGGAGTTTTCGGTTCTGGCCAAGGATGCGGGGCTGCAGCCCATCGTGGGGTGCCAAGTCGCTGTGGCGCATGATCCGGCGCAAGCGGGGGAAAAGCTACGGATGCCCGCGCCGGTGGTTCTGCTGGCACAGTCCGAGGCGGGTTACATGAACCTGATGAAGCTGAATTCCTGTCTCTATCTGGATAAGGCAGGCCAGCTTAATCAGGTCACGCTGGAGGAGTTGGAGCGGTACTCGGCGGGCCTGATTTGCCTGACGGGCGGGGCCGAGGGGCCGGTGGGGCGGTTTTTGCAGCTGGGGCAGGGGGCCAAGGCGCGTGCACTGATGGAGCGGTTGGCGGCGGCCTTTGGTGACCGGCTTTATGTAGAATTGCAGCGCCATCCGGGTGAGGGTGGGCGCCTGACGGAGGCCGAGACCGCGACAGAGCGGGGTTTCGTCGAGATGGCCTATGACATGGGCCTGCCGCTGGTGGCCACGAATGACGTCTATTTCCCGAAATCCGAGATGTATGAGGCGCATGATGCGCTGATCTGCATCGCGGAGGGGGCCTATGTGGACCAGAGCCAGCCGCGCCGCCGCCTGACGCCGCAGCATTATCTGAAGTCCGAGGCAGAGATGTGTGCGTTGTTCGCCGATCTGCCTGAAGCCCTTGAAAACACTGTAGAGATTGCGCGGCGCTGTGCCTTTATGGCGGCCAAGCGCAAGCCGATCTTGCCGCGCTTTGCCGATGACGAGGTGCAGGAATTGCGCCGTCAGGCCAATGAGGGGCTAAAGAACCGGCTGGCCGTGATCCCTCATGCTACGACGGTGGAAGAGTATCAGGCCCGGCTGGATTTCGAGTTGGACATCATCGAGAAGATGGGGTTCCCCGGTTACTTTCTGATCGTGTCTGATTTCATCAAATGGGCCAAGGCGCATGACATCCCGGTGGGGCCGGGGCGGGGATCGGGGGCGGGGTCGTTGGTGGCCTATGCTTTGACCATCACGGACCTTGACCCGCTACGCTATGCCCTTCTTTTTGAACGGTTTTTGAACCCAGAACGGGTGTCGATGCCGGACTTCGACATCGACTTCTGCATGGATCGCCGGGAAGAGGTGATCCGCTATGTGCAGGAACGCTATGGCCGCGAGAAGGTGGGGCAGATCATCACCTTCGGGGCGCTGCTGTCGAAGGCGGCGGTGCGGGATGTGGGGCGGGTTTTGCAGATGCCTTATGGGCAGGTGGACCGGCTGTCGAAGATGATCCCGCTCGAGGGGGTAAAGCCGGTTTCCATCACCAAGGCCTTGGCGGACGAGCCGCGGCTGCGGGAGGCGGCGAAGGAAGAGGTGGTGGGGCGCCTTCTGACCTATGCGGAACAGATCGAGGGGCTGTATCGCAACGCGTCGACCCATGCCGCGGGGGTGGTGATCGGGGACCGTCCGCTGGATGAGCTGGTGCCGCTGTATCAGGACCCGCGGTCGGATATGCCGGCCACGCAGTTCAACATGAAATGGGTCGAGGCGGCGGGTCTGGTGAAGTTCGACTTCCTTGGTCTGAAGACGCTGACGGTGATCCAGAACGCGCTGGACCTGTTGAAGCTGCGGGGTGTCACGCTGGATATCAGCTTGATTCCATTGGATGATCAACCGACTTACGAGCTTTATGCTGCGGCCAAGACGGTGGCGGTGTTCCAGGTGGAATCGAGCGGCATGATGGATGCGCTGCGGCGCATGAAGCCCACCTGTATCGAGGATATCGTGGCGCTGGTGGCGCTGTATCGCCCCGGCCCGATGGAGAACATTCCCGTCTATTGCGAGGTGAAGAACGGGCAGCGGGAGTTGGAGTCGATCCACCCGACCATCGACCATATCCTGAAGGAAACGCAGGGCATCATCGTCTATCAGGAACAGGTGATGCAGATCGCGCAGGTCATGGCGGGCTATTCCCTTGGGGGCGCGGATTTGCTGCGCCGCGCGATGGGTAAGAAGATCGCCGAAGAGATGGCAAAGGAACGGCCCAAATTCATCGAAGGGGCAAAGGCTACCCATAATATCGACGCCAAGAAGGCGGGTGAAGTCTTTGACCTGTTGGAGAAATTCGCCAATTACGGGTTCAACAAATCGCACGCCGCCGCCTATGCTGTGGTGAGCTATCAGACGGCTTACCTGAAGGCGAATTACCCGGTGGAATTCATGGCGGCGGTCATGAATTGCGATATCCACCTGACCGATAAGCTGGCCGTCTATAAGCGCGAGGTGGACAAACTGGGCATCACGACGGTGCCGCCTTGCGTGAACCGGTCGCTGGCGACCTTTACCGTGGTGGAGGGGCAGGTCGTCTATGGCCTTGGCGCGTTGAAGAATGTGGGCGTCGATGCGATGCGCACCATCGTTGAGGCGCGGGGTGGCCAAGCCTTTGTTTCCCTTTTTGATTTTGCGCGGCGTGTCGATCTGAAACGGGTTGGAAAGCGGCCCTTGGAGATGTTGGCGCGGGCGGGGGCCTTTGACATTCTGGATGCGAATCGGGCGCGGGTGTTTGAGGCGCTTGATTCGCTGGTCGCCTATTCGGCGGCGGTGCATGAGGCGAAGGTGTCTTCGCAGGTGTCGCTGTTTGGCGAGGCGGGGGCAGATATCCCCGAACCGCGGATTGCCAATCGGGATGATTGGTTGCCCGTGGAGCGGCTGGCGCAAGAGCATATGGCGATTGGGTTTTACCTGTCGGGCCATCCGCTGGATGACTATATAGCGGCGCTGAAACGCAAGGAAATCAAGACTTTGGCCGAGGTGACGAAGCTCGCGGAGCGGGGCACCTGCGTTGTGAAGATGGCGGGGTCGGTGTCGGCGCGGCAGGAGCGGAAGTCGGCCAAGGGGAACCGCTTTGCCTTTGTGTCGCTGTCTGATCCGACCGGGCTTTATGAGGTGACGGTGTTTTCCGACGTGCTGGAAGCGGCGAGGGATCATCTGGAACCGGGGCGGAATGTGGTGCTGACGGTGCGCGCCGACCCGGATGGCGATTCGGTCAAACTGCTGGCCAATGGGGTGCAACCGATTGATTCTGTTGCCTCAGAGGCGGGGGCGACGGCGCTGCGCATCCATTTGAACCGCGCGGAGGCGGCGGCGTCGGTGGCGGCCTTGCTGGCGCGGGTGGAGGGGCGGTCGAAAGCGCAGGTCACCATCTGCGTGCCCGATGACACGGGGCGCGAGATTGATGTGACATTGCCGCAGCCCTATCCGGTGACACCGCAGATCAAGGGCGCGATCAAGGCGATGCAGGGGGTGGTGCTGGTCGAGGATATCTGACCCCGGCAGGCCCCTTAACGCAAGGTGATTTCCCAATTCGGTCAACCGTTTACCCCCCGCAGGGGGGACGAAACGGTTGTGCCCTGTTTTGTGCCGGGTTTTGTGCAGCAAACTGTGGCCACGCACGCCGGGGTCAGGATTGGTTAACCCGTCTCTGGAACGGGTTCGTTACAGAACTGTCACATGATCTTTGCAGAGCCGTCACGCAGCAGCGGTAGCAGGGCGGGGAAGCGGCGCCCGTGCGGGGGGTCGCGGATCACCAGATGGAGAGAGACATGACCTCCCTGAAGCTTACCCTTTCCGCAGTTGCCGTGCTGGCCGGGACGACCGGTGTGGCGCTGGCGCGCGACAATGTGCAGATCGCCGGTTCGTCGACCGTGCTGCCCTATGCCACCATCGTGGCCGAGGCCTTTGGCGAGAACTTCGACTTCCCGACCCCGGTCGTGGAAGGCGGCGGTTCGGGTGCGGGCCGCAAGAAGATGTGCGAAGGCGTGGGCGAAAACACCATCGACATCGCCAACTCGTCGAGCCGCATCAGCAAGTCGGACATCGAACTGTGCATGGCCAATGGCGTGACCGACATCATGGAAGTGCGCATCGGCTATGACGGGATCGTTTTCGCGTCCAAGGTTGATGGCCCGGAATTCGCCTTCACGCCCGTGCATTGGTACAACGCTCTGGCGGCGCAGGTTCTGAAGGATGGCGCACTGGTCGACAACCCGAACAAGTCCTGGGCCGAAGTGGATGCAGCACTTCCCGCGCAAGACATCCTGGCTTTCATCCCCGGCACCAAGCACGGCACGCGTGAAGTGTTCGACACCAAGGTGATCGTGAAGGGCTGTGAAGACAGCGGCGCCTTTGAGGCCTTCAAGGCTGCCAATGGCGGCGACGAGGACAAGGCTGAAGAACTGTGCATGACGCTGCGCACGGATGGCGTGTCGGTCGATATCGACGGCGACTATACCGAAACGCTGGCCCGTCTGGACGCCAACCCGATGGCCGTGGGCGTGTTCGGCCTGAGCTTCTATCAGAACAACACCGACAAGCTGCGCGTGGCGACGATGTCGGGCGTGGTTCCGACGGTCGACTCGATCGCCAAGGGTGAATATCCGGTGTCGCGTCCGCTGTATTTCTACGTGAAGAAGCAGCATATCGGCGTGATCCCCGGCCTGAAGGAATACATCGAATTCTTCGTGTCGGACGATATGGCTGGCCCGGATGGCCCGCTGGCGGCCTATGGCCTTGTGTCGGACCCGGAGCTTGCGGCGACGCAGGCGGCCGTGGCGGCCGAAGAAGTGATGGCCCCGCTGCAATAAGCTGGACCAAGGGGGCGGTGCCGGTCGGTGCCGCCCCAGTCTTTCTTGCCAGCCGGGGGGCGGCATGTCGGTTTTCCTGATCCTTACCGTTTTGGGCGTTCTGGCGGCGGCGGGCTTCGTCCTTGCGCGTCAGCGGGCGATGGCCCTTGTGGGCGGTGATGCGCGGCAATTGCATTCGCGGCCGCATTATTATGGCTGGCACGGGGCGATCATGGCCGCGGTGCCGGCGCTGCTGTTTCTGGCGGTCTGGCAGATCGCGCAGCCTATGGTGATTGAGGGCCGTCTGGCAGGGATGTTCCCGGCCGAGATGGTGCAGGATGACAGCGCGCGCACGCTGCTTTTTGCCGATGTGCGGCGCATCGCTTCGGGGCTGGAGGCGGCGATTTCCGCAGGTGCGATGGGCGCGGATGAGGCGGCAGCCTTGGATGCAGGCGCGGTGCGCGAGCGGCTGGCCGCCACGGGCGTGGCGCTGGGTGCGGATGTTCTGCCCGAGACGCTGGCCGCAGCACAGGAATACCGGGGCTTGGCCACGGTGGGCGGGCTGTGGAAGACGGTTTTCGTGCTGGCGCTGGCGGTGGCGGGGCTTGCCTATGCCATCAAGGCGACGGGGCCGCAGTTCCGGGCGAGGAACCGGGTGGAGGGCGTGGTTCTGGCCCTGCTGATCCTTGCCTCGACCATCGCGATTCTGACGACGGTGGGGATCGTCCTGTCGATGCTGTCAGAGAGCATCCGGTTCTTCGGGATGTATCCCATTCAGGATTTCTTCTTCGGGCTGACATGGTCGCCCGCCTTTCAGGGCAATTCGCAGCTTGGCCTGATCCCGCTGTTGTGGGGGACGCTGTATATCACCTTGATCGCGATGCTGGTGGCGGTGCCTGTGGGCCTGTTCGCGGCGATCTACCTTGCGGAATTTGCAGATGCGCGCGTGCGGTCGGTGGTGAAGCCGTTGATCGAGGTGATCGCGGGGATACCGACGGTGGTCTTTGGCCTGTTCGCGCTGGTGACGGTGGGGCCGCTGATCCGCGATTGGATCGCCATGCCGACCGGGTTGGGGAATTCGGGGTCTTCCGTTGTGACGGCGGGGATCGTGATCGGGATTTTGAACATCCCGTTCATTTCGTCGCTGTCGGATGACATCATCACGGCGGTGCCGCAGTCGATGCGAGACGGGTCGCTTGGTCTGGGGGCGACGAAGGCCGAGACGGTGACGCAGGTGGTGCTGCCTGCCGCGCTGCCCGGCATCGTGGGGGCCGTGCTGATGGCCACAAGCCGGGCGATTGGCGAGACGATGATCGTGACGATGGGGGCGGGGGCTGCGGCGCAGCTGAACCTGAACCCGTTTGAGGCGATGACCACGATCACGGTGAAGATCGTGAGCCAGCTGACGGGGGATACAGAGTTCAATTCGCCCGAGACGCTGGTGGCCTTTGCGCTGGGGATTTCGCTGTTTGTCATCACGCTGTGCCTGAACGTTTTCGCGCTGTGGATCGTGCGGCGGTACCGGGAGCAATACGAATGACCGATGTCATGGCAGGGGCGCCCGGTGGGGCGCGCGGCGGATCGCTTTTGGAGGGCAGCGCGCGGACCAAGCGGCGGCGGGCGCGGGAATGGCGGATGAAGGCCTATGGCATCGCGGCCATCGTGTTGAGCCTGTCGACGCTGTTTTTCATGCTGGCGACGATCCTGCTGGATGGGGTTTCGGCCTTTCGGCAGGCGACGATCACCTTTCCGGTGATGGTGGATGCGGCCGTGGTGGACAAGGCGGGCAACCGCAACCGCGAGGAAATGGCGAAGGTCACGACCATCGGGTATAAGCGGCTTTTGTCGCAGGCCTTTGTCGCGCATCTGGCGGCGGAGGGGATCGATACGGCGGGGATGCCGGAGAAGGATCTTGCGGCGATGCTATCGGATGACGGTCCGGCGCGGCTGCGCGATAGGGTGCTGGCCGATCCGTCGCTGGTGGGGCAGGTGGTCGAGGTATCGGTCTATGCCACGGGGCGGATCGACGGCTATCTTAAGGGCCGCGTCACGCGCGAGACGGCAGAGCGGGATACCAATGTCACGCCTGCGCAGCTTGATCTGACGGATCGGCTGGTGGCGGCGGGGATGCTGAGCCTGCCATTCAATTGGGGGTTCCTGACGGGGCCGGATGCATCGGACCTGCGGCCCGAGGCATCGGGTCTGGGCGTGGCGATCATCGGGTCGCTGTATATGATGGTGCTGGTGGCGCTGATGACCGTGCCCGTGGGCGTGGCGGCGTCGATCTATCTTGAGGAATTCGCGCCGAAGAACCGATTCACGGACCTGATCGAGGTGAATATCTCGAACCTTGCGGCGGTGCCGTCGATTGTCTTTGGCATCCTTGGTCTGGCGATTTTCATCAACTTCATGGGGCTGCCGCAATCATCGAGCCTTGTGGGGGCCTTGGTCATCTCGCTGATGACGCTGCCCACGATCATCATTGCCACGCGGTCGGCGATCCGGGCGGTGCCGCCGTCGATCCGTGAGGCGGCGCTGGGGATTGGGGCGTCGAAGATGCAGCTTGTCTTCCACCATGTGCTGCCCTTGGCCATGCCGGGCATCATGACGGGGACGATCCTTGGTCTGGCCTCGGCCCTTGGCGAGACAGCGCCCCTTTTGCTGATCGGGATGGTGGCTTTTGTCACGAACTATCCTGCGGGGCCTTTGGAAGGCGGGATCATGGACCCGGCGACCGCGCTGCCCGTGCAGGTCTATTCCTGGGCGTCGCGGTCGGACCCAGCCTTTATCGAGCGGTCTTCGGGGGCGATCATCGTGCTCTTGGTCTTTCTCGTGATCATGAACGTGGCGGCGATCCTGCTGCGGCGGCGGTTCGAGCGGCGGTGGTGAGGGGGCGGTTGCAATGAACGACATGCGGTTGGTGGAGCGGGACGTGAGCAACAGGCAAGCCAAGATCGAGGCGCGCGGGGTGCAGGTGCATTACGGCGAAAAGCACGCGCTGAAGGATGTCGATGTGACGATCCTTGACCGGACGGTGACGGCGTTCATCGGGCCGTCGGGCTGCGGCAAGTCGACCTTCCTGCGTTGTCTGAACCGGATGAACGACACGGTGGCAACGGCGCGGGTCGAAGGGAATATCACGCTGGACGGGCAGGATATTTACGATCCGCGCATCGATCCGGTGCAGTTGCGCGCCAAGGTGGGGATGGTGTTCCAGAAGCCGAACCCGTTTCCCAAGTCGATCTATGACAATGTGGCCTATGGGCCGAAAATCCACGGTCTGGCGCGGACCAAGGCGGAACTGGATGAGATTGTCGAGACATCGCTGAAGAAGGCTGCGCTGTGGAATGAGGTGAAGGATCGCCTTGCGGCCCCCGGCACCGGCCTTTCGGGCGGGCAGCAGCAGCGTCTGTGCATCGCGCGGGCGGTGGCCACGGCGCCCGAGGTTCTGTTGATGGATGAACCCTGTTCGGCGCTGGACCCCATCGCCACGGCGCAGGTGGAGGAATTGATCGACGAGTTGCGGACCCATTTTTCGGTCGTGATCGTTACCCATTCCATGCAGCAGGCGGCGCGTGTCAGCCAGAAGACGGCCTTCTTCCACCTTGGCAGTCTGGTTGAATATGGCGAGACGGGGCAGATTTTCACCACCCCGCAGGACCCAAGGACCGAGGCCTATATCACCGGCCGGATCGGCTGAGGGAGCGCGCAAGATGAAAGACCCGCATATCCTTTCGGCCTTTGACCGCGACCTTGAAGCCGTGCAGGCGCATGTGCTGCGGATGGGGGGGCTGGTGGAGCAGGCGCTGCTGGATGCCGCCGAGGCCTTGGAAAAGCGCGATGAGGGGCTGGCCCAGAAGGTGCGGGCGGGCGATGAGGCCATCGATGCTCTGGAACAGCAGATCCAGAGCGAATGCGCGCGCCTTCTGGCGCTGCGGGCGCCGACGGCGGGTGATCTGCGGGTCGTGCTGTCGGTGATGCGGATTGCCGCCGCGCTGGAACGCGCGGGGGATTATGCCAAGAACCTTGCCAAGCGGGCGCTGGTTCTGTCGAACATGGCACCTTTGGAGGGCACCTCGGCGTCGATCCAGCGGATGGCGCGGACGGTGGTTCTGCGCCTGAAAGAGGCGCTGGATGCCTATATCGCGCAGGATGTGGCGGTGGCGCAGGATATCCGCGCCCGCGACCGCGAGGTGGACCAGATGTACAACTCGCTGTTCCGCGAGTTGCTGACGCATATGATGGAAGACCCGCGCAACATCAGCGCGGCGATGCATCTACATTTCATTGCGAAGAACATTGAACGCGTGGGCGACCATGCGACGGCGATTGCCGAACAAGTGATCTATCTGGCGACCGGCGAAGTGCCGGGGGATGAGCGGCCAAAGGCCGATCTGGTGCCGGGTGTTTCGACCCTTGAGGGATGAAGATGGAGCGCGTCATGGTTCAGCAGCCGAAGGTTCTGCTTGTAGAGGACGAATTCGCGCAGCGCGAGGTGCTGGCCTATAATCTTGAGGCCGAGGGGTTTGACGTCATTCAGGCCGATAATGGCGAGGATGCGCTTTTGCTGGTGGATGAGGATCATCCCGACATGATCATCCTTGACTGGATGATGCCCAAGGTTTCGGGGATCGAGGTTTGCCGTCGCTTGAAGATGCGGCCCGAGACGCGGGCGATCCCGGTTATCATGCTGTCGGCGCGGGCGGATGAGGTGGACCGCGTGCGGGGGCTGGAAACCGGCGCGGATGACTATGTCATCAAGCCCTATTCGATGGTGGAGTTGATGGCGCGGGCGCGGGCCCAGATCCGCCGCGTGCGGCCATCCACCTTGGGCGTGGTGCTGGAATTTGACGGCATCCGGCTGGATACGGAAACGCATCGGGTGTTCAGGGGCGAAAAGGTGCTGAAGCTGGGTCCGACGGAGTTTCGGCTGCTGACGGCTTTCATGGAAAAGCCGGGGCGCGTGTGGTCGCGCGAACAGCTTTTGGATCGGGTCTGGGGGCGGGATATCTATGTCGATACCCGGACCGTGGATGTGCATGTGGGCCGTCTGCGCAAGGCGCTGTGCGTGCATGGCGATGAAGATCCGATCCGCACGGTACGGGGATCGGGTTACGCGCTGGGCTGAGCGGTGCGGCGCATCAGGTAGATGTCCATGATCCAGCCGTGATCGGCGCGCGCCTTGGCGCGGGTGGTGCGGATGGTTTCGGCGACCTGCGCAAGCGGGCCTTGGATCAGGATCTGTTCTTCCATCCCGACATAGGCGCCCCACCAGATATGGATGCCCTCGGGGGGCAGCGCGTCGAAGGCGGCACCGCTGTCAAGCATGATGACCACCGTATCGGCATCCTGCGGCCAGCCTGAACTGCGCAGTTGGCGGCCTGTGGTGATGACCACGGGTTTCGCAAGGTCATTGAGCGGGATGGCATGGGCGGCGCAGAGCGCCTGAATGGCAGTGATGCCGGGGATCACACTGAGTGTCAGCGGCAAGTGGCCTGCGACACGGTCGGCGATGCGCAGCGTGCTGTCGTAAAGCGAGGGGTCGCCCCAGACCAGCAGCGCCACATTCGGGCCGCCGCCTTGGGCAAGGTGTTTCTCGATCTCGGCCCGCCAGAGCGCGGCGATGGTGTCGTGCCAGTCGTTGACGCGGGTCAGGTAATCGGGTGTTGCGGGGTCGCGCGTGGGCAGGTCAAAGGGCGCGATACGGGTGCTGGGGTTTGTCAGGTTGGCGCGGCAGATCGCCATGCGCAGGCCGGCGAGATCGGCCTTGTCGTCACCCTTGAGCGGCAGAAGGATCAGGTCGGCCGCGTTCATGGCGCGGATCGCCTGTCCCGTGACGTGATTGGGGTTGCCGGTGCCGATGCCGATGAGAGTGAGGTGGATCATGCTGTGCTTTTGGGGCGGCGGGGCCGGTATCGGCCCCGCGCCTTTGGGGGATCAGGCGAAGAGACGCGGTGTGACCAGCGCGCCGGGGGTGCGCCCCTTGAAGCGGCGGGCGGTGGCAAGGAGGGCCAGATCGACCAGCGGTTCGATCAGCACAACCGTCATATAGGCCGCGCCGAAGAGGGCCACGTCGGACATGGCGGATGCGCCCTGACCCCAGAAGACCCAAAAGGCCACCCAGGCGACGACGCCACCCTGATAGGTGGCCGAGAGTTTCACCACATCCGTGTAGCGCAGATCGACATAGGCTGTGCCCGCCGGGATGATGCGCCGCGCGATCATGGAAATCGCAAAGAGCGGGACAAGCAGCGTGGTGACGTTCATACCGTATTGCGGCAGGTCGATGGGGGCGAAGAAGAGGCCCTGAATAAGTAGGCCCAGCGCAAGGCCCAGCGCGGCGGGGCCGGCGCCGAGGATCAGGAAGAGGCTGGAGCCGAGGATGAGATGCACCTCGCTTACGCCAACGGCGGTGTGGGGGGCCAGTTCGAAGAAGGCGAAGGTCGCCACGGTAGCAATGGCGCTGCGGATCGCGATGGCGGCCGGGCCTTGCGCGCGCAGGTCGCGGGCGAGGATCATGGCCCCGGTGGCGGCAGCGGCGGAAGCCGTGGCGTAGCCGAGCATCAGTTTGGCCCCATCGACGAGGCCGGGTTCGATATGCATGTCTTTCTCCTTGCCGTCACACCCGACGGCGGATGGTTTCTTTGATGCGAGGCCGGTCTCCTGGCTGGCGGGTCGGTGCGGCCATCCGCCTTCCCGGCCCCAGAGGGGCCAGTGGCATGAAGGATGGCCGCTCGCCGCTGACAGTCGCGGGGGCGGCTGGGGTGGGGGCGCCGCGATTTGGTCCGCCCTTCCCCATTCCCGTTTGAGCCCGTTGCTGTGACGCGTGGGGCACCTTGCCCTGCCGTTCTGCGCCTGCGCCATGCGGCGGTCAAGCACGAAGGCGACATCGGCATAGGTGAATGCGTCGTCCCGATCAGGGATCGGCGAGGGGGCCGTAGAGGATGAGCGCGGGCTGGTCGCCGCGTGTTTCCGCCAGTTGGGCGGCAAGGGTGACGACGGTCAGACGGGTGAGGGTCTGTTCGGGATGGGTGACCGCCTCGGCCAGCAGGGCGGGGGTGTCGGGGGGCAGCCCGTGGGCGATGAGTTGGGCCGCGAGCGTTGGGAAGGTGCGCTTGCCCATGAAGACGACGGTCGTCGCCTCGGGGTCGGCCAAGGCGGGCCAGTTAAGGCCTTCGGGCAGGCCACCCGTCACATCGGCACCGGTGATGAATTGCACGCGGCGTGCGGTCAGGCGGCGGGTGAGGGGGATGCCAGCGGCGGCGGCGGCGGCACAGGCGGAGGGGACGCCGGGGATGATTTCATAAGCGATCCCTGCGGCGCGGAGGGCGACAAGCTCTTCCTCCAGCCGCCCGAAAAGGCCGCCATCGCCGGATTTGAGCCGCACCACCCGCGCGCCCGTGGCGGCGTGATCCACAAGAAGGCGGCTGACATGGTCCTGCCGGGGGGAGGGGCGGCCTGCGCGCTTGCCCACCGCCACCAATTCCGCCGAGGGCGCGGCATGGGTGAGGAGGGGGCCGGAGGCGAGGTCGTCGAAGAGGATGACATCGGCCTCGGCCAGACGGCGGGCGGCCTTGAGGGTAAGGAGTTCCGGGTCGCCGGGGCCGGAAGAGACGAAGGAGACGAAACCGGGGGTCATTGTGCTGCCTCGGCAGGGGCGATGAGGTGGAAGAAGGTGCCGCTGGTGATACCGCCCTGCGCGTGGCGTTGGTAGGAGCCGGTTTCCGCGACTGCAACCCCGTTTGCGTCGGTGACATGGGCAAGGGGGGCATCGGGCTGCGACAGGATCGTGGCGTAGTGGAATTCGTGGCCGCGGAGCGCGGGGGCATCGGCCAGCCCCGGCAGGCCGAGATGCGGGCGGGCAAGGCGGTAGCCAAGGTGCATGCGGCGTTTTTCGAAGCTGGTCTCTAGGCCCAGAAGGCCCGCCATACGGTGGCGCGTGCCATCGGCGGCGACGAGACCCGCGCCAAGGGCCATATAGCCCCCGCATTCGCCATGGACGGGGCGGGTTTGGGCGAAGGCGGTCAGCCCGTCGCGGAAGGTGTCGCAGGCCGCAAGGCGGGGGGCATGGAGTTCGGGGTACCCCCCCGGCAGCCATGCGACGGTGGCAGAAGGGTCGGGGGCCTGATCGGCGAGGGGGGAGAAGGGCAGGATGGTCGCGCCTTGCGCGCGCCAATCGGCGATGAGGTGGGGATAGACGAAAGAGAAGGCCGCGTCGCGGGCCAGCGCGATACGTTCGCCGGGGGCGGGGATTGGTTTTGCGGCCGTGGCGGGGGCGTGGGCGGGTCGGGCTGCGGCGCGGATGGCGGCGAGGTCGCAATGGGTGGCGACGAGTTGGCCGAGCGCGTCGAGTTGGGCGGCCAGTTCCGGCAGCTCTTCGGCCTGCACGAGGCCGAGATGGCGGGCGGGCAGCGCGATGTCGCTGCGTTTCGGCAGCGCGCCGAGGACGGGGAGGCCGGCGCGTTCGAAGCCCGCGCGCAGGAGGGATTCATGCCGGGGCGAGGAGACGCGGTTCAGGATCACGCCTGCCATGGTGACGGCGGGGTCGAAGCGGGCAAGGCCCACGGCGACAGCGGCGGCGGTCTGTGCCTGACCGCCCACGTCAAGGACAAGGAGCACGGGCCAGCCCATGCGGGCGGCGATATCGGCGCTGGCGCCGTTGCCGGTTTCACCGGGCGTGGCGGTGCCGTCGAAAAGGCCCATGGAGCCTTCGGCGATGGTGATATCGGCCCCGGTTGCTGTGGCAGCGAGTGTGGCAAGGCGGGCGGGCGTCATCGCCCAGCTGTCGAGATTGGCCGAGGCGCGGCCCCTAGCGGCGGCGCTGTGGAAGGCGGGGTCGATGTAATCCGGGCCGCTTTTGAACGGTTGCACGGTTAGGCCTGCCGCGCGGAAGGCCGAGATAAGCCCCAGCGCGACGGTTGTCTTTCCGGTGCCCGAGGCGGGGGCCGAGATGAGGAGGCCGGGGGGGATCATGCGGATTCGGGGAAACGAGGGGAGGTGCCGACGGGGCGATAGCGACGGTCGTAATCGCCGGCGTAAAGGCGGGATTCGTCGAAGTCTTCCGCCCCGAGGGCATGGCCCACAAGGATGAGGGCGGTGCGTTCACCTTCGCCGATCTTGGGATCGATCGTCGAAAGCGTGGCGCGGTGGATGCGTTGATCGGGCCAAGAGGCGCGGAAGACCACGGCGACGGGACAATCCGGGCCGTAATGGGGGGTGAGGCGTTCCTGCACATCGGCAAGGACATGGACCGACAGGTGGATGGCGAGGGTGGCCCCGGTGCGGGCGAAATTTTCCAACGTCTCGCCATCGGGCATGGCAGAGGCACGGCCCGAGGTGCGGGTGAGGATCACCGATTGTGCCACGCCGGGCAGGGTGAGTTCCGCGCCAAGGGCGGCGGCGGCGGCGGCGAAGGAGGGCACGCCGGGCGTGACATCGTAGGGGATGCCAAGGTCGCGCAGGCGGCGGAGTTGTTCGCCCATGGCCGACCAGACGGAAAGATCGCCTGAATGGAGGCGGGCCACATCATGGCCTGCGGCATGGGCGGAT
This sequence comes from Fuscovulum ytuae, assembly GCF_029953595.1. Lineage (NCBI taxonomy): Bacteria > Pseudomonadati > Pseudomonadota > Alphaproteobacteria > Rhodobacterales > Paracoccaceae > Fuscovulum > Fuscovulum ytuae. The sequence goes on along the minus strand of NZ_CP124535.1, from coordinate 2,094,506 downwards.
TGGATTTCTGCCATGATCTCGTCCAGCGACAGGGGGGCGGTGTTCACGATCCGCGCGCCTTGGGGGCAGTGGGACAGGAGTGCCTCTGGCACAAGGCTGCCAGCGTAGAGGCAGACCGGGCAGGCGGCGATAAGGTCGCGGCCACGCAGCGTGATGAGGTCGGCCGCGCCGGGGCCTGCGCCGATGAAATGGACGGTCATGGGTGGAATCCTTGGGGGTTTGGTCCTTGGCTGGTGGCGATGGCGAGGGTGGCCATGCCGTCGGGCGCGGTGATCCGCGCGAGGGTGAGCGTCGCGCCGGGGCCTGCGGCGGAAAGCGCGGCGGCCTCGGCCAGCGATCCGGTGTTGAAACGGGTCTGGATGCGAGGGGATTGGGTGGGGGTGGGGATGCCGTCGATGGCGACGGCATGGAGCGGCAGGGCGCGGGCCTTGGCCAGTGCGGTCAGGGCCGGATGGGAGGCTTTTTCCGTGGCGGTGGCGAGGGCGTGGACGGGGTGGCCTGTGGTTTCCTCGGCCCTGTGAAGGAGGGCCGTGAGGGTTGCGAGCGTGGTGGCCGCGCGCAGGCCGATGCCGGCGACGATCATCGCGTTACGCTCCATTGCACGACGGGGCGGGCGGCGGTCCAGCCGTGGAAGCGGCCCAAGGGGGTGGCCTCGGCGAGATCGATGCGCAGCAGGTGGCCGCCATGGGCGGCATGGCAGGCGGCAAGGGTGGATTCGGTTTCCAGCGTGACGCCATTGGCGACAAGGCGGGTGCCGGGGGGGAGTGTGTCCCAAAGATGGGCATGCAGCGCGGCATCGCCGCCGCCGCCGACGAAGACGGCATCGGGGGTCGGAAGGGGGGCGAGTGCGGCGGGGGCGGTGCCTTCTATCACGGTCAGGCGGTGTTCGATGCCGAAGGCCGCCGCATTGGCGCGGATATTGGCGGCGCGGTCGGGGCGGGCCTCGATGGCGATCGCGGTGCCGCCTGCGAGGCACCATTCGACCGAGATGGAGCCAGAGCCTGCGCCGATGTCCCAGAGCCTTTCGCCCGGTCTGGGGGCGAGGGCGGACAGCGTCAGGGCGCGGACGGGGCGGCGGGTGATCTGGCCATCGCTGGCGAAGAGGTCGTCGGAAAGGCCTGAGGCGCGGGGCAGGCCTGCCGAGGCGGGCAGGTCGCGGCCGTCAATGGCAACGGCGAGGGGGGCGGTGAGATCGTCGGTGATTTCAGAGGCGGGGCGCAGGCGTTCGCGGGGGCCGCCCAAAGCTTCGCCCACGGTCAGACGGGCGGCGGCGAAGCCGTTGTCGCGGAGCCATGATTGCAAGGCGGGCAGGGCGGCGGGGTCGCGCAATGTGCAGAGCGCGCGGGTGCCACGGGCAAGGACGGGGCGCAGGCGGGCGAAGGGCGCGGCGTGGAGGCCGAGGCAGAGCGTATCCTCCAGCCGCCAGCCCATGCGCGCGGCGAAGAGCGAGAAGGTTCCGGAAATGGGGTGCGCCTGCCATTCGGACGGGTCCAGATGCACGGCAACCGATCCGCCCGCGCCGAACCAGAAGGGGTCGCCGGATACGAGCATGGCGGTGGGTTCGCCACGCCGCGCGAGGAGGGGGGCAAGGTCGAAGGGAATAGGCCATTCCATGGCCCTTGCGGCGTCGATCCCGGCAAGCGACAGGTGGCGGGGGGCGCCGAAAACGGCGGTGGCGGTGGAAAGGGCGGCACGGCTTGCCTCGGACAGGCCTGCCGGTCCATCTTCGCCCAGACCGATGATGAAGAGCCAAGGATCAGCCATGACGCGCCTTCTTCTGCTGGGTGGCACGACCGAGGCCAGCCAATTGGCCGAAGCCCTTGCCGCGCGGGGCGTGGAGGCTGTCTTTTCCTATGCGGGCCGGACCGATGCGCCCAAGGCCCAGCCCCTGCCGCTGCGGGTGGGGGGCTTTGGCGGGGTGGCGGGCTTGGTGGAGTATCTGCGGGCGGGCGGCTTCACCCATGTTGTAGATGCGACGCATCCTTTCGCCGCGCAGATGAGCGCGCATGCCGTGGCGGCCTGCGCCGAGGCGGGGGTGGGCCTGATCGCGCTGGAGCGGCCCGCATGGCAGGCCGAGCCGGGGGATGATTGGCTGGGTGTGCCAGATGTCGAGGGCGCGGTGGCCGCGCTGCCCAATGCGGGCGCGCGGGTGTTTCTGGCCATCGGCAAGCAGAGTCTGGAGCCGTTTGCCGTGAAGCCAGGAAATTTTTATCTGCTGCGGTTGGTCGATCCGCCAGAGGGGGCGCTGCCCCTGCCCGATGCAAAGGCCGTGATCGCGCGGGGCCCCTTTACGGCGGAGGGGGATCTGACGCTGATGCGCGATCATGGGATCACGCATGTCGTGGCCAAGAATGCCGGGGGTGCGGGGGCGGAAGCGAAGCTGGTGGCCGCGCGCGCGTTGGGGCTGCGGGTGGTGATGATCGAGCGCCCTGCCATTCCCGCGCGGCGCGTGGTGGGGGATGTGGATGCGGTGCTGGACTGGCTGGGTCATTCGGCATCCGTGGGGGCGGGCACCGAACGGGGGGTATAGACCCAGCGGCCCACGCGGCGGGTGGCTTCGTTGCCGACAATGACGACGGTGCGCATATCGGCCATTTCGGGCGTCGCCTCGGCGAGGGTGACGGTGGAAAGCTGTTCCTCGGGCGTGGAAACGGCGCGGGCGAATGTGATCAGGCGGGCGGGTTCGCATTCCTCGCGCAATATCTCTAGCACGCGGGTGAACTGGTGCGGGCGGGATTTCGAGCGGGGGTTGTAGAACGCCATCGCAAAGCCGCCTTGGGCGGCGTGGCGCAGGCGGCGTTCCACCTCGGCAAAGGGTTTGAGGTTGTCGGACAGGTTGATGGCGCAGAAGTCATGCCCCAAGGGCGCACCCGCGCGGGCGGCGGCGGCCAGCATGGCGGTTATGCCGGGGAGGATGCGGATATCGGTGTCGGCCCGGTCGGGGCGGGTTTCCAGCGCCTCAAACAAAGCGGAGGCCATGGCGAAGACGCCGGGATCGCCAGAGGAGACGATGACCACGTGGCGGCCTTGGGCGGCCATGTCGAGGGCGGTCTGGGCGCGGTCAAGCTCGACCCGGTTGTCGGATGGGTGCAGCGTCAGGCCGGGGCGGGGGGCGATGCGGGCGACATAGGGGATGTAGCCGACGATATCCGTCGCCTCGGCCAGTGCGGCGGTGACTTCGGGGGTGACGAGGGCATCGGCACCCGGTCCAAGTCCCGCGACGGTGACACGGCCCGCTTGTTGGGTCGGGGTCATTCCTCGGCCTCCGTCAGGGGGCGGCGGCCATGGCCGTGGACAAGGACGATCGCGAAATAGGGGCAATCGGTGGCATCCACATCGGCGAGACGGGCGATACGCTGATTGGGCATGGTGCCACGTTCGACAAGCCATGCGTCGTCAAGGCGGCCTGCGGCGGCAAGGGCGCGGCGGACGCGGGGCAGGTTGCGGCCCGTTTTCATGATGGCGAGTGCGTCGGCGGCGCGGATGTGGCGGATCAGGTCTTCTTCGGGCAGGGTGCCCATGAGGACGGAGAGGACATCGTCGCCCCATGTGATCGGCTCGCCCGTCGCGTTCCAGCAGCCCACCATGCCGGGGATGCCGGGGATCACCTCGACCGTCACGCGGTCGCGCAGGCGGATGTGGAGGTGCATGAAGGAGCCGTAGAGGAACGGATCGCCTTCGCAGAGGACGACGATGTCGTGGCCAGCCTCTGCGAGGGTGGCGAGGCGGTCGGCCCAGTCATCGTAGAAATCCGAAAGAAGGCGGTTGTAGTCAGGGCTGTCGAAGGGGATTTCCGTCGTGACCGGGTATTCCATCGGCAGTTCGGTGGCATCGGGATGGAGCATGCCGTCCACGATGCGCCGCGCCTGCCCCTGACGGCCCGCCTTGCGGAAATAGGCCACATGCCGCGCAGAACGGATCGCGCGGTCAGAGCGGACAGAGATCAGATCGGGGTCGCCGGGGCCAAGCCCGGCGCAGATGATGCGGCCCATCGTCATTCCTTGCGGCTGGCCAGAGCGTTGACGGCGGCGACCGTGATGGCAGACCCGCCGAGGCGGCCCTTGACGATCACGCTGGGGACGGGTGGGGCGGCCATGAGGGCGTCCTTCGATTCCGCCGCACCGATGAAGCCGACGGGGCAGCCGATGATCGCGGCGGGGCGGGGGCAGGCGGGGTCTTCCAGCATGTTCAGAAGGTGGAAAAGCGCGGTGGGGGCGTTGCCGATGGCAACGATGGCCCCCGCCAGATGCGGGCGCCAGAGTTCGAGGGCGGCGGCAGAGCGGGTGGTTTTCATCTCTGCGGCCAGCGGGGGAACGGCGGGATCGTGCAGGGTGCAGATCACCTCGTTCTTTGCGGGCAGGCGAGGGCGGGTGATGCCTTCGGAAACCATGCGCGCGTCGCAGAGGATGGGTGCGCCCTGTTCCAGCGCGGCGCGGGCAGCGATGGCCATGCCGGGTGTGAAGTGGACGAATTCTTCGAGCCCGACCATGCCTGCGGCGTGGATCATGCGGACGACGACGATTTCTTCTTCCGGGGTGAAGCGGGCGAGATTGGCCTCGGCCCGGATGGTGGCGAAGGACTGTTCGTAAATCTTCGCGCCGTCGGTTTCGTAAATATGGGGCATCAGAACAGTCCTTTCAGGTCGATGCCTGTGGCATCGAGGGCGCGGGCGCGGGGGGCATCCTGCGCGGTGCCACCTTGGATCAGGTCAAAGCCTGACGGGGTGGCGACGAGGGTGAGGTCGGCGGGGCCGGGATGGGCGCAGCCCTTGGCGCAGCCGGAGAGGTGGAGGGTTCGGCCCGGTGGGACCTGTGCGGCAAGGCGGCGGGCGAGGGGGCGGATTTCGGCATGGGCCTGAAGGCAGCCGGGGGCGCCGGTGCAGGCCTCTACCCGCCGGAGGGGATCGTCTTGGGAAAGGATTAGACCGGGGAGGGTGGGAAGGGTTTGCAGCCCTTCGATCAGGACCATGCGCCATGGGGTGATGCGGAGGTTGCCCAAGGCGGCGAGGCCGGAGAGGGTGGTGGCGGTCATCTGGCCGAATTCGAAGGCGACGAGTGCGCCTTGCGGCACGAGGCCGGGGCCGGGGGGTGTTTGCGCGGGGGCGGGGGTGGCGGTGCGCGGTAGGGCAGGGCGGTGGCCGCGCGCGATATGGGCGGCCATGCGGCCGCGCCCATCGGTGATGCCGCCTGTTTCGGTGAACCAGCGGGCGAGGGCGATGGCCTCTGCGGCGGCGGTTTCGGTGGTGACGGGGATGCCGTGGGGCAGGCCGTCGGGGCGCAGGATCAGGCCGCCGTCATGCCCCCGCTCAAGGCGGATGTCACCTGCGGTGGCGGTCAGGATCGGGGCAGGGCCAGTGTCGATGACGAAGCCGAATTTGCCGGGGAGGGGTGGGACATCGGCAAGCGCGACCGCGAGGGTTGCCGCGAGCGCATCTGTTTCCCCATCCGCGAAAGGGGTGACGAGGATGTTGCGGCGGGTTTCCGACAGGATGTCGGGATCGATCAGGCCAAGCGCGCGGAGGTCGTCGATCAGCGCCGCATGAGTGCCTTCGGTCACGCCGCGCAATTGGACATTGCCACGGGCGGAAAGGTCGATCAGCCCGTTGCCGTGGCGGGCGGCGGCCTGTGCCAGCCCTGCGGCCTGCGCGGCTGTGAGACGGCCATTTGTGGGGCGGACGCGCACCACAAGGCCATCGCCCGATGCCATGGGGCGCAACGCGCCGGGGCACCAGCCTTTCACGGTGAAGGCGGGGGTCATGGCGCGACCTCCAGCGTGGCGGCGATGGAATTGCGGCGGGTGACCCAAAGCCCGGCCTCGGCCAGTCGGCGGAACATGTCGCGCAAGGCCGCGAGGGCGGCGGGGTTCTCACGCTCCATGAAGGCGGTGATGTCGTCCCGGCCCAAGGTCGCGTCGTGGTAGAGGTCGAAGAGATGCGGCGGCACCACGCCCGCGAGATGGGCGAAAGCGGCCATGTGGTCGAGTGTGGCGGCAATCTCGGCAGCACCCCGGAAGCCATGGGCGGCCATGCCATCGGCCCATGCGGGATCGGCGGCGCGGGCGCGGACAACGCGGGCAATTTCTTCGGTCAGGCTGCGGGCGCGGGGCCGGTCAGGTTGCGTGGCGTCGAGGTGGTAGAGCGCAGGCTGCGCGGCCCCAAGGCGCGAAAGGGCGGCGGCGAAGCCTGCCTCATGCGCGGCATAGTCTGCGGCGAGCAGCAGATCGCTTTCGGGTAGGTCCTGCGCATGAACGAAGCTATCGGCAGCGCGCAGGCGGGTTTCGAGGGCGGCGCGGTCATTCTTTGACTGGCCATCGATGCCGATGGACCATGAGGAGGCGGCGATCCACGCCTCGCCCGCTGCGGCGCGGGCCTCGGGGGTGAAGTCGTCAAGTTGCGCCATCATGCCGAGGCCGTATTGGCCGGGTTTTGGCCCAAAGACGCGGGCGGCGCGGGCGCGGTAGGGGTTGTCCTCGGGCGACTCGTCGCGTTCGGCAAGGGCCTGCGCACCGGTTTCAAAGAGGGTGGCAAGGCCGGGGAATACATCGCGGAAAAGGCCTGAGACGCGAAGGGTGACGTCGATCCGCGGGCGGTTCAAGAGCGCGAGGGGGATGATTTCCACCCCCGACACACGGCCCGATCCGGCATCCCAGACGGGGGCAAGACCCGCAAGGTGGAGGGCCATGGCAAATTCCTCGCCCGCCGTGCGCATGGTGGCGCTGCCCCAGAGATCGACGACAAGGCCGCGCGGCCAATCGCCGTGATCTTGCAGGTGGCGGCGGAGGAGTTCTTCGGCCAGTTTCACGCCTTGGGCCTGTGCTGCGCGGCTGGGCACGGCGCGGGGATCGACGGCAAAGAGGTTGCGCCCCGTGGGCAGGACATCAGAGCGGCCACGGGCAGGCGAACCGGAGGGGCCGGGAGCGACGCGGCGGCCCGAGAGGGCGCGGAAGAGGCCGTCGCGTTCCGCATCCCCGCATTGGCCGCGACCGAGGATGTGCAGCCCCTCGCCATATTGGCTTTCCTTGATGTCGCAGACGAAGCGATCAATCCGGGTGATGGCCTCGGCGGCGGAGGCGGTGGCGGGGAGGCCGAGATCGGCCTCAACCCCCAGCGCCTGCGCCTCGGCCCGGATGGAGGCGATCAGGCGGTCGCGGCGGGCGGGGTCAAGCCCATCGGCGGTGGAATATTCGTCCAGCAGGCGTTCCAGCCCGTGCATCCCTTCGGGTAGGGCGGCAGCGCGGAGCGGTGGGGGCAGGTGACCAAGGGTAAGGGCGCCGATGCGGCGCTTGGCCTGCGCGGCTTCACCCGGATCATTCACGATGAAGGGGTAAATGACGGGCAGGGGGCCGATCAGTGCCTGTGGCCAGCAAGTGGCCGAGAGGGCCACGGATTTGCCGGGCAGCCATTCCAGCGTGCCATGCGCGCCCATATGGACCAGCGCATGCAGGTTCTGCGCCCGCAGCCAGAGGTAGAAGGCGACATAGGCATGGCGGGGAGTGCGGGAGAGGTCGTGATATTCGCCGTCGCGCAAGGCGACCTCGCCCCGTTCGGGTTGCAGGGCGACCAGGGCGTTGCCGCGATGGAGTGCGGCGAAGCGGAAGGATTGGCCATCGCAGGCGGGGTCTTGGGCAGGTGCGCCCCATGCGGCGGTGAGGGCCTCTTGCAGGTCTGGGGGCAGGGTGGCGAGGGCGGCTTGGTAATCGGCCAGCGGCCATGCCAGCGTTTCGGCCATCAACGCCGCGCCGAGATTTTCGCCCGGTTCGACGCTGTGATTGGCGGCGGCGAGGTCTTGCAGAAGCGCCTCTGTCGAGGCGAGCGCGTCGAGCCCCACGGCATGGGCCAGTTGATGCGCGCGACCGGGATAGGTGGAGAGGACCACGGCGAGGCGGCGATCCGGCGCGGGCGTTGTGGCGAGGCGGTGCCAAGCGGTGACGCGGGCGGTGACGGCGGCAATGGCGGCGGCATCGGCGCGATGGGCAAAGCGCGAGAATTGCAGATCGGCGTCGCGCTTGCCGGGGGATTTGAACGAGGCGAGGCCTGCAAAGAGGCGGCCATCCACCTCGGGCAGGACGACATGCATGGCAAGGTCGGCGGGCGACAGGCCGCGGTCCGATGCGGCCCAGTCGCGGCGGCGGGCGGTGGAGAGGGCGATTTGAAAGACCGGGAAATCGCCCGCATCGAAGGGGGTGGAGCCATCATCGGCGCGGGCCGAAAAGGCGGTGGCATTGACCACGGCGGCGGGGTTCAGGCGCGTGAGGTGAGGTCTCAACCAGTCGGTGAAGCCCGGCACCTTGAGCGAGGGGGCAAAGACGCCCGTTGCTGCGAAGCCAGCGGCGCGGAGCGATCGGATCAGCGCATCGACAGTGTCGGTATCGGCGGCGGTGAGGTAGCTGCGGTAGAAGCTGACGAGGACGGTGGGTTGGTCGGCAGCGTCGGGCGGCGGGATCACGCCCCGGTCGGGATCGTAAAAGCCGAAATCGGGCATCCGCTTGTCGCCCGGAACGGGGGGGGCGTAGAGGCCTGCCGCCAGCGCCAGTTGTGCAAGCGCCGCCTGTGCAGCCACCGCGCCGCCGGCATCACAGAGCGCCTGAAGGCGGCGCAGGGTGGAGACGGGCAGGGTAGAGGCGGCATCCAGCGCGGGATCGGGGCGGCCATCGGCGGGGAGGATGGCCAGCGCCAGCCCCTTGCGCTGGGCAAGGTCGCGGATGGAGGCGATGCCGTAGGGCCAATATGCCTCGCCCCCGATGAGGCGGATGAGGATGGCGCGGGCACCCGAAAGGGTGCGGTCTATGTAGGTGTCGACAGAGACAGGGTGGCGCAGCGCCACGATGTTTTGCAGTCGGGTCGGGGGCAATGTGCCCCCCGCCCGGTGCCAGCCTGCGGCGAAGGCGCCAAGGTCGCTGTCGGAAAAGGACAGCACCACAAGATCGGCGGGGTCTTGGCCCGGATCATAGGGGGTGTCGGCTGTTTCCAGACCGTGGCTTTCGCGGAAGACGACGTGCATGGCGCGGGATCAGACCCCCAGAACGCGGCGGATCGCGGACTCATCAATGTCGTCATGTTCCGCGATGACGACGAGGCGGGATTGGCGGGGCATGGTTCCCCAGGGACGGTCGAACTGATGCCGGACGCGTTCGCCCACGGCCTGCAGCAAAAGGCGCATCGGGCGGCCTTCGACGGCGACATAGCCCTTCACCCGCAGGATGCGGTTTTCACGGGCGAGGGTTTGGACGCGGGCGACGAGGTCTTCGATATCGGCCACCTCGGGCAGGTCGATCACCACAGAGTCGAAATCGTCATGTTCGTGGTCGTCATGGCCATCATGATGCGAGGGGCGGGCGGCGAGGTCATCTTCGGCTGCGGCATTGAGGCCAAGGATCACGCGCGGGTCGATGCTGCCATCGGTGACGTGGATGATGGGCAGGCGACGGGGGGTTTCCGCCTCGATCACCGCGCGGGCGGCGGCGAGGCCTTCTTCGCCCGCGAGATCGGCCTTGGTCAGCAGGATGATGTCGGCGCAGGCGATCTGATCTTCGAAGACTTCGGAGAGGGGCGTTTCGTGATCAAGGCTGTCATCGGCGGCACGCTGGGCGTCCACGGCGACCGGATCGGGGGCGAAGCGGCCAGCGGCCACGGCTTCGGCATCGGCCAGTGCCACGACCCCATCGACGGTGATGCGCGAGCGGATCGCGGGCCAATCGAAGGCCTTGAGGAGCGGCTTGGGAAGGGCAAGACCGGAGGTTTCGATCAGGATGTGGTCGGGGCGCTGGGGCAGGGCCATCAGTGCCTCGATCGTGGGGATGAAATCGTCGGCCACGGTGCAGCAGATGCAGCCATTGGCCAGTTCGACGATGTTTTCAGCCGGGCAAGCCTCATCTGCGCAGGATTTCAGAATGTCGCCATCCACGCCCACGGTGCCGAATTCATTGACGAGGATGGCAAGGCGGCGGCCCTGCGGGTTCAGCATCAGGTGGCGGATGAGGGTGGTCTTTCCCGCGCCGAGAAAGCCGGTGATCACGGTGACGGGGATCTTGGTCAGGTCGGTCATGTCAGGACTCCAGCGGGGGAAGACGGGCAAGGCTTTGCTTGCGGAAAATGGTCGGGCGTTCGCGCCACGGCACAACGCCGTTCGATGAGGCGGCATAGAGCGCGGCACCGCGCAGAATCTCGGCCACGTCATCCGTGGTCATGCGGCCATAGATATAAGACCAAGCGCCGGGCTTTGTCAGCGCGACGGAACAGCCGTTGTCGCAGGCCGACAGGCATTCGACGGCGCGGATGGTGATCATGGCATCTTCATTGGCGGCGGTGAGCGCCTGATGCAGGCGCTGGCCGGGGCAATCCTGCCCTTCGGGCACGGGCTGGCCCGCGCGGCAGGTGGTGCAGACGTGCAGAATGGTGGTCATCCCACCCCCCAAGTTCATGGTGCCGACGGGGATGGCCTGCGGGCGGGCGCGCGTTGCCGCTGCCTGCATCCGAAGGTCGCGGAACACCCCGCCCGCGCGTTTCAGTCTGGCTCTGGCAGGTCTCCCGGCTTGCGGATATCGGGGCGGGGTTTCGCCCCGGCGCTCTGCCCGCCTTCCCGAACCTTGCGGCCAGTGGCGTGGGGCAGACCTTTCCGGTCACGGTCGCGGGGGCGGCTGCTTTCGGTGCCGCGACGTGATGGGTCGCAAAACCGGTCGCATTCCCTCTTGGCCTGTCTTATGGACAGGCACCAGCGCCTTTGTGGCTCCTCCTCTGCCACAAGGGGCGAGACTGTCAAGGAAAAGGAACGGCAGGATGAATGACGGGAACGACATGCCCATCCTTGACGATGCGGCGGAACTGGCGCGGCACGCGGCCAAGATGGCCAAGAAGAAGGCCGCGCGCGACCGGATGATGGCGCAGAAGACCGATGGCAAGGGGCTGGTCATCGTGCATACCGGGGCGGGAAAGGGGAAATCTTCCTCGGGCTTTGGCATGATCCTGCGCTGCATCGCGCATGGGATGCCCTGCGCGGTGGTGCAGTTCATCAAGGGCGCGTGGGATACCGGCGAACGCCGCCTGATCGAAGGGAATTTCGGCGATCTGTGCGAGTTTCACGCCATGGGCGAGGGGTTCACATGGGAGACGCAGGACAAGGCGCGCGACATCTCCGCCGCAAAGGCGGGGTGGGAGAAGGCGAAGGCGCTGATCCGCGATCCGGGTATCCGATTCGTCCTGCTGGACGAGATCAACATCGCGCTGCGCTATGATTATCTGGACATCGCCGAGGTGCTGGCCTTTCTACGCGACGAAAAGCCGCCGATGACGCATGTCTGCCTGACGGGGCGGAACGCGAAGGAAGAGCTGATCGAGATGGCCGATCTTGTGACGGAGATGACGCTGGTGAAGCACCCGTTCCGGTCCGGCATCAAGGGCCAGCCGGGGGTGGAGTTCTGAGGCCGTTATGCCTGCGCTGATGATCCAGGGCTGCGGGTCGAATGTCGGCAAATCCATGCTGGTGGCGGGATTGTGCCGTGCGGCGCGGCGGCGGGGGCTTTCCGTTGCGCCCTTCAAGCCGCAGAACATGTCGAACAATGCCGCCGTGACGGCGGATGGGGGAGAGATCGGGCGGGCGCAGGCCTTGCAGGCCTTGGCTTGCGGGTTGGAGCCGGTGGTCGATATGAACCCGGTCCTTCTGAAGCCCGAAAGCGAGACGGGGTCGCAGGTCATCGTGCAGGGGCGGCGGCTGACCACAGCCCGGGCGCGGGATTATGCGAGCCTGAAGCCGCAACTGATGGGGGCGGTGCTGGAAAGCTTTGGGCGGCTGCGGGAGGGCCATGATCTGGTGATCGTGGAAGGGGCGGGTAGCCCGGCCGAGGTGAACCTGCGCAAGGGCGATATTGCCAATATGGGATTTGCCCGTGCGGCGGGGGTGCCGGTGATCCTGACGGGGGATATCGACCGGGGCGGCGTGATCGCGCAGCTGGTGGGCACGCAGGCGGTCATTGACCCCGACGATGCCGCGATGGTGGCGGGCTTCCTGATCAACAAATTCCGGGGCGACCCGCGGCTGTTTGACGATGGCTATGCCTTTATCGAGGATCGGACGGGGTGGCGCGGGTTTGGCGTCGTGCCGTGGTTTGGGCAGGCGCATCTGCTGCCTGCCGAAGATGCGCAAGACATCCCCGCGCGGCCTGTGGGCGAAGGGGTGGTGATCGCCTGTCTGACCCTGTCACGGATCGCGAATTTCGATGATCTGGACCCGTTGAAAGCGGAGCCGGGGGTGAAGCTGGTGATGGTGCGGGCGGGGGAACCAATCCCGGCCGAGGCGCGGCTGGTGATCCTGCCGGGCAGCAAATCGACGCGCGGCGATCTGGCATTCCTTCGTGCGCAGGGCTGGGACGTGGACCTTGCCGCCCATGTGCGGCGGGGGGGGCACGTGCTGGGGATCTGCGGGGGGTATCAGATGCTGGGTGCGTCGGTCGCCGATCCGGAGGGGATCGAGGGGCCTGCCGGGGTAACGGCGGGGCTGGGACTGCTGGCGGTGGAGACGGTGATGACCCCCGACAAGCGGCTAGACCGGGTGCGGGCGGTGGAGGCCGCGACCGGCCTGCCGGTCGAGGGGTATGAAATTCATATCGGGCGGACGGCGGGACCGGATTGCGCGCGACCCTTTGCATTTGTTGACGGCCGGGCCGAGGGCGCGATCAGTGCCGATGGCCGGATCGTGGGAAGTTATCTGCACGGGCTGTTTGCAGCGGATGATTTTCGTGCGGGCTACCTGGCGCGGCTTGGCATCGCCAGCGCGCCGCGCCGCCATGCCGCCGAGGTGGAGGCGGCGCTGGAGGCGCTGGCCGATCATGTGGAGGCGCATCTGGATGTGCCGGGATTGCTGCGCGTGGCGGGTGTGGCGGTGTGACCTGCCCGGTCAGAGCAGGAAATCAGCGTCCGTCATGCGGGTGACACCGGTCACGAAGACGGACCAATCCTCGACGCCGTCACCATTCTGATCGCCAAGCAGGCGGCCCCCTGCGGCATCGAACCAGAATGACCGTTGCCCGCCGCCCAGAAGGCCCGATGTGCCGTTGTAGGTGGTATCGAAGGCGACAAGGTCGATCTTGTCGACCCTCGATTGGAAATCGGTTATGCGATCCGCCCCGTTGCCCGACCCCGCAGTGGCGGCGGAGGTGAAGATGAAGACATCGGAACCTGCGCCCCCTGTCAGCTCATCCTGACCAAGCCCGCCATTCAGCCGGTCATTCCCAGCGCCGCCAAGCAGCCTGTCGCGCCCATTGCCGCCGAAGAGAAGGTCGTCGCCATCGCCGCCTTCAAGAAGATCAGCCCCGGCGCCGCCTTGCAGGATATCGCGCCCGGCTTCGCCATAAAGGCTATCCTGCCCGCTGCCGCCGAAGATGCGATCATTGCCTTCGCCGCCCCACATCCGGTTGCGGCCAGAGGTGGCCTCGATCAGATCATCGCCCCTGCCGCCGCTAACGGCATCATTGCCGTCCCCGGCAAGGACGGTGTCATTGCCACCCGCGGCGCGGATCGTGTCATCGCCGATGCCGATGATCCGGTCGGCCCCGGATGTGCCGTCCAAGCTGCGGGGCTGCTGCGGGGCAGGGGCTGGAGCGGGGGCAGGGGTGTTGACGGCTTGTTCGGCAATCGCGCCTGCCAGACGGTCGAGCATGGCGGGGCTGTAATGCAGCGGGTCCTTGAACATGGCGGCGGGCGAAAGGCCCGCCTCACGCGCGACCGCATCGGGATCAAGCGACAGGATTCGGTCGGAGCCCGCGTCAAGCTTGCGCTGTTCATTGATGATGGTGGTCCAGTTCTGGCGACCCGCTGCCTCGGGCGCCTGAGTGGATAACTGAACGCTTAGCACGTCGAAGTCCGTCTGCCGGCCAGGAAGGGCGGATTGCAGCGCGGTGTCCACGCGGGTGAGGAGCGATTGAAATTGCGCAGCATAGGTTTCGGCGCGGGCGAAACCGTAGGTATCCGCCTCACCCTGCAGCCAGATCAAGCTGCGCAGGGTGGCATCGGGATTGGCGCGAAGGGTGGAAATCGCAGTGTTGATCAGTGTGTCGCGCATATCGCCGGATTGGAACCAATCCGTCCCTGCGCGGCCCCAGGTCAGGGGCGCGCCCCCGCTGGAGACCGACAGAACGATGGCGCCGGGATCGCGGGCGAGGAGTTCGGCGCGGATACGGCTTTCGGCGGCGACGGCGTTGCTTTGCCCGGCGATGATATAAACATTGGTCATGCGGCACCCCTTTTGAGATGCCCGCATGCTGGGTCCCGCTGGTTCAGAAATCCTTGACGCGCCTGCCCGATGCGCGCCGAAAATTCCTGCAATTATATATGTTTAGGTTAAGGGTTGGTGTCTGTTCGAGCAGTAATGCCCCGCAGCAGAAGTACCCCGTAGTCCTGATTGGCATGGAGGATGTCGGACTTGGGCTGCGCTTGGGCAAGGTTCACAAGACGGCGCGCCTCGGTCGAATAGGGGAGGGCGGTGAAGGCGTGGCGATGGATTGTCGTCTCTGGCTGGCGGTGAAGCTGTGCGCCGAAGTCGCGGGCGAGGTCTTTGGTGGCGTCATGGAACAGGGTCGCCGCGCGGGCCAGAAGCCGCAGCCGTGCGAGGCGGCGCAGGCCTGCGCCAGAGGCGATGCTGCGATCGGCCAACACTTTTTCAGAGGGGAAGGGTTGCGGCATGAGGTGGATGGGGCGGTCGGCAAGCGCCGGCACGGCCCGCAATTCGGCCAGAAGTCGCCCTGCGGGCGTGGCGCGAAACGCCTCGGCCACAGCGAGGCGGAGGACGGGTTCGGTGATGGTGGGCCGTGTCTCGGCCCCGATTTCGCCGCCCCAATCCAGGATGTCGTAGGTATTGAGGACCTGCACCAGCGGAAAGAGGCTGATCCCGCCGCCGATGATGACAAAGGCATCCTGCGCGGCAAGGTCATATTCGGCGGGCTGATCAAGGCGGGCGAGAACGTCACGGAAGGCGGGTGTGACGGCCCGGATCGTGGTGCCTGTCACGGCATGTTCAGGCGGGCCGCTGCCGGGACGGACGAAGAAGGACATCTGCCAATCGGTGGGCCAGCCGCCTCTGCGCCACGCCTCGATCATGCAGGCTGCGTGGGAATCGCCAAAGACAAGGACCCTCATTCGCGGACCGCCGCGAGAAGCACTTCGTCGCAAAGTTCGGCGGCGGCGGCCTCTTCTGGGTCTGGCCCGTCTTTTGGTTTGCGTCGGCTGAGGGCCGATTGTCCGGCGAAGAAGACATCCATGATGGTTTCAACGACTTCGGGGCGCACCTCGCGCTGATCGGGGCCAAAGGCATCGCGGAAGGTGGGGTTCTGCGTCGCGATTTCGTATGAGGGGAAGTAATCGGCGATGGCGTGGTTGGCGCAGACCTCATCCACTGCGGCGCGCAGCACGGCCTTGGAGCGGGATGTGGCCCCCAGAACATGACCACCCGTCGCCGTGGCCATCAGGGGCACGGGTGACACGGTGAAGATGAAGCGCAGGTCCGGGTTCAAGCGGGACAGAAGCGCGATGGTGCGATCCAGTTCACCGATAACCTCGGCCACGCGGGCATTGTGGAAGACATGGGCGGAATCCGCGAAGGCCGGGTCCACCACGGCCGGGCAGAGCGGATAGACTGTGCCCGTGCGGGCATCCTGCCAGCGTTCCGTCAGGCCAAGGGTGAAGATGAACACCTCTGCCTCAAGAAACATCCGGCGCAGTTGGGCGAGGTGGGAAAGGCGCGCGGCCTCGGCCATATCGCGGGAGGGGTAGCCGCCCGGTTCCAGCCTTGGGCGCAGGCCATCGAACCAGCGGCCATCCTTTTCCCAGAAGGTTTCGTCGCGCAGGTGATCGGCGAAGGCGTCTTCGGCCAGTTGGAGGAGTTGGGCCGTGCTGTAGATATTGCCGAAACGGGCGGAAAAGAGGCCAAAGCCCAGTTGTGCCGCCGTTGTGGGGGTTAGGCCCGCTGGCACGGGTTCCAGATCGAGGAAACGGGCCGAAGAGGCGCGCAGTTCATGGCCGATCTTTTGGGCAAAGCAGCTTCCTGCCGTGGCGACGGTTGCTTCGGGGGCGATAAGAACCTTGGGTTCATAGAGTTCGCGCAGGCGAAAGTCACCCGATGCGAGGCAGCGTCGCCAGAAGGAACGGTCGGGAAGCGCGGAATAGGACATGATACGGCACCAGAACAGATCGGACCCACGGTGCGCAGGTCTGGGGCAAGCCTAAGGCGGAAGGCGGGGGCTTGTCACCCGGTCGCGTGCGGCTTTGCCGCGGCGGGGATGGCGCGAAGGGTGGGGCGGATGCCGCTTTCGGATTTGACAGGGGCATGGGCGCGGGCGATGCTATAGGCGATGGTTCCCGGCAGGCCAAAGGCGTGGCTGGGTGAAAAGGGAATACGGTGTGGTGTAGCCATCAGGCGCCAAATCCGTGACTGCCCCCGCAACTGTGAGCGGCGAGCGACCCCCGATGCCACTGTGTCCGATTGGGCGCGGGAAGGCGGGGCAAGCCGAGACCCGCGAGTCAGGAGACCTGCCATCAGGACCCGAAAACCACCGGGCGGGGTGCCCCGGAAGGAGTGTCTGATGGATGCGTCATTGCGGCAGCCCCTTGCCGCGCCAGTTATCCCCATTGGTGCCGATGCCGGCACTGGCCCTGTTTTGCGTGCGCTGGCGGCGGATGCCGTGGCGGCGGTGGCCCTGCAGGGCGTGAGTTGGGGGCCGAAGGGGCAGGATGATATCCTGACCGATATCAGTTTCGCCGTGCCGGTGGGGCAGATCGTGGCCGTCTGCGGGGCGAACGGGGCGGGGAAATCCTCGCTTCTGCGGCTGATCTATCGCCATCACGCGCCGCGCCGGGGTGAGGTGCGCTTGATGGGGCAGGACCTGTGGAAGATGGGAGCCGATGCTGCGGCGCGGCAGGTGGCGGCGGTCTTGCAGGACACGCCGGGGGAGTTGGACCTGACCGTGCGGCAGATCGTGGCGCTGGGCCGCCTGCCGCATCGGCGGGGATGGGGCGCTGGCTTCGCGCGGCCCGAGGCGGGCGCGGCAGTTGAGGCGGCGCTGGAGCGGATGGACCTTGCCGCGCTGGCGGATCGGCGCTTTGCCACCCTGTCGGGGGGAGAGCGGCAGCGGGCAATGGTGGCGCGCGCCTTGGCGCAAGAGCCGCGGGTGATCGTGCTGGATGAGCCGACCAACCATCTGGACATCCGCCATCAGCTGGACCTTTTGCATCTGCTGCGGGGGCTTGGGCTGACGGTGATCGCGTCCTTGCACGACCTGACGCTGGCGGCGGGCTTTGCCGACCGGGTCTTGGTGCTGCATGGGGGCCGTCTGTTCGCCGATGGACCGCCTGCCGCCGCGCTGGATGAGGCGGTGCTCGCCGAAGCCTTCCGCGTGCGCGCGGTGGTGGACCGGAGCGGCCCGCGCCCGCGATTTTCCTTTCATCTGTGACAACTTGACCTGAAAGACCTGACCCATGTTGACGACGATCGGCCGAGTGGCCGCCTTTGCCTTGCCCGCCCTGATGATGGCCGCCCCTGCGCTGGCCTATCCTGTGACGGTGCAAAGCTGCAGCCGCAGTGTGACCTTCGACGCCGCGCCCGCGCGTGCGATTTCGAACGATTCGAACCTGACGGAGATGATGCTGGTTCTGGGCCTGCGCGACCGGATGGTGGGCTATACTGGCATTTCCGGCTGGAAAACGCTGGATGAGGAGATGCGCGAAGGTGTGGCGGAACTGCCGGAGCTTTCGGCCAAGTATCCCACGAAAGAGGTGCTGGCGGGGGCCGAGGCGGATTTCTTCTTCGCGGGCTGGAATTACGGGATGAAGGTTGGCGGCGAAGTGACGCCTGAGACGGTGGAGCCTTTGGGGATCAAGGTCTATGAACTGACCGAAAGCTGCATCCATATCGGGCCGAAGGCGAAGTCGAGCATGGAGGACATGTATGTCGACATCCTGAACCTTGGCCGCATCTTCGGGGTGGAGGCGAAGGCCGAGGAACTGGTCGCGGGCTGGAAGGCACGGTTGGCAGACCTGACGGCGGGGGTTGATCGCAGCGCCCCCTTGCGCGTCTTCGTCTATGACAGCGGGGAAGAGGCACCTTTCACCGCCGGGGCCTATGCGATGCCCACCGCGCTGATCGAGGCGGCTGGGGGCAGGAACATCCTTGATGATCTGGAAAAAAGCTGGGCCGAAGTGGGCTGGGAGGCCGTGGTGGAACGGAACCCGGAAATGATCGTCATCGTGAACTATGGCGATGTGACGGCCGAGCAGAAGATCGCCTTCATGAAGGGCAACCCGGCCTTCGCCAGCATCGATGCGGTAAAGAATGACCGTTTCGTGGTGCTGGACTATGTTGAGGCGACGCCGGGGCCGCGCAATATCAAGGCGGTGGAAAAGCTGATCGCCGGGTTCTGGGGCAACTGAACCGTGGCAGACCTCGCGCAAACATCATCGACGCCGCGCCGGATCGGCGCGGGGATCGGCCTTGTGCTGGGCGCGGGGCTGGTTCTGGCCTTGTCAGTGGTGGTTGCGGTGTCGGTCGGGGCGGTGCCGGTGCCCTTGTCCACAGTCTGGGGCATTGCGGTGGAGCGGGTGCTGCCCGGTGCCGCCGCAGGTGACTGGAGCGCGGGGCAGGCGGCGATCATCTGGGAGATCCGCTTTCCGCGTGTGGTGCTGGCGGGGCTGGTCGGGGCGGGGCTGGGCGTGGTGGGGGCGGCGTTGCAGGCCGTGACGCGCAACCCGCTGGCCGATCCACATCTTCTGGGCATCTCGTCCGGGGGGGCCTTTGGGGCCATCGCTGCGCTTTTGCATACGGGTATGTTCCTTGGCCTTCTGACCGTGCCGTTGATGGCCTTTGGGGGGGCGCTGGCGGCGACGCTGCTGGTTCTGGGCGTGGCGCGGGTGGCGCAGGCCACCAGTGCGGACCGCTTGGTTCTGGCGGGGGTCGCGGTCAGCTTTGTGATTATGGCAGGGGCGAATATCCTGATTTTCCTAGGCGATCCGCGCGCCACGCATACGGTTGTGTTCTGGATGCTGGGCGGGCTTGGGCTGGCGCAGTGGGATCATCTGATCTGGCCCGTGGCGGTGCTGCTGCCATGCGGGTTGTGGCTTTGGGCGCAGGCCGGGCGGTTGAATGCGCTGGCTTTGGGCGATGAGACGGCGGCGAGTCTGGGGATTGAAGTGGGGCGGTTCCGGCTGGCCGTCTTTGTCATGGCCGCGCTGGTGACGGGGGTGATGGTCGCCTTTTCGGGACTGATCGGCTTTGTCGGGCTGATGATGCCGCATCTGGTGCGGTTGGTGGTGGGCGGGGATAATCTGCGCGTTCTGCCCGCCTCGGCCCTTGCGGGGGCGGTGTTCCTGATCTGGGCGGATGCGGCGGCGCGCGTGGTGCTGGCCCCCGAGGATATGCCCATCGGGGTGGTCACCGGCCTGTGCGGCGGGCTGTTCTTCCTATGGCTGATGGCGCGGCGGGCGTGAGGGGATTACCCCCTCAGCCGCATTTGGAATAGCCGCAAGAGGCGCAGGTCATGCAGCCTTCGATCATGCGCATGTCATAGCTGCCGCAGGACGAGCAGGCCTTGCCTTTGGGGGCACCGAGTGCCACGACCTGCGCCTGGGGATCGGATTTCAGACCCAGCCCCTCCCCCTCGATAAAGCCGATATCGATGAGATGGCGTTCGATGACGCCGCCGATGGCCGCAAGGATGGAGGGGATATAACGCCCGTCCATCCAGGCCCCGCCGCGCGGGTCGAAGACGGCTTTAAGCTCCTCTACCACAAAGGAAATATCGCCGCCGCGCCGGAAGACCGCGCTGATCATGCGGGTCAGGGCGACGGTCCAGGCGAAATGTTCCATGTTCTTGGAGTTGATGAACACCTCGAACGGGCGGCGGTGGCCTGCGATGACGATGTCATTGATGGTGATGTAGAGGGCGTGTTCCGATCCCGGCCATTTCAATTTGTAGGTCTGGCCTTCCAGCGCGGCGGGGCGGTCGAGCGGTTCGGAAAGATAGACGACCTCGGCCCCGTCTTGCGATTGGCGGACGGCGGCGGGGGCATCGGCCGGGGTCTTTTCTGACGCCTCGGACACGGTGAGGACGGAGCCGGTGACATCGTTCGGCCGGTAGGTGGTGCAACCTTTGCAGCCCTGATCCCATGCGGCCATATAGACCTCTTTGAACGCGTCAAAGCTGATGTCTTCGGGGCAGTTGATGGTTTTGGAGATCGACGAATCCACCCATTTCTGCGCCGCCGCCTGCATGCGGACATGGTCGAGCGGGGGCAGGGTCTGGGCGTTGACGAAGTAATCCGGCAGGGGGGCGTCGCCCATCTTTTCGCGCCAGAGGCGGACGGCGTAATCGACGACCTCTTCTTCAGTGCGCGAGCCGTCTTTTTGCAGCACCTTGCGCGTATAGGCATAGGCGAAGACGGGTTCGATGCCAGAGGAGACGTTGCCTGCGTAAAGGCTGATCGTGCCCGTGGGCGCGATGGAGGTGAGGAGCGCGTTGCGGATGCCGTGCTGGCGGATGGCGGCCTTCACGTCGTCATCCATATGGGCAAGCGACCCGGAGGCGAGGAATTTCTCTGCATCAAAGAGTGGGAAGGCCCCCTTTTCGCGGGCCAGATCGGCAGAGGCAAGGTAAGCGGCGCGGGCGATGGCGTGCATCCACTGTTCCGTGATTTCTGCCGCCTTTTCAGAGCCATAGCGCTGACCGATCATCAAAAGCGCATCGGCAAGGCCGGTGACGCCTAGGCCGATGCGGCGTTTCGCCTGTGCCTCTTGCGCCTGTTGGGGCAGGGGGAAGCGGCTGGCATCCACCACATTGTCCATCATCCGCACGGCAGTGCGGACGAGCCGATCCAGCGCGGCCATGTCCATGGCGGCATCTTTGGTAAAGGCATCCTTAACCAGTGTGGCGAGGTTGATGGAGCCCAGAAGGCAGGCGCCATAGGGCGGCAGGGGCTGTTCGCCGCAGGGGTTGGTGGCGGCGATGGTTTCGCAATAGGCGAGGTTGTTCATCGCATTGATGCGATCGACGAAGATCACGCCGGGTTCGGCGAAATCGTAGGTGTTGCGCATGATGCGATTCCACAGATCGCGCGCCTGCACCGTCTTGTAGACCTTGCCATCGAAAACGAGTTCCCACGGACCATCCGCCTTGACCGCCGCCATGAAGGGATCAGTCACTAGCACGGAGAGGTTGAACATCCGTAAACGGGCGGGGTCTTTCTTCGCCTCGATAAAGCTTTCGATATCGGGGTGATCGCAGCGCATGGTGGCCATCATGGCCCCCCGGCGGCTGCCTGCGGACATGATGGTGCGGCACATCGCATCCCAGACATCCATGAAGGAAAGGGGACCGGAGGCATCGGCGGCAACCCCCTTCACCTCGGCCCCGCGGGGGCGGATGGTACTGAAATCATAGCCAATTCCGCCGCCTTGCTGCATTGTCAGCGCGGCCTCTTTCAGCCCGTCGAAGATGCCACCCATATTGTCGGGGATGGTGCCCATAACGAAACAGTTGAACAGCGTGACGGAGCGGCCGGTGCCCGCGCCTGCCGTGATGCGTCCCGCAGGGAGGTATTTGAAATCCTCCAGCGCGGCGTAGAATTCCGCCTCCCAATGGGCGGGATCAGCCTCCACCTCGGCCAAGGCGCGGGCGATTCGACGCCATGTATCCTCAACCGTGCCGTCGAGGGGCGTGCCGTCGGCCTCTTTGAGGCGGTATTTCATGTCCCAGATCTGCTCGGCGATGGGGGCGGCGAATCGGGACATGCGATTTTCCTTGGTTTTGCGGTTTTCGAGGAGGAACGCACAAGATAGGCGCAATGGGCCGGTGCGTCAAACCTTGCGGGGACGTTAACCACAGCTATCCTCTGGGGCCGGAAGCACCGGGGGATTCGTGGGCCATATCAACCTTCTGAAGCTGTGTGTCGGCGCGGATAGTGTCGAGGATCTGACCGATTGGCAGGAGAGCCAGCGGCATCGCTGGCCGAAGGGCTGCGCCATGCATGTGACGCGGATGTGGCCCAAGCGCGAGGCAGAAGTGCTTGCCGGCGGGTCGCTTTATTGGGTGATCAAAGGGGTGATCCTTGCGCGGCAACGCATTGTCGGGCTTGAGAAAGTGGAAGGCGCGGATGGCATCCTGCGCTGCGCGCTGGTGCTGGATGCCGAGGTGATCCGCACCGAGGCGGCGCCGCGCCGGCCGTTTCAGGGATGGCGCTATCTGGAGCCGGAGGAAAGCCCGCGCGACCTGCCCAAGGGGCGGGCGCGGGAAGAGGCGCTGCCGCCCGAATTGGCGCAGGCCTTGGCGGAGATCGGGCTGCGGTAGCGCCGCGCGCTGCGTTAATGGTTGGGGATGACGGTGGGATGGGCCCATGCCGAAAACGGTTGTGCCCTGTTTTGTGCCGGATTTTGTGCCGCAAACTGTGGGCACGCAGCGAACGCCCCGGTGATGGGGCGTTCACTTTGGCAAGGCCTTAGAAATTGTTCGGGTTGCCCTCGACCAGCGTGCCGGTGCCGTCTTCGGCCCCGTCCTTGATCCATGCGACCTGATCGCCGTTGATCCGCACGCCCCAGCAGCTTGCGCCTTCGCCATAGTCAAAGCACATGGCATCGCCGTCGACGGTCCATTTGCCCGTGTAGCCATCACCCTTGATGGTGCCGTCTTCGGCATAAAACTCGGTATAGGCGCCGGAGGCGATCATGGAGCCTTGGACGGTTTTTCCGGCGATGGTGCCCTTGATCTGGTCGCCTGTGGCGAGGTCTTGGGCAAAGGCGGGCAGCGCCAAAAGGAAGGCTGCGGCGGTGAGGCGAAGATGCATCTGGGGTTTCCCTTTCATTAACCTGAAGGGGAGCTAGCGCGGGGTGTCCGCCGTCAAGCCGGGATGTCAGAGATTGGCGGGAGTGGTCAGCCCAAGGCGGGTGCAGAGCGTGGCAAGGGTGGCGCGGTTCTGCGGCCCCCAATCGGCGGCACGGGCAAGGAAAAGCACCGCCTGCGATTGATGGATCAGCCCGTCGGAGAGGACCTTGAGGTGGTTGGCGCGCAGCGTTTCGCCTGTTGAGGTGATGTCGGCGATAGCCTCGGCCGTCAGGTTTTTCACGGTGCCTTCGGTGGCGCCTTGGCTGTCGACCAGCTGGTAATCCGCGACGCCGTTCTTTGTCAGGAAGTCGCGGACGAGGCGGTGGTATTTGGTGGCGATGCGCAGGCGGTGGCCATGGGTCGCGCGGAAGGCGGCGGCGGCGGCGTCGAGGTCGTCGAGCGTATCCACGTCGATCCACGCCGCGGGCACGGCGAGGACGAGGTCGGCATGGCCAAAGCCCAAGGGGGCGAGTTCGGCGACCTGCGCGGGCCAATCGGCCAGCTTGTCGCGGACGAGGTCGGACCCCGTGACGCCAAGATGGATGCGGCCTGCGGAGAGTTCGCGCGGAATCTCGCCCGCAGAGAGGAGGACGAGTTCGACGCCGTCGATCCCATCGACTGCGCCGGAATATTCGCGATCATTCCCGGTTTGGCGCATGGCGATGCCACGGGTGCCGAACCATTGAAAGGTCTTCTCCATCAACCTGCCTTTGGAGGGGACGCCGATCTTGAGCATCAGGCAACCCCTTTCAGGCGGGCGACGAGGCCGGGGCGGATGACGCCCCCCACGGCGGGGATGGAGCGGCCTTGACCCAAGACGGCGGTCAGCGCGTCATAGCGCCCGCCAGAGGCGACGGGGGGAAGGGCCGGGTCGGCGGCGTGGAAGCTGAACACGAAGCCGTCGTAATATTCGAGGCTGGTGCGGCCATGAGAGGCTTCGAAAGGCAGGGTTTCGGTATCGATCCCCAAGGCGGCCAGCGCGTCAAGGCGGGTGGCGAAGCGGTCCACCGCCGGGGCGATGGCGGGCAGCATGGGGGTGATGCCGCGCAGATGATTGAGCGCGGCGCGGGCCGGGGCCTGAAGCGAGAGGAGGTCGTAGAGGAGCGCGGCTTCGGGCGCGGCGATGGGGGGCGTGGCGGCGTCGTCGATCAGGGCGTGGGCGCGGGCGGCGATGTCATCCGCCGTGCGCAGGCCGACGAGGGTGCCTGCGGCGTCTATCAGCGCCTCGGGGCTGTCTTTTTGCAGATGGCGGAGGAGCGCGGCGCGGGCGGCGGGCATCGGCGCGCGGCCTGAGAAACGGTCAAGCAGCGCGCGAAAGCGGTTGGGGCGCCAGATGTGGCGCAGAAGGGCGGCCTTGCGGCGGTCGGTGGTGGACAGGCCGCGCACGGCGGCCATGAGGATGCCGATATCGCCTGTCGCCGCGCGCAAGGACAGGGGGGCCAGAAGGCGGGTGAAGAGGGCGAAGACCTGCGCATCAGCCTGTTCGGGGGCGGCGCGGTCGAAAAGCTCGAACCCGACTTGGAGGTATTCGTTGGCGCGGGCGCTGGGGCTGTCCTGTTTCCTGAACACCTCGCCCATATAGCAGTAGCGCGCGGGTTCCGCGCCATGGGCCATATGGGCCTGCACCACGGGGACGGTGAAATCGGGGCGCAGCATCATTTCGCCGCGCAGGGGATCGGTGGTCACATAGGCGCGGGCGCGGATGTCTTCGCCGTAAAGGTCCAGCAGGGTTTCAGCGGGTTGCAGGATGTCGGCCTCAACCGGGACTGCGCCTTCTGCGCGGAAGGCGGCGAAGAGGGTTTCGGCCTCTTGTCGGATGGCGGCTTTGGGGGTCATTTCCCCAGCATCTTTTGGACGGCGGCCACCAGATCGGCGCGCGGCACTTCGAGCTGTGCGGGCCGGTCCTTCCATTCCTCAAGCGTCGCGTTCTGCGCGATCTGCGCGCCAAGGATGAGGTCCTTGAGGATCACGGTGCCCTTTTCGGATTCGTTCCCGCCTTGGATCACGGCGATGGGAGAGGCGCGCTTGTCGGCGTATTTGAGTTGGTTGCCGAAGTTCTTGGGGTTGCCCAAATAGACTTCGGCCCGGATGCCTGCGTTGCGGAGATCGGCGACCATGGCCATGTAATCGGCCATGCGGTCGCGATCCATCACGGTGACGACGACGGGGCCTTGGGCATCGGTGCTGACGCGGCCCTTGGCGCGGAGTGCGGCAAGAAGGCGGTCGACCCCGATGGAGACGCCGGTGGCGGGGACGGATTGACCCGTGAAGCGTTTGACGAGGTCGTCATAGCGGCCCCCCCCGGCGACGGACCCGAATTGGCGCTTGCGGCCCTTTTCATCGAGGATTTCGAAGGTCAGTTCGGCCTCATACACGGGGCCAGTGTAATAGCCCAAGCCGCGCACGACACCGGGGTCGATGAGGATGCGGTCGGGGCCATAGCCTTGGCGGTCGAGGAGGTCGGCGATGGTTTCAAGCTCGGCCACGCCGTCCGATCCGATGGCAGAGGGGCCGACCAATTCGCGCAGGCGGGCGGTGGTTTCGGCACCTGTGGCGCGACGGGCGGCCATGAAGGCCATGACGACCTCGGCCTGTTCGGGGGCAAGGCCTGCGCCTTTTGTGAAATCGCCGCTTTCATCCTTGCGGCCTTCGCCAAGCAGGGCGCGGACGCCGGTTTCGCCCAGACGGTCGATCTTGTCGATGGCGCGCAGGACGATGCCGCGTTCATTGGCGAAGCGGCCGGGATCGGTGGGGTCGAGGACGCCTGCCACCTCCATCACGCCATTGAGGACTTTGCGGTTGTTCACCCGGACGATGTAATCGCCGCGCGGGATGCCGACGGTTTCAAGGGCGTCCGATAGCATCGCGCAAATCTCGGCATCCGCGGCCACGGAAGGGGCACCGACGGTATCGGCGTCGCATTGGTAGAATTGGCGGAAACGGCCGGGACCCGGCTTTTCGTTGCGCCAGACAGGGCCCATCGCATAGCGGCGATAGGGGGCGGGCAGGTCGTTGCGGTATTGCGCGGCGACGCGGGCCAAGGGGGCGGTCAGGTCATAGCGGAGCGCGAGCCAATCCTGATCTTCGTCTTGCCAGGCAAAGACGCCTTCATTCGGGCGGTCCACGTCGGGGAGGAATTTTCCCAGCGCCTCCACCGTTTCGACGGCAGAGGTTTCGAGGGGGTCAAAGCCGTAGCGGTGATAAACCTCGGCCACCTTATCCAGCATGGCTTTGCGTTCGGTCACCTCGGCCCCGAAATAGTCGCGGAACCCTTTGGGGGTTTCGGCGCGGGGGCGGCGTGCCTTGGACTCGGTGGGTTTGTCCTGTGCCATCGGTCGGACCTTCGCTTTCTGTCGCCGCCCGTGTAACGGAAGGGGCAGGACGCGGCAAGCGGCGGAGGGCGCGATGGTCGAGCTTGAGGAACGGGTGGCGCATCTGATGCGGGCGGTGGATGATCTGTCGGATGTGGTGGCAGGGCAGGCGAAGGAAATTGAGCGGCTGACCCGGCTGGTGCAGCTGCTGGTGGAGCGGGAGGCCGAGCGCGAGGCAATGGCCACGGATGGCCCGGCCGCCAATGTGAAGCCGCCGCATTGGTAGGTTGCGGGCGATGCGGGTGCCGGACGGACTGAGGCGGGTGGATTACCCCGCATTGGCCATGACGCTGTGCCTTGGCGCGGCGGGGGGGATGGTGGCCTTGATGCTGCATCTGCCGCTGGCACTGCTGCTTGGGTCGCTTTGCGTGACGGGGGTGATTGCGGCGGCGGGCTGGCGGCCTTTCGGGCGGGGGATCACGCTGCCCATGAAGCTGCGGTCGGCCTTCGTGCCGGTGATCGGGGTGGCCATCGGCGGGGCCTTCACGCCTGAGGTTCTGGGGCAGGCGGGGGCGTGGTGGCCGTCGCTGCTGGCGCTACTTTTGTTCCTGCCCTTGGCGCATGCCATCGGGTTTGCCGTCTATCGGTTGGGCGGATTGCCGAGGCTGGAGAGTTTCTTCGGTGCGGTGCCCGGCGGGTTGATCGAAACGGTGCAGATGGGGGAAGAGGCGGGTGGGGATGTGCGCCTGATGACGGTGCTGCAATTCCTGCGGTTGATCCTGACGATCCTGTTCGTGCCGTTGATCTTCATGGGGCTGACGGGGGGTGCCGTGGGATCGGCGAGCGGGGCGCAACTGCCTGCCGCTGCTGTTCATCTGACGGTTTACGAGGTGGCGGTGCTGTTGGCGGCGGGGGTCTTGGGTGTGTCGGTGGGGCGGCGGCTGCGGTTGCCTGCAGCGATCATGACGGGGCCGATCCTGTTTTCCGCCGTGGCCCATGCGGTGGGTCTGGTGCATGGGGTGCCGCCTGCATGGCTGGTGGGGGTGACGCAGGTGGTGGTGGGCTGCGGTCTTGGCGCGCGCTTTGTCGGGGCGGATGCGGCGATGCTGTGGCGGGCGGCGCGGCTGGCGGTGGTGAATGCGGTGCTGGCGCTGGGCCTTGCCTATGGGTTCGCCATGCTGTTGGCGGACTGGGTGCGCGAGCCTGTGGCGGCGGTCTTTCTTGCCTTTGCGCCGGGTGGGTTGGCGGAGATGAGCCTGATCGCTTTGAGCCTGCAAATGAGCGTGGTCTATGTGACGGTGCATCACGTCGCGCGCATCGTGCTGAGCGTGATGATAGCCAAAGGGGCGCGGCGGTGGATCGGATAAGGCGGATGCGGCAAAGGGATTGGGCGCTGGTTTTCGGGCTGGGCTGTGCGGCGGTGGCGGCGGGTCTGTCACTGGCGGGCCATGCGGGGGCGCAATGGGATGCTTTTGTGGTGCTGCTGGGGGCCTTGATGCTGCTGCGGGGGGCAGTGGAGGTGCCGATGGCAACCCGTGCGGAGGGCGTGGCGCGGGCGCTTGTGCTGATCCTGCTGATCTTTGCCTTTTCGGCGGTCAATCGCGCGCAGGGTGGTGTCGCCGGGGCGGTGGCAGGGGTTTTCGGGAATTGGATCCTATGGGCCGTGGCCGCGCTGTTGATTGCGCTGCCGATGCTGCGGCGGGGGCTGGGCTGGGGGATGTCAGGCGCGCGGGGCGCGGAGGTTTTGCTCTTGGCGGCGATGCTGGCGGGGCTGGCGCTGTGGTCGGGCGAGGATGCGCTGCGGCTGCGGCTATTGGTGGTGGCGGCGGTGCTGGCGCAGGTGGTGCTGATCCTTCCGCAGCGGGCGGGGCTTGGCTGGGGGCTGGCGCTGGGCGTGGCTGCGACGGCGCTGGCCGTGCCGCCGGGAGGCATGGTCTGGCCCGTGGCGGTGGTGGCGCTGCCCTTGGGCGCGGCGCTGGGCCTGTGGCGGGCGGCGCGGGGGTAAGGGGCGGAGCGGTGGGTGATAACCGCTTGGCCCCGAGGCAAAGATTGCCGATTTGACACAGTCGCAGCCGAGGTTCCGGGGCCGTCGGGTGGTTGGGCTGGCGTGAGGAATCAACAAAGGTTAATATCAACATCGGCCTGGGGGGGCTGATGAACGGATTGACCGATGACCTTACCCAGATCGGCTTTGGCCGCCCTTCCTTTGATGATTGCACTTGCCGCCGTGGCATCCCCGGTTGCCGCGCAAGAGCGGATGACCTTGGGCTGGGGCCGCCTTTTGACCAATGACGCCATCGGGGATGGCGAGGATCGCTGGCGGTCGGGGTCTTATGTCCTGAGTTGGGTGCGCGGGCCGGAATGGACGGGTGCTTTGCCATCGCGCCCCGGCGAGATCTTGGAGTTTCGGCTGCGGGCCGAGACGATTGCGCCTGCTGATCTGATTACCCCTGCGGCGCTGGATCGGCGCTATGTCGGGGCGCTGACGCTGGGTGTGCATACGCAGTTCGAGACGCGGGGGATTGAGTCAAGCCTTGGTCTTGATGCGGTGATCGTCGGGCCGCAGACGGGGATCAGCGATATTCACGGCGATCTGCATGATCTGCTGGGGCTGGCCGCGCCCACGGTGTTTGGGGCGCAGCTTGGCAATGATGTGCTGCCCACGGTGACGGCGGAATTCGGGCGGAGTTTCGAGATAGGGCCACAGGCGCATCTGCGCCCCTTTGTCGAAATGCAGGCCGGGGCGGAAACCCTGCTGCGGGTGGGGGGCGATCTGACCTTTGGCGGATTTGGCACGGGCGCCTTGATGATCCGGGATTCGACCACGGGGCAGCGCTATCGCGGCACAGGGATCAGCGGCGCGGATGGGTTCAGCCTGACGATGGGCGCGGATCTGGCCGAGGTCTATGACAGCCAGTTCTTCCTTTCCACCGATCCAATCACCCCCAAGGATAGCCGTGCCCGTGCGCGGGTTGGCCTGCATTGGCAGGGCAGCCAGAACGAGGTGTTTTACGGGCTGACATGGGTGGGAGAAGAGTTCGAAGAACAGCCCGAAGGGCAGGTTCTGGGGGCGATCAACCTTCGGTTGCGGTTCTAGCCTCTGCGAAAACGCAGACTGTTGCGTGAATGCAATAGCCATTGGAATGTAGTGCTGATAGCCTGTTGGTAGAAAAAAATAATACGAGCAGGCAAGACAGGCATGATAACGGGCTCTCGTGGCACGTTCGTCATTTCTTGGACGCAGACTGAAGTTGATGGTGTGGCGGGTGCGGCCATCGATCTTTTGACGGTCGGTGCCGCGTGGCGCTGGACGGGTTCGGCTGTGCGTGTGGATGGCGCGGCGGACCTTCTTCTTCTAGAGGCGGCCGAAGGGGCGGCGGAAATCAGGAAACGTGCGGCGCGCATGGTGCGCCGCTTGATTGGCACGGCCATCGGTCGAGCGACGGAAGCGGACGAGGAGCTTTCCGACGAAGACGAGGACGAAGTGCCGGATCAGGGGTTCATCGTCACCGATGGGGTGACGAGCTATGCCCTGACCATCATCCCGGTGCCGGACAGCGGCACGCGGCTTTTGATGATTTTGGGCGAGGTGCCGCCTGCGAACCGCGATCTGTGGGTGGTGCGGACATCGATTGACCGCGCGCGGGTTGCGGCGGGTGGGCGCGAGGGCGGCGGGGTCATCTGCTTTACCCCCGGCACGCGGATCGCGACGCCAGAGGGGCCGAAGCTGATACAGGCGCTGCGCCCCGGCGATCTGGTTCTGACCAAGGATGACGGGCCGCAAGAGGTGCTGTGGATGGGGCATCGGCGCATGTCGGGCGCGCGGCTTTATGCGATGCCGCATCTGCGGCCGATCCGGTTCCGGGCCGGGGCGATGGGCCTTGATCTGCCGGAGCCGGACCTGATCGTGTCGCCCGCGCATCGGATGCTGGTGAAGGGCGCGGCGGCGCAGGCCTTGTTTGGAACCGCTGAGGTGTTGGTGCGGGCGGAGGACCTGATCAACGATAACTCGATCATGGTGGACCTTGCTTTGCGCGAGGTGACCTATGTGCATATCCTGCTGGAGCGGCATAACGTCGTCTTCGCCAATGGGATCGAGACCGAAAGCTTTCACCCGTCCAACACCGCGCTTGAGATGATCGATTCAGGCCAGCGGGCGGAGCTTCAGCGGATGGTGCCGGGGATCGAACGGCGGCCCGATGCCTATGGCGATTATGCGCGGCGCAACCTTTCGGCCAGCGAAGCGGCGCTGCTGCGCCATGACATCGCCGCGTGAGGCGGCTGTTGACTCTGCCAAAGTGGGATGTATAAGTCCCCGATCCCGGCGTTCTGCGCCGGGGTTTTCATTGGTGTTGGTGGCCCCCGCAAGGGGATGCCTGTCGGGCCTTCGGGCCAAAGGACAACGCCCTTCACGACGACATATGAAGGAGATCAGCGGTGACGAAACGCACCTCTGCCAAGTACAAGATCGACCGCCGCATGGGCGAAAACATCTGGGGCCGTCCGAAATCCCCGGTGAACAAGCGTGAATACGGCCCCGGCCAGCACGGCCAGCGCCGCAAGAACAAGCTTTCCGACTTTGGCACGCAGCTGCGCGCGAAGCAGAAGCTGAAGGGTTACTATGGTGACCTGACCGAAAAGCAGTTCCGCAAGATCTATGCAGAAGCGGAACGGGTGAAGGGCGACACCGGCGAAATGCTGATCGGCCTCTTGGAGCGCCGTCTGGACGCGGTGGTCTACCGCGCCAAGTTCGTTCCCACCGTTTTCGCTGCCCGTCAGTTCGTGAACCACGGCCATGTGACCGTGAACGGCAAGCGCGTGAACATCGCGTCCTACCGCGTCAAGGAAGGCGATGTGGTGGAAGTGCGCCAGAAGTCCAAGCAGCTTGCGCTGGTTCTGGAAGCTGTTGCCCTGACCGAGCGTGACGTTCCGGACTACCTTGAGGTTGACCATTCCAAGATGGTCGCGAAATTCGTCCGCACCCCGGGCTTGGGCGATGTGCCCTATCCGGTGCAGATGGAACCGAACCTCGTCGTCGAATACTACGCGAAGAACTGATTTCTGCGCCTTAGCGTGGATGGAGGCCCGCCCTTTGTGGCGGGCCTCTTGCTTTTCGGATCGGGCATTCCAGTTTCGCTGAAAATGGAGGCCATGATGGGCGAACGGCAGACGGCTGAATCCTTGGTGGAGCGGGGGCTGTTTGCCAGCCGCTGGCTGATGGCGCCCATGTATCTGGGGCTGACCGTGGCGCTGTTGATGCTGCTGGTGATCTTCTTCCGCGAGCTGGTCTATTACGTGCCGCAGATGATGAGCCTGAGCCCGGAAAAGACGATCCTTGTTGTCCTGACGCTGATCGATCTGACGCTGGCGGCGAACCTGCTGCTGATCGTGATGTTTTCGGGCTATGAAAGTTTCGTGTCGAAGTTCGATTTCGACGTGGGAACGGATCGGCCGGGCTGGATGGGCAAGGTGGATTTCGGCGGTCTGAAGATGAAGCTGATCGCGTCGATCGTGGCGATTTCGGCCATCCATCTTTTGAAGCGGTTCATGGAGATTGGGGACCCGACCACGCCGCCGCCGGATGAGGGGCATCTCTTCTGGCTGACGGTGATCCATATGAGTTTTGTGCTGTCGGGCGTGCTGATGGCGTTGATGGATTGGCTGCAAGCGCGGTCGGCGAAGTGAAGGCGGCGATAAACCGTCTGGCCTTGGCCCCCGCGCAAAGCTAGAACCCCGCAGGAATGGGGGAATCTTGCCGATATGACCGACGCCATCCGACCGCAGCCCGGTATCCTTGACATCGCGCTTTACGAGGGCGGGAAGGCGCATGTCGCGGGCATGACCAATGTGGTCAAGCTTTCGTCGAACGAGAATCCGTTCGGCCCGTCTGACCGCGCGAAAGAGGCGTTTCAGCGCAGCGTGCATTCCCTGCACCGCTACCCGTCGACCGACCATGCGTCCCTGCGCGAGGCGATTGCCGAGGTGCATGGGTTGGATGCGGGCCGCGTGATCTGCGGTGTGGGGTCGGATGAGATCATCACCTTTCTGTGCCAAGCCTATGCTGGACCCAAGGATGAGGTCGTGTTCACCGAACACGGGTTCCTGATGTATCGCATCAGCGCGCTGGCCGTCGGGGCGACCCCGGTCGAGGTGCAAGAGCGCGAGCGGACCACGGATGTGGATGCCATCCTTGCCGCCTGCAATCGGCGCACGAAGCTTGTCTTTATTGCAAATCCGAACAATCCGACGGGGACGATGATTTCGAATGCCGAAATCGCGCGTCTGGCGGATGGGTTGCCGCGTCAGGCCATTCTGGTGCTGGATGGGGCCTATGCGGAATATGTCGAAGGCTATGATGGCGGGCTGTCGATCCTTGAGGCGCGTTCCAACGTCTTTATGACGCGGACCTTTTCCAAGATTTACGGTCTTGGCGGGTTGCGGATCGGTTGGGGCTATGGGCCGCGCGCGATTGTCGATGTGCTGAACCGTATCCGGGGGCCGTTCAACCTGTCTTCCACCCAGTTGGAGACGGCCGAGGCGGCGGTGCGTGATCAGGATTTCGTCAACCGCTGTCGGGCCGAGAATGCCCGGATGCGGCATTGGCTGTCCGAGGCGCTGGCGGAATTGGGCGTGCCATCGGATACGTCGATGGCGAATTTCGTGCTGGCGCGGTTCGCGAGCGAGGAAGAGGCCGTGGCCTGCGATGCCTTCCTTCAGCAGCAGGGGCTGATCGTGCGGCGGGTCGCGGGATACAAGCTGCCGCATTGCCTGCGGATCACGGTGGGGGATGAGGCATCCTGTCGTCGGGTCGCGCATGCCGTGGCGCAGTTCAAGGGCGTCAAGTGATGGCGATGATCTACGAACGGGTTGCGCTGATCGGGCTGGGGCTGATTGCTTCGTCCATGGCGCATGCGATGAAGGCCAAGGGTTTGGCGGGCGAGATCGTGGGTTACGCGCGCAGTGCGGAGACGCGGGCGGCGGCGCTGGAGATCGGGTTCTGTGACCGGGTGGAACCTTCGGCGGCCAAGGCTGTGGCGGGGGCCGATCTGGTGGTGCTGGCCGTTCCGGTGGGCGCGATGGGGGCGATTGCCGAAGAGATCGGGCCGCATCTCGCACCGGGTGCCACGGTCACGGATGTGGGGTCGGTGAAGCAGGCGGTGATTGCCGCCGTGGCCCCGCATATGCCAGAGGGCGTGCATTTCATCGCGGGTCACCCCATCGCGGGGACGGAACATTCCGGGCCGCATTCGGGCTTTGCCACGCTGTTTCAGAACCGCTGGTGGCTGCTGACGCCAGAGGGTGCGGATGTGGGAGCGGTGGCGCGGCTGCGCGCGCTTTATGAAGGGTTCGGGGCAAAGGTGGATGAGATGGATGCCGCCCATCACGACCTTGTGCTGGCGGTGACCTCTCACACCCCGCACCTGATTGCCTATACGATGGTGGGCGTTGCCGATGACCTGAGCCGGGTGACGGACAGCGAGGTGATCAACTATTCCGCTGCGGGCTTCCGGGATTTCACCCGGATCGCGGCATCGGACCCAACGATGTGGCGGGACGTGTTCCTGACCAACAAGGAGGCGACGCTGGATATCCTTGGCCGCTTTACCGAAGAATTGTTCGCGCTGCAGCGGGCGATCCGGCTGGGCGATGGGGACCATCTGCATGCCTATTTCACCCGCACGCGCGCCATAAGGCGCGGGATTATCGAGGCGGGGCAGGATACGGCGGCACCCGATTTCGGGCGCGTGGCGCTGGCCGCGCCAAAAGGCGGCTGAATGCGGTTCGGTGTGGTTGGTGCCTTGTGTCTGTGGTCTGTCTTCGTCCTGATGGCGGGGGGGGCTGTTGCGCAGGAGATGTCGACCTCACCCCGCCCCTTGCCGCGCCCCGGTGTCGAGGCGGCCCTTGCCGTGCAGCCTGCGCCCGTGATCGGAGGATTTACGTCGCTGCGCCCGCGTCCGCGCCCTTGGGGGGCGGTGGCTGCGGCCCCCGTCACCGCAGCGCCGATGACGCAAGCCCTGCCCCCGCAGCCTTCGGCGCTTGTGGCACAGATTCCGGTGGTGCGGCCAAGACCGCGCCCTGAAGGATTTGGCCGTACCGTGGCGCAGGCGGCATCAGCCCCGCCCCCCGTGGTGGAACAGGAGAGAGAGCGGCGCGGCGGTCTGCTGGGTGGTCTTTTTGGGCGGCGCGACCGCGAAGAGCGGGCCGAGCGCGGGCAATCCGGTGACGGTTTCGTTTGTGGGGATCGCGACATCCGGGGCGAGGAGCTGGCGCGGATCACGTCCAATGTGCGGGGCTGCGGGGTGGATGACCCCGTGCGCGTGACCATGGTGGATGGCGTGCGCCTTACAACACCCGCCACCATCGACTGCCCCACGGCGCGGGCCTTGAAGGATTGGATCAACGAAGGGGTGCGCCCCGCTTTCGGGCGGCAGGAAGTGGTGGAGCTGCGCGTGGCCGCGAGTTACATCTGCCGGCCTCGGAACAATATCCGGGGCGCGAAGATCAGCGAACATGGGCGCGGCAAGGCGATCGACATTTCGGGCTTCATCCTGTCGAACGGACGCGAGCTATCGGTCAAGGGCGACTACAATCGGCAGATGCGCCGCGCGCATCGTGCCGCTTGCGGCATCTTCGGCACAACGCTGGGGCCGGGATCGGATGGCTATCACGAGGACCATCTGCATTTCGACACGGCCAGCCATCGCGGCGGGCCCTATTGCCGCTAGTAAAAGCGCGGTGCCGGGCCAAGGGGCAGGGGGCCAAGGCTCATCCATCCGTTCTGGAAGGTGAGGGGGAGGGGCAGAACGTTCGGGTCGTCGCCTTGCTGTGCCAAGATTTCCAAGGCGCGGGTGACGGTTTGGGATTGCTGGGGGCCGATCAACCCTGTCGCGACAAGAACGGGCACAAGTTTGCGCCAGTTTTCCACCCGCAGGTCAATGCGGCCTTCGGCGGTGCCATCGGTGGCCGGGGTCACGCTGCCCGAGGCAGAGAGGACCATATCCCCCCAGCGGATCAGCCCTTCGCGCAGGGTGATGTCTTGCAGCGTGGGGGCGGTCTGGCCCATGTGGCGGTCAAGCGGGGCGGAGAGGCCAAGCAGGCTGTCGATGCGGATGAGGTCGATCTGTTCGGGCAGGTCTTCGGTCGAGGACAGGCCAGCGGAGGAGGAGACGGTGGTCATTTCCAGCGCCAGTTCCTGCGCATTGGCGCGGTCCACGGCGCGGCGCAGGCCAAGACGCAAGGTGGCGGCGGCCATGTCCCATCCGGCCGAAGAGCGCAGCGCCAGCGTATCCACAGCCACCGCGCTGCGATCCAGCGTCAGGTCGGTGCCGGGAACCAGCACGGCACTGGCCTGAAAATTGGCGCTTGTGATGGCAAGATCCTGCAAGGGCAGGGAAATGGTCTGTTCCGTGGGCAGTGTGGCGATGATGTGCCACGGCTTCCACGTCATCATGAAGACCTGCGCGAAGGGGGCCTGCCAGCCAAAGCCCGTTTCGGCGTTGGAAAGCCGGGGTTCTGTTACGGTCAGGTCAAAGCGGTTGGGAAAGCCCGCGACGGTGATGCCCTGCTGTTCGGCGGTCAGCGGGCCGCGGTCTTGTGCGGCAAACCAACCCGTGACGCCCCGTTCCATCGCCTGTGAGCCCACGACCCAATACCCGGCCCAAAGCGCCGAGACGACAAGGACGACGATCAGAAGCGCACGCATCTTCAACCCTTTCCTTCACTTGCGGGGTGCTGTTTACAGGGGGGCGCAGAGGAGGGCCAGTCGGATGGCGGATGCGCTTTGGGTCTTCGGCTATGGATCGCTGATCTGGGATCCGGGGTTCCCGGTGGCGGAACGCGCGGTGGCGCGGTTGGACGGGTGGCATCGTTCTTTTTGCATGCGGTCGATCCATCACCGCGGGAGTGTAGAGGCACCGGGGCTGGTGCTGGCGCTGGACCGGGCGGCGGGCGCGCATTGCGACGGCGTGGCCTTCCGGGTGGCCGAGGGGCATGAAGCGGCGACGCTGGCCGCGCTGCGCGAGCGGGAATTGGTGTCGTCGGCCTATCTGGAGGTGACGCTGCCTGTCTTACTGGCGGGTGGGGCCGAGGTGGCCGCGTTGGCCTATGTGATCGACCCGGATCACGTGCAGTATTGCGGCGGGCTGCCCCTAGAGGAACAGGCGCAGATCATCGCGCGGGCCACGGGCGGGCGGGGGCCGAACCGGGATTACCTGTGGTCCACCGCCGCGCATCTGGCCGAACTTGGCATCGGGGATGAGGATCTGGACTGGTTGGCGGGCCGGGTCCGTGACATCGTGACGATGACGCAACACTGATCAACGACCGCTTGGCAGGCAGGGCGGGCCTGCTATTCTGCGGCCAAGGGCAACGAGATACGGGCAGGGTGGATGGACAAGCAGCGCGGCGAAGTGTCAACGACCTTCAGCCAGCCGATCCGGCAGATCGTGATGATGCTGCTGGTAACGGGTCTGGTGGGCAGCGGGGCATGGCTGATCCACAGTCAGGTGACGGGGATCTTCCAATCGAACCCCTTGGTGAACGGGTTTATCCTTGGGGTGTTCCTGCTGGGGGTGGTGACCTGTTTCTGGCAGGTGCTGATCCTGATCCAATCCGTAAGCTGGATCGAGGATTTCGTCCGCCACGTTCCCGGCCATGACGCGACGAAACCGCCGCGATTGCTGGCGCCTTTGGCGTCGCTTTTGCGATCGCGGGGGGCGAAGATGCAAATCTCGTCCTCTTCTTCCCGGTCGATCCTTGAATCGGTCGCGACGCGGATCGACGAGGCCCGGGATATCACGCGCTATTTGGCCAACCTTCTGGTTTTCCTTGGTCTTTTGGGGACGTTTTACGGTCTGGCCACCACGGTGCCTGCGGTTGTGGAAACCATCCGTTCCCTTGCCCCGCAAGAGGGGGAGACGGGGCTTCAGGTTTTTGAAAAGCTGATGTCGGGGTTGGAAAGCCAGTTGGGCGGGATGGGGACGGCGTTTTCCTCATCGCTGTTGGGTTTGGCGGGATCGCTGGTGATCGGGCTTTTGGAACTTTTCGCCGGGCATGGGCAGAACCGATTTTACCGAGAGTTGGAGGAATGGCTGTCCTCCATCACCCGCGTCAGCCTGACGGGCAGCGATGGCGAGGGGGGCGATACGGCCGCCATGGCGGCGGTGCTGGATCAGGTGCAGGCGCAGATGGATGCGCTGCAAACGCTGTATACCCAATCCGATATCACGCGGGTGATGGTCGAGGATAAGATCGACGATCTTGCCCGCGCCATCGCGCGGTTGGCCGAACGGCGGGATGGCGGTGGCGGGGCCGATCTGGCCGCCGCCTTGACGCGGATTGCCGAGGGGCAGGAACGGCTGATCGCCGCCGTATCGGGCGAGGGGGGCGGGGCCATGGGGTCGGATGCCGAAAGCCGGATGCGCTTGCGGTCGATCGATGTGCAACTGTTGAAAATCCTTGAGGAAATGTCGGCGGGGCGCGAAGAGTCCTTGGCCGATCTGCGGGCCGATATCGCGGCCTTGACGGCGGCGATCCGGGCCATGGCGCGCGGCGCGCCAGCAGGGCGGGGCTGACCATGGCGCTACGGTCCCGGCGCGATTCATCAATCATCTGGCCCGGCTTCGTGGATGCGGTCACGACGCTGTTGATGGTGATGATGTTCGTGCTGACGATCTTCACCGTGATGCAGGTCGTGCTGCGCGAGACGATCACCACCCAATCGAACGAGTTGGACAGCCTGACCGACCAGATCGCGCAATTGGCTGATGCGCTGGGCCTTGAACGGCAGCGGGCGGCGGGGCTGGAGGCAGAGGTGGGCAACCTGACCGCATCGCTGACGGCGGCGCAGGCGGAAGGGGAGCGGCAGGCGGCGCTGATCACCACGCTGACGGGGCAGTTGGCGACGGCTGAGGGCGCGCTGGCCGATGCGCAGGGACGGATCGCGTCATTCGAGGCGCAGGTGGCGTCGCTGCTGGCAGAGCGCGACGCGGCGCGGGGGCAGGTGACGGAGCTGACGGCATCGGTCGAAGCCCTTGAAGATGCACAGAAAAGGCTGATCTCCGAGCAGGAGGCGCTGCAACTGGCGCTGGCGAAGGCGCGGGACGAGGTGGATGCCAATGCGGAAGCCGCACGCTTGATGGCGGCGCGGCGGGCGGCGGTGGAGGCGTTGATCACGTCACTGCGCAGCCGGGCCGAGGGGGCAGAGGCGCGGCTGTCGGAGGAAGAGGCCGGGCGTCTGGTGGATGCGGCGGCGCTGGAGGAGTTGCGGGAAAAGCTGAAGGGGGCGGATGACGAATTGGCCGCGATGACCCTTGCGCTGGAGGAGCAGAGGCGGCGGGCGGAAGAGACCTTGACCCTGCTTGCCGCGGCCGAGACCGAGGCGGCGAAAGCCGTGGAAGGGCAAACGGAACGCGATGCGGTCCTGGCGGCGGCGGAACGCGCGCTCAGCGAGGAACAGGCCAAGTCCTTGGACGCGCAGAGGAAAGTGGCGCTGCTGAATGAACAGATCGGGGCGCTGCGGTCGCAATTGGCGCAGTTGCAGGCGGTGCTGGATGAGAGTGCCGCGCGAGATGAGGCGGCGCAGGTGCAGTTGCAATCGCTGGGCACGCAGTTGAACGCGGCATTGGCGCAGGTGGCGGCGGAACAGCGGCGGCGGGCCGAGTTGGAGGCGGCAGAGGCGGCACGGTTGGCCGCAGAAAATGCCGATCTGGCGCGGTATCGGTCTGAATTCTTTGGAAAACTGTCCGAGCTTTTGGAGGGGCGCGAGGGCGTTCGGGTGGTGGGAGATCGGTTCCTGTTTTCATCCGAGGTGCTGTTCCAACCGGGGGCGGCGGAATTGGCGCCCGAAGGGCAGGCGCAGATTGCCGGGGTGGTGGAAATCTTGAACGAAATCAGGGGGGATATCCCGCCCGAGATCGACTGGATCATCCGTGTGGACGGCCATACCGACAATGTGCCGCTGTCGGGTCTGGGCGAGTTTGCGGACAATTGGGAATTGTCGCAGGCCCGCGCGCTGTCGGTTGTGCGGTTCATGCAGGAAAGCCTTGGCTTTCCGCCAGAGCGGCTTGCGGCGACGGGGTTCGGGGAATACCGCCCCGTGGCGGCCGGGGATGACGAGCTTGCCCGCGCGCAGAACCGGCGGATCGAATTGAAGCTGACCGAGCGTTGAAGACAGGCGTTAAGATCGCCAGTTTTTCCCTTTGATTTCAGAGATATGACCGATAACGGTTGTGCCCTGTTTTGTGCCGCCTTTTGTGCAGCAAAGTGTTCATACAAATTTCGGCAGGGATCGGTGTCGATTCATGGTTAACGGTGCGATTCTGCAGGGGTGGCCCCGCCCCAGCCTTGTGCCGTGGCCTTTTGAAACCCATGGGGCCCCGGCGCGGGGGGCGGGCGCGATTGGCTATTGCAGCGTCAGGGTTGCCGATTGGCGGCCGAGTTCCGCGCCATTGCGGGTCAAGACAGCCTCGCCCCGGTAATCACCCGCAGGCCAGCCGCCGGGGGGCGTGCGTTTGCCGCCCGCGCGGAAGGCCACGGCCTGCGTGCGGTCGATGGCGACGTCTTGGCGAAAGACCTCTCCCCCCGGGCCGGTGATGGTGAGGGTGAGGGTATCGCCCTGTTTCGGGCCGAAATAGGTGGCCCAGAAGACGAGGGCGGGGGTGTCGGTCGGCAGCGTGGCAGGGCTGGGCAGGCCGTCCTTGATGGCCTGCCATTCGGGGACGGCGGTGGCAAAGCCTGCGCCGGTGAAACCGAAGGGATCATAGGCGATGGGGGTGGCCCAGAGCTGGCCATCGATGGGCGCACCGCAGGCCGGAGTGGCGGCATCGGGTGCGAAAGGATCAAGCGCCACGCCATCCTTGCGGACAGCGATATGGACATGCGGGAATTCGGTATTGCCCGACAGGCCCACAAGGCCGAGTTGGGCGCCAGTGTCCACCTGATCGCCACTGCGCACGGCGATGGAGCCACGTTTGAGGTGGCAATATTGGGTTTGCCAGCCATTGCCGTGGTCGATCACAACGCCATTGCCGCAATCGCGCCCCTCAAGCGGTGGGGCGGCGGGGTCGGAGATGGCGATATCCGCCATCCCGTCACGGACGCCCGTCACCCTGCCGGGGGCAGAGGCAAGGACTGGGACGCCCGCCTGCATCGCGGCCAGATCGTCCAGCGCGAAATCGGTGCCGTCGTGGCCGTTATAGGTGAGATGGCCGCAGGCCAGATCGGCCATGCCGGGGCCGGGGTCGCGGTCGAAATGGTTCTGGATATGGCAATCCTCGCCCAAGGTGCAGGCGATGGGCAGGCCCAATTCAAAGGCCCCCGCCGAGGTGGCGAGGGCCAATGTCAGTGCTGCCGCAGAGCGGATCATTCCGCGGTAAGAAGCGGCGGTTTCTGGCCGGTGAGGCGGGGCTTTTGCGGTTCCTGCACTTGCAGGTCGATCGCATCGTCCTTGACCGCCACGCGGACCAGACCGCCTTTCGTGAGCTTGCCAAAGAGAAGTTCTTCGGCCAGCGGCTTCTTGATGTGTTCCTGGATCACGCGGCCAAGGGGACGCGCGCCCATCTTGTCATCATAGCCCTTGTCGCCCAGCCATTGGGCAGCCTCGGGCGTGAGTTCGATATGGACCCCACGATCCATGAGCTGTGCTTCAAGCTGGAGGACGAATTTCTCGACCACCTGAAGGATGATCTCCTTGCCCAAGGGCGCGAAGGAGATGACCGCATCCAGACGGTTGCGGAATTCCGGCGTGAAGGTGCGTTCGATGGCGGCGGTGTCTTCGCCCGTCCGACGGTCGCGGCCAAAGCCGATGGCGGCCTTGGCCTGTTCGGAGGCGCCTGCATTCGAGGTCATGATCAGGATCACGTTGCGGAAATCGACCTGCCGACCGTTGTGATCGGTCAGCTTGCCGTGGTCCATCACCTGCAACAGGATGTTGTAGACATCCGGGTGCGCCTTTTCCATTTCATCGAGCAGGAGCACGCAATGCGGGTGCTGGTCCACGCCATCGGTGAGCATGCCGCCCTGATCAAAGCCGACATAGCCCGGAGGTGCGCCGATCAGGCGGGAAACGGCATGTTTCTCCATGTATTCCGACATGTCGAAACGCAGGAGTTCCACGCCCAGCGAGCTTGCCAGTTGCTTGGCCACCTCGGTTTTGCCCACACCCGTCGGCCCGGCAAAAAGGTAGTTGCCGATGGGCTTTTCGGGTTCGCGCAGGCCAGCGCGGGCGAGTTTGATCGAGGCGCAGAGAGCCTCTACCGCCTTGTCCTGACCGAAGACCACGCGCTTGAGCGTCTTTTCCAGATCGCGCAGGGTTTCTGCATCGTCCTTGGAGACGTTCTTCGGGGGGATGCGGGCGATTTTCGCGACCACCGCCTCGATCTCTTTCGTCCCCAGCGTCTTGCGCCGCTTGCTTTCCGGCAAGAGGTGCTGGGCCGCCCCTGCCTCGTCGATCACGTCGATGGCGCTGTCGGGCAGCTTGCGGTCGTTGATGTAGCGATGCGCCAGTTCCACCGCTGCCTTGATGGCGTCGGCGGTGTAGCGCAGGTCGTGGTGTTCCTCGAAATGCGGTTTGAGGCCCATCAGGATCTTGATCGCATCCGGCACGGTGGGTTCGTTCACGTCGATCTTCTGGAAGCGCCGCGACAGGGCGCGGTCCTTTTCGAAGTGCTGACGGAATTCCTTGTAGGTGGTGGAACCCATGGTGCGCAGCTTGCCACCCTGAAGCGCGGGCTTCAGGAGGTTGGAGGCATCCATGGCACCGCCCGACGTGGCACCGGCACCAATGACGGTGTGAATTTCGTCGATGAAGAGGATGCCGTCGGGGTGATCCTCCATCTCTTTCACAACGGCCTTCAGGCGTTCTTCGAAATCGCCGCGATAGCGGGTGCCAGCAAGCAGAGCCCCCATGTCGAGGCTATAGATCGTGGCGCCTGACAGAACCTCTGGCACCTCTTTCTTGACGATCTTCCAGGCAAGACCTTCGGCGATGGCCGTCTTGCCCACGCCGGGATCACCGACGAGGAGGGGGTTGTTCTTGCGGCGGCGGCAGAGGACTTGGATCGCACGCTCCACCTCGGCCTCGCGGCCGATGAGGGGGTCAACGTCGCCCTTGATGGCCTTCACGTTCAGATCGACGCAATATTTGGAGAGGGCGCTTTCCTTCGCCTCGCCCGCCTCGGCCTTGGGGGTTTCCTGACGTTCTTCATCGGCACCGGACACCGGGCGGCTTTCGCCATAGGACGGGTCCTTGGCGACGCCATGGGCGATGAAGTTGACGGCGTCGTAGCGCGTCATGTCCTGTTCTTGCAGGAAATAGGCGGCGTTGGATTCCCGTTCCGCGAAGATGGCGACAAGGACATTGGCCCCCGTCACCTCATTCCGGCCCGACGATTGCACATGGATCGCCGCGCGCTGGATGACACGTTGGAAGGCGGCGGTGGGCACAGCCTCGGACCCTTCGACATCCGTCACAAGGGTGGAGAGGTCGTCGTCGATGAAATCGATCAGCGTCTTGCGCAATTCGTCAAGGTTGACCGAGCAGGCTTTCATGACGCGCGCGGCATCGGGTTCATCGATCAGCGCGAGCAGCAAATGTTCAAGCGTCGCCAATTCGTGGCGGCGGGCATTGGCGAGGGCCAGGGCGCCGTGGATGGCCTGTTCAAGGGTGGTGGAAAACGATGGCACGTTTGTGGTGCTCCTGTCTCTCAGGGCGCGGAGGAGGGTCCTCCGAACCGTGGCCTCATACAGTTAGAGTTCGGCTAATTTCGACCCACTTCAAGGGTTTTCTGGCCAGTTTCGTGCTTTCCTGCATCCTGGACGCAAAATGTGATCATCATGCGGCAGGCATTGTTCAGAACCTGTCCTTGCGCGCGCGGATTTCGGCGAAGGTTTCGACGTCGGAGGCATCGGGGCGGCCTATGGCGGACTTCAGGCCGGGCAGGTGGGCGCGCAGGAAAGGGTTGGTGTCGCATTCCTCAGAGAGCGGGACGGGGACGGAGGGAAGGCTTTCGCGGCGCAACCCGGCGACCCGTTCGATACGAGAGATAAGCGCGGGGTTTGCGGGTTCAAGGGTCTGGGCGAAACGCAGATTGCCGGTGGTGTATTCGTGGCCCGAGCAGATGAGCGTTTCCCCCGGCAGCGCAGCGAGGCGCGAGAGGGAGGCCCACATCTGCGCGGGCGTGCCTTCGAAGAGGCGGCCGCAGCCCGCGGCCATCAGGCTGTCGCCGGTGAAGGCAAGGTGGGCAGCGGGGATGTGAAAGGCGATATGGCCGATCGTGTGGCCGGGGACGGGGAAGGTTTCCACCGTCTGGCCCGCAAAGGTAAAGGTGCCATCGTCGGGCAGCGCCGTGTCGAGGGGCGGTAGGCGATGGGCATCGGCGGCGGCCCCCGTCACCTTCGCGCCTGTCGCCGAACGCAGGGCGGGGACGCCGTCGATATGATCATTGTGGTGATGCGTGAGCCAGATGTCGGTCAGCCCCCAGCCGCGCGCGGACAGCGCGGCAAGGATCGGCGCGGCCTCTGGCACATCGACCACCGCCGTTGCGCCGCTGGCCGGATCATGGACCAGATAGGCGTAGTTGTCGGCAAGGCAGGGAAGGGTGACAAGTTCAAGCGGCATGGTCTTTGATCCGATCCTTTGTAGACTGGCCCGCAGAAGGGGCCTTGCATGTTCCGCGCCAGATGGGGCGTCATGCACAGAGTGAACCGGGGAGAGAGCCAGAGGCAATGCATCTTGATGTGCAGGACCTGCGGAACTTTTACTACCGCACCCAGCTGGGCCGGGTGGCGCAAAGGGCGATCCGGGATCGGGTCGTGGACCTTTGGCCGGTGCAGAGCGGGCAGACGGTGGCGGGGTTCGGTTTTGCCGTGCCACTCTTGCGCCCTTATCTGGCCGATAGCCGACGGGTGATCGGTCTGATGCCGGGGCCGCAGGGCGTGATGCCCTGGCCTGCCGGGATGGAGAATGTCAGCGTCCTTTGCGAAGAAACGCATTGGCCTGTGCCGACCGGGCTGGTGGACCGGCTGGTGATGCTGCACGGGCTGGAGACTTCGGAACACCCGACGGCGGTTTTGGAAGAGGCGCATCGCGTGCTGGGGCCGGGCGGGAAGGCGCTGGTCGTTGTGCCGAACCGGTCGGGGCTGTGGTCGCGGCGGGATGGCACGCCCTTCGGCTTTGGCCGCCCCTATTCGATGACGCAGCTGGAGACGCAGCTGAAGCGGCACGGGTTCACGCCGGAACGGACCTGCGCCGCGCTGTTCGTGCCGCCGTCATCGGCGCGGTTCTGGCTGCGCACGGCGGATTTCTGGGAGGGGATCGGCCGGCGCTTTGGTCCTTGGCTGGCGGGGGGGGTGCTGATGGTGGAGGCCAGCAAGCAG
Source organism: Fuscovulum ytuae (assembly GCF_029953595.1). NCBI lineage: Bacteria > Pseudomonadati > Pseudomonadota > Alphaproteobacteria > Rhodobacterales > Paracoccaceae > Fuscovulum > Fuscovulum ytuae. The sequence continues at coordinate 2,049,972 of NZ_CP124535.1, read as the reverse complement.
GTCTATGCCCCCACGCGCGGGGGTCTGGGGGCCTTGGCGCGCAGGCCGTTGAAGGTGCTGGAAGGCGTGGGCAAGGGCGTGCCGGAACCGGCGATGAACCGGAAGGGGGGGTGAGCCCCCCCTTTTGGCGCCGCCATCAGGCGAAGGCGACGCCACGGTTGATGGTCAGACGCGGATCGTCGAGGGCGAGGTTCTGGTTCCAGATGATGGCCACCCGATCGTCGCCGACAAGGATTTCGGTGTAAGGGTCATCGTTTATGTCATCGAGGGGATCGACCGGAAAGTAGCGCGTGGTCAGAGCACCGGTCAGATCCTTGTCGATATCGAGGATAAGTTGGTCGCTTTCGGATAAGTCCCGGACTTCGGCAGGCGCGCGGCCTGCGATGACGTGATCTTCCGCGATGCCGAAGGTGATGCTGTCATTCCCTTCGCCGGAAATGACAGTGCTGCCCATCCATGCGCGGATCGTGTCGTCGCCGGATCCGTCCCCGATCTCGAGGCCTTGGGCGTAATTGAGGTCCGCGGTGACGACATCGTTGCCAGCGCCCATATTCATCAAGACCCGAACGGAGCGCAGTTCCGTCGCAGGGGCCGACGGGTCGTCGCGCAGCATGGCGCTATCATCGCCATCGCCCCCAAAGAATTCGTCCTCGAAGAAGTTGTCCTGTGCCGATGGGGCGAAGGTGCCATCCGAGATGAAGCTGTCATTGCCTGCGCCTCCAAAGACGACGGATCGACCATCGCTGTCGAGGTAGATGTCGTCACCATCGCCCAAGCCGACGCGCCCGGCGCGCGCGGAATCGCCGCCGGTGACGGAGTCATTGCCCGCCCCCATCATGGCGAGGGGTTGATCTCCGGCCAGCGTGATGGTGTCAGCCGCACCAGTCCCGGTGGTGATGCTGTCGTAAAGGCCCTCAGTGGGCGGGGGCGGAGCATCGGCCAGAAACGCGCTGACGGTGCCACGGCTGAAGGTGAAATCGTCAAGCTTCAGTCCGGTCACCCCCTTGACGATGATCGTCGAAATGTTCGGGACGGTGTCAAAGGGGCCAACGTACGGCTCTTCCCAGACAATGGATAGGGTCGTGTCGATGCCGTCATCGGTAAGATCAAGCGCGCTGGGCGTACCCTGCATGTCGACTTGGATGCGGTCTTGAGATTTGGTGAAGTCAGTGATCGTTGTGGTATTGGACGGATCGGGCGCGAATGAATTTTCCAAAGTCTGGACGTAGAATAGGTCGTTGCCTACCCCGCCGGTGATTTCTCCGCCGATATCGGCAAGCAGCGTGTCATTCCCGGCGTCACCGAAGCCATGCACGCCCTTGCGGATGATGACAATGTCGTCTCCGATTCCACCAAAAAATTCGATAGGCTCGTCCTGGCTGGACAAGGTCAGACCCATATTCAAACGGTCGTTCCCGGAACCGCCGAAGAGTTTGCCTGCACCCGTTTCCGAGGGATCATTCGGCATACCCAGTACAAGGCCCGGAAGGAAGGTGAGTTGGTCATCTCCGTTGTTGCCATAGAGGGTCGTGTTTACGGTGCCCCGCAAGGTGTCGTCTCCCGCTCCCCCATAGGCGGTGCTGTCTTCCACTGCCGTCAACCAGTCGTCCCCATTGCCACCATAGGCGGTGCTGCTATCGAATGTTCGCAGCCAGTCGTCCCCGGAGTCGCCATAAACAACGCTTGAGTCTGCCGCGGCGAAGCCGTCGTTGTCGTCGCCGCCATAAGCGGTGCTGGAGCCTTCTGTAGAAAAGAAGTCTGAACCTGCGCCGCCATATGCGAAGCTTTGGTCGGTCTGGATGAACTCATCGTTGTTTTCGCCTCCAAAGAGGACGCTATTGTCCGCGCCTTTCAATAGGTCTTTGCCGAAGCCACCATAGCCGATACTGCGGTCAGAAATGGTGAGGGTGTCCCGCCCGACATCGCCATAGGCGGTGCCTGATCCGCGGGCAGAGAGGGTGTCGTCGCCGCCAAGCGCATGGACACTGTCATCCCCGGTCAGGATCAACTCGTCTCCCCCAGCCGTGCCGCGCGGGCCGGAGGGGGTGTCGTTGTCGTCGTCATCCGCGCCGTCATCAACGCTGCCGCCGCCTGCGTTGCGGGCGGAGGGGGAATTCGTTCCGTCGGGGACGGCCGCGTCGTCGTCATCATCATCCATCATGAAGCTGACGCCGGCGGCGGCGGCGAAAAGGCCGGCAAGCAGGAAGAAACCCATGATTCACTCGCACAAAAGAAACTCGGAACACAAAAATGCTACCAAAGGTTGCGCTTTTGACAAAGCGATTTTGCGATGCCGCCGGGCGGGTGATTCTGCGCTGCGGCGACGGTGTTTGGCCCCGTCTGGGGGCGCAAAGAGTCGCAGGGGCGGATGTCGGGCGCTAACGTTCTGGAAAAGCTGACCGGAACAGTCACGTTCCCGCGACCTTCCCGGTTGCAGGGTTGGTGGACCTCTGCTAATGACGCCGCGAAATCAAGAGACGCGGGTGGTTGCCCGCGCCCACTGACCCTTTGTGCCCCAGCGTCCTGCGCGGGTGCGGGGTCCTGACAGCGGAAGGGTTGACGTGTCCGAACCTGCTTCGATCTCCTCCGGCATCGCCGCAAGATATGCCACTGCCTTGTTCGAACTGGCCAAGGACGCCAAAGCGCTGAAGGCGCTGGAAGCGGATGCCGAGGCTTTGGGTGCCGCGCTGGAGGCCAGCGCCGACCTGCGCGAGATGATCGCCTCGCCCGTCATCAGCCGTGACGATCAGGCGGCGGCCATTGCCGCGCTGGCCAAGAAGATGAAACTGTCGGAACTGACCGCAAATACGCTGGCCCTGATGGCTGCGAAGCGCCGCCTGTTCGTGCTGGCGGCGTTGGTTGCCGACCTGAAGGCCCGCATCGCCGAGGAAAAAGGCGAAGTGACGGCCGAAGTCACCAGCGCCGCTGCGCTGTCGGCCGATCAGGCGAAGAAACTGGCCGCGACGCTGAAGGCGCGTGTCGGCAAGGATGTGAAACTGAAAGTTGCCGTCGATGAAAGCCTCATCGGCGGTCTTGTCGTCAAGCTGGGCTCGACCATGATCGACACGTCGGTGCGGTCGAAGCTCGCGGCTCTCCAGAATGCAATGAAAGAGGTTGGGTGATGGGAATCCAGGCTGCTGAGATCTCTGCGATCCTCAAGGAGCAGATCAAGAACTTCGGCAAGGACGCCGAAGTGGCCGAAGTGGGGCGTGTGCTGAGTGTCGGCGACGGGATTGCCCGCGTGCATGGTCTGGACAATGTCCAGGCCGGCGAGATGGTCGAATTCCCCGGCGGCATCCGCGGCATGGCGCTGAACCTTGAAGTCGACAACGTCGGCGTCGTGATCTTCGGGTCCGACCAGGACATCAAGGAAGGCGATGTCGTCAAGCGCACCAAGTCCATCGTGGACGTGCCCGCCGGTGACGCGCTTCTGGGCCGCGTGGTGGACGCGCTGGGCAACCCGATCGACGGCAAGGGCCCGATCGCGGCGACCGAGCGTCGCGTGGCCGACGTGAAGGCCCCCGGCATCATCCCGCGGAAATCGGTGCATGAACCCATGGCGACCGGCCTGAAGGCCGTGGACGCGATGATCCCCGTTGGCCGTGGCCAGCGCGAACTGATCATCGGCGACCGCCAGACCGGCAAGACCGCCGTCGCGCTGGACACGATCCTGAACCAGAAGGTCTATAACGAGGCCGCCGGTTCGGATGAATCGAAGAAGCTGTATTGCATCTATGTCGCGATCGGGCAGAAGCGTTCGACCGTGGCGCAGCTGGTGAAGAAGCTGGAAGAGACGGGCGCGATTGCCTACACGATCGTGGTGGCCGCCACCGCGTCGGACCCCGCGCCGATGCAGTTCCTTGCGCCTTATGCCGCGACCTCGATGGCGGAATATTTCCGCGACAACGGCCGCCATGCCTTGATCATCTATGATGACCTGTCGAAGCAGGCTGTTGCCTATCGTCAGATGTCGCTGCTGCTGCGCCGTCCGCCGGGGCGTGAAGCCTATCCGGGTGACGTGTTCTACCTCCACTCGCGTCTGCTGGAGCGTTCGTCGAAGCTGAACGAGGATTTCGGTTCGGGCTCGCTGACCGCGCTGCCGATCATCGAAACGCAGGGCGGCGACGTGTCGGCCTTTATTCCGACGAACGTGATCTCGATCACCGACGGGCAGATCTTCCTTGAAACCGAACTCTTCTATCAGGGCATCCGCCCGGCCGTGAACACCGGTCTGTCGGTGTCGCGCGTGGGGTCTTCGGCGCAAACCTCGGCCATGAAGTCGGTGGCGGGCAAGGTGAAGCTGGAACTGGCGCAGTATCGCGAAATGGCGGCCTTTGCGCAGTTCGGTTCCGACCTTGATGCCGCGACGCAGCAGCTTTTGAACCGCGGCGCGCGTCTGACGGAACTGATGAAGCAGCCGCAGTACTCGCCGCTGACCAATGCCGAAATCGTCTGCGTGATCTATGCGGGCACCAACGGCTATCTGGACAAGGTGGCGGTCAAGGATGTGGGCCGTTTCGAAGCCGGTCTTCTGAAGCATCTGCGCACCAAGGGCGCGGCGCTGCTGGAAGACATCACCAAGAACGACCGCAAGGTGGCGGGCGATCTTGAGAAGGCGATCCGCGCGGAGCTTGATGCATTCGCCAAAGACTTCGCTTGATTTGGCCCTTGAGGGAGTAGGCAGATGCCCAGCCTGAAGGACCTAAAAAACCGTATCGGAAGCGTGAAGAACACGCGGAAGATCACGAAGGCGATGCAGATGGTCGCGGCGGCGAAACTTCGCCGCGCCCAAGAGGCTGCGGAAGCGGCCCGCCCCTATGCCGAGCGGATGAATGCCGTGATGGCGGGGCTGGCCTCTTCGGTTGGCAGCTCTGCCTCGGCCCCCCGTCTGTTGGCGGGTACGGGGTCGGACAAGGTGCACCTGTTGGTCGTGATGACCGCAGAGCGCGGGCTGTGCGGCGGCTTCAACTCCACCATCGCGCGTCTGGCGCGGGCGCATGCGCAGCAACTGCTGGCACAGGGCAAGACGGTGAAGATCCTGACCGTCGGCAAGAAGGGGCGCGAACAGCTGAAGCGCGACCTTTCGGCCCATTTCGTGGGCCATGTCGACCTGAGCGAAGTGAAGCGCGTGGGCTATGCCAATGCGCAGACCATCGCCAAGGACGTGATCGCGCGCTTTGAGGCGGGTGAGTTCGATGTGGCGACGTTGTTCTACAACCGTTTCCAATCGGTCATCAGCCAGATCCCGACCGCGCAGCAGGTGATCCCCGCGCAGTTCGAGGGCGATGCGGCGGTCAGCACGCTGTACGATTATGAACCCGGCGAAGAGGCGATCCTTGCGGATCTGCTGCCGCGCGGGGTAGCGACGCAGGTCTTCGCGGCGTTGCTGGAGAACGGGGCGTCCGAGCAGGGCGCGCGGATGTCGGCCATGGACAACGCCACGCGCAATGCGGGCGACATGATCAACAAGCTGACGATCCAGTACAACCGTTCGCGTCAGGCCGCGATTACCAAAGAGCTTATCGAAATCATTTCGGGCGCTGAGGCGCTCTGAGGAACCGGAGAGACAAGATGGCACAAGGCAAAGTCACGCAGGTGATCGGCGCCGTCGTTGACGTGCAGTTCGATGGGGCGCTTCCGGCGATCCTGAACGCGCTCGAGACGGACAACAACGGCAAGAAGCTGATCCTCGAAGTTGCGCAGCATCTGGGCGAAAGCACCGTGCGCACCATCGCCATGGACGCGACCGAAGGTCTGGTTCGTGGCGCGGTGGTCAAGGACCTTGGCGCGCCGATCTCGGTGCCGGTGGGCGACGCAACGCTGGGCCGCATCCTGAACGTGATCGGCGAGCCGATCGACGAAAAGGGCCCGATCGCCGCGACCGAGACCCGCGCGATCCACCAGCCCGCCCCGGACTTCGCGGCGCAGGCCACGGAAAGCCAGATCCTTGTGACCGGCATCAAGGTGATCGACCTGCTGGCACCTTACGCCAAGGGCGGGAAGATCGGCCTGTTCGGCGGTGCCGGCGTGGGCAAGACGGTTCTGATCATGGAACTGATCAACAACATCGCCAAGGTGCACTCGGGCTATTCGGTGTTCGCGGGCGTGGGTGAACGGACCCGTGAGGGCAACGACCTCTATCACGAGATGATGGAATCGGGCGTTATCAAGGTGGATGACCTTGCCTCGTCCAAAGTGGCGCTGGTCTATGGCCAGATGAACGAACCGCCGGGCGCGCGTGCCCGCGTGGCGCTGACCGGCCTGACGCTGGCCGAACAGTTCCGCGACCAGTCCGGCACCGACGTGCTGTTCTTCGTGGACAACATCTTCCGCTTCACGCAGGCGGGTTCGGAAGTGTCCGCGCTTCTGGGCCGTATTCCTTCGGCCGTGGGTTACCAGCCGACGCTGGCCACCGACATGGGCGCGCTGCAGGAACGCATCACTTCGACCAAGGCGGGGTCCATCACCTCGGTTCAGGCGATCTACGTTCCGGCCGACGACCTTACCGACCCGGCGCCGGCAACCTCCTTCGCGCACCTTGACGCAACGACCGTTCTGTCGCGCGCCATTTCGGAACTTGGCATCTATCCGGCGGTGGACCCTCTCGACTCCACCTCGCGTCTGATGGACCCGCAGATCCTTGGCGATGAGCATTACGGCGTCGCTCGTCAGGTGCAGGGGATCCTTCAGCGCTATAAGTCGCTGCAGGACATCATCGCCATCCTTGGCATGGACGAACTGAGCGAAGAGGACAAGCTGACCGTGGCCCGCGCCCGGAAGATCCAGCGTTTCCTGTCGCAGCCCTTCGACGTTGCGAAGGTCTTCACCGGATCGGACGGCGTGCAGGTTCCGCTGGAAAAGACCATCGCCTCCTTCAAGGCTGTGGTGAATGGCGAATATGACCACCTGCCCGAGGCCGCCTTCTACATGGTGGGCGACATCGACGAGGTGATCGCCAAGGCGCAGCGCCTTGCTGCGCAAGCCGCGTAAGAAGGGAACAGGCCGATGGCAGGCACGGTGCAATTCGACCTCGTTTCGCCGGAGCGGAGGCTTGCCTCTGTCGCCGCGACCGAGGTGCAGATCCCGGGGGCCGATGGCGACCTGACGGCGATGGAGGGGCATGCCCCCACCATCACCACGCTGCGCCCCGGCATCCTGAAGGCGGTCGCCGCTGGCGGGGCCAAGGCCTATGTCGTGACGGGCGGTTTTGCCGAGATCACGGCGGGCACGGTTTCGGTTCTGGCCGAACGCGCGGTGCCGGTGGAAGAGGCGAATGCCGCCCTTTTTGACGCGCTGGTGGCCGAGGCGAAGGACGCCGCTGCCGGGGCCGAAGACAAGGACAGCGCGGAAAAGCTGATCAGCGACATGCTGGCGCTGCGTGCGGCGGTCGGGCAATAAGCCCCCGCTGGTAAGATAAAGAAAAGGCCCCGTCGGTTTGGCGGGGCCTTTTTTCTTGCTGGCAGAGTGGTTGTCGCCACTATGATGATGTGATCGGTGACGTAGTAAAGGGTGAATGGTTTCGCATGAGAAAGCCGAGGATGAAGCGTCTCTCCCCCCATTCTGTCGGGATTTTGCAGGGCAGCCGCGTGCTGTTTTCTGATTATGCCACCGATGGCGTGATGTGGACGGGCGAGGGGGACCGCGAAAGCCGCTTCACGGTGAATTTCAACGAACCCTTCCTTGCGCCACCTGCGGTGATGGTGGGCATTTCGCTGTGGGATACCGATCACAAGACGAATATGCGCGCCGATCTGGTGGCCGAAAACATCACCGCGACCGGGTTTCACCTTGTTTTCCGCACTTGGGGCGACACACGCATCGCCCGCGTCCGCGCGGATTGGACGGCGATCGGCCCCGTGCGGGATGAGGAGGATTGGGAGATCGGGTAGCAGAAAACCTTTGGATTTCTGGGGGTTTCCCCCTAGCATTCATGGCGTTCTGTGCCCATTTCCGCCTGCTATGCATGGCAGGGCTGATTGTTCTGGAGTGAATTGATGATCGGAGTGGTGACCCACAGCTATCCTAACGGCAGTTTTGACGTGTTTTTTCCGGAAGGGCAGTTTGGAGCGAAGGGATTCTCCAAAGCTGCGCCGACCGGTGAACGGTTTGAACCGGGCGACCAGATCGATTGCCAGTTTTCGCCAGGCGGAAGGGGCACTGTCATCAAGGCCGTGCGGGTGACGGCAGAGCAAAATCTTCCGGAGCCAGAGGCCGGCGTTGCCGCGACGAGGACAGGAAAGCCAACAGCCATGGTGGTCAGCGGGTGGCGAGGGCCTATCCCTGAGGAGAAGGCAGAGACCGTTTCGATGCCGAAGGACGCATCGCAGATGCGCTTTCATGTGAAATGACTGAGCGGAGGTCGGCATCCACCTTGGTTTGATGCTGCCACTTTTAAAGAGTGCCCTGTTGTTTTCGCAAGCGCCCATAACCCACCGCAGATCTGTCATCTGTTCATCCCATGTCGCGTTGGCGGCGCTTCGCGCCTTGATCCAACCGGGAGACGTTCTCTTTGGGATGGATGGGCCAAAGCCGATCACCGCATTCCAACGCAAGCGCGGTTATCCCGAAAGGGGCGCATCGGCGACCCACGCTGCGATTGCGGACGAGAACGGGCTTATCTTGCACGCGGTCGCTGGCGGAACCTGCTTGCAAGGTTCGTTGGATTACTTCCTTGGTCGGGAAGTTGCCGTCGGACGGTGGTCTATGCCGGAAAAGGATCGCCGGGTGGGCGAGTTGCTGCATCAGGCCCGGCTGATGGTGGGACGACGCTACGAAATGGGACGAATGTTCCTGTCGCTGGTCACATCAGCGCGCGCGAGGGACCCATTCGTCTGTTCCACATTTGTGGACGCAGTATTCCTGATGGCATTTGACGACGAAACGCCCCTGCACCGTGAGGGGCTGCCCTTGCTGGCGCCTTTTGTTTGCCCGGCCCATCTCTTCATTCAGCCGGGCCTTCACGACCCCTGAGGCGTTAGCCCCGCTGATACATGCCTTCATAAATCGGGACGAGGGTTTCCGTTTCGAAGAGCGACGAGACCGAGGTTCCGTTCCAGATGTTCAGGATGGCCTGCGCGAAGATCGGCGCGGTGGGGACGATGCGGATGTTGCTGGCGGATTTCACGCGGTCGGTCGGTTCGATGCTGTCGGTGATGACGAGCGACTTCATCACTGAATTCTGCACCCGCTCCACCGCCGGGCCGGACAGGACGCCGTGGGTGATGTAGGAATGCACCTCGGTTGCGCCATTTTCCAGCAGCACCTCGGCCGCTTTGCACAGCGTCCCGGCCGTGTCGCAGATGTCATCCACGATGATGCATTTGCGGCCCCGGACATCGCCGATCACCGTCATGCCCGCCACTTCGCCCGCTTTTTCCCGCCGCTTGTCCACGATGGACAGGGGCGCGTTGATCCGTTTGGCCAGTTCGCGCGCCCGCGCCACGCCGCCCACATCGGGCGAGACGATCATCAGATCCTCCATCTGCCCCTTGAAATGATGTTCGATATCAAGGGCAAAGACGGGGCTGGCATAAAGGTTGTCGACGGGGATGTCGAAAAACCCCTGAATCTGCGCCGCGTGCAGGTCAAGCGTCAGGACACGGTCCACCCCCGATGTCTCGATCAGGTTCGACACCAGTTTCGCGCTGATCGGCGTGCGGGCCTTGGCGCGGCGGTCCTGACGGGCATAGCCGAAATAGGGGATCACGGCGGTGATGCGCGCGGCGGAAGACCGGCGCAGCGCATCGACCATGATGAGAAGTTCCATCAGGTTGTCATTGGCCGGGTTCGAGGTGGGCTGGATGACATACATATCCTCGCCCCGGACATTTTCGAACACTTCGACGAAAATCTCCTGATCGTTGAAGCGTTCGACCCGCGCATCGACGAGGTTGACCGACATGCCCCGGTGCATCGACATGCGGCGGGCGATGGATTTGGCAAGTGACAGGTTCGCATTGCCGGAAATCAGTTTCGGCTCGGTGATGGCGGGCATGTGGTTCTCCGGTGGGCGGCGGATTCGCTGTTGGCCGTGTGTTAACACCGCGTTACGGTCTTGGGAACCAAGGGCAAGCGAGGGCGCGCAAATGGCGCAGATCGACTACTTTTTCACCCCCATTTCGCCATGGGTCTATCTGGCCGGGGATCGGTTGGAGCGGATCGCGGCGCGCCATGGCGCGTCGATCCGCTATGTCGCGCTGGACGGGCCAGCGCTCTTTCCCCGGACGGGGGGGCAGGTGTTGGCCGAGCGGCATGAAAGCCGGAAGGCCTATCGCTTGCAGGAACTGACGCGGTGGTCAAAGCGGTTGGGGATGAAGCTGGATTTGCAGCCCTTTTTCTTTCCGGTGAACCCCGCCCCTGCGAGTTACGCAATCATCGCGGCACAGGCGGCGGGGGGCGGCGATCTGGGGGCCTTAGTGCAGGCCTTTCCGCGTGCCGTTTGGGCCGAAGGGCGCAATATTGCAGAGGATGAGGTGGTAAAGGCGATCCTGGCCGAGAACGGGTTTGACCCTGCGGTGGCGGATCGAGGGATGTTCACGGCGGCGGATGTCTATGTGAGGAACCTTGACGAGGCTGTGGCGCGGGGCGTGTTCGGCCTGCCCTTCTATATCGTGGGGGAAGAGCGGTTCTGGGGGCAGGACCGGCTGGAGCTGTTGGAAGATCATCTGGCGGGGCGATAAGGCCGCGCTTTGGGGGGTTCCCCCCTCTCCCGCGTGAAGAGCGGGGGCGGGAGGGCACCTTCAGGCAGCCGGGGTGAGGGTGGCAGCCTTGCAGGTGAGTATTTGGGCCAAGATGAAGGGGCAGGTCGCGCCTTAGGGGGCGAGGGCCGCGAGGAAGCGGTCCACGTGATCCTCGGCCGTGTTCCATGAGGCGACCATGCGGGCGGTTTCGCGGCCATCGGGCAAGGGGCGGAGGTCGTAATAAATGGCGCCCGCCTTATGCAGGCGGGCATGGCCGCCCGGTTCCCAATTGGCAAAGACCATATTGGCATGGGCCGGATGGGTGAGGGCCGCGCCTTGGGTGGCGGCGATCCCTTGGGCAAGGCGCTGGCCCATGGCATTGGCGTGGGTGGCAAGCCGTAGCCAGAGGTCATCTTGCAGATAGGCCTCCATCTGGGCGGAAAGGAAGCGGTGTTTGGAAAAGAGGTGCCCGCCGCGTTTGCGACGAAGTTCGAGTTCCCAAGATTTCGCGGGGTCGAAGAGGATGACGGCCTCGACCCCCAGAAGGCCGTTCTTGGTGCCACCGAAGGAGAGGGCGTCGATGCCCGCCTGCCATGTCATTTCGGCTGGTGTGGCCCCTGTGGCGACCAGCGCATTGGCAAAGCGTGCGCCGTCGAGGTGGCAGGGCAGTCCGTGGCCCTTGGCAATGGCGGTGAGGGCGGCGATTTCGGCGGGGCTGTACATGGTGCCCGCCTCGGTCACATTGGTGAGGGAGAGGCAGCCCCGCTGCACGCCATGCACGCCGGAGGCCCCGGTGGTGGCCAGTGCCTCGGTCAGGGCGGCGGGGGTGATCTTGCCATGGTCCCCGTCGATCAGGGCGAGTTTCGCGCCATTGGTGTAGAATTCCGGCGCACCGCATTCGTCTTCGGCGATATGGGCGTGGCGATGGCAGAAGACCGCGCCCCAAGGTGGGGTGAGCGTGGCCAGCGCCAGCGCATTGGCCGCCGTTCCGGTGGCGACAAGGTGGACAACCGCCTCTGGCGCATCAAAGAGGCTGCGCAGGTGGGCGGTGACGCGGGCCATGATGTCATCGGCGCCATAGCTGCGGGCATAGCCTTCATTGGCGCGGGCGAGGGCGGCCATGATTTCGGCAGGCACGCCGGAGGTATTGTCAGAGGCGAAGAACATCAGGGTTTCTCATCGATAATGTAGTCGTCCCAGTCATCCTCATCGACCTCAAATTCGGGGATGGTCTGGCCACGGACGGAATTGCCGGAGCTGTGTGTGCTTTCGGGATCGCCGGTGATGAGGGGGTGCCAGTCGGGCAGGGGCTGCCCTTGGTAAAGCAGGCGATAGGCGCAGCTGCGCGGCATCCAATAGGCGATCTTTGGCAGGGTCTTGGGGGTAAGGCGCACGCAGTCGGGGACGAATTGGTGGCGGATTTCGTATTGCGAACAGCGGCAGGTCTGACCGTCCAGAAGGCGGCAGGCGATGCGGGTGTAATCTACCTCGCCCGTGTCTTCATATTCGATCTTGTTCAGGCAGCATTTGCCGCAGCCATCACAGAGCGACTCCCATTCGTCTGGGGTCATCTTGGCGAGGGGGACGGTTTCCCAGAAGCGGGGGCGTGGTTTCGCGGTCATGCGCGCGAAGGTGCGCCGGGGCGGGGGAAAAGGGAAGGGCTGGGTCAAATGCGTTCGACCGAATTTGCAAATTTCTTCGAGAAATTTGGTGGGTCAGAGCGCGGCCAGAATTGTGCGGGCTTGCGTGCAATCCGCCTCCATCTGGGTGATGAGGGCATCAAGACTGTCGAATTTTAACTCTGGCCGCAGAAAATCGATGAAGGCGATGGAGAGGTGCTGGCCGTAGAGGTCGCCCTGGAAATCGAAGAGGAAGGTTTCAAGGTTGGGTCGGTTTTCGCCGAACATGGGCCGCACGCCAAGCGAGGCCGCGCCGATCTGGGGGCCTGCCTGCGGGCCGGTCAGAATATCGACCTTTACCGCATAGACGCCATGGCGGGGCAGGTGCAGGCCATCGACCGACATGTTGGCGGTGGGATAGCCCAATTCGCGGCCGCGCTTTTCGCCGTGGATGACCTCTCCCTCGATCCGGTGCCAATGGCCGAGCATAGCGGCGGCGTCTCGAGCGCGGCCATCGGTCAGGGCCTGCCGGATCGCGGTGGAGGAGACCTCGGTCCCGCCAACGGAAAGCAGGGGGGCGATGGTGACGTCGAAGCCGTGGCTTTGTCCCAGCGCGGTCAGGTCGGCAGCGGTGCCTGCGCGGCCCTTGCCAAAGCAGAAATCGGCACCGACGACGACATGAGACACGCCAAGGCCCTCTGCCAGCACGTCACGGGCGAAGGCATCGGGGGTCAGCGCGGCAAGCGTCCGGTCGAAGGGCAGTTGATAAAGCTGCTGCACGCCCAGTTTGGCAAGGCGGTTTGCGCGCGCCTCGGCATTCATCAGGCGGAAGGCCGGGGCGTCGGGGGCGAAGACCTGCCGCGGATGGGGCTCGAATGTGACGATGCCCAAGGGGGTATCGGCGCGACGGGCAAGGTCGATCACCGAGCGGTGGCCCAGATGGACGCCATCGAAATTGCCCATGGCGACAGAGGCGCCGCGGCAATCGGGGGGCAATCCTTGCCAGTGGTGGTGAACGCGCATCTTTCCCCGGGGCGGGGTACTTTGCCCCGTCAGTATCAGTCGAACTTCCGCGAGGGCGCCAGAACCAGCGCCTCGCCCTTGAGGACGACGGTATTACCCACGGCGCAATGGGTTTCAAGGGTCACGCGGCGGCGGGCATGGTCGATCGCGGTCACCTTCACCTCGGCCCGGACGGTATCGCCGGGGCGGACGGGGGCCATGAACTTGAGGCTTTGGCCCAGATAGACGGTGCCATGACCGGGAAGCTGTTCGCCGATGACGGCCGAGATCAGGCCCGCCGTCAGCATCCCATGCGCGATGCGGCCCTGAAAGATCGTGTCCTGCGCATAGGAATCGTCGAGGTGGACGGGGTTCCGGTCGGTGGAGACTTCGGCGAACATTTCGATATCGCGGTCGGTCACGGTTTTCAGCAGCGAGCGGGTCATCCCGATTTCGAGATCCTCGATGCAGATGGTGCCGCGGGGCTGGTTGTCGATGGCGCGAGCGAACATGGCCGAATCCTTGACTGTGCTGGCGCGACACTAGCCTATGCCGCGCTGCGGCGCAATTCGGTTGGGTAACTTTTTATCCTGAGTGCGACTTTTCGCGCAAGAATGTTGCGAGTGGGGTGTAAATCCCGGCGCAGATTTCGCGGCGGTTTCTGACGCGAGGGGCCGGCCTTTCATCCGTCGCGCAGCGGAAAAGACCCGGAATGTGGGTCACATCCCGGGGCGATTTCTGCGTCCGAGATCACATCATGCCAGGAAGGGGATCGCGTGGGTGGGCGACAGCTGCTGCGCATCCAGCCAAGCGCGCAACCGGGCCGGGTCGGGGCGGGCGGGATCGGGGCCGAATTCTGGGGCGGCGATGCCTGCCGTGACGAAGAGCGTGTCGATCCCTTCGCCGATGCCGCCTTGGACATCTGTCGCGATGCCGTCGCCTATGGCAAGAATGCGCGCGTCATCCTGTCCGGTCAGCGCGGCAAGGCGGCGGCGGGCAAGGTCATAGATCGGCGGATGCGGCTTGCCGTAGTAAAGGGCGGTGCCCCCCATCTCGGTATAGGCCTGTGCCAGCGCACCCGCGCAGTAAAGCCGCCGTTCCCCCAGATCGACGATCAGGTCGGGATTGGCGCAAAGCATGGTCAGCCCGCGCGCCTTCATCATCAGGAGAGTGGCGCGATAGTCGTCGGGCGTTTCGGTCAGATCGTCCTTGAGGCCGGTGCAGACCACGCCCTCTGCCTCGGCCAGCGGCACGCGGGTGATGGCAAGGGAGGGGGCGTCGGCGGGCAGATCGGTGAAGAAGGTTTCGTCCTTGGCCGCGCCGATATGGTGGATGCGCGTGCCGATCACGCCGGACAGAAGGGCGTATTGCGTCGCGTCACCAGAGGAGACGATTTCATCCCAAGCATCGGTCGGAACACCAATGCGGGCAAGCTGCGCAATGACCGAGGATTTCGGGCGGGGGGAGTTGGTCAGCAGAAGGACAGTCTTGCCGTGCGCGCGGAAGGCACGCAGCGCCGCGACGGCGGCGGGGAAGGGGGTCTGGCCATTGTGCAAGCACCCCCAGAGATCGCAGAAGATGGCGTCATAATCGCCCGAGATGCTGGCAAGGCTGGGGATGAGGTCGGTCATGGGGCAGGCCTTTCCGCGCGGGGGCAGGATGGGAAAAGGCCGGAGCTTGCGCCCCGGCCCCAAGGCAGGATGGGCAATGTTGCCTATCCTACCTTACAGTTTCAGCGCCGGGATGATCTGCTTTTTGCGCGACATGATCCCCGGCAGGACGACGGTATCGCCCGTGACGGTGCAGCCGAAGGAGGCTTCGGCGATCTGCTTGACCAGATCGTTGGGCACCAGAAGGGTCGCCTCTTCGCGGATGATGTCCACGACAAAGAGAAGCACCTGATCGGCCCCGTCTTCCTTGGCCACATCGACCATCGACGCCATCAGGCTGTCCTTGCGATCCAGAACGACTTTCGGCGCGGTGGTTTCAAGGACCGAGACGCGCAATTCCTTGCCCGCGACGGTGTATTCCTTGCTGTCCATGCGAAGGAGTTCCGCATCCGAGAAGGCCGAGACGTCAGATTTCGCCTCGAACATCTTCGATGCCAGATCGCCCATGTCCACGCCCAGATCGGCGGCGAGTTTCTCGGCCACCGCGCGGTCATGCGGCGTGGTGGTGGGCGAGCGGAATTCCAGCGTGTCGGACAGGATGCAAGACAGCATCGCGCCCTTGATCGCCTTCGGGGCCTGCGCCACGGCAGCGCCCATCAGATCATGCATGATGGTGGCCGTGCAGGCGAGCGGGCGGATCGTGATGTCGATCGGCGTCTTGGTCTTGATGCCGCCCACCAGCAGGTGGTGGTCGATGATGCCTTGAATCTTGGCCTCGTTGATCGAGGGCGGCAGTTCGGCGGGGTTGTTGGTGTCGACGATAACCACATGGTCATCGGCGGTCACGTCGGCGATGATGGCGGGTTTCTCAAGGCCCCAATGTTTCAGCACGAAGGCGGCTTCGGTATTGGGTTCGCCCAGAAGGACGGGTTTGGCGGGGGTGCCCATCACCTCGGACAGATACCAGGCCCAGATGATGGGCGATCCGGTCGAGTCGGTGTCGGGGGATTTGTGGCCGAAAACGAGGGTGGTCATGACATACGCCTTGGATGGGTGATTTTGCCGCGCTTATAGGCAAGCTGCGCAGGCTTGTCACGCTTGGCCATGCGGAAATGCTGCGCTGCGGCAGGAAGGCGCGGGTTTGCCGCTAGGTGGGTCAGCGGGTTGACTGGAGGCGAGGGTCCGGGGCACTCAGGGAGGGTAATCCGGGTCTGTTGCGGGTAGCGAGTATGGTTGGGGACGGAAATGCCGCGCGCCGGGTGGCCCGCGATCTGGCCAAGGAATTTGGCACGACGGTCAAGACGATGGAGGCGTTTCTTCACCGCTTTGGGCCGCGCTGGACGCAAGAGGGGCGGTTCGCCTCGGATGCCGATCTGATGTTCTTTGTGCATATCCCCAAGACGGCGGGCATGTCTTTGGGCGAAAGCTTGGCGGCGGCCTTTACCAAATTCCGATCGGTGGCATGGCCGCATGTGGAGCGGAACTTTCGCCTGCAGGTGCGGCAGGCGCTTTATCTGCAGACGCAAAAGCCAATGCGGCAAGTGGTCATGGGCCATTTCGGCTGGAAGGAATTGCAGACTTTGCACCAGCAGGACCTGCCGTTGAAATGCGGGGCATTGCTGCGCGACCCACTGGCGCGGCTGGTGTCGAACTTCAACTACAACCGATCCGAGGCGCATCCGGGGCATGGCGCGTTTCGCAAGCGATTTGCCGATGTGGAAAGCTATGCCCGCCAACAGCCCTTTGACCTGCAGATGACACAGGCCATCGGTTGGGTGGATTCCTTTGATCGCGCGCTGGCGCGGTTCACGATGCATTACAGCTTTCTTGGCGTGACCGAGCGGATGACGGCATCCCTTGCCCATCTGGCGCGGACGCATGGACTGACGGGGCTAGAGGAGCGGCGGGTGAATGTCGCGCTGATCCCGCCGACGGAAAGCATTTCGGAAGAGCTGATCGAGATCGTCGAGAGGCGCTTTCACAACGATGCCAAGCTGCACCGTTTGCTCATGCGCCTTTATGACGAGGTTTAGGGGCAGGGGTCAAAGCGGCAGGCGTTCCAGCGCAAAGCCCGCCTCTTCCAAGAGGCGCAGCACGCCGGTATCCCCCGGCAGGTGAAGGGCGCCGAAGGCCGCAAGGACCGGACCTTCCTCTGCCGCCGTGACAAGGACGGGGATCCAGGCGCGGTTGCGATCTGTCATCAACACCTGTTCCATGCGGGCGAAATCGGCCTCGATCTGTGCGGGGTCCTGCCCCGGCAGACGCAAGGACAGCGCGCGGGTCAGTTCCCAGATCACACGGCTTTCCCCTTGGAAATAGGCATCGGCCAGCGTGACGGAATAATCCGCCGAGATGGGTTCAAGCGCGAGGGAAGAGCGGATCATCGCCAACTGATCCTCCAACGACATGGCGGCGAAGAGGCGGAAAACGGTGTCATGACTTTCCAGCGCTTGCAGCGGAATGCCGTTTTCCTGCGCGCGGGCGATGACTAGGCCATCCAGCCCGCCCATGCCCTCCTCCATCCCGTCCAGCCCGCAGGCGGGCAGGGCCAGCAGCATGGAGACATACCAAGGCCGGAACTTCGACACCATGAAGGGCGGCATCCCGCGTTCGCGCATCGCATCGGACAGAAGTTGCCATTCCGGGTCGGTGAGTGCCTCGCGCAGGGTGGGGCCTTCGGTCTGCACCATGAGAGAAGGGTCGCGCGCGAGGTCGGACATGAGGGCGGCTTCCTCATCTGGCCCGGCCTCGACCAGAACGGTGGAGGCGCTGTCGATCAGGGGGGAGATGCGGTCCATGGTGGCGGCGTGGCGCGGATCGTCGAGGTGATAGGTGCCGATCAGGTGGATGGTCTGGTCGCCCCGCGTGGCACGCCAGAAATTGCCGCGCGGATAGGGCACCCGGTCGGCGGCATCGAAAAGCGCGCGGCGTTCGGCCTCGGGCATCGAATCGATCAGGTTTTCCCCCACGCATTCGGCCCGCGCCGCGGGCAGCGCGACCGTGAGGGTCAACGCAAGCGCCAGAAGGACTGTGGACAAGCGGGCGGGAACCATGGGCGCATCCTTGACCGGACGGAATGCGGCAAAGGTGGCATCGGCAACGGGGTGAGAAAAGGGGGCGCGGCGGATGTCGCGGAATTTTCACACAATGCAGCGGGCCGGGGGTGTTGACAGGTCGAAGGGCATTGCCTAACTGAAGCGTCGTTAGCACTCAGCCAATGCGAGTGCTAAGATCAACATGAACCTGGAACCTAGGGAGTGTTCTCAGATGGCATTCAAACCGCTGCATGACCGTGTGCTGGTCCGCCGCGTCCAGAGCGACGAAAAGACCAAGGGCGGTCTGATCATCCCCGATACCGCCAAGGAAAAGCCCGCCGAGGGTGAGATCGTCGCCGTGGGCGACGGCGCGCGCAAGGATTCGGGCGAACTCATCGCTCCGGCCGTGAAGTCGGGTGACCGCGTGCTGTTCGGCAAATGGTCGGGCACCGAAGTGACCGTCAACGGCGAAGAGCTGCTGATCATGAAAGAAAGCGACATCCTCGGGATCATCTCGTGATGCGCCGGTGGGGTTGAACCCCACCCTACGGGCAGATGCCCGCATGATCGTTGCAACCAGAATTCAGAGGAGTAAGCACCATGGGTGCCAAGGACGTACGTTTTGATACCGATGCCCGCGACCGTATGCTGCGCGGCGTCAACATCCTTGCCGATGCGGTGAAGGTGACGCTGGGCCCGAAAGGCCGCAATGTTGTGATCGAAAAGAGCTTCGGCTCGCCCCGCATCACCAAGGACGGCGTTTCCGTCGCCAAGGAAATCGAACTGGCCGACAAGTTCGAAAATATGGGCGCGCAGATGGTGAAGGAAGTCGCTTCCCGCACCAATGACGAGGCGGGCGACGGCACCACCACCGCCACCGTTCTGGCCCAGGCCATCGTCAAGGAAGGCATGAAGGCGGTCGCCGCCGGCATGAACCCGATGGACCTTAAGCGTGGCATCGACATGGCCACCACCAAGGTCGTGGAAGCCATCAAGGCTGCTTCGCGTCCCGTCAAAGACTCGGACGAAGTGGCGCAGGTCGGCACCATCTCGGCCAATGGCGAAGCGCAGATCGGCCGTTTCATCGCTGATGCGATGCAGAAAGTCGGCAACGAGGGTGTGATCACCGTCGAAGAAAACAAGGGGATGGAGACGGAAGTCGAAGTCGTCGAAGGCATGCAGTTCGACCGCGGCTACCTGTCGCCCTATTTCGTCACCAATGCCGACAAGATGATCGTCGAGCTGGAAGACGCCTTCATCCTGCTGCACGAGAAGAAGTTGTCCTCGCTGCAGCCGATGGTTCCGCTGCTGGAAGCCGTGATCCAGTCGCAGCGCCCGCTGCTGATCGTGGCCGAAGACGTGGAAGGCGAAGCGCTGGCGACCCTCGTGGTCAACAAGCTGCGCGGTGGCCTGAAGATCGCTGCCGTCAAGGCACCGGGCTTCGGTGACCGTCGCAAGGCCATGCTGCAAGACATCGCCATCCTGACCGGCGGTCAGGTGATCAGCGACGATCTGGGCATGAAGCTGGAATCCGTGACGATCGACATGCTTGGCCGCGCCAAGAAAATCTCGATCAACAAGGACAACACCACGATCGTCGATGGTGCCGGCGACAAGGCCGAGATCGAGGCCCGCGTGTCGCAGATCCGCACGCAGATCGAGGAAACCACCTCGGACTACGACCGCGAAAAGCTGCAAGAGCGTGTGGCCAAGCTGGCGGGCGGCGTTGCCGTCATCCGCGTGGGCGGCATGACCGAAGTCGAAGTCAAAGAGCGTAAGGACCGCGTTGATGACGCGCTGAACGCGACCCGCGCTGCGGTGCAGGAAGGCGTGATCGTCGGTGGTGGCGTGGCGCTGGTGCAGGCGGGCAAGGTGCTGAACGGCCTGAAGGGCGCGAACAGCGACCAGGATGCCGGGATCGCCATCGTCAAGCGCGCGCTGGAAGCGCCGCTGCGTCAGATCGCAGAAAACGCAGGCGTGGACGGGGCTGTCGTCGCGGGCAAGATCCGCGAAAGCAACGACGTGACCTTCGGCTTCAACGCGCAGACCGAAGAATATGGCGACATGTTCAAGTTCGGCGTGATCGACCCGGCCAAGGTGACGCGCACCGCTCTGGAAGACGCGGCTTCGGTCGCCTCGCTTCTGATCACCACGGAAGCGATGATCGCGGACAAGCCGGCTGACAAGTCCGCTGCCCCCGCCGGTGGTGGCATGCCGGGCGGCATGGATTTCTGATCCCCTTTCGGGATCGGATGGGGAAGGGGCGGCCGCAGGGCCGCCCCTTTTTCTTTCCGGCTTGTGTGGATGCAACTGCGGCGCGGGATGTCCCATCCTGCGGGACGCCCGCCTCCTGCCCTGCGTTGCGCGGGGGGGCGACGGTTTATTTGAGTATTTGGGCCAAGATGAAGGGGGCTTTTGCCTTTCCCGTGGCGGCGTTAGGCTGCGCGCCATGAACAGGAATTTCATGATCGCAGCGGGGCTGGCGGCGTTGGCGTCGCTGTGTTGGGCGGGCAATTGGGTGCTGGGGCGGGCGATCCGCGCCGACGTCCCACCATTCGGCCTGACCTTCTGGCGCTGGGCCTTGGCGGCGATGATCCTTTTGCCATTTGGCTGGTCGCGGCTGCGGTCGGATTGGGCGGTGGTGCGGGCGCATCTGCCACTGGTCGCGGGGATGGCCCTGCTGTCGGCGGCGATGTTCCAGTCGATGACCTATATCGGCCTGCATTCGACAGAGGCGATCAACGCCCTGCTGGTTAGCGCGACGATGCCTGTTTTCATCGTCATCATCGCATGGATTGTCTTGCGCGAAAGGTTGACGGCGCGGCAGGCGGCGGGGATCGGGGTAAGTTTCTGCGGCGTGGCCTTCATCATTGCGCGGGGCGATCCGGGGCGACTGTTGGACCTGCATTTCAATGTTGGGGATGCGTGGATTTTGGCGGCGCTGGTGGTCTGGGGGCTGTATTCGGTGCTGCTGAAGTTCAAGCCCAAGGCACTGTCGCCGGTGGGTCTGACCTTTTTCATTGCCGTGATGGGGGCGGGGTTCATCCTGCCCTTGCATCTGTGGGAGGTGGCGCAGGGGATGAGCGTGCCGCTGACGGCGGCGGGGATCGGGTCGGTGCTGTATACAGGCATCTTTGCATCTGTCGTTGCGCTCTTGTCCTATAATGCTGCCGTGGCGCGGATCGGACCGTCGCGGTCGGTCTTTTTCCTGCATCTGATGCCCGTCTTCGGCGCAGGCTTGGCCGTGGTCTTTCTGGGCGAGCGGTTGGAGGCTTTTCATCTGATCGGCTTTCCCATCGCGCTGGGGGGCGTTCTTTTTGCCACCTCGTCGCCCCCCGCAAAGGCGCGGGCATGAGACTGTTTTTGCTGACCGCGCTGGTGATGGTGGCCTTCGCGGCAAATTCGGTTTTGAACCGTCTGGCGGTTGGCGCGGGCGAGATCGGGGCGGTGGAGTTTGCGCTGATCCGTCTGCTGGCAGGGGCGGTGGTTCTGTTGGCGCTGGTCGCGATCCGGGGGCGGGGCTGGCGCGGGGCGACGATTGCAGGCGTGGCGGGGCTGGCGGTCTATCTGTTCGGCTTTTCGCTGGCCTATGGGCATCTGGATGCGGGGACCGGGGCGCTGATCCTGTTTGGTGTCGTGCAGATGACGATGTTCGGCGGTGCGCTGCTGTCGGGCGAGGCGGTGCCCATGCGGCGCTGGGCGGGGGCGGGGCTGGCCTTGGCGGGGCTGGCCGTGCTGGTGGCCCCGGCAGGTGGGGCTTGGACGGGCTTTGCCGCCATGGCGGCGGCGGGTCTGGGCTGGGGCATCTATTCATTGGCCGGGCGCGGGGCGCGGGATGCGCTGGCGGCAACGGCGGGAAATTTCGCGCTGGCGCTGATCCCGGCGGCGGGGGTGGCGCTGGCGGTTGGGGTGGAGTTTGAGGCGGTTACGGCTTGGGGCGTCGTGCTGGCGGTGCTGTCGGGGGCCGTCACGTCGGGCCTTGGCTATGCGCTGTGGTATGCCGTGCTGCCTGCACTGGGGGCCGCGCGTGCGGGGGTGGCGCAGCTGACGGTGCCATTGATCGCGGCAGCGGGCGGGGCTGTGCTGATCGGGGAGGGTGTCGGCTGGCGCTTTGCGCTGGCGGCGGCGCTGGTTCTGGGGGGCGTGCTGCTGGCCAGCCTGCCTAGAGCGGCTTTGAAAGGCGATGGATGAGGTTGCGGCCGTCGTGCCGGGTGACCCCGGTGGGGCGGAAGCCTTCGCGTTCCCAGAAGGTGCGGCCGCGGGGATTGGACTCGAGCACGGCGAGATAAAGGGCAGGGGCGCCCGCCGCACGCGACAGATCCTCGATATGCGAAAGCATTCGCGCGCCGTGACCTTGGCCGCGCACCCAAGGGGCAAGGATCAGAAGGCCGAGATAGGCATCCCCCGGTGCAGGAAACCCGAAACTGAGTTCTGCAAGCCCTGCCAGCCGACTTTCGCGGAACAGACCCAGCCGAATGGATTGCGTCGGATCGCAGCCCGGCGGGCAATCGGTGAAATACTCTCGTGCGGCCGAGGGGCCGGGGGCCTCGCCATCGGCGAGGATGTAGTAATCCGCCGCCTCTTGCAGAAAGATGGCGACGGCGGGCAGGTCGGTTTCGGGGAAGAGGGGCCGGATCATGGATGGGCTATGGTGATGACCTCAAGTTCCGTCCTACCCGACGGCTTTACCCAAGTTACCACATCCCCGACCGACGCACCTATCAATATCCGAGCAAGCGGGGATTGCGGGGAAATCCTGCCCTGCGGGGGATCGGCCTCATCCTCGCCCGTGATCTGAAAGCGCTGTTCGCGGCCTTCGTCATCAAGGACGGTGACGATCAGGCCAAAGGCGACCTCGGTCAGGGGAAAGGTGGCCGGGTCGATCAGGATGGCCGAGCGCAGGCGCGCCTCAAGATAGCGGATGTCGCGTTCGGCAGCGGCCTCGGGGAGTTTGTCCAGCCTGTCAGGGCGGGCTTTCAGGGCGGCCAGACGTGCCTGTGTGTCGCGCAGGCGGGAATGGAGCGCCGCAAGGCCCGTAGGGGTGACATGGTTGGGATAGGGCGAGATCGGCAGATCGGGCAGGGGGTCAAGCGCGCCATCGCCTTCCTTGACGAAGGCGCGGCTCATCGGACGATCCGCTCCAACGGGTCATAAAGCGGCACGTCCCCCCATGCAGCGGCGGGCAGGCTGTCGGGCTTGAACCGGATGCGCCCAAGGGTCAGGTCTTCGCGGCTGAAGAAATGGCGATCGGTGACGATGCCTTCGGGGTCTTTCCAGCGCGGATCAAGGCTGCCGCCCGTGATCGTGGCATGGAAGAAGAGGTCGATCTGGTGAAAGCCGGTTGCCGGGTCGTGGAATTCATTGACCATGGCCGGGGCATGGACGGCGATGGTGAGGCCCGTCTCTTCCATCACCTCACGGGCGAGATTGTCGGGGATCGACTGGCCGGAATTCAGCCCTCCGCCGGGCGCGCACCAGAGATCGGATTTGCCGGACGGATAGGCATTGACGAGGAGAAGGCGGTCCTCGTGCAGGATCAGGGCGCGGGCGGCGATGCGGTGCGGGCGATAGGGCATGGGCCGCAGCGTGGCGCGGGGCGGTGGGTTTGTAAATGGGAATGCGGGTATTCTGCGACGGTCCGGGCTTCGCATGGGCGGGTTTCCCGGCCGGATGCGGCGGCGCGGGCGGACAGGGCGGCAGATGAGTATTTGGGCCAAGATGAAGGGGCAGGATCGCGCGCTTGGGATTTGGCCTTTTGTCATGGCCGGGGTAATCTTGCCCCATGATCCGGCTGGTATTTCCCCTTTTCCTTCTGGCCACGCCGGTGCAGGCGGATTGCGTGGTGCTGCTGCATGGTCTGGCGCGGACCTCTACATCGCTTGTGCCGATGGCGGCGGCCTTGGAGGCGCAGGGCTATCACGTGGTGAACGAAGGCTATCCATCGACAGAGTTTCCAATTGAAGAGCTTATCCCCCGCGTCGGCGCAGCAGTGGCGGAATGCGGGGCGGAGCGGGTGCATTTCGTCACCCATTCCATGGGTGGCATCCTTGCGCGGGGCTGGCTGGCCCTGCATCGACCACAGGTGATGGGGCGGGTGGTGATGCTGGCCCCGCCCAATGGTGGATCGGAACTGGTGGATGCCTTTGGCGATATCGGGGCTTTTGAATGGGTAAACGGCCCGGCGGGGATGGAACTTGGCACCGGGGCGGGATCGATGCCCAAGGCGCTGCCTTTGCCGGATTACGAGCTTGGCGTGATCGCAGGCGACCGGTCGCTGAACCCGATCTATTCAAGCGTCATTCCGGGGGCGGATGACGGCAAGGTATCGGTTGAAAGCACGCGCCTGCGGGGCATGACCGACCATATCGTGCTGCCTGTGACCCACACATTCATGATGATGAACCCCGTCGTCATCGCCGAGGCGGTGGAATTCCTGCGCCACGGGAAATTCGACCCCGGCATCGGCTATGGCGCGGCGGTGGAACGGCTGGGGGGGCCATGAACGCAGATTTTTACGGCGGCATTTCCAAACGGGTGTCGCGCTGGACGGGTCGGCCATCGACCTTTCTGCTGGCGCTGGGCGTGATCGTCACATGGATCGTTACGGGGCCGATCTTCGGCTTTTCCGATACATGGCAGTTGGTCATTAACACCGGCACCACGATCGTGACCTTCCTCATGGTCTTTCTGATCCAGAACACCCAGAATCGCGACACGGCGGCGATCCAGTTGAAGCTGGACGAATTGATCCGGGCCACGGCGGGCGCGCATAACGCGCTGATGGATCTGGAAGAGTTGGACGAAAAGCAGATCGAGGCCTTCCGCAGCCGTTATGAGCGGCTGGCGGCAAGCGCGCGGGCAAAGCTGGCGCAGGGCGGGGTGGATACGGATACGCCAGAGGCGTGAGGCTTGCCCCTGTCCGGGGCCTTAGCCGACGATCCGGTTCACATGGCCCATCTTGCGGCCCGGCCGCGCCTCGGCCTTGCCATAGAGGTGAAGTGCTGCGTTGCGCTCTTTGGCAATGGCGGGCACGCGCAGGATGTCATCCCCGATGAGGTTTTCCATCACCACATCGGAATGGCGCGACCCGTCGCCCAAGGGCCAGCCTGCCACGGCACGGATATGCTGTTCGAACTGGTCCACCGCGCAGCCATTCTGCGTCCAATGGCCGGAATTATGCACGCGCGGCGCAATTTCGTTCACGATCAGGCCGGAGGAGGTGACAAAAAGCTCCACCCCCATGACGCCCACATAATCCAGCGCATTGAGGATGCGGGCGGCCAGAAGGATGGCATCCGTGCGCTGGCCGGGCGAGAGGCGGGCGGGGATGGTGGTGGTGGCAAGAATGCCGTCCTTGTGGACATTCTCGCCGGGGTCATAGCAGGCGACCGATCCATCGGCCCCGCGGGCGGCGATGACGGAAACCTCGTGGGAGAAATCGATGAAACCTTCAAGGACGGCAGGCGCGCCCTGCATGGCGGCCAGTGCCACCTCGGCATCGGCGGGGCTGTGCAGGCGGGCCTGCCCCTTGCCGTCATAGCCGAGCCGCGTGGTTTTCAGGATCGCGGGCGTTCCGATCCGGGCGATGGCTTGGCGGAGATCATCAAGCGTCTGCACCGCCGCATATGGCGCGGTTGTCAGGCCGAGCGAGGTGAGGAAATCCTTTTCGGCGATGCGGTCCTGACTGACGGCCAGCGCGCGGCGGTTCGGGCGGATGGGATGCGTCGCCTCTAACACATCAAGTGCGGCGGTAGGGATATTCTCGAACTCATAGGTCACCACATCGACCGATGCGGCAAAGGCCGCCAGCGCGGCAAGATCGTCATAGGCGGCGGTGGTGACGCGGTCTGCCACATGGGCGGCGGGCGGGTTGGCGCTGGGCTCAAAAATATGGCTGCGAAAGCCAAGGCGAGAGGCTGCGACCGACAACATGCGCCCCAACTGGCCACCGCCAAGGATGCCGATGGTCGCGCCCATGGGCAGGGGATCAGTCATCCGAGGGCTCCTCTGGGATAGAGGCAGAAAGCGCGTCACGCCACGCCTGCAGGCGCTGGGCCAGCGCAGGGTCGGCAAGGGCAAGGATGCCCGCCGCCATCAGCCCTGCATTGGTGGCCCCGGCAGCACCTATCGCCATGGTGGCCACCGGAAATCCCTTGGGCATCTGCACGATGGAATAAAGGCTGTCGACACCGGAAAGGGCCTTGGTCTGAACCGGAACGCCGATCACGGGGAGGCGGGTCTTTGACGCCATCATGCCCGGCAGATGCGCGGCCCCGCCTGCGCCCGCAATGATGACCTTCAGCCCCCGTTCGGCGGCGGTCTTGCCATAGGACCAAAGCCGGTCGGGCGTGCGATGGGCCGAGACGATCTTGGCCTCATATGTGATGCCAAGCTCTTCAAGGATGGCGGCGGCTTCCTTCATCGTGGCCCAGTCGGATTGCGACCCCATGATGATTCCAACGTCGATGGCCATGCGCGCCCCCGGATTGCGTTATTTTGGCGGGTATAGAGGATTGGGGCGCGGGGGCAAGCCTGCCGGACTGACGGGCCACATGGCCCCTCCTAAAGGCCTCGGTTGTAAGGTAGGACGGGCCATCCGGCCCATCCGCCCTGTCAGGCGATGATGTCGGGGATAAGCTGGTCTTCCAGCTTCACGATCTGGTCTTTCAACGCGAGCTTTTGCTTTTTCAGCCGCCGCAGGGTCAACTGATCGGGCCGCCCGGCGGTTTCAAGTGCATGGATTGCTTCATCAAGATCGCGATGCTCGCGCTTGAGCACTTCCAGACGGACGCGGAGCATGTCTTCGAAGTTCATTTCGCTGGGCGCGTTCATGGCCTTGCCTTTGGCGTGAGTGGCTTCTTCTTCCCTTTCATCAATATAGTGATTCTCTGGCCTTGCGGGAAGGAATCTGTCTGAAAAACGCGGAAATCCGCATCCTTCCTTCCCATCAGGGGGACTTGCAGCCCTGCAATGCGCGCCCCATATTTCAGGGGCTGGCGGTTGCCGTGACCGGGGCCGCCGGGAATGTCGCTTTGACGAAGGGCATGACCGATGACGAAACTAACCTTTGGCACCCATCCTTTCCTGCTGGGCTTTGAACAGCTGGAACGTCTGGTGGAACGCACCGCCAAATCCTCGGAAGGCTATCCGCCGTTCAATATCGAGGCGACTTCGGAAAACGCGTACCGCATCACGCTGGCTGTAGCAGGGTTCCGCGAGGATGATCTGGCCATCACGGTCGAGGATCGACAGCTTGTCGTGCGCGGTCGTCAGGCCGAAGAAGTGGGCGAGCGGGTCTATCTGCATCGCGGCATCGCAAGCCGCGCCTTTCAGCGCAGTTTTGTCCTTGCTGATGGGGTCGAGGTGGCGGGGGCCAGCATGGAGCATGGGCTTTTGCATATCGACCTGAAACGGGCGATCCCCGAAACGGTCGTGCAGACCATCGCCATCAGTTCGCGTCCCGGTCGGAAGTGAGGAAGTGCCATGGATGTGAAATTCGAAGGTTTCCCTGAAGGCGGTGCGCGGATCGTCTATGTTCGCCCCGTGAAGGTGGCCGACCTGCCCGCCGAGGTGCAGGCCCATGCGGGCGGTTTGCAGACGATCTATGCGCTGCATGATGCGGCAGGTGGCGACCGGCTGGCGCTGGTCAAGGATCGCGCGCTGGCCTTCGCACTGGCGCGGCAGAATGATCTGGCGCCGGTGAACGTGCATTGAAGGGGGCTGCGGGGTGTACCCCCCCCCTACGGGTGGCGTATGATCACCGAGATTGAGGACTATTTCGCCAAAGGCTGCGGGCGTTGCGCGCGCTTTGATACGGCGGACTGTTCTGCCCTGCGCTGGGGTTCGGGCGTGGCTGCGCTGCGACAGCTTTGCCTTGCCGCAGGGTTGGAAGAGACGGTGAAATGGGGCCATCCCTGCTATGTCCATGCCGGGCGGAATGTGGTGCTGATCGGGGCCTTGCGGGGTGACTTCCGGCTGAACTTCTTTGAGGCGGGGTTGATGACGGATCCCGA
Organism: Fuscovulum ytuae; assembly: GCF_029953595.1. Lineage (NCBI taxonomy): Bacteria > Pseudomonadati > Pseudomonadota > Alphaproteobacteria > Rhodobacterales > Paracoccaceae > Fuscovulum > Fuscovulum ytuae. The sequence goes on along the minus strand of NZ_CP124535.1, from coordinate 2,022,014 downwards.
TCAGATTCTGGAACGGCAAGGGCCGAACACGCGCCATCCTGACATGATCCGCTTTACCGATGCGTCACGGGTCGCGGCGCTGGCTCCTGTGATCCGGGCCTATCTGAACGAGGCGATGGGTCATGCCGCAGCCGGGCGACGCATGCCCAAGGCCGCAGACGATATCATCTTGCCCGATGAATTGGTGGAGGCGTTGGCTATGGACCCAGAGCTTGCCGAGGCCTTCCACGCGCTGACACCGGGGCGTCAAAGAAGTTATGTCATCAACCTGAATGGGGCCAAGGGGGCCGAGACGCGGGTCCGGCGGATCGCAGGGTTTCGCGCGAAGATCATGGCAGGTAAGGGCGCGACGGAACGCTAGGCCGTCTGAACGCGAAAGGCCCCGCCAGAGGGCAGGGCCTTTGTCTCTTGGGCCGAGGCGGGGTGAACCCCGCCGCTTGCCATCACGCCTTGATCAGACCCATCGCTTCCAGCTTCAGGATCACCTGCTGGGCGCAGTAATCGACGTCGGTGCCTTCGGTATCCACCCGCAATTCGGGCGCGTCGGGCGCTTCGTAGGGGTCGGAAATCCCGGTGAATTCCTTGATCTTGCCTTCACGGGCGAGCTTATAAAGCCCCTTGCGGTCGCGCTTTTCGCATTCCTCGATGCTGGTTGCCACATGCACCTCGATGAAGGCGCCAAAGGCTTCGATCATCTCGCGCACGGCCCGCCGCGTGGCGGTATAGGGCGCGATCGGGGCGCAGATGGCGATCCCGCCGTTCTTGGTGATCTCGCTTGCAACATAGCCGATGCGGCGGATGTTGATGTCGCGGTGCTCCTTGCTGAAGCCCAGCTCAGACGACAGGTGCTTGCGGACCACGTCGCCATCCAAAAGCGTGACCGGGCGCCCGCCCATTTCCATCAGCTTGACCATCAGCGCGTTGGCGATGGTGGATTTGCCCGAACCGGAGAGGCCGGTGAAGAACACGGTAAAGCCCTGCTTGGACCGGGGCGGCGAGGTGCGGCGCAACTCTTTGACCACTTCGGGGAACGAGAACCAGTCCGGAATCTCCAGCCCTTCGCGCAGGCGGCGGCGCAATTCGGTGCCGGAAATGTCCAGCACGGTGGACCCTGCCGGAACTTCATCCACCGGATAATATTGGGCCTTTTCCTGCACAAAGACCATCTGTTTGAAATCGACCATTTCGATGCCGATTTCCTTTTGATGCTGCGCCACAAGTTCCTGCGCGGCATAGGGATCGTAGAAATCCTTGCCTTGAGAGTTCTTGCCGGGGCCTGCGTGATCGCGGCCCACGATGAAATGGGTCAGGCCGTGGTTCTTGCGGATGATGGCGTGCCAGACCGCCTCGCGCGGGCCGGCCATGCGCATGGCAAGGTTCAGCAAGCTTAGGTGGGTGGTGGAGGTGGGGTATTTGTCCAGCACCGCCTCATAGCAGCGGACACGGGTGAAATGGTCCACGTCGCCGGGCTTTGTCATGCCAACGACCGGATGGATCAGAAGATTGGCTTCGGCCTCTTTCGCGGCGCGGAAGGTGAGTTCCTGATGCGCGCGGTGCAGCGGGTTGCGGGTCTGGAAGGCCACGATGCGGCGCCAGCCCATCTTGCGGAAGAAGGCGCGCAACTCATTCGGCGTGTCGCGGCGGGCGCGGAAATCGTAATGCACGGGCTGCTGGATGCCGATGATCGGGCCGCCCAGATAGACGGGCCCTGCCACGTTGTGCAGATAGTTCACCGCAGGATGGGCAAGGTCATCCGCGCCGAAAACCAATTCCGCCTCACGTGCCTTGTTGGGCACCCATTTGTCGCTGATCGACAGGATCGCAAGGATGACGCCTTCCTGATCGCGCAGCGCGATGTCCTGACCGGGTTCCACCTTATCGGCAAAGGCCTGTGACACATCGAGTGTCACCGGGATCGGCCAAAGCGTGCCATCGGCGGTGCGCATGTTTTCCACGGTGCCGTTGTAATCGGCTTCGGACTGGAAACCCTTGAGGGGATGGAAGCCCCCATTCATCAAAAGCTCCAGATCGCAGATCTGACGCGGGGTCAGGTCCCATGAGGGCAGCGCCGCCGCCTCGTGTTTCATCTTCAGCGCAGACTCATGCGAGATATAGAGTTCGGGAATAGGGGCGGTATTGGAAAGCGTCATGCGAAACGGGCCTCTGGTGCGATACGCGCGGGGCGGGAACGGCCCCGCCTGTCGCGGCGCGCTTTACGCCTTTGGCGAACGGATTTCCAGCAAACAAGGGTTAACGCAGGCGAATAGGGCAGAAATGCCGCGCTTTCCGCGCGGGATGGAACGCTGTTCCAGAGGCTGGGTCGAGGGGTGGAGGGTGTTTCGCCCTTTGCCCTGCGCCCAGATCAGCGCATCGTTACCCAGAAACCGCGCCGTTTTCTGATACAGAAAACGGGGCCGGAATTTGTGTCAAATTCCGGGGAAATTTCTGCGTCAGAAATTTCCGGCTCAGTGACCGGCCAGCCAGCGTTCGGCATCGAGTGCCGCCATGCAGCCCATGCCCGCGCTGGTCACAGCCTGACGATAGACATGGTCGGTCAGATCGCCCGCCGCAAAGACACCGGGGATAGAGGTGCGGGTCGATCCCGGTTCCACCTTCACATAGCCGCCATTGTGCATCTCAAGCTGGTCCTTCACCAGTTCGGAGGCCGGCGAATGACCAATCGCCACGAAGAAGCCCGCACAGGGGATATCCGTCGTCTCGCCCGTATTCACGTTACGCGCCCGGACAGCGGTCACGCCAAGGGGTGTTTCGTCGCCCAGCACCTCTTCGACGGTGTGGTTCCACAGCACCTCGACCTTCGGGTTCTTGAACAGGCGGTCCTGCATGATCTTTTCGGCGCGGAAACTGTCGCGGCGGTGGATCACGGTCACCTTGGTGGCGAAGTTCGTGAGGAACAGCGCCTCTTCCACCGCCGTATTGCCGCCGCCGATCACCACGACCTCTTTACCGCGATAGAAGAACCCGTCGCAGGTCGCGCAGGCAGACACGCCAAAGCCCTTGAATTTTTCCTCCGACGGCAGGCCCAGCCATTTGGCCTGTGCGCCCGTGGCAAGGATCACGGCATCGGCGGTATAGGTGGTGCCGCTATCCCCCTGGGCCGTGAAGGGGCGGTTTTGCAGATCAAGGCTGGTGATGTAATCGGTGATCACCTCGGCCCCCATGGCGCGGGCATGTTCTTCCATCCGCACCATCAGATCGGGGCCCTGCACATGGGTGTCACCGGGCCAGTTTTCGACCTCGGTCGTGATGGTCAGCTGCCCACCGGGTTGCAGGCCTTGGACAAGGATCGGCTCCAGCATGGCGCGCGAGGCATAGACGGCGGCTGTATAGCCCGCCGGACCCGAACCGATGATCAGAACCTTGGTATGCCGCGTCTCGCCCATCTTATCCCCCGTTCACGATTGGCCCCACGATATAGGCAAAGCGCAGCGCGGGGGGAAGGGTGCGCGGGGCATGGCCGGTTTGCGCGGATTTTGATCGTTTGTTTGAAACGAAGGCGATTTTTTCTTGCGCATCGTTGAAACAATATTGCGCGCAGGGCGTGGCGGGCCTATCTACACGGTCAATCCGGTATGCGATAATAGACCGGAAGAAGGGAACCTCGCGCCATGGCCGGATCGAAGCTTGACCCGATCGATCGTCACATCCTTGCCGAATTGCAGGCCGATGGGCGGATGACGAATGTGGAACTGGCCAAGCGGGTGGGCATCTCGGCCCCGCCTTGTCTGCGGCGGGTGCGCACGCTGGAAGAGGCGGGCTATATCAAGGGCTATCACGCCGATATCGACGCGCGCGAACTGGGGTTCGAGGTGCAGGTTTTCGCCATGGTCCGCCTGCAAAGCCAGGCCGAGGCCGACCTGTCGGCTTTTGAAGAACGCTGCCGGAACTGGCCGCTTGTGCGCGAATGCCATATGCTGAACGGCGAGATCGACTTCATCCTGAAATGCGTGGCCCCCGACCTGTCATCCTTCCAGAGCTTTCTGACGGGCGAGTTGTTGAAGGCCGAAAATGTGGCGACGGTGAAGACCTCGCTTGTGATCCGCTGCGCCAAGGATCAGCCGGGCGTTCCCTTTGACGTGCTAGAGGCGCGGTTGGCGCGCAGCGCCTGAGGCTGGGTTCGGGATTGGCAAAGGCCGGGCAGGGTGCCCGGCCTTTTTGCATGTCGTGCGGGATTAGCGCGCGGCGATGGCGCGCGGTTTGGCGGGGGTGGCGGCGGCCTTCACCGCCTCGGGGCGGCGGCGGGTGTTGCGCTGCCAAGGCAGGTTCGGCATCGGCTCAAGGCTGGCGGCGATCACCGATTTCAACCAGCGGCGTTCCTTTTTCATCGTCCCTCTCCGTCCGTGATGGGTGTCGGGCTCTGCTGCCCTGTTGAGGTAAATTTGCCCTCGGTTTGCGGCAGGGTTTGGGCTGATGACGCAGAAAATGCGGGTCGGGTGGCGGGGATGGGTGGCCAATTATGGCGGCTTTGCCATGCCAAAGGTGGGCTGCTAAGGCATTGAATCTTTTATCGTGTTTCCAATATCGCAACAATCGGGCGTGGTTGTTTCCACAAATGCGACAATGCCGTGGCAGCCGCTTGCCGGATTGTCGCCGCAATCACAGCCGGATGGTCGAGATCAGGCGCCCGTAATCCGCTTCACCCGCATGGGTGGTGCGGCGGTAGGAAAAGAATCGCTCCGAATCGCGATAGGTGCAGTGGCGCGTCCATTCCGCATGGCCCACACCCGCCGCGCGCAGGCGCGACAGGCCGAAGGCGGGCAGGTCAAACAGATAGCGCCCGTTCTGGCCCGCGATGAAGAAGCGGGCGCTGTCGCGGTCGTCATCGGTGAAGGTTTCAAAGAATTCGGGACCGACCTCATAGGAGGGCTGGCTGATCGTGGGGCCGATCACGGCGACGATATCGTCATGCCGCGCGCCAAGGGTCACCATGGCGTCAACCGTCGCCTCCAGCACCCCGTCGCGGGTGCCGCGCCATCCGGCATGGGCCGCGCCGATCACCCCGGCCTTGGGATCGGCGAAAAGGACAGGCTGGCAATCGGCGGTCAGAACCCCCAGCGCAAGGCCCGGCGTTGCCGTCACCATTGCATCGGCGCGGGGGCGTTCCGTGAGGGGCGCGGTGACATGGATCACATCGGGGGAATGCACCTGATGGATAGAAATCAGGTGATCCGGCCCCACCCCCATCGCCTCGGCCACGCGGGCGCGGTTGATCGCCACCACCTCGGCCTGATCCGACGATCCGGGGCCGCAGTTCAACCCGGCAAAGATGCCGGACGAGGCCCCCCCCTTGCGGGTGAAGAATCCGTGATGCACGGGCAGAGCGTCGGAGGTGATCTTTTCAAGCATGATTACGCATCAAATCCGGGCGGGGGCGGGAAAGCGGAAGGGTAAAGGGCCAGCGCCTTGAACAGCGAACCCATTTCGGTGGCCTCGGTCAAGCGGCGATGCGCGGCAAGGTGAGATTGCAGCGCTGCCCCCGTCAGCCCGCGCGCCAGACGTTCGGCCCGCGCGCCGATCCCCAGCCGCTCCAAAAGCACGCCCTGCGGGATCATGCGGCTGGCACGGGCTGGGGCGGCGGCCATGGCCAGCGCCTCGAAATCCACATGGGCGGTCAGATCGGCCTCGCCCGGTTCGGCAAGCGGGTCGGTGAAACGGTGGTCCTTCAGCGCCTGAAACGTGTCCCCTTTGGACCGCCAATCGCCATAGTCGATGATCAGGGCCGCGCCGCCATGGGCGGCGATGCGCGCGCCGATCTGTTGGGTGATGGGGGCGGCGGCGGGGCATAGCTCGACGATATCGCCTTCGGCGGTATCGGCCAGACGGTGGGACAGGGCGGCCAGCGGGGCGGGGGCGCTTTTGCCAAGCGCCAGCCGATCGCCCGCCAGCCCAACCACGGTTTCGGCCCAGCCATCCCCGGCGCGGGTGAATTGCCGGATCGGGAGGGCATCGAAGAATTCGTTGGCCATCAGGAAGAGTGGCGCATCCGGCAGCTCCTCAACGCGGCTTGCCCATGAGATCGGACGGTCCCCCAGCGTAGCGCGCTGCACCTGCCGCAAGGTGGCCGATGCCTCTACCAGAACCACCTGCGCTGCCGCATGGAACCCGGGCACGCCGCGTGTGGCCCGGAGCGCATCGGCCATCAGCGTGCCGCGACCGGGACCAAGTTCCGCCAGCGTGAAGGATGCGGGCGCGCCTTGGTCAATCCATGACTGCGCAAGGCAGAGGCCCAGAAGTTCTCCAAACATCTGGCTGATTTCCGGTGCGGTGGTGAAGTCGCCGCCCCTGCCAAAGGGATCGCGCGTGGCGTAATAGCCGTGTTGGGGGTGGAGCAGGCAATCCGCCATGTAGTCGGCCAGCGTCACAGGCCCCATGGCCGCGATGCGTGCCGCAAGGAGGGCGGCCAGCGCCGTCATGGGGCGGATCGGTTGGCGCTGCGACGGGCGCGGGCGATGAACCAGACCCCTGCCGCGATCATCGGCAGCGACAGGATCTGCCCCATCGTCAGCCCCCAGCCGCCGACCTGAAGGGCAAGGCCCAGCGGATTGCCTGTGGTGACGAATTGCGCATCGGGCTGGCGGACGAATTCCACGACAAAGCGTCCCGCGCCATAGCCCGCGAAGAACAGCCCCGCGATGCGCCCGGGTGTGGAAAGCCACCCCTTGCGATAGGTGACATAAAGCAGGACGAGGAAGAGGATCAGCCCTTCAAGCGCCGCCTCGTAAAGCTGCGACGGGTGGCGCCCGCAAAGGCCCACGACGCCGGGGCAAGTCTGCGCCGCCTCGCCGGGGAAGGCCACAGCCCAAGGTAGGGTGGTGGGGCGCCCCCAGAGTTCGGCATTGATGAAGTTCGCAAGGCGGCCTAGGCCGATGCCGATCGGAGCCACGATGGCCATCAGGTCGGCCAAGGACAGCATCGGTATGCCTTCGCGGCGGCAGAACCAGATGCCCGCGACCACGACACCAAGGAAACCGCCATGGAAGGACATGCCGCCTTCCCAGATGCGCAGAATTTGCAGCGGGTTTTGCAGGTAATGGCCGGGCTGGTAGAAAAGCGCAAAGCCAAGCCGCCCGCCTAGGACAACGCCAAGAATGACCCAAGTCAGCAGGTTTTCCACCTGCGCGGGCGTCATCGGCGCGCCTTTGGGCCAGAGTCGGGGGGAAGAGACGATGCGTGCGATTAGTTTCCACCCCGCGACCAGCCCCACGATATAGGCCAGCGCATACCAGCGCAGGGCGAAGGAAAAGCCGCCAAGATCAATGCGAAAAATCTCGGGCGAGATGTCGGGAAAGGGGATCGGAGACATGCGGCTTCCTTGTGCGGTCGGCGGTGGTTTTCCGGGGAAGGGGGCAGGAAGTCAACTGGCGCACCCCTCACGCCCGCGTGGGCGCCTGTGGCGGGCGACCCCCTCCCCGACCCTCCCCCACTTTGCGGGGGAGGGAGAGGCACCCGGATCTGAGGCGGGTCATGCGGGTCGGGCCGGGCAAGATGAGTATTTGTGCCAAGATGAAGCAGGGCAGGCGGGTTGTGCATGGGCCTTCCGGGGGCCATATAGGGGATAACGAAAAGGAGTGCCGCGATGCAGACGCGATCCAAGTTCTTTGACGACATGTCGCAGCTGATGACAAATGCCATGGGCGTGGCGCAGGGCGCCAAGACTGAGGCCGAGACGGCGATGAAGGGTCTGGTCGACCGCTGGATGGCCGACCGCGATTTCGTCACGCGCGAGGAATTCGATGCCGTCCGGGCCATGGCCGTGAAGGCCCGCGAAGAGAACGCGGCGCTTGAAGCGCGGCTGGCCGTGCTGGAGGCAAAGCTTGCAGGGGAAGCGCCGAAGGCCGCGAAGAAGAAGGCCGAGTGACTTCAGGCAAACTGCTGAAGTCGGGAGGGCGGTCCACGCGGGCCGCCTTTTTCTTTTTTGCGGCTTTTGGTCCGGATTGGGTGAATTGCCCCTGTGGACGGATTGTCCACAGAAGATTTGCCCAGAATTCGCTTTACAGACTTTCGCTTTCGTCACACCATATTTAGTAAGGGCTGCGTCGGGCAAACGCTGACCCTTGCCAGACGCCCAGCTTCTTGTGGGTTTGCACCCGGAAGAAGCGTTATCATGAGGCCGGGTAATGTCGCTTGCGGAAGATTTTCTCACCACCGACGATCTTCATCCGATCGACATCGTGGAAACCCTGGCTGAACGCCATGATTGGGAGTTTGACCGCGTCACCGATGACCAGATCGCCATGGCCGTTGAAGGGCAGTGGCGCACCTATAGCCTGACCCTTGCTTGGTCGGCGCAGGATGAAACGTTGCGCCTGATCTGCACCTTCGAGATGGAACCTCCGCTCGGCCGGATGGGCGCGCTGTTTGACGTGCTCAACCGCTGCAATGATCTGGTCTGGACCGGGGCTTTCACCTTCTGGGAAGAGCAAAAGCTGATGGTCTGGCGGCATGGTCTGCTGCTTTCCGGCGGGCAATGCGCGACGGCGGATCAGATCGACCGGTTGATCGGCGCAGCGGTGCAGGCGGCGGAACGGTTTTATCCAGCCTTTCAGCTTGTGTCATGGGGCGACAGGACGCCCGCTGATGCCATGAAGGTTGCCATTGCCGAGGCTTACGGGCGCGCCTAACCTGCCCGTCCAAGGATGGGGGGCGCAATGGCGTTGGAACGGGTGGCCCAAGACGGGCTGGTTCTTCTGGGATGTGGCAAGATGGGGACGGCCCTTTTGACGGGCTGGCTGGGCGCGGGGGTGCCTGCGGGATCGGTCTGGGTGATCGAACCGAACCCATCAGACTGGCTGCGGGCCTCTGGTGTGCATCTGAACGATGGTGCTCCGGCGGCGCCTGCCGTCGCCCTTCTGGCGGTGAAGCCGCAGATGATGGGCGCGGCGCTGCCTGCGCTTCGGGCGCTGGGCAACGGCACGACGTTGTTCGTTTCCATCGCCGCGGGCACCACGATTGCGGCCTTTGAGGCGGCCTTGGGGGACCGTACCCCCATCGTGCGCACCATGCCCAACACGCCCGCCATGGTGAACCGGGGGATCACCGCGCTGTGCCGCAACGCCCATGTGACAGAGGCCGATATGGCGCTTGCCGTGGCGCTGATGGCGGCTGTGGGCGAGACCGTGATCCTGGACGGCGAACATCAGATCGACGCGGTGACCGCCGTTTCCGGCTCTGGCCCCGCCTATGTGTTTCATCTGATCGAGGCGATGGCCGCGGCGGGTGAGGCTGAGGGGCTGTCGCCCGCTGTCGCGATGCAGCTTGCCCGCGCTACGGTGTGCGGGGCAGGGGAATTGGCGCATCGGTCAGAGGACAGCGCGGCGCAGCTGCGCATCAATGTCACCTCACCGGGCGGCACGACAGCGGCGGCGCTGGCCGTGCTCATGCCGGAATTGCCGGGGCTGATGGCGCGGGCGGTGAAGGCAGCAGCCGATCGCGGGCGGGAGTTGGGCAAGTGACGATCTCGTATGACGATTTTCAGAAGGTCGATATCCGCCTCGGCCGGATCACCCGTGCCGAACCTTTCCCCGAGGCGCGTAAGCCCGCGATCAAGCTTTGGGTCGATTTCGGACCAGAGATTGGTGAAAAGCGCTCTTCCGCTCAGCTGACGCGGCACTATACCCCAGAGGGGCTGGTTGGCCGTCTGGTGATGGGGGTGGTGAATTTTCCACCCCGCCAGATCGGCAAGGTCATGTCCGAGGTGCTGGTGCTGGGCGTTCCGGATGCGGAAGGGGAGGTTGTCCTTCTTGCGCCGGATCGTGACGTGCCGCTTGGGGGGAGGATGTTCTGATGAAACTTCTGATCACGCGCCGGATGCCCGCGCGGGTTCTGACCGCCGCGAAAGCGCGGTTTGATGTCACCTCGCGCGAGGAAGAGGCGCGGGTTCTGACGGCGGATGAGCTTCGCGCTGCCTTGCGCGATTATGATGCGGTGATGCCCACGCTGGGCGACCGTTTTTCGGCCGAGGTGTTTGCCGATGTGCCTGCCCCGCGCTGCCGTTTGCTGGCGAATTTCGGGGTTGGTTACAACCATATCGACGTGGATGCGGCCCGCGCGGCGGGCGTGGCGGTCAGCAACACGCCCGGTGCAGTGACGGATGCGACGGCGGATATCGCGCTGTCGCTTATCCTGATGACGGCGCGGCGGCTGGGCGAGGGAGAGCGTATCCTGCGCGCAGGGAACTGGGTCGGCTGGGGGCCGACGCAGATGCTGGGCACCCACGTGTCGGGCAAGTCTGTGGGGATCATCGGGATGGGCCGGATCGGCAAGGCCATCGCACGGCGCTGCCATTTCGGCTTTGGCATGGAGGTGGTGTTCCACAACCGCTCCACCGTCGAAGATGTGGGTTTGCCCGCGCGGCAGGTGGGCATGGCCGAGGCGATGGCGCAGGATTTCGTGGTGGTCGCGGTGCCGGGGGGCAAGGCCACCCATCACCTCATCAATGCCGACGCCTTCGCCGCGATGAAACCCACGGGCATCTTCGTCAATATCGCGCGCGGCGATGTGGTGGATGAGGCGGCGCTGATCGCCGCGCTTGCGCAGGGCCGCATCGCGGGGGCGGGGCTTGATGTCTATGAATTCGAGCCGACGGTTCCCCCCGCTTTGATGGCGATGGAGAATGTCACGCTGCTCCCCCATCTGGGCACTGCGGCGTTGGAGGTGCGCGAGAATATGGGGATGATGGCGGTCGAGAACCTGATCGCCCATCTGGAGGGGCGCGATCTTCCCAACCGAGTGAACTGATGCCGGGGGGCGATTTCTGCACGCAGAAATCGCAGCGGAAAATGCGCGCATTTTCCGTCACGGAATTTGTGTTCAAATTCCGTGGGCGCAGGGGGTGGCCGTGATCCTGTCGCGCGGGCGGGGGTATCTCTTCATCCATATCCCCAAGACCGGGGGAACGGCGCTGACGCTCGCGCTGGAATCGCGGGCGATGAAGGATGACATCCTGATCGGTGATACCCCCAAGGCACGGGCGCGGCGCGGGCGGCTTGCCGCCCTGCCCGCCAAGGGGCGGCTTTGGAAACATTCTACGCTGGCCGATCTGGATGGCCTGCTGACGGCAGATGACCTTGACGGCCTGTTCCTCGTCACGCTGATCCGCAACCCTTGGGATCGGATGGTCAGCTATTACCACTGGCTGCGCGCCCAAGGCTTTGACAATCCCTCCGTCACCTTGGCCAAGTCGGTGGATTTTTCGGCCTTCCTGTCCCATCCGCTCACCACCGCCGCCTTTACCGCCTGGCCCTATCCGGCCTATCTGCGCGATGCGGCGGGGCAAGAGCGCCCCGCGCTTTATGCCCGGCTGGAACATCTGGAACGGGACCTTGCGCCATTCGAGGCGCATCTCGGCTTTCGCCTGACGCCCCTTCCCCGCGCCAATGACAGCGCGCGGGGGCGCGACTGGCGGCCCTATTATTCCGATACCGATGCCGCCCGTCTGGCCGCGCTTTGCGCGCCCGATATCGCGCGGTTCGGTTATGGTTTCGATCCGGATCACGGTGGTTGATCGTTCTCGATCCCGACACAATCTTCCCGGAAATGCCTGTCTTCTGCCCTTTGCAGGCCAAATCCCACAGGCAGCCTGTCCCCATCGATGCTTCAGGGAAGGCATATCAGGTGCAGTCTTCTATGGTTACAGGTCAACCGGCAGCCGCGCCCATCCTTGTGGACGGGCTGCCGGCCTCACTTCAGCTTTCCACACCCGATGGCTGGGTCGAGGCGGGCGCCTTGGTCGCGGGCGATGCGGTTCTTACCTTCGAAGACGGGCAGGTTCCCTTGCGGGCCGTGCATCGGTCGCGGCAGGCGGCATGGGTTCCCTCGGCCTTCTGGCCCGTGATCCTGCCCCCCGGCGCAATGATGAATGACCGCGCGCTGGAAATCCTGCCGGGCCAGATGGTGCTTTTGGAAAGCGATCTTGCCGAAGACGAATATGGCGAACCCTTCGTCATGGTTCCGGCGCTTGCGCTTGTCGGCTGGAACGGTATCCGTCGCTGCGCCCCGCGCGAGACAGAGGTCGTGCATCTGCAATTTGACACACCGCAGGTGATTTTTGCCGGGGGCAGCCTGTTTGTCGGCTGCGGCGGGCATGGGCAGACGGCGGCGAACCTGTTTCGCGGCGACGGCCTTATCACCCTGAGGCTGGCCGAGGCCCGCCGTTTGGTGACCGACCTTATTGCCGAAGGCAATCGGGCGGCGCGGATCGCCGCCCGTCATGGGTCGCATTATGCGGCTTTTGCCCCCGAAGCGCGGGCGTAGAAGGTTTCGCCCTTATCTGCCATGGCGCGCAAAAGGGCAGGCGCGGTGAACCGCGTGCCTTGCGTGGTGGTCAGGTGGTCGCAAATCTCCACCGCCCGCGCAGCCCCGATGATGTCCAGCCACGAGAAGGGCCCGCCCGACCAGGGCGCAAAGCCCCAGCCAAGGATCGCGCCCACATCGCCTTCGCGGATATCGGTCAGCACGCCCTCGTCCAGCGCGCGCACCGCCTCAAGCACCTGCGCCATCAGCAGGCGATGCTGCACCGTCGTAAGGTCGGGCTGCACCTCGGCCACCGGATACTGGGTGGCCAGACCCTCCCATAGCCCTTCGCGCTTGCCGCCCGCGTCATAGGCGTAAAAGCCTGCATTGGCCTTTTTCCCCAGACGCCCCTGATCGGCCATGGCAAACAGCACCGCATCCACCGCACCATCCGGATAGGCATCGCCCATCGCGGCGCGCGTCGCCTTGGCGATCTTCACCCCAAGGTCGATCGAGGTTTCATCGACCAGTTGCAGCGGCCCCAAAGGCATCCCCACCAGCTTGGCCGCATTCTCCACCAGCGCGGGTTCCACGCCTTCGGCCACCATGCGGATGCCTTCGTTGATATAGGGAATGATGCAGCGATTGGCATAGAAGAAGCGCGCATCATTCACCACGATGGGCGTCTTCCTGATCTGGCGCACGTAATCCAGCGCCTTGGCCACCGCCACATCGCCCGTCTCTTTCCCCCGGATGATCTCGACAAGGTTCATCTTGTCCACGGGGCTGAAGAAATGGATGCCGATGAAGTTCGCAGGCCGCGCGCTGGCCTTGGCAAGGCCCGAGATCGGCAGGGTAGATGTGTTGGTGGCAAAGATGCAGTCCGCACCCACCGCCGCCTCGACCTTTGCGGTCACCTCGGCCTTGATCTTCGGGTCTTCGAACACGGCCTCCACGATCAGGTCGCAACCCGCGAGGGCCGCGTAATCCGTGGTGGCATGGATGCGACCCAGAACCTCGGCCTTCTTTTCCGCCGTGACCTTGCCGCGCTTCATCCCCTTGTCCAGAAGGTCCGCCGAATGGGCCTTGCCGCGTTCCGCCGCCTCTTGCGAGGCATCGATCAGCACCACCTCGATCCCGGCATTGGCCGAGACATAGGCGATCCCCGCCCCCATCATGCCCGCGCCGATCACGCCCAGTCTCTTCACCGTCTGGTCATCGACCTTGGGTCTGTTCGCCCCCTTTTCCAGCGCCTCCTTGTTGATGAAGAGCGACCGGATCATCGCGCTGGAGGACGGGTTCATCAGGACAGAGGTGAACCACCGCGCCTCGATCTTCAGCGCGGTGTCAAAGGGCACCAGCGCCCCCTCATAGGCCGCCGACAAAAGCGCCTTGGCAGCGGGATAGACGCCCATCGTCTTGCCAAGGATCATGGCCGACGCGCCGACATAGGTCATGAACCCCGCCGGATGATAGGGCGCGCCACCGGGCATCTTGTAGCCCTTGTCATCCCAAGGTTTCACCAGATCGGCATCCTTTGCCGACAGGACCCATTCCTTGGCGCGGGTCAAGAGCGCATCTGGCGCCACCACCTCATCGACCAGCCCTGCCGCCTTTGCGGATTTCGGGTCGGAAAGCTTGCCCTCCAGAAGGAAGGGCGCAGCCATCATCGCGCCCATCTTGCGCACAAGCCGCGTGGTGCCACCCGCGCCGGGGAAGATGCCCACCATGATCTCGGGCAGGCCGATCTTGGCCTTGGGGTTGTCGGCGGCGATGATCCGATGGCAGGCGAGCGGCAGTTCATAGCCGATCCCCAGCGCCGTGCCAGGCAGGGCGGCGACAATGGGCTTGCCGCCCTTTTTCGTCTTGGGGTCCATCCCCGCGCGTTCGATCTTGCGCAGCACGCCATGCATCTGCATCACGCCATCGAAAATGGCCTGCGCGCCGCCCGCCCGCATTTGGGCGATGACGTTCAGATCCATCCCCCCCGCGAAATCCTTCTTGCCCGACGTCAGGATCACGCCTTTCACGGCCGCATCGGCCAGCGCGGTATCGATCAGGCTGTCCAGCAGGGCAAAGCCTTCCGTCGACATGACGTTCATGGACTTCGCCTTGACGTCCCAAGTGATGGTGGCCACGCCATCGGCGTCCACGGCATAGGTGAAATCGGTCATGGGGTTTCTCCATAAGGGGTGCCGTCGCGGTGCAGGTAACGGCGCGCCGCGCCATCCTTTTCCGTGATCAGGTCATGGTCTGTGTAATGCACGCGGTCCCGCGCAAGGCGCGTCCCGATGATAAGGTAACGGGCCGGGGCGTCGCTGCGATTGTCCAGCCGGTGGCCCACACTGTGACCGGCAGGCCAGCAGGCCACATCGCCCGCGCGCAGCGGTGTCTCGGTCTCTTCGACCAGCACCACTTCGCCGGATAGTATCATCACCATCTCATCCTCGGCCGTGTGCCAATGGCGATGGCCAGAGCGGGAGCCGGGCGGAAGCTCTTCGAAGAACGCACCGAATTGCGTGATCCCGCCCGGATCGGACAGCAGTTGCGCCCGATAAGGGCCGGGGCCGGGGCCAAGGATCGGATGGGTCGGGTTTTCTTCAAACCAGTCGGGCGGGGTGATCTTTGGCATCACACGCCCTCTGGCACGTAAGCAGAGCCATCCTTGCGGGTGAAGGTGGCGGTGCCGTCCTCCATCACCACCATCAGGTCCACGTCGGAATAGGTCGCCACTTCGCGCGGGGCCTTGGTCCCCACGACAAGGAACCGCGCCGGGGCGTCGGTTTGATTGAGGAAATGATGCCCATCCGCCACGCCCGCCGGAAAGGCCGCACAATCGCCCGGACGCATCACCTCGGCCCCCGCATCGGTGACCATGACGCATTCGCCCTCGGTCACCATGACGAACTCATCCTCATGCAGATGCCAATGCCGCAGCGACGACATCGCGCCGGGGGCCAATGTCACAAGGTTCACCCCGAATTGCGTCAACCCACCCGCTTGCCCCAGCCGCAGGGAAGACCGCCCCGCCATCATCGCGGCGTAAGGGTCGGGATAGATTGATCCGGTCTTCACCGGGACGTCGGAAAGGTCGAGCTTGGGCATCACACCCTCTCGATGATCGTGGCGGCACCCATGCCCGACGCGATGCACAGCGTGGCAAGACCCACGCCTTTGCCCGTCCGCTCCAACTCGTCCAGCAGCGTGCCGATGATGATGGCTCCCGTCGCGCCCAGCGGATGGCCCATGGCGATCGACCCGCCATTCGGGTTCACCTTGGCGGGGTCCACATCAAAGGCCTGAAGGAAGCGCAGGACGACCGAGGCAAAGGCCTCGTTCACCTCGAACAGGTCGATATCGGAAATCGACATGCCGTTGTCTTTCAGGATCTTTTCCGTCACCGGGACCGGCCCGGTCAGCATGATCGTCGGGTCCGTCCCGATCTTGGCCGTGGCCCGGATGCGGGCGCGGGGTGTCAGCCCATGCGCGCGTCCGAATTCCGCATTGCCGATCAGTACCGCCGCCGCCCCATCCACGATGCCCGAAGAATTGCCCGCATGGTGGATATGGTTGATCCGTTCCAGATGCGGGTATTTCATCAGGGCGATCTTGTCGAAGCCCGGCATCGCCTCGCCCATCTCCTTGAAACTGGGCTTCAGGGCACCCAGCGTTTGCATGTCGGTGCCGGGGCGCATGTATTCGTCGGTGGAAAGAATGGTCAGCCCGTTCCGATCCGTCACCGGGACCACGGATTTCGCGAAACGGTTGTCCGCCCAGGCCAAGGCCGCGCGGCGCTGCGATTCCACGGCCAAGGCATCCGCCATGTCGCGGGTGAACCCGTATTCCGTGGCGATGATATCCGCGCTGATCCCTTGCGGCACGAAATAGGTTTTCATGGCAAGGCTGGGGTCCACCGCGATGGCCGCGCCATCGCTGCCCATGGCGACGCGGCCCATCATCTCCACCCCGCCCGCGATATAGGCTTGGCCTGCGCCACCCTTCACCTGATTGGCGGCAAGGTTCACCGCCTCCATCCCGCTTGCGCAAAAGCGGTTGATGGCAAGGCCGGGGATGCTTTCATCCAGATCCGAAGCAAGGACAGCCGACCGTGCAAGGCATCCACCCTGTTCGCCCACCTGGGTGACATTGCCCCAAATCACATCCTCCACCGCATGGCCCACAAGCCCGTTGCGCGCGGCCAAGGCGTTCAACACCCCTGCCGACAGCGCGACCGAGGTCACCTCATGCAGCGCCCCGTCAGGGCGGCCCTTGCCGCGCGGGGTGCGGATGGCGTCAAAGATATAGGCGTCGGTCATCATCGTCTCCTTCATGCCCGATCAGACGGGTTGCCGGGCATCATGTCATAGGGGTGTTTCCAGCCGGGCAGGGCAGCGATGCCGTCCAGCCAGCGGTCGATATTCGGCCAATCCTTGCGGTCAAAACCGAAGGGTTCGGGGTAATAAAGGTAGGAACAGCAGGACAGGTCCGCGATGGTGGGGCCAGTGCCGACAATCCAGTCGCGCCCCGCAAGATGGGCGTCCAGCACCTTGTAGGCCGCCTTCATCCGCCCCTGCAGGAAAGGGATCACACCTTCGGGCCGTTTCTCGGGGGCAAGGAAATTGCCAAGAAAGCGCGTGGTGCCCGCCTGCCCCGAAAGCTTGTGATTGTCCCAGAAAAGCCAGCGCAGGACTTCGCGTCGCTCTGCCGCCGACCGCCCGCCCAATTGCCCGGTCTTGGAACTGAGATAGTCAAGGATAACGCCCGATTGCGTGAGGGTCGTCTCGCCATCCACCAGCACCGGCACCTCACCCATCGGGTTTATTGCAAGGAAGGCAGGGCTGCGCGCTTCGCCCCTGAAGAAGTCGACGAAGACAGGCTCCCACTCCGTCCCCGTCAGCGTCAACGCCAAGGCGCATTTATAGGCGTTTCCACTTTCGCCAAAACAATAGAGCTTCATTGCCATCCCTTCCTCCCTGCCCCAACCCCCGGGGGCCTTGCCCCCGGACCCCCAGAGTATTTTCCCCAAGATGAAGCAACGTTTTCTTCATCTTTTGCGGTCAGACTCCCCCTGCGGTACAGGCTGGAGAGCCGATGACCGCCCAAGGTGAAGCGTCGCATCCCGCGTCCTGCGGATAGCCAAGCCCTAGGCCTGGGATGCGGCGTGACCTTGCCTCTTCATCTTGGCCCAAATACTCAACTTCCTCCGCATCCAACCCCGCGCTAGCGTTTCCGGTCTTCCAGTTCCGAATTGAACAGGCGCAGGCGGTGGGTCAGGTTGTCCTTATCCGTCACACTGTCAAAATTCTCGAACAGGAAGGACAGTGCCTCCCCCTCGTCCAGCCCCGCCTCCTGCGCGAAACGTTTCAGCTTGCGATAGCCGTCCTCGGTCATGGCGACGGGAAAGCGGCGGGTCAGGCGGAAACGTTTGGGCATAAGGCACCTTTCATGCGACGGGGGGCGCAGAATTTTCGGATGAAAATTCTGCATCCCCCAAGATTAGAACGCCTCCGCCGCCAGCGCCATCACCGGCTCGGCCCCGCTTTCGATGCGGGCCAGATGCATCGCGCAGGCGGGCAGTTGGCGGGCCATGTAATAGCGCCCGGTGGCGATCTTGGCCTCGTAGAAGTCGCGATCCGTGGCACCTGCATCCAGCGCGGCATAGGCGGCCTTTGCCATCTTGGCCCACATCAGCCCAAGGCAGACATGACCCATCAGATGCATGAAATCATAGCTGCCAGACAGCGCCGCATTGGGGTTTTTCATGCCATTTTGCATGAAATACATCCCCGCCCCCTGCATGGCCTTGGAGGCCTGCTTCAACGGGTCAAGGAACCCGGCCTTCAGCCGTGCATCCCCTTCGTTTTCCTTCAGGAATTCCTTCACCAACTCGAAGAAGGCCATCACCGGCTTGCCGCCATCCGCCGCCAGTTTCCGCGCCACCAGATCAAGCGCCTGAATCCCGTTCGCGCCTTCATAGATCATCGCGATCCGTGCATCGCGGGCGAATTGGGACATGCCCCATTCCTCGATATAGCCATGCCCGCCATAGACCTGCTGCGCCGCCACGGCGACATCGAACCCCTTGTCGGTCTGGAACCCCTTGATGACCGGGGTCAGCAGGGAAATCAGCCCCTCGGCCCCCGCATCCCCCGTGCGATGCGCGCGGTCGATCAGCGACGCGCCCCAGTAGGTGAAGGCCCGCGCCCCTTCGACGAAACTCTTCTGGTCCATCAGGTTGCGGCGGATGTCCGGATGCACGATCAGCGGATCGGCAGGTCCGTCGGGGTTCTTCACCCCCGTCACATCGCGCCCCTGCAACCGATCCTTGGCATAGGCCAGCGCGTTCTGATAGGCGGCCTCGGCCACCGCGTAACCCTGCACGCCCACGCCGATCCGCGCTTCGTTCATCATCGTGAACATGGCGCGCATGCCCTTGTGCAACTCGCCCAGCAGATAGCCCGTCGCGCCGTCATAGTTCATCACGCAGGTGGCATTGCCGTGGATGCCCATCTTCTCTTCGATCTTGCCGACCGACAGCGCGTTTCTTTGCCCCAGCGACCCGTCGGCATTCACCAGAAACTTCGGCACGATGAACAGCGAGATACCCTTCGTCCCCTCGCCCCCCCCGGGGGCCTTGGCCAGCACCAGATGGATGATGTTCTCGGCCATGTCATGTTCCCCGGCCGAGATAAAGATCTTCTGCCCGGTGATCTTATAGCTGCCATCCGCCTGCGGTTCGGCCTTGGTGCGCATCATCCCCAGATCGGTGCCGCAATGCGGTTCGGTCAGGTTCATCGTGCCGGTCCAGTCGCAGGACACCATCTTGGGCAGATAGGTCGCCTTCTGGGCATCCGTGCCATGGGCGTGGATCGCGGAATAGGCCCCATGTGTCAGGCCCTGATACATGTTCAGTGCCATGTTGGCCGCGACAAAGATCTCGCCCACCGCGGTGCCCATCAGATAGGGCAGGCCCTGCCCGCCATAATCGGGGTCGCAATCCAGCGCGGTCCAGCCGCCTTCCTTCAACTGCTCGAATGCCGCCTTGAACCCGGCGGGCGTCCGCACCACACCGTTTTCCAACCGGCAGCCTTCGCGGTCGCCCACGGCGTTCAGCGGCGCCAAGACATCGGTCGCCAGCTTCCCGGCTTCCTCCAGAACGGCGGCGGTGAAGCCTGCATCAAGATCGGCATAGCCGGGAATGTCGGATGCGGTGACGTTCAGCACATCATGCAGCACGAACTGCATATCCTTGATCGGGGCGGTATAGCTGGGCATCCTGTCATTCCTCCTTATTCGGCGGCCTTGCGGAAAGCGGCCAGAACGCCAGCCCCCCAAGCCATCTGTTCCTTCAGTTCCACGATCGCCTCATCCAGTTCGGCGCGCTGACGCTCCATCTGGGCCAGACGTTCGGCGGCCACCTCATAGGTGCGGCGCAACTGCGCCTCCTGCTGGCTGCCCTCGCGGTCATACATGTCCAAAAGCTGGCGGATATCCTCAAGCGAGAAGCCGAACCGCTTACCCCGCAGGATCAGCTTCAGCCGCGCGCGGTCGCGATAGGTGTACAGCCGCGCGGAACCCCGCCGGAGGGGCGAGATCAGCTCTTTCGACTCGTAGAACCGCAGGGTGCGCGGCGTCACCTCAAAAGCGTCGCACATCTGGCGGATGGAAAGAAGGTCGTCCTTCGTCGTCATCTGGTTACTCGCGCCTACGGGCTCTGTGACCCGGAATCTGGTGATGTGACGCGATCTTACCAGACAAGTTGACGCGAACGTAAACGTAACGTGGCGTCACGAATTCGCGCGGCTTTGCAAGGGCCCAAGACTGGACCTTTGCCCCGCGCCTGCCTAGCTTTCGTGGCAAAGGAGTGCCCCTCATGACCAATCCCCTGCTTGCCCCCTGGACTGCCCCCTTCGGCCTGCCGCCCTTTGCCGATATCAAGGATGACGATTTCGCCCCCGCCTTCGATCAGGGTCTGGCCGAGGCGCGCGCCGCCATCGCCGCCATCGCCGATCAGGTCGAGGGGCCGACCTATGCCAACACAATCGCCGCGCTGGAATTGGCCGAAGGCACGCTCGACCGCGTGTCGGGGGTCTTCTACAACCTCGCCGGGGCCGACAGCACGGAGGCGCGAGAGGCGCTGATGCGCGATCTTGCCCCGAAACTCAGCGCGTTTTCCTCCGAGATCACCAACAACAAGGCGCTCTTCGCCCGGATCGAGGATCTGTGGCAGCGGCGCGATGATCTGGGGCTGGAGGCCGAACAGATGCGGGTGCTGACGCTCTATCGCCGGATGTTCGTCCGGTCGGGGGCGGAACTGACGGGCGAGGCGGCAGATCGCCTGACGGCGGTCAAGGCGCGGCTTGCGGTCCTTGGCACGCAATTCGGGCAGAACCTGCTGGCCGATGAACGCGAATGGTTCATGGTGCTGGCGGAAGAGGATCTGGACGGCCTGCCCGGTTTCGTTGTCGATGCCGCCCGCGCGGCGGGCAAGGAACGGGGGCAGAACGGCCCCGTCGTTACCTTGAACCGCAGCCTGATCGTGCCTTTCCTGCAATTCTCGCCCCGCCGCGACTTGCGGCGTCTGGCCTATGAGGCATGGGTCGCCCGTGGTGCCAACGGCAATGCCCATGACAACCGCGCCATCGCGGCGGAAATCCTGCGCCTGCGCGAAGAACGGGCGAAGCTTCTGGGCTATGACAGCTTTGCCGCCTTCAAGCTGGAACCCGAAATGGCCAAGACGCCGGATGCGGTGCGCGACCTCTTGATGCGCGTCTGGACGCCCGCGCGGGCCAAGGCCCTGTCGGATGCCGCCGTGCTCGAAGGGATGCTGCGCGCCGATGGCATCGCCGATGCGCTGGAACCGTGGGATTGGCGCTATTATTCCGAAAAGCGGCGCATGGCGGAACACGACCTCGATGAGGCCGCGCTGAAACCCTATCTGGGGCTTGAGGCCATGCTGGCGGCCATGTTCGGCTGCGCGTCGCGCTTGTTCGGATTGGAATTCCGCGAAATCGACGGCCCCTTCTACCACCCGGACGTGCGCGGCTGGGAAGTCACCCGCAAGGGCACCCATGTCGCCGTCTTCCTTGGCGATTATTTCGCCCGCTCCTCCAAACGGTCGGGCGCGTGGTGTTCCGCCATGCGGTCACAAAGGAAACTGGGCGGGGATCAGCGGCCCATCGTGGTGAATGTCTGCGACTTCGCCAAGGGCGACCCCGCGCTTCTGTCTTGGGACGACGCGCGGACGCTGTTTCACGAATTCGGCCACGCGCTGCACCAGATGCTGTCGGATGTGACCCACGGCTTCATCTCCGGCACCTCGGTCGCGCGCGATTTCGTGGAACTGCCCAGCCAGCTTTACGAACACTGGCTTGAGGTGCCCGCCGTGCTGGAGGAATATGCCCGCCACTGGCAGACGGGCGAACCCATGCCCGCCGACATGCGCGCCCGGCTTCTGGCCGCAGGCACCTATGACCAAGGCTTTGCCACGGTGGAATTCGTGGCCTCGGCCCTTGTCGATCTGGCCTTCCACGAAGGCGCAGCCCCCGCTGACCCGATGGCCATGCAGGCAGAGGTTCTGGACCAGATCGGCATGCCGCAGGCGATCCGCATGCGCCACGCCACGCCGCATTTCGCCCATGTCTTTTCCGGCGACGGTTATTCGGCGGGCTATTACAGCTACATGTGGTCCGAGGTGATGGATGCCGACGCCTTCGCCGCATTCGATGAGGCGGGCGATCCCTTCCATCCCGAAACGGCGGCACTGCTGGAAAAGCACATCCTCAGCGCAGGCGGATCGGAAGAGGCAGAGGTTCTCTATACCCGCTTCCGGGGGCGCATGCCGGGGGTCGAGGCACTGCTGAAGGGCAGGGGCCTTCTCGACGCGGCCTGATCCGGTCTTTCCCTTCCTGCGGGGCGGTGCTTTAGTCGCCCCGCAATTCGGGAGGGCATCCATGACCATCGGCACCAATATCCGCACCTATTTCGAAGGCCGCTGGCATGACGGCGATCTGGCGGTGATGAAGGCCGCCGATCACGGTATCTGGCAGGGGTCTTCGGTCTTTGACGGCGCGCGGATGTTCGACGGTCTGGTCCCCGATCTTGCCAAACATTGCGCGCGGGTGAATGACAGCGCGCGCGCCCTGATGATCACCCCGACGATGGGGGCAGACGAGATGGAGGCCATCATCCGCGACGGCCTGTCTGCCTATGCGCCCGGCGCGGCGGTCTATATCCGGCCCATGTATTGGGCGATCGACGGGTCCGACCTTGGCGTCGCCCCGGCCGAGGGAAAGACGGGCTTTGCCATCAGCCTTGAACAGGTGGCCATGCCGCCCGCCACCTTCCAGACCACCGTCACCCGCACCCGGTTCCGCCGCCCGGTTCTGGAAGACAATGTCTGCAACGCCAAGGCGGGCTGCCTTTACCCCAACAACGCGCGTATGCTGGTCGAGGCAAAGGCCAAGGGCTTCGGCAATGCGCTCGTAGCCGATGCCATGGGCAACCTTGCCGAAAGCGCGACGGCGAATGTCTTTCTGGTCAAGGACGGCGCGCTGTTCACGCCGATTCCAAACGGCACCTTCCTTGCCGGGATCACCCGCGCCCGCCACATCGCCAATGCCCGCGCGGCGGGGATCGCGGTCTATGAGACGGTGCTGACCTTTGACGATGCGCATCAGGCGGATGAGGTGTTTCTGTCTGGCAATTTCGCCAAGGTGACCTCCGTGCGCGCCTTTGACGGCACCGAATACCGGACCCGCGCGATGACAGAACGGATTCGCGGCCTTTACATGGATTGGGCCGCGTCCCAGCCCGTGTAACGGCGAAATCTGACGCAGATTTCGCGCCGGAAACTGACGCAGTTTCCGGCCCCGGAATTTGCGTCAAATTCCGACGCGGTTTTTGTGTCAAAAACCGCGTCTTGCACGGAACCCGCCCCCCCGGCATGATACCGCGGTCTTGGGAGATGAAGATGCGGAAATTCCTTGTCGTCCTTGACGACACGCGCGAATGCCTGAACGCCATGCGCTTTGCAGCCCTCCGCGCCGCCCATACCGGGGGCGGCGTCACCATATTGTCCATCATCCCGCCGGAAGAATATCAGCACTGGATGGGCGTGGCCGACCTCATGCGCGCCGAAGCCCGCGAAAGGATTGAGGCGCATTTCGAGGTTTTCGCCAAATGGATGCGCGACAAGCAGGGCATCAACCCCGAACTCGTGATCCGCGAAGGCGACCCGGTGGTAGAAATCCTTGCCCAAGTGAACGAAGACCCCGAAATCGGCATCCTCGTCCTTGGGGCAGGAACGGATAAATCCGGTCCCGGCCCCCTCGTCACCCAGATGACCCGCAATTCCGGCAACTTGCCCATCCCGATCACCATCGTGCCGGGCGACATGTCCAAGGAACGGCTGGAAAGCATCACCTGATGCCGCGCTGCGGCGCGAATCGGTGACATGCCTGCCGCAATGCAGCATGATGCATTCGGGGAGGACTGACAGGAAGGAGCATGCAGATGCGCCATCGCCGCCCCTATTCCCTGATCCTGCCCGCCCCCCTGCGCCTTCTGATGCGCCGCGCCACCGATCCGCTGCGCTGCCGCGCGGCACTGGCGCAGATGTATGGCTATTGGGAACCCTGACCCTGCCTAGTTTGGCGCGGGCGTCAGCGCCGTCTCGTCGGGCAGCACGGGCAGCGTGATCGGCGGGACCCGTCCTTGCAGCGTTGCAAGGAAGGCCGTGATCAGGTCCGCCTCTGCCTCGGTCAGGTCTGTGCCCAGTTGGCTCCGACCCATGATCTGCACGGCCAAAGGCAGGGATCGCACACTGCCCTCGCTGAAATAGGGGGATGTCCGCGTGATGTTGCGCAAGCTGCCCGCGCGATACAGGTATTCCGCCCCATCCGCCTCTTCCAAGGCAAAGCAGACACCGCTTTCCGGCAGCGCCTCGGTCCCCGGGACGCGTGCCACACGCAGCGGGTGATAGCTGTCACCGCCAAGGTTCACCCCTTGATGGCACCCGGCGCAGCCCCTGTCGATGAACAGGGCAAGGCCCTTGCGCGCCTCATCCGGCAGCGCACCCTCACCCCGCAACCAATCGTCGAACGGGGCGGGCGTCAGTAGCGTGCTGGCAAAGGCCGCCAACGCACGCGACGCCGTTTCGGGGCGGATCGGGTTCGTCTCGCCGGGAAAGGCGGCCTCAAAGGCCGCGACATATCCGGGCATGGAGGCCAGCACCGCCACCATCCGGTCGGGTGTGGCAATGCGCTCGGCCCGATAGGGATCGCGCGTCCCCGCTTGGGCCAGATCTTCATCCCAGCCCTGCCAGAACCGCGCGCCATTCAGCGTGGCGTTGAATATCGTGGGGGCATTTTGCGGCCCCCCTTGCCAGGCATGGCCCATCGACATGGGGCGGTTCCCATCGCCCCCTGTCGCCGGATCGTGACAGGCTGTGCAGGCGGTGGCCCCATCATCGGCCAGACGCGGATCGAAGAACAGCATCTGGCCCAGCGCTACCTCGGCCTCGGTCACGGTGCGGCCGTCCAGCGTTGCGATCCGCTCCGGGAGCGGCTCGAACAAGCTGAGCGCATGGTCGCGCAGACTGTCCGCCAAGGCCGACATCGGCGCCGCCAATGCAAAAAACAGGCAGAGCGCGGGAAAGACTCTCATACCGCGAGTTTAGCGCATCCGCCGCCCCGCGCAACGCCGCACCAAACACAGTTTAGAACGGTTCCAAACTTGACAGCCCGGGTCCGAGGGCGCATATCCGAGGGGAATAGTAAGACAAGCCCCCCGGAGGTGGCGACATGTTCATCCAGACCGAATCCACCCCGAACCCCGCCACGCTGAAATTCCTGCCGGGGCAAACTGTGCTTGAGCTTGGCACGGCCGACTTCCCCAATGCCGAAGCCGCGTCGAAATCGCCGCTGGCACGGCGCATCTTTGCCACGGGGGGCGTGACAGGCGTCTTCTTCGGCACCGATTTCGTGACTGTGACCAAGGCCGAGAAGGCCGAGTGGGACCATATCAAACCCGCGATCCTTGGCGCGATCATGGAACATTACCAATCCGGCGCCGCCGTGATTGAAGGCGAAGGCGCGGCGGGCGGCCATGCTGAACATACGGGCGAAGATGGCGACATCGTTCGCCAGATCAAGGAACTCCTCGACACCCGCGTGCGCCCTGCCGTGGCGCAGGATGGCGGCGACATCACCTTCCACGGCTTTGATCGCGGCGTGGTCTATTTGCACATGCAAGGCGCTTGTGCGGGCTGCCCCTCCTCGACCCTCACGCTGAAAATGGGGATCGAGAACCTTCTGCGCCATTATATCCCCGAGGTGCTGGAGGTCCGGCCCGTTGCGGCCTGATCCCTTGATCCTTGCCTTTGACACATCGGCCGCGCATTGCGCGGCCGCTTTGCTGTCGGGCGACCAGATCTTGGCCGAAGCATGGGAAGAGATGGATAAAGGTCAGGCCGAGCGTCTGCTGCCGCTTTGCGAGGCGTTGCTGGCGCAAGCCGGGCATGACTGGCGCGACCTTGCCGCGCTGGCCGTGGGCACCGGCCCCGGCAATTTCACCGGCATCCGCATCGCGGTGGCGGCGGCGCGGGGGCTGGCGCTGTCCTTGGGCATCCCGGCCATTGGCGTGACACGGCTGGAATCGTTGGCCCATGGCCTGCCGCGCCCCGTGACGGTGATCGAGGATGCCCGCCGGGGCGAGGCCTATGTTCAGACCTTCACCGCCGATGGGGCAGGGCGTGCCGCCCTCTGTAAGATGGGCGATATCGCCCATCCTGCGCCATACCTTACCGGTTCCGCCGCAGGGCCGATGGCCCTGCCGCCCGCCATGCCCCTGACCCATGCCATCGCCCGCATCGCGGCCTCTCGCCTTGGGACTGACCAGCCCCGTCCCGCGCCCTTCTACCTGCGCGGGGCGGATGCCGCGCCCCCCTCCGACCCGCCGCCGGTGATCTTGCCGTGACGCCTGCCGAACTCGCCGCCCTGCATGCGCGCTGCTTCACTACCCCGCCGCCGTGGTCCGAAGCGGCCTTCACATCCTTTCTGACCGACCCATTGGCCTTTCTTCTGGTCGAAGGAGATGCGGCCTTCCTCCTTGGCCGTGCCGTCGCGGGCGAGGCAGAGCTTTTGACCCTTGCCGTGGCCCCCGAATCCCGCCGCCTTGGCCTTGGGCGCAAGCTTCTGGCGCGCTTCCTCTATCAGGCCCGCCTGCGCGGCGCGGCCAGCGCCTTTCTGGAAGTGGCAGAAGACAATGCCGCCGCCCGCGCCCTTTATGCCGCGCAGGGATTCGCGGAACTGGGCCGCCGCCCCGCTTATTACGTCCGCCCCGATGGCACCCGGATCGCGGCCATCGTGATGCAGCGCGCGCTTGCCTGACGGCTTGCCGTAACGTCCTCCGCACTTGATTTGATCAATAAGTCAAAACAGCCCGCCTCGGCTCACAATGAGGTGTTGACCCTCCGTCCCGAATCCGCCCTAAACTACGGGTGAACGGCTGCCCGGCCAAAGGGATGGGCGGCACGTGAGACGGGATAGAATAACAACCGGGAGACCAGCATGACCCTCATGAAGCAATTCCTCGGCGCTGCGGCCACTTTGGCCCTGACCGCCGGTATTGCCACCGCCGAACCCGCCATCATCTTTGACCTTGGCGGCAAGTTCGACAAATCCTTCAACGAAGCCGCCTTTAACGGGGCCGAGCGCTGGGCGCAAGAAACCGGCGGCACCTACAAAGAGCTTGAGATGCAGGACGAAGCCCAGCGCGAGCAGGCGCTGCGTCGTCTGGCCGAAGCAGGCTCCAATCCTGTCGTCATGACGGGCTTTGCCTTTGGCGATGCGCTGACCAAGGTCGCCGCCGATTTCCCCGACACCAAATTTGCCATCATCGACATGGTCGTGGATGCGCCGAACGTGAAATCCGTCGTGTTCAACGAACATGAAGGCTCCTACCTCGTCGGCATGATGGCGGGTCTGGCCTCCAAGACCGGGACCGTCGGCTTCATCGGCGGCATGGACATCCCGCTGATCCGCAAATTCGGCTGCGGCTACGCGCAAGGCGTGAAGGCTGTGAACCCCGATGCCACCGTCGTCCTGAACATGACGGGCACAACCCCGGCCGCATGGAATGACCCGGTCAAGGGTGCAGAACTCGCCAAGGGCCAAAAGGCGCAAGGCGCCGACGTGATTTATGCCGCCGCAGGCGGCACGGGCGTGGGCGTGCTGCAAGCTGCCGCCGACGAAGGCATTCTGTCGATCGGCGTGGACAGCAACCAGAACTACCTGCATCCGGGCAAGGTTCTGACCTCCATGCTCAAGCGCGTCGACAACGCGGTCTATGAGGCCTTCAAGGAAGGCACCGACCTGACCCCCGGCATCAATGTCATGGGTCTGGCCAATGATGGCGTGGGCTACGCTATGGATGAAAACAACGCCCCGCTCGTCTCGGCTGAAATGCAGGCAACTGTCGATGCCGCCGCCGCCAAGATCAAATCGGGCGAGTTGGTGGTCCACGACTACATGTCTGACAACACCTGCCCTGCGGCGACCTTCTGATCGCCTGACGGCATTTGCGAAAACATGCCGCGCCAAACCCTTGGCGCGGCATCTTTGATAAAGACTGGCCGAACCCGCAGCAAAAAGACGGGCCACGGAACAGGGGGAACCACATGGTGACGCAGGCGGCGGATGCGCGCTACGCCATCGAACTGAAGGGCATTTCCAAGGCCTTCGGTCCGGTGCAGGCCAACAAAGACATCCACATCGCCGTGCCCAAGGGCACGATCCACGGGATCATCGGCGAAAACGGCGCGGGCAAATCCACGCTGATGTCGATCCTCTACGGCTTTTATCGCGCCGATTCCGGCGAGATTTTCATCAACGGCACCCCCACCGCCATCCCCGATAGCCAAAGCGCCATCCGCGCGGGCATCGGCATGGTGTTTCAGCATTTCAAGCTGGTGCAGAATTTCACCGTCCTTGAGAACGTGGTCCTCGGTGCGGAAGAGGGGGCGCTTTTGGCGGGCTCGCTCTCCAAGGCGCGCAAGGTGCTGACGGACCTGTCGCGCGAATACGAACTGGACGTCGATCCCGACGCGGTGATCGAAGACCTGTCCGTCGGCCACCAGCAGCGGGTGGAGATTCTCAAGGCGCTTTACCGTCAGGCCGATATCCTGATCCTCGATGAACCCACGGGCGTCCTGACCCCGGCCGAGGCGGACCACCTGTTCCGCATCCTCAAGGGGCTGCGCGATCAGGGCAAGACGATCATCCTGATCACCCACAAACTCCGCGAGATCATGGAGACGACCGATAACGTATCGGTCATGCGTCGCGGCACGATGGTGGGTACCGTCAAGACCAACGAAACCAGCCCCGAACAACTGGCCGAGCTGATGGTGGGCCGCAAGGTCCTTTTGGAGGTGGAAAAGAAACCCACCATGCTGGGGCGCACCGTGCTCAAGGTCGAAGACCTGCGGGTTGTCGATGAACATGGCGTCGAACGTCTGAAAGGCGTCAGCTTCGAAATCCGGTCGGGCGAAATCCTTGGCATCGCGGGCGTGGCCGGGAACGGCCAATCCGAACTGCTCGAGGCTTTGGGCGGCATCGCCCGCGCCACGGGCAAGGTCACGCTGAACGGGGCCGATCTGCCCTTGTCGGGCAAGGGCGCGGATGGCCGCGCGCGCCGCAAGGCAGGCATCGCCCATGTGCCCGAAGATCGGCAAGCCCTTGGTCTGATCATGGATTTCACCGCATGGGAAAACGTGGCCTTCGGCTATCACGACGCGCCGGAATACCAGAAGAACGGCCTTTTCATGGATAACGACGCCCTGCGCGCCGATACCGAAAGGAAGATGGCCACCTTCGACGTGCGTCCCCCCATCCCGACCCTTGCCGCCAAAAGTTTTTCAGGCGGCAATCAGCAAAAGATCGTCGTCGCGCGCGAGATTGAACGCAATCCCGACCTCCTTCTGGTGGGTCAACCGACGCGGGGCGTGGATATCGGGGCCATCGAATTCATCCACAAGCAGATCGTGGCGCTCCGCGATCAGGGCAAGGCGATCCTTTTGGTTTCCGTCGAACTGGATGAAATCCGCAGCCTGTCGGACCGTATCGCCGTCATGTTCGATGGACGCATCATGGGATTCCGCGACCCAGAGGCTACGGATGAACGCGATCTCGGTCTGATGATGGCCGGGATGACCGGAAAGGGAGAGGCCGCCTGATGGAACGCCTACCACGCTGGGCCGATGTGGCCCTTGTTCCCTTCATCTCGCTTCTGCTGGCCGCGATCATCGCCGCCCTTGTCATCCTCGCCATCGGGCAAGACCCTTGGGAGGCGATCACCGTCATGGTGCAAGGCTCGGTGATGAACGCCTATGGCTGGGGCTATACGCTTTACTACGCAACCTCCTTCATGTTCACCGGGCTTGCGGTCACCGTGGCCTTCCATGCGGGCCTCTTCAACATCGGGGGCGAAGGGCAGGCCCAGCTTGGCGGCCTTGGCGTCGCGCTCTGCTGCCTCTTCCTGCCTTGGCCACATTGGTCGCTTGCGCTGATCGGCGCCACTGTCGCGGGGGCGGCCTTCGGCGCGGCATGGGCCGCGATCCCGGCCTATCTTCAGGCCAAGCGCGGCAGCCATATCGTGATCACCACGATCATGTTCAACTACATCGCCGCCGCCTTCCTGATCTTCATGCTGGTCGATGTGCTGCGCCCCGATGGCCAGATGGACCCGGCCACGGCGAACTTCCCCGAAGCCACCCACCTGCCCACGCTGAACCAGATGCCGGGGCTGAACCTGATCTTCACCTCGGGTGTTCCGGCCAATGTCACCCTATTCATCGCGCTGGCCATGGCGGTGGTGGTCTGGGCGCTTTTGTGGCGGACCCGCCTCGGCTATGCGATCCGCGCCTATGGCAAATCCGAACCCGCCGCGCGCTATGCGGGCATCTCGCCCTTCCGCATCATCATGGTGGCGATGCTCATCTCCGGCGGGTTGGCGGGCATGATGGCCATCAACAACGTGATGGGCGAGGCGGAACGTCTTTTGGGCAACTCCGCCTCTGGCGCAGGCTTCATCGGCATCGCAGTGGCACTGATGGGCCGCAACCACCCCATCGGCGTGGTGCTGGCGGCGCTTCTTTTCGGCTTTCTGTTCCAAGGCGGGGCAGAGCTGGGCCTCTGGACCAAAATCCCGATTGAGATGCGGACCGTGGTCCAAGGCCTTGTCATCCTCTTCACCGGGGCCTTGGACATGATGGTGCGCATGCTGCTGACGTGGATCTTCAACCTGTTCCGCGCGGGACGCATGGCGAAGGGGGCCGCGTGATGGATTACGCCACGCTTCTGCAAATCCTCGATTCCACGATCCGCCTTGCCACGCCGCTGCTCTTTGCCTGCCTTGCCGGGCTTTATTCCGAACGCGCGGGCATTTTCGACATCGGGCTGGAAGGCAAGATGCTGATGGCCGCCATGGCCTCGGCCTCGGTCGCCTTCCTGACAGGGTCGGTCTGGCTGGGCCTTCTGGCAGGCATCCTTGCCTCCATGATGCTGGCGGGGGTGCATGGCATTGCCTCCATCACCTTCCGGGGCAACCAACTGATTTCCGGCGTCGCGCTGAATTTCGTGGCCGCCGGGATCACGGTCCTCATCGCGCAACGCCTGTTCGGGCAGGGCGGCCGCACGCCGCCCCTGTCGGGCGAGGCGCGCTTCAACCCCGTCACTCTTCCCTTTGCAGAAGAATTGCAGGGCGTCCCGATCCTCGGCCCGCTGTATTACGAGGTGATCTCGGGTCATTCCCTCTTGGTCTATATCGCACTTCTGACCGTGCCACTGACATGGTGGATCCTGTTCCGTACCCGCTTTGGCCTGCGCCTGCGCGCGGTGGGGGAAAACCCGGCGGCGGTGGATACAGCCGGCATCTCGGTCGTCGGCCTGCGCTTTGCCGCCGTGGCCATCACCGGCATCCTCTGCGGTCTTGCGGGGGCCTATATGGCCACCGCGCTTCAGGCGGGCTTTGGCCGCGACATGACGGCAGGGCGCGGCTATATCGCGCTGGCGGCCCTGATCTTTGCCAAATGGCGGCCCGTTGCGGCGCTCTGGGCTTGTCTTCTGTTCGGCTTCTTCCAAGCGCTGGCCCTGCGCCCCGACGTGGTCGAGGCGGTGGTGCAGGTCAAGGTCCCCGTGCCCTTCCTTGATGCACTGCCCTATGTTCTGACCGTGCTGGTTCTGGCGGGTTTCGTCGGCAAGGCCATCCCGCCGCGTGCGGGGGGCGAACCCTATGTGAAGGAACGCTGATGTCCGACGCCCTCTCTCTCGTCCGCACCCGCGCGGGCGATGCCCCGGTTCGCCTGGGCCTGATCCTTGGCTCCGGGCTTGGCCATCTGGCGGGGGCTGTGGATGGGGTGGCGATCCCCTATGCCGATCTGCCTGGCTTTCCCCATGCGGGCGTGTCGGGGCATAACCCAAACCTCGTGATCGGCGATCTGGAAGGGGTGCGCGTCGCCGTCTTTGGCGCACGGGAACATTATTACGAAAAGGGCAACCCGGCGGCGATGCGCCCCGCGCTTGATCTGCTGAAAGGCCTTGGCGCCGATAGCCTGATCGCCACCAATGCCGCAGGCTCCTTGCGCGCCGATATCCGCCCCGGCGACCTGATGCTTCTGTCGGACCACATCAACTTTTCCGGCCTCAACCCGCTGATCGGTGAACCCACCGATGCGCGCTTTGTGCCGATGACGGATGCCCATGACCCCGCCCTGCGCGCCGCGCTGACGGCCAGCGCACAGGCCGAAGGCGTCCCCCTGCCCGAAGGTGTCTATGCTTGGTATTCCGGCCCCTCCTTCGAAACCCCGGCCGAGATCAGGGCCATCCGCATCCTTGGCGGCGATGCCGTGGGGATGTCGACGGTGCCCGAGGTGATCCTAGCCCGCTTCCTTGGCCTGAAGGTCGCGGCCATTTCCACCATCACCAACATGGCGGCGGGCCTGTCGGACGAGAAGATCAGCCATGAACACACCAAGGCCATGGCCCCCTTGGGTGCGGCAAAACTGGAACGGGTGCTGCGGCATTTCCTACGCCACCTCCGATGAGGCAGGCAAGCGTTTGACTTCACCGCCAAAGGCGCGCAACCCTTTGGCAAGACGCCGCTTCCCCATCGGGCAAGGCCCATGCAACTCTATCTTCCGATCGCCGAGGTCTCGGTCAATGCCTTCCTCCTTTTGGGTTTGGGCGGCATGGTGGGCTTTCTGTCCGGCATGTTCGGCGTGGGCGGCGGCTTCCTGATCACGCCGCTTCTCTTTTTCATCGGCGTGCCGCCCGCTGTCGCCGTGGCGACCGGGGCCAATCAGGTGGTGGCCTCGTCCGTGTCGGGCGTTCTGGCGCAACTGCGGCGCAAGGCGGTGGATTTCCGCATGGGCATCGTCCTTTTGATCGGCGGGATGGGCGGGTCCGTCGTGGGCATCTGGGTCTTTCAATGGATGACGCGGCTGGGTCAGGTCGATCTCTTCGTCCAGCTGTCCTATGTCCTGTTCCTCGGCCTGATCGGGGCGATGATGTTGCAGGAATCCCTGCGCGCATGGTTCCGCGCGCAAAAGGGCGGCCCCGTGCGCCGCGCGCATGTCCACACCTGGGTGCATGGCCTGCCGCTCAAGATGAAATTCCGCGCCTCTGGCCTTTACATCAGCGTCCTGCCCCCGCTCGCCGTGGGCGCGCTGGTGGGTTTCCTTGCCGCCATCATGGGGGTGGGGGGCGGCTTCGTCATGGTGCCCGCGATGATCTACCTGCTGGGCATGCCCACCAAGGTCGTCGTCGGCACCTCGCTCTTTCAGATCATCTTCGTCACCGCCTTCACCACCTTCATGCATGCCGTCACCAGCCAGACGGTCGATATCCTGCTGGCACTCCTTCTCATTCTTGGTGGCGTGATCGGCGCGCAGATCGGCACCACCGTCGGCGTCCGGCTCAAGGCAGAGCAACTCCGCATCCTGCTCGCGCTTCTCGTTCTGGCCGTATCGGTCAAGATCGCGCTCGACCTTCTCATCCGCCCGATGGAACTTTTCACCGTCATGCCGGGGGTCCTGCCGTGATCCGCGCCCTGGCCCTCGCTGCGCTTCTTTCGGCCGCGCCTGCCATGGCCAATGAAGGCATCGTCGCGGGCATGAGCCAGAACCGCGTCTCCATCACGGCGAATTTCGACGGGTCAGAGATCCTGATCTATGGCGCGGTGAAGCGGAACGCCCCCGCGCCGGACACACCGCTTGAGGTGATTATCACCGTCGAAGGCCCCTCCACCCCGCTTACCATCCGCAAGAAGGCCCGCGTCGCGGGCATCTGGGTGAATACCGAAGCGGTCGCCGTCGATGCCGCCCCGTCCTTCTATGCCGTGGCCACAACAGGCCCCCTGCGGTCCATCCTCAAGGAAACCGAAGACCTCCGCCACCGCATCACCCTGCCGCGCGTCATCCGCGCCATCGGTGCGGCGACCGAGGCCGGAGATAGCGGCGATTTCATCGACGCGATGCAGCGCATCCGTATTGGCGAAGGCCGCTACCGCGTGCTGCAAGGCGCGGTGGAACTGACCGAGCAGACCCTGTTCCGCGCCGATATCGTGCTGCCCGCCAACCTGACCGAAGGGGAATACCGCGTCCGCATCTTCCTCACGCGCGAAGGCCGCGTCATTGATGCACAAGACCGCGTCATCGGTGTGCGGAAAGAGGGGCTTGAACGCTTTCTCTTCAACCTCTCGCGCGAACAGCCATGGGCCTATGGCCTTCTGTCGCTGGCCCTTGCCGCGCTGGCAGGCTGGGCCGCCTCGGCAGGCTTCCGTCTGCTCAGGGCCTGATGCAGGCACCACCCCGGCGGCATGAACGCCCCTAGGTTATGCGCGCCGCGATCCTTGGATAGACCCTCGCCATCGTCGCCCCCCGGGCGGCGAAAAACACGATCAGCGCCGCCCAGAGCCCGTGATTGCCCGCTATCGGCACCAGCACCGCCAGCGCCCCGGCATAAATTGCCGTCGACAGGATCATGGTCTGCCGCATCTCAGTCGTCATCGTCGCCCCGATGAAAATCCCGTCATAGATGAAGGGAAACGCCCCCACGACCGCCGCGACAGCGACCCAAAGCAGATAGACCCGCGCCTCTGCCCGCACCTCGGGCGCAGTGGTCATCAGGTCGATGATCCAAGGCCCCGCTGCGACAAAGACCAACCCCAGCACAACGCCCCCCGCCACGCCCCACGACATCGCCATCCGTGCCGCCCGCCGCGCCGGGGCCAGCGCCCGCGCCCCGACCGCTTGCCCCACCAGCGTTTCGGCGGCAAAGGCGAACCCGTCCAGCGCATAGGCGATGATGCTGACAAACTGCATCAGCACCTGATTGGCCGCCAAGGTCACATCCCCCTTGCGCGCGCCAAGGAAGACAAAGGTGGTAAAGCTGATTTGCAACAACACCGACCGGATCATGATATCCCGGTTCACCGCGAACATGACCGCCAGCGCCGCGCGGTTGCCCAACCGTGCCCATGCCGCGCGCCAGACCGGGACCAACCCGTCGCGGCACAGCCACAACCCCAGCACCAGCCCGCTCCATTCCGCGATCAGCGTGGCCCATGCCACGCCCGGCACGCCCCAGCCAAGGCCAAGGACGAACCACAGGTCCAGCCCGATATTCACCCCATTGACCCAAAGCTGCAGGACCAGAACGCCCCGCGTTCGCTCCACCGCGATCAGCCAGCCGGTCACGGCATAGGCCGCGATTGTTGCAGGCGCGCCCCAGATGCGGATGGAAAGGTAATCGCGCGCCAAAGCCTCCACCTCTGCCCCCGCCGGGGCAAGGGCAAAGGCCGCGCGGAAAAGCCATCCCTGACACAGGATGAACAGAACCCCCGCCCCCGCCCCAATCAGCAGGGCGCGCATCAGGATCGCCCCCCGCTCGGGCCAATCCGCCGCGCCATGCGCCTGCGCCGCAAGCCCCGTCGTGCCCATCCGCAGAAAGCCGAATACCCAGTAAAGCATGGTCAGGATCACCGCCCCGACCCCCACAGCCCCTATGGGCGCAGCCTGCCCCATCTGCCCCACCACCCCGGTATCCACCGCCCCCAAGATCGGCACGGTCGCGTTCGAGATGACGATGGGCGCGGCGATCTTCAGGAGGCGGCGATGGGTCAGGTCGGTCATGATGCGGGCAGATTGGCCCAACCACCGCGCCGGGGGAAGGGGCGGCTTGCGCGGCACCGATACACGCCAGAAAATAGGATTATCAGACTCGGAATATTCACATTTTATGTTTCAATCTTTACTTGTGCTAATCCTGTTCTAATCGCGCCCGTAGCACTTGATGAAGGGCAGGGGATGGCCTGCCTGCGTCAAGGAAGACCACGCCATGCAAACGGATCTACAGGAACGGCTCACCTATCTTGGTCTCACAGCAGATGACCTTGCCCTTGCCGGGCGGCATTCGGCGGCGCTGATGAAAGCCTTGGGTCCGATCCTTGATCGCGCCTATGTGACGATCCTGAACACGCCCAAGACCGCGCATTTCTTCCAAGATGCCGCCCATGCCGAACGGGCAAAGCAATTGCAGATGACGCATTGGGGCCGCCTCACCTCGGGTCGGATCGACGAAGAATATGTCGCCCTCGTCACGCGCATTGGGCGCATCCATGCCCGTATCGGGCTGGAACCGCGCTGGTATATGGACAGCTATTCGCTCATTTTCCGGGGGATCATCGAGGATTTCTTCCCCCGCCTCCTCTCCTCCGGCCTCTTCGGGCGCATCAAGACGGCCGAGGCGACGCGGCTTTTGTCCGTCTATTTCCGCCTTGCCATGCTGGATATGGATTACGGCATCTCCACCTATTTCGAGGCGCTGGATGCCGAACGCATCGCCAAGGCCGCGCAGGAACGTGAGATCGCCGATACGCTGGCCGAATCCGTGACCGAGGTTTCCGCCACGATCGAAGAACTCTCGGCCTCCATCAAGGAAAACGCCACCGCTGCGCAGGCCACCAAAGAGGCCGCGCTGCGCGTTTCCACCAATGCCGTCGAAGGCGGTGAGGCAGTGCGTTCCACCATGCTGGCGATGGAAGAGATCGCATCCCGCATCAAGGTGGTGTCCGAAATCGCCCGCCAGACCGACCTTCTCGCCCTGAACGCCGCCGTCGAGGCGGCACGGGCCGGTGCCCAAGGCGCAGGCTTTGCCGTCGTCGCAACCGAAGTGCGCCGCCTTGCCGAACGCTCTGCCGAAGCCGCCGCCGAAATCGACGCGGCAACGGGCAGCAGCCTCAAGGCCGCCCGCTCCGCCGCGGCGACCCTGACCCGGCTTGTCCCTGAAATTCAGGAAACGGGCGGCCTCGTCGCCTCCATCGCCGATACCTCGGTCGAACAGGCAACTGCGGTGGAAGAGATCAACACCACCGTCCTGCGCCTTTCGGGCCTTGCGGGCGAAATTGGCAGCGGCGCGCAAACCACCCGCAGCCGGGCCAAGCCTAAACCCGCCCCCGCCGCCCGCTTCGCCTTGGCCAGCTGACCCTTATTCCGCCGCCTCTCCGGGGGCGGCGGGCATCAGGAAATGCCCCGTCCCTTGCGCAAACAACCGCGTGCGGTTGTCCTGCCACGCCTCCACATGCACCGATGCATAGCGCCGTCCCGACCGGTTCACCCGCGCCCTAGCATAGGCATCGCGCGGCAGCCCGGTCCGCAGGTAATCCACCGTGAAATCAATCGTCTTCGGCAGCCGCAACGGCCTGTCCGCGATGGCCGAAGGGTCAAGTTTCCCCGCCTCCATCTCTTCCCACAGGATCGACCACGACAGCTCGATGATCGCCGCCACCTCAAGGAAGGCCGCCGTCACCCCGCCATGCAGCGCGGGCAAAGACGGGTTCCCGATCAGCTTTTCGTCAAAGGGCAGGATCGCCGTCAGCTCATCCCCCCTTCGGTCGAATTGGATGCCCAGATACTGGATGTAGGGCACCCCCGACAGCAGCGTCCGCAGCGCCCCGTCGCGCCTTTGCTTCACAACCTGCACCGGTTCCGGCCGTTCGCGCGTCATGCCACCCCCCGCGGACGGTCCAGCGTGAAGGCCCCTGTCGCCGCCGCCACCGGGCGGCTTTCATCCTCATCCACCGCCGTCACCCGAACGAATGCCACCGACCGCGTCACGTGATAGCACTCCGCCCGCGCCGTAATCGCCTGCCCCGGCGTCGCCGGGCGGAAATAATCGATCCGCAGGTCCAGCGTCGCCGTCGAAACGGGTGCCGAGGGATGACACATCACCGCCGCGCCACTGGCCGTATCCATCAAGGCCGACACGGCCCCCCCATGCAGCACCCCAGTCGCCGGATCGCCCACGAACCGCGCATCATATGGCATGGTCATCACAACCCGCCCTTCGCCCAGCGATTCAAGCCGCATCCCCAAGGCCCGCGAATGCGGAATCGCCTCGATGAACCGCCGCGCCAGCGCAACCACTGCCTCTGCCGTAACGTCAGACATTGCCAAACCCCTTCGGTCCCCATAATCGCGCCCCGCCGTCCAAGTGCAAGCCCGGCCCCGCCTTGCCGTCGCGGCAATTCGTTGCGTCACAGGTTCCATCGGCTTATGCTTTCGCCGCAAGGAGATGCCAATGTCCGACACCCGCCTCAGCTTCAAGGAGATGTGCGCTAGGTTCGACGTGACGCCGCGCACCCTGCGCTATTACGAATATATCGAACTCCTCCAACCCGAAAAGGAAGGCCGCGCCCGCTTCTACGGCCCGCGCGAAGTGGCACGCATGACCCTCATCCTGCGTGGCCGCCGCTTTGGCTTTTCGCTGGAAGAGATTCGTCAATGGCTGCTCATCTACCGGCAAAAAGGCACCCGCCCGCAGCTTGAAACATGGCTCGCCCTTGCCGACCGCCAGCTTGACGCGCTGGATCGCCAGATCACCGATCTGGCCGCCGCGCGCGAAGACCTAAAAAGCCTGCGCGCCACGGCGGAAGAGGAACTTTCCCGCCTGCCCGAAGCCTAGCGCGTCTCGCGCGCCTTCAACCGCCGCTCCAGCCGCCGCATCAGCAGGCTCAGCCCGATGGTCATCGTCAGATAGATCAGCGCGGCCACGTTATACGTCTCGAAATATTTGAAATTCCCGGCCGCCGTGACCTTGGCCAATTGCGTGATGTCCCCCACGCCCAGCACGGACACCAAAGACGAATCCTTCACCATCGCCACGAAATCATTGCCAAGGGGCGGCAGGATCATCCGAAAGGCCTGCGGAAAGGTGATATGGCGAAACCGCTGCCACCCATTCAGGCCAAGCGCTTGCGCCGCCTCCACCTGCCCCTTGTCCACGGCCTGCAATCCGGCCCGGAAAATCTCGGCCAGAAAGGCCGCATAGGCCAGAACAAGGGCCAGCACCGCCCGCCATAAAAGCGGGAAATCCCGCGTCCGCACCGGATCGAACCCCAAAGGCTCCAGCACCGCATTGACCCCCGCCACGCCCAGCGGCGCCAGCACGAAGGCCACATAAAGCAGCAATACGATGATCGGGATGCCCCGCATCACCTCGATATACAGCCGACAGACCTGCCGCAGGATCAGAAACCGCGACAGGCAGCCCACCGCAAGGCCAAGCCCCAGAAGGCAGGCCCCCAGATAGGCCACCACCGACACCATCACCGTGATCCAGATGCCCTTGGTCAGGGTGGACAGCACGGCAGAATAGTCTGCATTGGCCAGAACCTCGTAGAACAGCCAAAGCCCCACCCCGCTGACAAGCAGCAGCCACCACGGAAAATCCTTCTCCGGCTGCGGGTTCGGCGTCATGCGAAAGGCTCCCAAAGGAAAGGCCCCGGCATTGCCTCCGGGGCCTTCATGTCACTGAAACAGGGGATCATTCACCCATCTTGTATTCAAGGAACCACTTGGTGTTCAGCGCGTCCAAGGTGCCATCCGCCTTCATGCTGGCAATTGCCGCATTCATCGGGGCCACAAGATCAGACCCTTTCGGGAAGATGAAACCGAAATCCTCGGCCCCCAGCGGCGCGCCGATGATCTTCAACCCGCCATTCGACGCCGAGACATAGCCATTGGCCGCCGTGCTGTCCGACAGGACAAGGTCCACATCGCCTGCCCGCAGCGCCTCAAGCCCCGCGCCAAAGGTTTCGAACTTCACGATGCGGGCATTTTCCTCGTTGCCGTCCAGCACCTCATAGACCCCCACATAGAAGGGCGTGGTCCCCGGCTGCGCCGCCATCAGAAGGTCGGCATCGGCTGCAAAGGATGCGGCATCCGTGAACCGATCCTCATCCCCGCGCACCATCATCAGCATCTCCGACCGCATATAGGCGTCCGAGAAATCCACCTTGTCCTTTCGGTCGTCGCGGATGGTGATCCCCGTCATGCCCATGTCGAACTGGCCTTCCGACACAGAGGCAATCATCGCATCCCATGAGATGTTTTCGTATTTCACCGTGATGTTCAGCCGCTTGGCGATCTCCGCCATCGCGTCATATTCCCAGCCCACCGCGTTCCCGTCCTTGTCGAGGAATTGCAGCGGCGGATAGGCGTTCTCGGTCACGACCACGACCTCGCGCCCGCCCAGATCGGGCACGTCCTGCGCGAAGGCAGGGGCGGTCAGGCCAAGGGTCAGGGTCAGGGCACCCGTCACTCCGGCGGCCCAAGCTTTCAGCGTCATCGGTTCTCTCCCCATTGGATGATCCATTCTGGCGCCAGACTATGGGGTGCGCCCCTGCCCCTGTCCAGAGAAGGGCAGGGGGAATCGCGGCCCAAGGATGGTTAATTGTTCATTCCACAGGCGCGCGTGGCCACAGTTTGCTGCACAAAAGGCGGCACAAAACAGGGCACAACCGTTTTCGCCAGTCAGTTGCGGTAAATGCAGCGTTCTCAGGGGCTTGTGCCACAGACCGGGCAATCCGCCCGCCGCTTGACCGAAATCACCCGCGTCTCGGCAAACAGCGCGTCATGGATCATCAGGCGGCCGGCCAGCGGCTCACCCGCCCCGGTTATCACCTTGACAGCTTCCATCGCCATGATCGACCCGATCACGCCGGGCAGGGGGGCCGCCACGCCCGCCTCGGCGCAGGATGGCACCATGCCGGGGGCAGGGCGGGTAGGAAAGACGCATTCATAGCACGGCGTGCCCTGCGCTGGGTGGAACAGGGAAACCTGCCCCTCCCATTGCGTGATGGCCCCTGAAATCAGGGGCTTGCCCGCCGCGACCGCCACACGGTTCACCATGTAACGCGTGTTGAAATTGTCCGTCCCGTCAAGGATCAGGTCATAATCGGCAAAAAGTGCGCGCGCCGTCTCCTCATCCAGCCGCCGCTTATAAGGGCGCAGCTCGATGAAGGGATTTATCGATCTGAGCGTGATCTCCGCCGAGAAAACCTTTGGCATCCCGATCCGCTGATCGGCATGGATGATCTGGCGTTGCAGGTTCGACCCATCCACCATGTCGTCATCGACAAAGCCGATGGTGCCCACCCCCGCCCCTGCCAAATACATCAGCGCAGGCGACCCAAGGCCCCCGGCACCAATCACCAATACCTTGGAATCCTTCAGTTTTCTCTGGCCCGGCCCACCAATCTCGCGCAGGATGATATGCCGCGCGTATCGGTCCAACTCAGCAGGGCGAAAGGCGCCGGAGGGTGCCGCCACCTCCTGCGGCGCGGCCCGCAGGCGCAACCGCGACACAACCGATTGATATGCAACAACAATCCCGGCAACCACGCCCAAGGCCAGCCAGCCCCGCGCCTCCCCCCCTGTCGCTGCGCGCAACGGATGCCCCTCCGGCAGCACCAAATGCAGCCCCACCACCCCCAGCCACAGTAAGAGGATCATCCCCGACCGCAACCGCACCGGCGCCTTCATCAGCGCGCCAACCCCCCAAAGCGCAGCCGCCATCGCAAGGACAAGGATCATCTTTTCCCCGTGGACCCAAAGCCGCCCGCGCCGCGTGACGTATCCGACAAGGCCTCAACCTCTTGGAATTGCACCTGAATAACAGGGGCTATGATCATCTGCGCGATGCGGTCACCATGCCGGATCGTGTAGGGCTCCGCCCCCAGATTGACCAGCGCGACCCCCAAGGGGCCACGGTAATCGCTGTCAATCGTGCCGGGCGTATTGGGCAAAGTGATCCCATGTTTCAACGCCAGCCCGGACCTTGGCCTGATCTGCATCTCGAACCCCGGTGGAATTTCCACCCGCAATCCCGTCGGCACCACCGCCCGATGCATGGGGTCCAGCGTGAAACCGCTCTCACGATCCTCGGGCAAAAGGTTCGCGCGGATATCCGCCCCCGCCGATCCCGGCGTTTCATAGGTAGGCAGGCCGAGCGAACGATCCGCCCAATCCTCCCAGAGCAGCTTCAGGACGGTCATGCCCAACCCCTTGCGAAACCAAAGGTTTTTGAAAACTTTTGCAAAAGTCTTCCAAGAATTTTGGTCACCCCAACGCCTCCGCGATCCGGATCGCCAAACGGCGCGCGACCTCATCCTTGGGCAATCGCGGCCAAGGCTCTGCCCCCGCCGCGGTGATCAGCGTCACCGCATTCTCAGCCCCGCCCATGATCCCCGTCCCCGGTGAGACATCATTCGCCACGATCCAATCGCATCCCTTCCGCGCCCGCTTGGCCTGCGCATGGGCCAGAACATCATCGGTCTCGGCGGCAAAGCCCACCACCAGACGCGGGCGGCGGTCGATGGATTGCGCCACGGATTTCAGGATATCTGGGTTTTCGGCAAAGCTCAGAGACGGCGCAGCCGCCCCTGCCACCTTCTTGATCTTGCTTGAAAATTCCTCGGCCACACGCCAATCGGCCACCGCCGCCGCCATCACGGCGGCATCGGCGGGAAGGGCGGCTTCCACCGCCTCCAGCATCGCGCGCGCGGTTTCCACCCGCACGACTTGCACGCCGTCAGGCGGCGGCACGACCGCAGGGCCAGTGACAAAAGTCACCCGCGCGCCCAGATCGCGCAGCGCCGCCGCAATCGCCGTGCCCTGCGCCCCCGACGACCGGTTGGCGATATAGCGCACCGGGTCAATCGGTTCATGCGTGGGGCCAGAGGTCACCAGCACATGCCGCCCCTTCAGCGGGCCGTCCGACAGGGCCGCCGTGATCGCCGAAAGGATCGCCGCAGGCTCTGCCATCCGACCGGGGCCGTATTCGCCACAGGCCATCTCGCCGTCATCCGGGCCGATGAGGCGCAGGCCATCCCCTTGCAAAACCTTGATATTTCGTTGCGTCGCTGGATGCTGCCACATCCGCACATTCATCGCAGGTGCCGCCATCACCGGCGTATCGGTCGCCAAAAGCAGGGTCGAGGCCAGATCATCCGCCCGCCCCTGCGCCATCTTCGCCATCAGATCTGCCGTCGCCGGGGCCACAACGAGAAGGTCCGCCACGCGCGACAATTGGATATGGCCCATCTCGGCCTCATCCGTCAGATCGAAAAGGGCGGTATAGACCTTCTCCCCCGCCAAGGCCGAAACCGAAAGCGGCGTCACGAATTCCGCCCCCGCCTTTGTCAGCACAGGCGTCACCGTAGCCCCCGCCTTTTTCAAAAGCCGGATCAGTTCCAGCGACTTGTAGGCAGCGATTCCGCCACCGATGATCAGAAGGATGCGCTTGCCGGTCAGCATGGCGATGCTCCAATGGCCCCGATCAAGGTGTAGGCGGCAGGGGCGCGGAACTCAACCTTTCCCGCTTAGGGTTGGAGTCGCAGGGGGGGGCTCATCCCCCCTCGGCCTGCGGCCTCACCCCGTGAGGATACCGTTCGACAGAAAATGAACAGTTTCGCCTTAGCCGCCTTGCGTTTCGAAGATGGCGCAGGGATCGCCACGTGTGGGTACGCCTTCGGTGAAAAGCCACAAGTGATGTGGTGGCCGCCCTGTCGGGATCGATTCAATCTGTGCAATCGACAGGACGGTGACTCCCGGATCGGCCCGGCGCAAAAGGGAAGGCGCGCCGATATCCGTGCGGGCATGTTCCACCCCCGTGATCACCACGACAGGTCCGCCGGTTTCCGTCAGCGCCAGAAGGGCGGCGCGGGCCAGTGCCGCATCCCGCAGGCGTTGTGCCTCAACCATTCCCGGCAGAGCCTCGGGCGGAAGGGCATCGCAATGGGCGGCCTGAAGGTCGGCCTCTCGGGCGGCCTGCTGCGCCTCGGGCAAAGGTTCTGTTAGGCCAAAGCGGTCGGCATCTGCACCAAAGACCGCTGCGGCACCTGTCCGAAGCGATTGGCGCACCGCATCGATCCCCAGATCGCCCGCATAGATGCGGGCCTCTGGCGCGGCGGTGAAGATCGGATGATACATGGCAAAGTCCGGCCAACCGCGCGCTTCCCATTCCGTCGCCTCGGCGATGGCGCGGGCATTACTGCGGTCATCCGGCATAGCGGCAACCTGTGCATCGCCCAA
Source organism: Fuscovulum ytuae (assembly GCF_029953595.1). Classification (NCBI taxonomy): domain Bacteria; kingdom Pseudomonadati; phylum Pseudomonadota; class Alphaproteobacteria; order Rhodobacterales; family Paracoccaceae; genus Fuscovulum; species Fuscovulum ytuae. Next base: position 1,978,330 of record NZ_CP124535.1, on the reverse strand, counting down.
CATTTCAAACACAAGCGCGGCGGGCGCAATGGATCGTACGGCGCGCGCCTGATTGCGATGCTGCGCCGGGTTGTCATGGATTTCGCCTAAGAAAAACACATCCACTTCGGGCAGACGATCCAGTGCCTCTGGCCCAATTTCACGCGCCTCCACTGCCCCGGCAAAGTGCAGGGCAAGCAGCAGGGAAATGGCGTGCAACCTCATGAAAGCAGAGCGTAAACCTCGCGCGACTGCGATTCAAGATTGCGCCGCATCTTGGCGAAGGCGGCGGCTTCAAGTTGCCGAACCCGTTCCTTGGACAGCCCCAATTCCTCACCCAGCGATTCCAGCGTGCGGGGTTCATCCTTAAGCTTGCGTTCCGCCACGATATAGCGTTCGCGGGCGTTCAGCGCCTGCATCGCCTTCACCAGCCAAGACCGCAGCCGTTCGGCATCATGCGCGCCTTCCACTGCCTCGGCCGCCTGAACGCCATCATCCTCAAGCGCGTCGATCCATTCGCGCCCATCCTCATCCGACGACTGGGTCGCATTGAGCGAAAAGTCAGACCCTGACAGCCGCCCTTCCATCATCTCGACATCGGCAAGCGGCACGCCCACTTCTGTCGCCACAAGCTGGCGCAGTTGGAACTGATCCAGCGTTTCGCCCCGTGCGGCTGCCTCACGCTCCAGCTTTGCCTGCACGCGGCGCAGGTTGAAAAACAGCGCCTTCTGGCTGCTGGTCGATCCGGTCCGCACCATGGACCAATTGCGCATCACGTAATCCTGGATAGATGCCTTGATCCACCAGACGGCATAGGTGGAAAACCGCACGCCACGATCGGGATCGAACTTGTCTGCGGCCTTCATCAGGCCAAGGCTCGCCTCTTGGATAAGGTCATTCATCGGCGCGCCATAGCGCCGGAATTTCGCGGCCATGCTGATCGCTAGACGCATATAAGCGGTCACCAGCCGGTGCAGCGCCTGCTCATCGCGATGGTCGCGCCAAGCATAGGCGAGGCGCAGCTCAGTCTCTGCATCCAGAAGCTCTGCCCGCATCGCTTGGCGGGACATGGTTTGGTCGCTATATCCGTCGAGTGCCATCGAAACCCCCAGTCAGATAGACGCATCGGCCCGTTTATTGCCGTTTTGTGAATTCTACGGGTCGCATCGGATACTGGATCAATGCCGGACGAAATTTTCTTGCTTCCACAACTCAGCCTCGTGATCGGCGGGGCCCGGTCCGGCAAATCGGGCTTCGCTGAACGTCTGGTTACCGGCAGCGGCCTGACCCGCCGCTATATCGCCACCGCCGAGGCCTGGGACGATGAGATGCGCGACCGCATCGCCCGCCATCGCGCGGATCGGGGGCAGGGCTGGATCACCGATGAGGCCCCGCTTGATCTGACCGCGGCACTGGCAATGGCAAAACCGGGTGAGGTGGTGTTGGTGGATTGTGCCACACTCTGGCTGACCAATCACCTTCTGGCCGAACACGATCTGGTGTCTGAGGCGGCGGCGCTGCTTACAGCCCTTGCCGCCTGCCGCGCCCCTGTCGTCGTCGTATCGAACGAGGTGGGCTGGGGCATCGTGCCAGACAATGCGCTGGCCCGCACCTTCCGCGATGCACAAGGCCGCCTGAACCAGCAGATCGCAGGTCAGGCGGGGCTGGTGGTGGGGATCATGGCAGGCCTGCCCATGGTGCTGAAGGGGCGGATGCCCGCATGGATGTGACGCGCCTTTGGTGGGTGCGGCACGGACCCACCCATGAAAAGACGATGGTAGGCTGGCGCGACGTGCCTGCCGACCTGTCCGATACGGCGACACTTGCCCGCCTGAACGCGCATCTGCCCGCTGATGCGCTTCTCGTCTCGTCCGACCTGATCCGCGCCGTGGCCACCGCCGATGCCTTGGCCAAGGGACGCCAGCGCCTTCCCCATCACCCCGGCTTGCGCGAGCTTCACTTCGGCGACTGGGATGGCCAGACATGGGATGCCGTCGCCAACACCCACCCAGAACTCTCCTTCGCCTATTGGGACGATCCCGGCGATCACCGCCCCCCGAATGGCGAAAGCTGGAATGACGCCGCCGCCCGCATCAACGCCGCGACCGATGCCCTGATTGCCGCCCATCAAGGGCGCGACCTGATCCTTGTCGCACATTTCGGCGCGATCCTGACGCAGGTGCAGCGCGCTCTTGGCAGCACGGCTGCCGAGGTCTTCGCCCATCGCATTGACAACCTCTCTATCACCCGCATCGACCACGGCCCGCAGGGATGGCAACTCGGTCTGATCAATCATCTTCCGTGATGGGGCGCATCAGCAATCGGCGTTTCCCTGCGCGGCTCGCCCCGGATAAGGTCGCACAAAAAAGGGGAACAGCATGACCTACGACCTTGTCATCGGCGACCGCGCCTATTCGTCATGGAGCCTGCGGGGATGGCTTTTCTTCGATGCCTTCGGCATTCCGGTGAACCTCCACCGCGCACGGCTTTACACCAACGAATTGCCCAACCTCCTGAAATCCTTTCACCCCGCCCGCACCGCGCCAACAATGCGCACGCCCGAAGGCGCCGTTGTTCCCGAAACCATCGCGATTGCCGAGGAACTCGCCTCCCGCCACCCGGAGGCGGGGCTATGGCCTGCGGACCCGAAGGCCCGCGCCATCGCACGCGCGCTTGCCGCCGAAATGCATGCAGGCTTCACGGCCCTCCGCTCCTACTGCCCGATGAACCTGCGCGTCAGCTATACCGACTGCGCGCCGCCCCCCGAAGTGTTGGCCGATCTGGCCCGCCTTGACGTGATCTGGACATGGGCAAGGTCGGAAATCGGGGGCGCAACCCCATGGCTTTGCGGGGCCTATTCCGTGGCCGATGCCATGTTTGCCCCCGTCGCCACGCGCATCGCCACCTACAACCTGCCCGTCACGCCTGCCGCGATGGACTATGTCATGGCGCATCTCGCCCATCCCTCCTTCCGCCGCTGGCGCGCGATGGGGATGGTGGATGGCCCGGATCAGGAATTCTACCGGCGCGACTATCTCCGCCGCGATTGGCCGGGGCCGAAACCACTCCCCGCCCGCGCGGTTGAAGGGACGCAGGCTGAAAACAGCCTCTGCCCCTATTCCGGCAAACCCGTCACCCATGCGCTGGAACTGGATGGCCGCCGCTTTGGCTTTTGCAACGCCTTCTGCCGCGACAAGACGGTGGCAGACCCCGAAGCCTGGCCCGCCTTCATGACCCTTTACCAAGCGTAAACCAATCTCGCGCTATCCCTGATGCCGAAAGGGCAGGGGGTGGCATGCTGGCACGGGCCTTCACAGTGGCCTTCGAAGGGGTCGAGGCGCGGATGGTCGAGGTGCAATGTGCCGTCGCTCCCGGCATGCCGCATTTCGGCATCGTAGGCCTTCCCGACAAGGCCGTGTCTGAGGCGCGCGAAAGGGTGCGCGCCGCGCTGGCCGCTCTGTCAATCGCGCTGCCCTCGCGGCGGATCACCGTGAACCTCGCCCCCGCCGACCTGCCCAAGGAAGGCGCGCATTTCGACCTGCCCATCGCGCTCGCGCTGCTGGCCGCCTTGGAGATTATCCCGAAAGACAGTGTCGAACGCACTGTCGCGCTGGGGGAGTTGTCGCTTGATGGCCGCCTCTTGCCGGTGATCGGGGCGCTGCCTGCCGCGCTTGCCGCCGCAGAAGAGGATCGCGCCCTCCTCTGCCCAAAGGCATCCGGCGCCGAAGCGGCATGGGTCGGCGCGGTGCAGGTGCTGGCCGCCGCGTCACTCGATCAGGTGCTGCGCCATTACACCGGCCAATCCCCGCTGACCCCGGCCGAGGCGGGCGAAGTGACGGATGGCCCTCTCCCGCGCGATCTGGCTGAGGTGAAGGGTCAAGAACGCGCGAAACGGGCGCTTGAGATTGCGGCGGCGGGGCGTCACCATATGCTGATGGTCGGCACGCCGGGATCGGGCAAATCCATGCTCGCTGCCCGCTTACCGGGCCTTTTGCCTCCGCTTTCTGCCCCCGAGGCACTTGAAACCTCAATGATCCACTCGCTTGCCGGGCTCATTTCCGAAGGCGGCATTTCGCGCCGTCGCCCATTTCGTGAACCCCATCACACCGCATCCATGGCCGCCATCGTCGGCGGTGGCAAAGGCGCTAAACCGGGCGAGATTTCCCTTGCCCATAACGGTGTCCTTTTCCTTGACGAATTCCCCGAATTCGCGCGCCCCGTGCTGGAAACGCTGCGCCAGCCTATCGAAACGGGCGAGGTGGTCGTCGCCCGCGCCAATGCCCATGTCCGCTATCCTTGCCGCTTCCTTCTGATCGCCGCCGCCAATCCTTGCCGCTGCGGCTATCTCTCCGATCCCGGCCGCGCCTGCACCAAGGCCCCGCTTTGCGGCGAAGATTATCTGGGCCGCATCTCCGGCCCTCTGATGGATCGCTTCGACCTGCGGGTGGAGGTGCCGCCCGTCGCTTGGCAGGACCTCGACCTTGCTGCCACGGGCGAAAGCTCCGCCACCGTCGCGGCCCGCGTCGCCGCCGCCCGCGCCCTGCAGGCACAGCGCTTTGCCACCCATCCCGGCCTGCGCGTCAATGCCGATATGGAAGGCCGCTTGCTGGAAGAAACCGCCACCCCTGATGCCGAAGGCCGCGCCTTTCTGACCCGCGCGGCGGAACGTTTCGGCCTGACCGCGCGCGGCTATCACCGCATCCTGCGCGTCGCCCGCACCATTGCCGATTTGGACGCAAGCGCCGATGTCCGCCTGCCGCATTTGGCCGAGGCCGTCAGTTACCGCCTCGTCCTTGGCCCGCAGGGCTGACGACGAATTTTCCTTCGAAAATCCCCGCCGTCACCCCGCCCGCTTCGCTTCGATCACCTCCCAGATGCGGGCCGCGCCATTCGTGCCGTCGAACCGCTCCAGCTCCTGCAACCCGGTGGGCGAGGTCACGTTGATCTCGGTCAGCCAGTCGCCGATCACATCGATGCCGACGAAAACCTGTCCCTTCTCCCGCAAAACCGGGCCGATGCGGGCGCAGATCTCCAGATCACGGTCGGTCAGCCCAATCTTTTCGGGCCGCCCACCCACATGCATGTTCGATCGCGTCTCACCCGCCTGCGGCACGCGATTTATCGCCCCGATGGGTTCGCCATCGACCAGAATCACCCGCTTGTCCCCCTTCGCCACATCCGGCAGGAACTTCTGCACGATCAGCGGCTCGCGGCTCATGCCGGTAAACAGCTCGTGCAGCGAGGCAAGGTTTCGGTCATTCGGGTCCAGCCGGAAGACCCCCGCGCCGCCATTGCCGTAAAGCGGTTTGAGGATGATATCGCCATGCCGCGCTTTGAAAGCGCGGATCGTCGCCAGATCGCGAGCGATCGCCGTTGGCGGGGTCAGGTCAGGAAAACGCAGCACCAGCAGCTTTTCGGGCGAATTGCGAACCCAAAATGGATCATTCACCACCAAGGTCGACGGATGGATCATCTCCAGAAGATGCGTCGTCGTGATATAGCCCATGTCGAAGGGCGGGTCCTGCCGCAACCAGACCACATCGAATTCGGCCAGATCGACCTCTGCCTCTGGGCCATAGCTCACATGGTTTCCTGCCTCGCGGCGCAATTCGATCGGAAATCCCCGCGCCGTCACCCGGCCTTCGACAAAAGCCAGCTTGTCTGGCGTATAGAAAAACAGCTCATGCCCGCGCACCTGCGCCTCAAGCGCGATGCGAAAGCTTGAATCGGCATTGATATTCACCGAACCAATCGGGTCCATCTGGAAGGCGACCTTCAGTGGCATGTCTCTCTCTCCGCGCTGTGCCGCCCTTTGATGGCGCAAGCGCGCAGCGGATGCAAATGCCCGCCGCCGCACAGCACCTGCGCGCAGATACCCTCCCCGATCGGGCAAACGTCGCCCCCGCGCGTCTTGCGCCGTCAGCACATCCACGCGTCGCGGATCACCTTCACCCGTCCCGTGCCATCGACCAGCGCGACGTCCAGCCGAACTTCCGTCATCTGACCCTTCGGTTCCCCGGCAAGAAATTCCGATGCAGCGTCCCAAATGCGCTGCATCTGTCGCGGACCCAGATGCGCCGCCGCATCATCATGCGTATGGCTTTGCTTGACCTCAATGAAGATAACCTTGTCGCCATCGCGTGCGATCAAGTCGATCTCTCCAGCCCGGCCGCGCCAGCGTCGCGCACAGATAGCTTCACCCAAATCACCATAGTGACGGGCGACCTGATCCTCTGCCGCCAATCCTGCCTTAAAGGCCATGGCACCGCGCGCCCGCCGCGCGTCACCACTGCGACCGCACCGCCCGCCAAATGGGTCACTGTGAAACTGTGTCGGATCGGCCTGAAATCCCATCGCCTTCCCCATTCCTTCTTTCCGACTCACTCTGAACCAAAGAAGCGAATTTTCCCCTAATCCCCTTTCCCCTTGCGCAGTGCTGCCTGATACACATCCCGTCTGGGCAGATCGAAGGCCTCGGCCACCATCGCGGCGGCATCCTTTACGCTCATCCGCGCCATGGCCTCATCCAGCGCGGCTTCCCATGTTGCTGTTTCCGTCGTTTCGGGCGCGGCACGGTTGACCAGCACGACCACCTCACCCTTCACCTGTGTATCTGCATAGTCCGCCGCAAGCTGGTCCAGCGGTCCGCGCCGCACCTCTTCGAAGCGCTTGGTCAGTTCCCGACAAATTGCGGCATCGCGCGCGCCACCCAGACGGTCCGCCAGATCGGATAAAAGCGCCGGCAATCGGCGCGGTGATTCATAGAAAACCAGCGTCGCCTGTACAGCTTTCAGCCCATCCAGAAAGACGCGCCGTGCCGCCTGTGCCGGGGGTGGAAAGCCTGCGAAAAGAAACCGGTCCGATGGCAGCCCCGCCACCGCCAGCGCGCAGAGCACCGCCGAAGGCCCCGGTGCCGCTGTCACTGGCAGATCCGCCGCCACCATGGCGCGCGCCAGTGCAAAGCCCGGATCCGAAACCAGGGGCGTCCCCGCTTCGCTGGCATAGGCGACCGACTTCCCCTCGGCAACTGCCGCCACCAGCCTGCCCGCCGCCTCCCCTTCATTATGGTCGTGGCAGGGCACAAGCGGCCGCCCGTCCAGAGGGATGCCGTGAATTTCCATCAAATGGCGCAGGGTCCGTGTATCTTCCGCCGCCAGCACCTCAGCTGACGCAAGGATATCAAGGGCGCGCAGCGTGATATCCCGCGCCGCCCCGATCGGCGTGGCCACCAGATAAAGCCCCCGCGCCAGTGCCCGCTTTTCCCAAACCGTTCCCGGCGAAGTCATGCCCGAAGCCCTCCTGACATTGCCCGCCTTCCCCCTGACAAGTTTACATCCCAAGTGGAACCCCTTAACCTGCAGAGCGATGTTTGGGCGATGCGTTCCATTCCGGGTTGCCATCGCCGGTAAGGGAGTGAGGAAACCGCATGTTCTCTGTTTTGCGCACCGCCCGCAAGTCGCTGGGCAAGGCCGTTTTGGCCCTTTCGGCCCTCGCTCTTGCCGCCTGTCAGCCGACCTCTGGCCCCTCCGTCTCACAGGGTGGCCCCGTGCAGGTCGCTCTGTTGGTGCCTTCGGGGTCTGGGCAGGCAAGCGACCAACTTCTTGCCCGGTCGATCGAGAATGCGGCGCGCATGGCCATAGGCGATCTGGCCGGAGTGCAGATTGATCTGCGCATCTATCCGACGGCAGGCCAAGCGGCGCAGGCTTCTGCCGCCGCCTCGCGCGCGGTTGCGGAAGGCGCAAAGGTCATTCTTGGCCCCGTCTTCGCAGAAGAGGCGAATGCAGCGGGCCTTGCCGTTGCTTCGGCAGGGGTGAATGTTCTGTCATTCTCGAACAACCCGGCCATTGCGGGTGGCAATGTCTTCGTCCTTGGCCCCACCTTCGACAACACCGCGCGTCGTCTGGCCAGCTATGCCGTGCGCGCGGGCAAATCGCAGGTCATGATCATTCATGACCGCAACGCGCAAGGCGAAGCCGGGCGCACGGCCATTCAGGCCGGTGTTGCCGCCGCAGGGGGCAGCGTGGTGGCGACGGGCAGTTACGAATTTTCGCAAAACGGCATCGTGCAGGCGATCCCGCAACTTGCAGCCCAAGCGAAATCTTCGGGCGCGCAGGCCGTCTTCCTGACGGCCGACACGGCCGGCGCCCTGCCGCTCGTGACGCAGCTGTTGTCGGAAAACGGGGTTGATCCCACGATCACCCAATATGTTGGCCTGACGCGCTGGGACATTCCGGCCGCGACACTTGCCCTGCCGGGGGTGCAGGGGGGTATCTTCGCAATGCCCGATCCCGGGCTGTTCGGGCAGTATCAGGCGCGCTACCAATCCACCTTCGGCGAACAGCCGCATCCCGTGTCGGCGATAGCTTATGACGGCATCGCCGCCATTGGTGCCTTGGCCAAACAGGGCCGTGGTCTGGATCGGGCCTCGCTTACGCAGGGGGCGGGTTTCGCCGGCGTGAACGGCGTCTTCCGCCTGCTGGCCAATGGCACGAATGAACGCGGGCTGGCCGTCGCACGTATCCAGAACAACACCGTCACTGTCATCGATCCTGCCCCGCGCAGCTTTGGCGGGGCCGGGTTCTGACAACCGCACGCAGCCCCAGATCATGACCAAGGCCCCTACGGCCCGATCCGGTTCGACGCAGAGCGAACGCATGCAGACGGACCGGTTCTTCCCCGATGCCCCGAGTGGCCTGATCCTGCCAGTGGCGCAGATCATCGACGCCGCCACCCTGCGCGCGGCGATCCTTGCCGATCTGCCCGCCGCCGCAGATCCCCGCGCGGCCCGTGCCATCGCCGTGCGCCACCTGTCTGATGCGCGCGCGCAGGGCAACGCGGCCCTTGCCGCCGCCTTTTCGACCCGCCCGCATGACGCCCGCGCCATGATCCGCGCGCAGGCGCATCTGACCGATATCCTTGTCGCAACCGCCTTTGACATCGCCCGACACCACCTTCACCCTTTGGCCAACCCGACCGAGGCAGAGCGGATGGCCGTCCTTGCCGTGGGTGGGTTTGGCCGGGCCGAAATGGCCCCGCATTCCGATGTGGACCTGCTGTTCCTGACGCCGTGGAAGATCACGCCCTGGGCCGAGTCAGTGATCGAATCCATGCTCTACATCCTGTGGGACCTGAAGCTGAAGGTCGGCCATGCGTCGCGCACGGTTAGGGATTGCCTTCGCCTTGGACGTGAAGACATCACGATCCGCACGGCCCTGCTGGAGCATCGCTTCATCGCCGGGTTCGAACCCCTCGCCCTTGATCTGGGCGACAGGCTTTGGGGCGACCTCTTCCGCAACACCGGTCCCGAATTCATCGATGCCAAGCTGAAAGAACGCGCCGACCGTCACCGTCGCCAAGGCGGGCAGCGCTATGTCCTTGAACCCAACGTGAAAGAGGGGAAGGGCGGCCTGCGCGATCTGCAAACGCTGTATTGGATCGGCAAATACCTAAACCGGGTTTCCTCGGCAGAGGGGCTTGTCGCGGCGGGGCTTCTGACTCGCGATGAATATGACATCTTCACCCGTGCCGAAGATTTTCTCTGGGCCGTGCGCTGCCATCTGCACCTGATTTCCGGGCGGGCGATGGATCAGCTCACCTTCGACCTTCAGGTCGAGGTGGCCGCACGCATGGGCTATGCCGACAAGGGCGGTCGTCGGGCCGTCGAACATTTCATGCAGGACTATTTCCGTCACGCCACCCGCGTGGGCGAACTGACCCGCGTCTTCCTGACGGAACTTGAGGCCCGCCACGCCAAACCAGAGGCCAGCCTTTTCGGCCTTTTCAAGCGGACGAAACGGGTGAAGGCGGGCTACAAGCTGGTGCAGGGGCGGCTTGATCTTGTCGATCCACGCCGCTTCTTCGCCGACAAGCTCAATATCCTGCGCGTCTTCGAAGAGGCGCTGCGCACCGGATACCTGCTGCATCCCAATGTGATGCGCCAGATCACGACCCATCTCGACCTGATCGACGAAGACATGCAATCCGACCCCGAGGCGGTCCGCATCTTCCTTGATCTTCTCCTGAAACACGGCAACCCGGAACGCGCCCTACGGCGGATGAACGAATTGGGCGTACTCGCGGCGTTCATTCCCGAATTCGAACCCATCGTCGCGATGATGCAGTTCAACGTCTACCATCACTACACGGTGGACGAACATATCATCCAATGCATCTCGGTCCTCGCGCAGATCGAACGGGAAGAGCTTCTGGAAGAGCTGCCGGTCGCTTCCAGCATCCTCAAGGCAGGGGTGAACCGCAAAATCCTTTATGTCGCGCTGTTCCTGCACGATATCGGCAAAGGGCGACCCGAAGACCATTCCATCCTTGGCGCGCAGATCGCCCGCCGCGTCTGCGCCCGCCTTGGCCTGACGCAGGATGAAACCGAAACGGTCGAATGGTTGGTCCGCTATCACCTTTTGATGTCTGACACGGCGCAAAAGCGCGATCTGGGCGACCCGCGCACGGTGCGCGATTTCGCCAAGGCGGTGAAGACGCGCAGGCGGCTTGATCTGCTTACCGTCCTGACGGTTTGCGATATTCGGGGTGTCGGCCCCGGAACATGGAACAACTGGAAAGCCATGCTCCTGCGGTCCCTGTTCGGCCAGACGGCAGAGGCGTTGGAAGGCGGTCTTGAATCCCTCAACCGCGAAAACCGCGAAGATGAGGCGAAACGTGCTATGCGCGAACGGCTGGCCGAATGGTCCGCTGCCGATCTGCGGCGCGAGGCGGGGCGCCATTACGCCCCCTATTGGCAGGGGCTTTCGACCGACACCCATGTCGTCTTCGCCCGGCTTCTGAAGGATCTTCCCGATAGCGAGATCCGTATCGACCTGCATCCCGACGATGGCCGAGATGCCACGCGGGCCTGCTTCGCGCTGGCCGATCACCCCGGCATCTTTTCGCGCCTTGCGGGGGCCTTGGCTCTGGTCGGGGCCAATGTGGTGGACGCGCGGACCTACACCTCCAAGGATGGCTATGCGACCGCCGTCTTCTGGGTGCAGGACAGCGAGGGCAAACCCTACGAAGTCGCCCGCCTGCCGCGCCTGAGCCAGATGATCCGCAAGACGCTCAATGGAGAGGTGGTCGCCCGTGACGCCTTGAAGGACCGCGACAAGGTCAAGAAACGCGAACGCGAATTCCGCTTCCCGACCCATATCACCTTCGACAATGAAGGGTCTGACATCTACACGATCATCGAGGTGGATACCCGCGATCGGCCCGGCCTTCTTTACGATCTGACCCGGACATTGGCCAACAATAACATCTACATAGCCTCTGCCGTCATCGCGACTTTCGGCGCGCAGGTGGTGGACAGTTTCTATGTGAAAGACATGTTCGGCCTCAAGCTCCACGCCAAGTCCAAGCAAGAGGCGCTGGAAAAGAAACTGCGTCAGGCCATAGCCGAAGGCGCGGAACGGGCGCAGGGGTAGGGAATGCAGCCTATCCGTTTGATCCGCTCCATCATCACCGTCGGGGGATGGACACTCCTGTCGCGCGGTGCGGGTTTTGCCCGCGACGTGATGATGGCCGCCTATCTTGGCGCGGGCCCGGTGGCCGAGGCCTTCCTCGTGGCCTTCTCGCTGCCGAACATGTTCCGCCGCTTTTTCGCGGAAGGGGCCTTCAACATGGCCTTCGTGCCGATGTTTTCGAAAAAGCTGGAAGGCGGCGAAGATGCGGCCGGGTTCGCCCGTGACGCCTTCAACGGTTTGGCCACCGTGCTGATTGTCTTTTCCGTGATTGGCACGGTTGCGATGCCTTGGCTGGTCTGGCTGATGGCCTCTGGCTTCGTGGGGGATGAACGCTTTGACCTTGCCGTGCTTTTTGGGCGTATCTCCTTTGTCTATATCCTGTTCATCTCGCTCGTGGCCTTGCTTTCGGGGGTTCTGAACGCCTTTGGCCGCTTTACCGAGGCCAGTTTCGTGCCCGTCCTGATGAACCTGATGTTCATCGCCGCAATGCTGATCGCCGACCGTGCGGGTTGGGATATGGGGCTGACCTTGGCCTGGACCGTGCCGCTCACGGGTATCGCGCAACTGGCGTTCACTTGGGTTTCTGCCCATCGCGCGGGCTTCCGCTTTGCCCCGGGTCTGCCGCGCCTGACGCCCGATCTGCGGCGGCTTGCGGTGATCGCCGCGCCCGCTGTTTTGGCGGGGGGGGTGGTGCAGGTCAATCTGCTCGTCGGCCGTCAGGTCGCCTCTTTCACCGAGGGTGCGGTGGCTTGGCTTTCCTACGCAGATCGGCTTTACCAACTCCCGCTGGGCGTGGTGGCCATCGCGGTGGGAACCGTCCTTTTGCCTGATCTCTCCCGCCGCTTGCGGGCCGGGGATGCCGAAGGGGGGCGGGCCTCCTTCAACCGTGGTACAGAATTCGCGCTTTTCCTGACAATCCCCGCCGCGGTCGCGCTTGTGGTGATCGCGCTGCCGCTCTGCACGGTTCTTTACCAGCGCGGTGCCTTTGGCCCCGATGATGCGGCGGCGACCGCCCTTGCACTGGCCATTTACGGCGCGGGCCTGCCCGCCTTCGTGCTGCACAAGGTGTTTCAGCCGCTTTACTACGCCCGCGAGGACACCCGCAGCCCTTTCCGCTTTGCCGTCTGGTCGATGATCGTGAATGCCGCCATCGCGGTGGGGCTGCTGCCCGTGATCGGCTTTTCTGCAGCCGCCCTTGCGACCACCCTTTCCGGTTGGATCATGGTCCTGCAGCTTTGGCTTGGCACCCGCAAGATGGGTGACGAGGCGCGGTTCGACACCCGCTTCCGCCAGCGTTTGCCCCGCATCCTGATTGCGTCCTGCCTGATGGGCGGCGTGCTCTGGTTCGCTATGGTCCTGCTCGGCCCAATGCTTGGCACCGAAGGCTGGCGCTACGTCGCCTTGGCCCTTTTGGTTGTGCTTGGCATGTCCAGTTACGCCCTCGCCGCCCTTGGACTTGGCGCGATTCGGCCAGCGGATCTCAAATCTGCGCTGCGCCGTCAGCGCTGACGGATCTTGTCCAAGACCCGGCCCCAGCCGCCCGGGCTCACCAAGAACGATAGCAGGAACCCTGCGACGAACCCCGACACATCCGCCACCCATTCGTAGCCGCCCCCGAACAGCAGTCCGAAAAGCAACTGGATCGCCAAAAGGAACCCGATCAGGCTGAAGGCGCGGTACTTGTTCGCCCCTACGGCTGCCAGATTGACCCAAAGCAGAAAGGTGAACCCGCCGATCAACCCATAAGTCGCGGGATAACCCCCAAACAGCGGGGCGGAATTTCCCGGCACCAGCATATAGGCAAAGGCTCCCGCCAGTGCCGCGCCAAAAAAGACCACCAGAACGGCCCACCAGCGGAACACCTCGCCGACCATCTTTCCCAAGGCCAGAAGGATAACCACGACGAAGAGCGCATGCGTCGTCGATCCATGGACAAAGGGATAGGTCACCAGACGCATCACCTGCTGAGGGGGATATTCCCCCCGCGCCATCATCGCCTCCATCAGAGGGGGCGAAAACACGAACCGCTCCAACGCCTGCAAGCGCCAGCCCGCTCCATCGATCCCGCCAAGGATCCCGGCTTCGCCAAGTCCGACCACCACTTCCATCGCGATGATCGGTAAGGCCAGCACCCAGACGATTGCGGGCAACGGGTTCAACGGCGGGGCATTGCGGTCCTGCATCGGGCCTATACTCATCGATCGGGGGCGGGCGTCGATTGACGCCCCGTCGCCGCATCGTTAAGCGGAAACCGCGACCTTTTCCAGACGGAGCGATATCATGGCCGAGCCGGTCCAAACGCCTCAGGCTTCCTTTCCGACCCGCATCTTTTCGGGGATACAGCCTTCGGGAGGGCTGACCCTCGGCAATTATCTCGGCGCGCTCAAGCGGTTTGTCGAAAAGCAGGAAGAAGGGATCGAAACGATCTACTGCATGGTCGACATGCACGCGATCACCGTCTGGCAGGATCCCGAAAAACTGCGCCAGCAGACCCGCGAAGGGGCCGCCGCCTTCATCGCCGCCGGGATCGACCCCGCGCGGTCCATCCTGTTCAACCAGTCGCAAGTCACGGCCCATGTCGAACTGGGCTGGATCTTCAACTGCATCGCCCGCATGGGCTGGATGAGCAGGATGACCCAGTTCAAGGACAAGGCCGGGAAGAACAGCGAGAATGTTTCCCTTGGCCTCTTTGCCTATCCGTCGCTGATGGCCGCCGATATCCTTGCCTATAAGGCGACCCATGTCCCTGTGGGCGAGGATCAGAAGCAGCACCTTGAACTGACCCGCGACATCGCCATCAAGTTCAACAATGACTATGGGGTGACCTTCTTCCCGGTGGTCGAACCCGTCATCGAGGGGGCTGCAACGCGCGTGATGTCTTTGCGCGACGGCACCAAGAAGATGTCGAAATCCGATCCATCCGATCAGTCGCGTATCAACCTGACCGATGATGCCGACACGATTGCGAAGAAAATCCGCAAGGCCAAGACCGACCCCGAACCTTTGCCCGACACTCTTGACGGGCTGAAGGATCGGCCCGAGGCGCGTAATCTGGTCAATATCTATGCCGCGCTGGCGGGGCATTCTGTGGAACAGGTGATCCGTGATTATGCCGGTGCACAATTCGGCACCTTCAAGCCCGCCTTGGCCGATCTGGCTGTGGCAAAGCTTGAACCGATCACGCTGGAAATGAACCGCCTGATGCAGGACCCGGCCGAGATTGATCGGATCCTTGGTCAAGGCGCGGCCCGCGCCGATGCCATCGCGCGCCCCATCGTCGACCAGGTTTATGATATCATCGGGATGATCCGATCGCGGCGTGACTGACGGGAAACGGGCCATGGGGGGTGGATGTTCCGACGCTGGACGCGATATGCCCTGACCTTGGCGCTGGTGGGGTCTTTTGCCCTGACGGCGCTTGCGTCGGCACGTATCGCGCTTGACCCGAACCTCACCCCCCTTCGCGATGCCACGGCGGCCGAGATCACGGCCGCTACCGAGGCCACCCTCGCCCGTCTTGCCCCCGGCACCATCCCGGATCGCATCACGGATCACCTCGCAGCGACCCGTCGCGATTGGGTGGTGCTGCAAGCGCTGCATGACCTTGCTGCCGATCTGGGCCAACCCTTGCCGTCCGATGTGCAGGCCGCATACGCCGCCGCTTGGGCCGAGGATTCGGGCTTCTGGGCGAATGCCGCGAATTGCGCGGCCTGCACGCTCGACCCCGCCGCCTGCACCCTGTCGAACTTCCTGATGTGCCAAGCGCCCATCATGCTGACCCCGATTGGCGATCTGGCCACAATCCTTGATGGCGGGATCGACTATATGGCGGGCGAAGAGGTGGATCGCATCGCCATTGCCCTGTCCATCGTGGGGCTGGGAGCGACCGCTACAGTCGTAGCCAGTGGCGGGACTTCGGCGGCGGCAAAGCTTGGCGCTTCGGGGATCAAGCTGGCCCGGGGCATGGGCCGCCTTTCGCCCCGTCTGACGTCCCTGGTCACCCGCGCCGCGACCGATGGGGTGGATTGGATCGCGCTGCGCCGCGCCCGCAGCCTTGATGATGTTGCCCTTACCCTGCGCGCAGATGCCTTTGCGCCGCTGGTCAGCATCGCTGCCGATCTGGACCGCATCCGCAAGACCACAGACACGACCACCGCGCTCCATCTTCTGTCGCGGATTGACGACGCGACGGAGGCGCGCCGCCTTGCCAACGCGACCGAGGCGCTTGGCCCCCGCATCCTTGCCAAGGCCGAGATCTTGGGCAAGGCCCGTCTCCTGCGCGCCACGGTCCGCGTCACGGGGATCGGCTATGCATTGGTGGGCGGGTTGGTGACGCTTCTCCTCTCCATCTCCATCCTGTTGGGCAATGCGTTGCAAACCCGCCTGTTCGCCGTCCTGCGCCGGGCTGCCGCGCGGGGGGAAGAGCAAGGCCCATAGCCCTTTCATCTTGGCCCAAATACTCAATCACCATCTCCACCCGCCCCTCCGCCGCAAGAGGGACGCCTAACCATCGATCATTAAATGCAGGATGCGTCTGAAAGGGTGAAGAAAGCCTGTGCTCGACGCCCGTCCAAAAGGACTTTCTGCGCAATTGGTTAACGCCTCGTCACCGTACGCTGCGTGCCCACAGATTGCTGCACAGAAGGCGGCACAAAACAGGGCACAACCGTTTTCACACCTTTGGGGAAATAAATACTGCGTTCGCAAGCCCTTGCCCCCTGCGCAAGGCCGAAGGCGCCATCCCGAACCGCCGACTGAAGGCCCGGCTCAAGGTTGACGGGGATGAAAACCCTGTCCTCAGCGCCACTTCGGCCAAAGGATGGCGCGTATCGGTTACCATGCGCCGTGCAGCTTGCAGTCTTAGACCCATCGCATAGGCCCCCGGACTTTCGCCAAGATATTGATGAAAAAGGCTTTCCATCCGCCGCGGACTTAACCCAACGGCGCGGGCAATACGGGCCATGGGTTCGGGATCATCGATCCGCGCCTCCATCCGCGCGATGGCCTGTGCCACCCGACCGTCCAGCCGCAGATCGCGTGCGGGCGGTGCCACTTGCGGTTCCTGTCCCGCGCGCTGTGTGGTCAGGAACGAGGCCGCCACCTGCCGTGCCAAAGGCGCCCCATGCCGCGCCCCGATCAGGTGCAGCATCAGGTCTTGTGCAGGGGCGGCCCCCCCCACCGTCACGCGGTTTCGGTCGATGACATAGCGGTCCGGCAGACACTCCATTTGGGGGAAGGTCGCTGCGAAATCCTCAAGATCTTCCCAATGGACAGTCGCGCGATAGCCGTCCAGAAGCCCCGCCCGCGCCATGACCCAAGCCCCCGCATCCACCCCGGCGATCAGCCGAAAGCGCGGTGCCATCCGCCGTAGTGCCTGAAGGAAAGGGGGTGTCGCCACCTCGGCTTGCCTGTATCCAACGATCACCATCAGCACATCCGCCCCCTCGGCCGAGGCCAAAGGACCAGCCGAGGGCAATTCAATCCCGCAAGTCAACGGAACGGGCCGCCCATCCGGCGACACAACGCGCCAGCGAAAGGCCTCTTGCCCCAGATGCCGGTTCGCCGCCCGCATTGGATCAAGTACTGACGCCACCTCAAGGATCGAGGCATGCGGCAGCACCAGGACCGCCATGGTCAGCGGCGCGCGGGATGGAAGGAAAATGTTGACGTTTTCAGCCATAGCTATTGCGTAAAGAGCAAAGCATTGCGGTGCAAGGCGGGTAATGTGGCGCGAAGATAAGGGAGGACCGCCATGCCGCTCGCCATGAACCGCGAGGTTTTCATCACCTGTGCCGTCACTGGATCGGGGGGCACGCAGGACCGCAGCCCGCATGTGCCGCGCAGCCCCAAGCAGATCGCCGAAAGCGCCATCGCGGCGGCCAAGGCGGGTGCCGCTGTGGTGCATTGCCATGTCCGCGACCCCGAAACCGGCAAGCCCGCCCGCGACCCTGCGCTTTATCGCGAAGTCACTGAACGCATTCGGGATTCTGACACGGACGTGGTCTTAAACCTGACCGCAGGCATGGGTGGTGATATCTATTTCGAAGGAACCGAGGATATGGGCCGCATCGGCCCTCGGTCTGATATGGCAGGCGCCACGGAACGGGTGGCCCATGTGGTGGAATGCCGTCCCGAAATTTGCACGCTTGACTGCGGCACGATGAATTTCAACGAAGCCGATTACGTCATGGTCAACACGCCCGGCATGCTGCGTGACATGGCGCGTCGCATGACGGCGGCCGGCGTGCGGATCGAGATTGAGGCGTTTGACACGGGCCATCTCTGGCTTGCCAAGGAACTGGTGAAGGAAGGCGTGATCCCTGAACCCGTCCTCGTACAGCTTTGCATGGGCGTGCCGTGGGGCGCGCCGGATGACCTGAACACCTTTATGGCGATGGTGAACAACGTTCCCCAAGGGTGGCACTATTCAGCCTTCAGCCTTGGCCGCAACCAAATGGCCTATGTCGCGGCGGCGGTGCTGTCTGGTGGCAACGTCAGGGTGGGGCTTGAAGACAACCTCTGGCTCGACAAGGGGGTGCTTGCCACCAACGCGCAGCTTGTGGAACGCGCGGCGACGATCGTTGAAAACATGGGGGCCCGCGTCATAACCCCCGCAGAAGTGCGCGCCCGGCTAAAGCTGGAAAAGCGCGCGCCCTTGCCGAAATAGGGTGGAAAAGGTCAGCCCCATCCCCCCGCCACACGCCCTTTTGGCTGCGGGCAAAGTGATCCCTCTGGGTCAGGGATGGGTGCTGGAACCGCTTGAGACGGGTTTTCTTCTAAAAAGTCTCGTGCAGGCGATGCAGGTACAGGTGACGCCGGAAGAGGCACAATCCCTGCGTCAGGGTGAGGTGACGGTCGAAAGCTTTGCCACCCGCTTAGGTGCGGTGCCCACGTCACTGCCGCATCAGGCCTTGCCGGGGGCGGCCATAACGGTCGCCTTTTCGGATGAGGCGATGCGACTGGCGGCCAAGGAAAATCCGGCTGGCAAAGGGCGTGGCACCGATTTGCCGCAACGCCAAGGCGCGGGGGCCGGGCTTGACCTGTCCGGCACCACAAAGATCGGGGCGGTGGTGATCGCCCTTCTGCTATTGGTCCTGATCTGGGCCATTTAAGGGAGAAGACGGAAATGGCGCGCAAGGCGGGCATCATTGGGGGCGGGGTTATCGGCGGCGGCTGGGCCGCGCGCTTCCTGCTTAACGGCTGGGATGTGGCGGTCTTTGACCCCGATCCGGAAGCCCCCCGCAAGGTGGGCGAGGTGATCGCCAATGCCAAGCGCGCGCTGCCCGCTCTGTCGGATGGCCCGATGCCACCCGAAGGCAAACTGACCTTTGCTGCCACGATCACCGAGGCGGTCGAGGGCGCAGACTATATCCAAGAATCCGTCTCCGAACGGCTCGACCTGAAGCACCGCGTCTTTGCCCAAATTCAGCAGGTTGCGCCGGATACCCCCATCGGCTCCTCCACTTCAGGGTTCAAGCCTTCGGAGCTGCAAGAGAACGCGGCGAACCCCGCCACGATCTTCGTCGCGCATCCGTTCAACCCGGTCTACCTCTTGCCGCTTGCCGAAATCGTGCCCTCCGCCAAGTCGGACCCTGCCCTGATCGAAGGCGCCAAGGAAACACTGCGCGAGATCGGGATGTTCCCTCTGCATATCCGCAAGGAAATCGACGCCCACATCGCTGACCGCTTCCTCGAGGCTGTCTGGCGCGAGGCGCTCTGGCTTGTGAAGGACGGCATCGCCACGACGGAAGAGATCGACGAAGCCATCCGCATGGGCTTTGGCCTGCGCTGGGGCCAGATGGGCCTGTTTGAGACATATCGCATCGCGGGCGGCGAGGCGGGGATGAAGCATTTCATGGCCCAATTCGGCCCCTGCCTCACCTGGCCTTGGACCAAGCTAATGGATGTGCCGGAATTCAACGACGAACTCGTCGACCTGATAGCAGGCCAATCCGACGCGCAATCGGGCCATCATTCGATCAGGGAATTGGAACGCATCCGCGACCAGAACCTGATCGGCTTTCTGCGCGTTTTGAAAGAAAGGAATTGGGGGGCGGGCAAGGTTCTGCTGGATCATGACGCCCGCCGCCGTCAGGCGATGCCCGACCCTTCGCCCGATCACGCCCAGCCGATGGAAATGGCGCGAATGCATGTCCTGCCGGGCTGGATCGACTATAACGGGCATATGACCGAAAGCCGGTATCTCTTCGCGGCATCGGAAACCTCGGACGCCTTCCTGCGCTATATTGGGGCGGATATCGCCTATGTCGGCACGGGGTTCAGCTATTACACCGCTGAGACCCACATCATGCATCTGGGCGAGGCAAAGCTGGGCGATGCCCTGACAGGAACAGTGCAGGTGATCCATGCCGATGAGAAGCGGCTGCACATCTTCCTCCGCATTCTGAAGAACGGCGAGGCCGTGGCCACGCTGGAACAGATTCTGCTGCATGTCGACATGAAGGCGGGCAAGACCTGCGCCGCGCCCGCCGAAATCCTTGACCGCCTGCTGCCCATCGCCGATGCGCACAAGGCCCTGCCGCGACCGGAAGCGGCGGGCCGCTTCGTGGGGCAGAAGAAATGACACGCCGCGTTCTGATCACGGCCGGAGCGAACGGGATAGGGCTGGTCATGGCGCAGGCCTTTGCTGATGCTGGCGACCGAGTCTGGGTTACGGATGTGGACGCCGCCGCCGTGGCCGCCGTGCCGAGCGGGATCCGCGCGACGTGCTGCGATGCCTCGGACGAAGCAGCGATGATCACCCTTTTTGCTGCAATTGCCGACGATTGGGGTGGGCTTGACGTGCTCTGCGCCAATGCCGGGATCAAGGGGCCGACCGCCGGGATCGAGGATATGGACCTTGCCCAATGGCACGCTTGCCTTGCCGTAAACCTCGATGGCGCGATGATCGCGGCAAAACACGCAGCGCGGATGATGAAGCCGGCAAGAAGCGGTGTGATGATCTTCACCTCATCCACCTCCGGCCTTTACGGCACGCCCTTCCGCGCGCCCTATGTTGCTGCGAAATGGGGTGTGATCGGCCTGATGAAAACGGTGGCTATGGAACTTGGCCCACACGGCATCCGGGCCAATGCGATCTGCCCCGGATCGGTCAACGGCCCCCGCATCGACCGTGTGATCGAGGCAGAGGCGGCAGCCAAGGGCATGACGCCCGATGCCGTCCGCCAAGGCTATGCCAGCGGCACCGCGATGAAGCAGTTAACCGATCCTGAAGATGTTGCCGCCATGGCGCTGTTCCTTGCCTCGGACGGGGCAAAAATGGTGTCTGGGCAGGCGCTTGCCGTCGACGGCATGACCTACAACGTTGATCCGTAAGGGAAATCGCCATGCAATTCGGGCTGACCGAAGAACAGCAGATGATCGTCGACACGACGCGCAGCTTTGTCGAGAACGAGCTTTACCCCCATGAGATAGAGGTGGAACGCACGGGCCATCTCCGCATGGACCTGATCAAGCAAATTCAGGCCAAGGCCATGCAGGCAGGCCTTTATGCCGCCAATATGCCGGCCGAGGTGGGGGGCGCGGGCCTCGATACCCTCTCTTGGCTGCTTTATGAAAAGGAACTGGGCAAGGCAAATTACGCCCTGCACTGGACCTGCGTCGCACGCCCCTCGAACATCCTTCTGGCCGGGACGGAAGAGCAGCGTCAGAAATACCTCTATCCCTGCATCCGCGGCGAGAAATGGGATTGCCTTGCCATGACGGAACCCGGCGCCGGGTCCGACCTGCGCGGCATGAAGGCCAGCGCGCGGCCAGATGGCGATGATTGGGTGCTGAACGGCACCAAGCATTTCATCAGCCATGCGGATCTGGCCGATTTTACCATCTGCTTCATGGCCAGCGGCGAAGAAGACACCCCACGCGGCAAGAAAAAGCTGATCACTGCGTTCTTCGTCGATAAAGGCACCCCCGGCTTCACGGTCCGCGACGGCTATCGCAATGTCAGCCACCGGGGCTATACCAACGCCATCCTCGAATTCGATAATTGCCGCATCCCGAAAAGCCAAATCCTTGGCGAAGTGCATAAAGGGTTCGAGGTCGCGAATACTTGGCTTGGTGCCACGCGCCTGCAAGTTGCCGCCACCTGCCTTGGCCGCGCTGAGCGCGCGCTGGCCCATGCCGTGCAATATGCAGCGGAACGCCAGCAATTCGGCCAACAGATTGGCAAGTTCCAAGGTATAAGCTTCAAGCTTGCGGATATGGCGATGGAGTTGAAGGCGGCCGAGCTTTTGACATGGGAAGCCGCTTGGAAGTTCGACCAAGGCACCGTGACCGAGGCCGACATGAGCATGGCCAAGCTCAAGGCCACCGAAGTACTGGCCTTCATTGCGGATGAGGCGATCCAGATCCACGGCGGCATGGGCCTGATGGATGACCTGCCACTGGAACGCATCTGGCGCGACGCGCGGGTAGAGAGGATCTGGGAAGGCACCTCGGAAATCCAACGCCATATCATCAGTAGGCAAATGCTGAGAGCCTTCGGCGCCTGACGGCACCCCCGGGGGCGCTTTGCCCCCCGGACCCCCAGAGGATATTTTGGACAGAAAATGCAGGGTTCGCTTCATCCTTTCTCAATCTTTTGGCGTCAATCTGGAAGCATGGTAAAGGCGGGGACGCCGATGACCGTGACAGGAAATGGCACCTCGCTCGCCTTCGGTGGGCCGGGTTTTTCGATTTTCTGTCTGCAAGTATCTTCTGGGGGTCCGGGGGGCGACGCCACCCCGGGTCTGTCCACCCGCGCCCGGGATTGGACATGACGGACCTTCGCCGCCTTCTGCGCCCGCGTTCCATCGCCGTGCTTGGCTCTGGCTGGGCTGCGAATGTCGTGGAACAATGCGCCAAGATGGGTTTCGACGGCCCGGTTTGGCCCGTTCATCCGACGCGTGATCAGATCTCTGGGGTGCCCTGCTACCGCAGTCTTGCCGATTTGCCGCATGCCCCTGATGCCACCTTTATTGGGGTCAACCGACATGCCACGCTGGATGTGGTGGCGGAACTGGCGGCGATGGGGGCAGGGGGGGCAACTTGCTTTGCTTCGGGCTGGGAAGAGGCGGGAGAGGCCGATCTTCAGGCCCGCCTCGTACAGGCGGCAGGCGACATGCCGATCCTTGGCCCCAATTGCTACGGCGTGATCAACTATCTCGACGGCGCGCTCCTTTGGCCGGATCAGCATGGCGGGGTGCGGGTGGATCGCGGGGTGGCTCTTCTGTCCCAATCCTCCAACATTGTCATCAACCTGACGATGCAGGCGCGCGGGCTGCCCGTGGCCTATGTCGCCTGCCTTGGCAATGCCGCGCAGGTGGGTCTGGCTGAGCTTGCGGATGCGCTCTTGTCCGATGAGCGGGTGACGGCGCTGGGCATGTATGTTGAAGGCATCGACGATGCTACGGCCTTCGCCGATCTGGCCGAACGCGCGCGGGCGGCAGGCAAGGGGATTGTCTGTATCAAGTCCGGCAAGACGGAACTGTCTCGCACCGCCGCTGCGTCGCATACAGCTTCGCTTGCAGGCGGGGGGGCTGCTTCCTCTGCTTTCCTGCGGGCCTGCGGTGTGGCTGAGGTGGCGACCCCTGCCGAACTGATCGAAACGCTTAAAATCTTCCACCATTGTGGCCCACAGATCGGCCCGCGTCTTTGCTCGCTTTCCTGCTCCGGTGGCGAGGCGGGGCTGGTGGCCGACCTGGCTGCGCCTTTCGGCGTGGACTTCCCGCCACCGTCGGATGCTCAAAGGCAGCGGCTGAGCGAAATCCTTGGCCCGATCGTCTTCATCTCCAATCCCTTGGATTATCATACGTTCATCTGGGGTGACGGGCCGCGCACAACGGATGTCTTCACAACTATGCTGGCAGGCTATGATGCTGGCATCTTCATCATCGACCCGCCCCGCCCCGACCGCTGCGACCCGTCTAGTTTTCAGCCCGCCTTGGATGCCGTTGTGGCGGCGTCGCAAAACACGGGCAAGCCCGCCTTTGCCGTGGCCTCTCTGCCCGAGAATTTTGATGAGGCCTTGGCGGTTAAGATGGCCGCGCCAAATGTCGTGCCAATGATGGGTCTGGAAACTGCTTTGGGTGCTATCAAGGCTGCGCAAACCGGTCCGAACCGGGGGGGGTGGCGCCCATGGCCCGCAATGGGCGGCCGCAGATTGCAGATGCGCGATGAGGGGTCGTCCAAGGCCCTCATCGCGGGCGCTGGGGTGGCCGTTCCGCGCTCTGCTACCGCGCCAACTCTGCTGGAATTGGCTGCCAAGGCGGCAGGGCTGACCGCTCCGCTCGCGCTTAAAGGGCTTGGTTTTGCACATAAGACCGAGGCAGGTGCGGTGCGTTTGGGCCTTGTGACGCTGGACGGTCAGGCCGAAATGGCGGGGGCGCAGGGCTATCTTGCCGAAGAGATGGTGACGGGCGTCGTGGCCGAATTGCTGGTCGGACTGCGCCGCGACCCCGTCTATGGCGCGACGGTAACTTTGGGTTTTGGCGGGGTTACGGCAGAAGTTTTGGCCGATACGGTAACCCTCGTTTTGCCCGTGACAGAGGATGCGGTTGCGCAAGCCCTGCGTGGTCTACGGCTCTGGCCGCTGCTTGATGGCTATCGTGGGCGGCCCAAGGCGGCGGTGGCGGCGGCGATTAGAGCGGTCATGGCGCTGCAAGACCTGATGCGGTCGACCCCGACACTGGAAGAGATTGAGATCAACCCGCTCATGCTGACGGCCAGCGATGCCGTCGCGGTGGATGCGGTCATCTGGGAGGAAACGGAATGAGCGGCATGCAGATGCGGGTTGAAGGCCCGATCCGGACACGGCGCGAGGGTGCTATCCTTGAGGTCACTTTGGATCGGCCCAAGGCCAATGCGATCGATCTGGCCACCAGCCGGATCATGGGCCTTGTCTTCCGCGACTTCCGAGACGACGACAGCCTGCGCGTGGCGATCCTGCGCGCGGAAGGCGAGAAATTCTTCTGCCCCGGCTGGGATCTGAAGGCCGCCGCCGATGGCGATGCGGTGGATGGCGATTATGGCGTGGGTGGCTTCGGCGGCTTGCAGGAATTGCCGAACCTGAACAAGCCTGTGATCTGTGCCGTCAACGGAATATGTTGCGGGGGTGGGTTAGAACTTGCGCTCTCCTGCGATCTTATTCTGGCGTCAGGCAATGCAACCTTCGCCTTGCCGGAAATTCGGTCTGGCACAGTGGCGGATGCGGCCTCGATCAAACTGCCGAAGCGGATACCCTATCATGTGGCGATGGATCTGCTTTTGACCGGGCGTTGGTTCGATGCCGAAGAAGCGCTTCGCTGGGGCATTCTGAAAGAAATCACCACGACCGAGGATCTTTTGCCCAAGGCTTGGGAATTGGCGCGGCTTTTGGAAAGTGGTCCCCCGCTGGTCTACGCCGCAATTAAAGAGGTGGTGCGCGAAGCCGAGGCGATGCGCTTCCAAGATGCGCTCAACCGGATCACCAAGCGGCAATTGGCGACGGTGGACAAGCTTTACTCAAGCGAGGATCAGCTAGAAGGTGCCCGCGCCTTTGCCGAGAAGCGCGATCCCGTCTGGAAGGGGCGTTGATACGGAAACGACGCAAAACTGTCGCGCAATGTCACGACGTGGCCTATTCCGCCGCTAGGCTCCGCCGCAACGAATGGGTGGGCTGATGAGCGACGAGACAGATTACATCATCGTAGGGGCAGGTTCGGCAGGCTGTGTTCTGGCCGATCGGCTTACCGCCAACGGCAAACACCGGGTGACGGTGTTGGAAGCAGGCGGGTCAGACCGGCGCTTTTTCGTCATGCTGCCATTGGGTTATGGGAAGCTTTTCTACGATCCGACGGTGAACTGGCTTTACAAGACGGAACCAGATCCGGGCCTTGCGGGGGCACGCGATCACTGGCCGCGCGGCAAGGTTCTGGGTGGATCGTCCAGCATCAACGCCATGGTCTATATCCGGGGCCATCGGGCGGATTATGAAGAATGGGAAGCGGCAGGAAACCCCGGTTGGGGTTGGGATGAGGTGTTGTCAGCCTATAAGGCCATGGAGGACACCGAAGCTGGGGCAGATACGTTTCGCGGTGCCGGCGGGCCGCTTTTTGTCTCGGCCAACCGCAAAGGGCTGCACCCTCTGGTCAAAGATTACATCGCGGCCTGTGAAAGTGCGGGCCTGCCGCATAATGCCGATTTCAACGGGGCCGAACAGGAAGGGGCGGGCATCTATCAGATGACCATCCACAAGGCCCGACGCAATTCGGCGGCGCGGGCTTTCCTGCGCCCGGCGATGAAGCGTCCGAATTGTCGTGTCATTACCGGGGCAATGGTGACGCGAGTGATCATCGAAGAAGGCCGCGCCGTAGGGGTCGAATATGTGCAAGGCGGGCAGACCCATAGCTTGCGCGCAAAGGCCGAGGTGATCCTGTCCGGCGGGGCAATCAACTCGCCCCAACTGCTGCAACTGTCCGGGATCGGGCCTGGGGCGCTTTTGCAGGGGATGGGTATCCCGGTTTTGCGCGATAACCCCAATGTCGGCGACCATCTGAGCGATCATCAGGGCATCAACTATACGTGGAAGATGAAAGTCCCCACCTATAATGACGAGCTGCGCCCATGGTGGGGCAAGCTGATCGCGGGCATGAAATACGTGCTGGCTGGGGCTGGTCCTCTGGCCAAATCGATCAATCACGCGGGTGGGTTTTTCCGCACCTCGCCCGATCTGCTGCGCCCCAATATGCAGCTTTACATGCAGGCCTTTTCGACCTTAATCCCGCGCGATGGGGAACGTCCGATCCTGACGCCAGATCCTTTCCCCGGCATGTCCTTGGGCCTTTCGAATTGCCGCCCGACGAGCCGGGGGCATATCCGCATCGGATCGCCCGATCCCTTCCTGCATCCGATCATCACCGCCAACGCCTTTTCAACGGACCATGACGTGCAAGAGATGCTTTTGGCTGTGAAGTTCCTCCGCCATCTGGCCGCACAGCCCCCCATGGCCCGCCTGATCGCCGAGGAATTGCGACCGGGGCCTGAGGCGGTAACGGATGAAGCCTTGATCGCAGATTTCCGCGCGCGATCCGGCACGGTGTATCACCCATCCTGCACCTGCCGGATGGGGCCGGATGCAGACAGCAGCGTGGTGGATGCGCGCCTTCGGGTGCACGGAGTCCAGGGGCTACGGGTGATCGATGCATCAAGCTTCCCCAACCTAATCGCGGGGAACACGAATGCGCCGGCCATGATGATCGGCTGGAAGGGCGCGGAACTGGTTCTGGCCGACGCAAGCTGATCCCGGACGGGGTGCCGTTGAAGGGGGCATCGAACCCCCTTCAACGGCGTTTCCACGGAAGGCCGTGGTCGGTCGCCCCAACCTTTGATCGCGCGCGGGTGGTGGTGTTCAGTTTGAGTATTTTCGCCAAGATGAAGGGGCTATGCGGTCTTCATCTTGGCCCAAATGGGTATCTTTCGAGTGGCCGTCTTGGTGTGCCCGGTCATTCACCGCGAGGGAAACGCTTGTTTTCCTCGAGCACGTTCAAGTCCATGTGGTTGCGCATATAGCGTTCCGATGCCGCCCGAAGCGGTTGATGATCCCACGGGAAATAGGCGCCGTTCCTGAGCGCCTCATAGACCACCCAACGGCGGGCCTGACTTTCGCGCACGGCTGCGTCATAGGCAGCAAGGTCCCAACGGGCATCAGCTTTCGCGCGGAAATCGTTTAGCACTGAGACATGGCTCGGATCGGTTGCCAGATTGAATCGTTCCTCCGGGTCCGTCGAGAGGTTGAACAGAAGTTCCGGGTCGGCGGCGCAGCGGATGTATTTCCATGGTCCTTCACGCAGGCAGACCATCGGCGAGATTGTACCTTCGGCGGCGTATTCCATGGCGACCGGGCTTTTGCGCGGGGCACCTTGCGCCAGAGGGACGAGGTTTTCACCATCGGTCCAAGGCTGGATTTCCGCCATGTCGATGCCTGCAAGCGCCCCGAGTGTTGGTGTGACATCAATGGTAGAGACGGGTGTATCGATCCGCTGCGGCGCAAGGTCGGGCGCGGCGATCATCAGGGGGACGCGGGCCGATCCTTCAAAGAAGTTCATCTTGAACCAAAGGCCCCGTTCCCCCAGCATCTCGCCATGGTCGGAGAGGAACAGGACGATCGCCTCCTGCCGTGTCGCGGTCAGCGTATCAAGAATCTCACCAATCTTGGCGTCGACGTAGGAGATGTTGGCGAAATACCCCTGCCGTGCGCGGCGAATGTGGGTGTCGGTGATGTCGAAAGCCTGCCAATCGCAAGCGTCCATCAGGCGCTTGGAATGCGGATCCTGATCTTCGTAGCCGATGGCCTTGGGCGGTTCCAGTTCCGGTGCGCCTTCGTAGAGATCCCAGTATTTCCGCCGCGCGACGAACGGGTCGTGGGGATGGGTGAAGCTGACTGTCAGACACCATGGCCGGGCATCATGGCCGCGTGACAGGTCATAGAGTTTCTGGACAGCCTGAAAGGCCACGTCATCGTCATATTCCAGCTGGTTCGTGATCTCGGCCACTCCGGCCCCGGTGACGGAGCCGAGGTTGTGATACCACCAGTCGATCCTTTCGCCCGGTTTGCGATAATCGGGCGTCCAGCCGAAATCGGCGGGGTAGATGTCGGTTGTCAGCCGCTCTTCAAAGCCGTGCAACTGATCGGGGCCTACGAAATGCATCTTGCCCGAAAGCGCCGTCTGATAGCCCGCACGGCGCAGGTGATGCGCATAGGTGGGGATATCCGAGGCGAATTCGGCGGCGTTGTCATAGACGCGGGTCCGTTTCGGCAGGGCTCCTGACATAAAGGCCGCGCGGGCCGGCGCACAGAGGGGCGACGGCGTATAGCTGTTGGCAAAGCGCACCGATCTTTCGGCGAGGCGGCGCAGATTGGGCGCATGCAGGAAGGGGGCAGGGCCGTCGGGAAAAAGCGTGCCGGTCAGCTGGTCCACCATGAGGATGAGGATATTGGGGCGATTTGACATGGCGTTTTCCTTTCGCGTCATCGCCGCAGGATAGGGAGGTGGTCTGGCCGCCGATAGGGCGCGACCGTCTTTTGCTGGCTTATGCCCGACATGGGCGTGCATGTCGCGATTGGTGGGCGAAGTGACGCGAATTGGCTGTGTCTTGTCTTTGGCCTGGCGTCAGATGGTTCAGACCGGAGGATGGTGCCATGACGATAAAGACAGAGTTTCCCTGCCGAGTGATCGAGCAAGACGACATGGGCATCGTGCTGTCGGATGGTTGCCGCCTTTCGGCGCGGGTCTGGATGCCTGAGGACGCGGTGGCGAATCCCGTCCCGGCTGTTCTGGAATATATCCCCTATCGCAAGCGTGACGGAACCCTCCCCCGGGATGAGATGATGCACCCCTATGTGGCGGGCCATGGCTATGCCTGCATTCGGGTCGATATGCGGGGAAATGGTGACAGCGAAGGGCTAATGGAGGACGAATACACGCAGGTCGAAATGGACGATGCGGTTGCCGTCATCGATTGGCTTTCACGCCAGCCTTGGTGCAGTGGCGCGGTGGGAATGATGGGCAAATCATGGGGCGGGTTCAACTGCCTGCAGGCGGCCTTTCACCAACCGCCCGCGTTGAAAGCCGTGATCTCGGTCTGTTCCACCACCGACCGTTTTGCCGATGACATCCATTTCAAGGGCGGCTGCCTTCTGGGCGAAAATTTCGGCTGGGGGGCGGTGATGCTGTCTTATTCATCGCGCCCTCCGGACCCGATGCTACGGTCTGATTGGCGCAAGATGTGGATGGAGCGGCTGGAGGCAGAGCCATGGCTTGCCCCACGCTGGGCCGCCTTGCAGGAATGTGGGGCCTATTGGAAACATGGGTCGGTCGGCGAGGATTACGCCCGGATGCAGACGCCCGTTCTGATCTGGGGTGGCTGGGCCGACAACTACATGAACACTGTGGCGCATCTGGTTGAGAATGTGCCAGCGCCCTGCAAGGGGATTGTCGGGCCATGGGTGCATCAATATCCGCACACGGCGGTGCCGGGGCCTCAGGTCGGTTTCCTGCAACAGGCGCTGCGCTGGTGGGATCGTTGGCTGAAGGGCATCAAAAATGGGGCCGAGGATGACCCCGCCTATTGCGTCTGGATGATGCATTCCGCCCCGCCGGATGCCTGTGCGAAGGAACGGCCCGGCCATTGGGTGGCCGAGGTGGAATGGCCTTCGCCGCGTGTTTCCCCTTTGGTGCTTCACCTTGGCGCTGGGGTATCCAATGCGTCGCAAGGGAAAATGGATGAGCAAGTGGCGGACGCCTTTGCCCTTACGATCGCTACGCCACAGCATCTGGGCCTAAAGGCTGGGGAGTTCTTTCCCATGGGCCTGAACGCCGAGATGCCGGGTGATCAACGCGAGGATGATGCGTTGTCGTTGTGTTTCGATGGCGATCCGATGGAGGCGGGGCTTGACCTGCTTGGCGCGGCCGAGTTGCGTCTGCGCCTGTCATCAGACAAACCTCTGGGCTTTGTCGTGGCACGGCTTTGTGATGTTGCGCCTGATGGGGCATCGCTCAGGATCGCGCATGGGATGCTGAACCTCTGCCATCGCGATAGCCGCGAACATCCGTCACCGATGGTGCCGGGGCAGGTGGTAGAGGTGGCCTTCAGTCTCGACCAGATGGCCTATCGACTGGCACCGGGGCATCGGCTGCGGATTGCCTTGTCGAACAGCTATTGGCCTTTCGTTTGGCCCTCGCCGGGTGCGGGGCGGTTGACCGTGACGGGTGGAAGCCTGACCCTGCCGGTCCATTCGGGTAGCACTGCAGAATGGTTGCCGCCACCCGCTGAACATGCGCAACCGTGGCAACACCGCGTCGTCAGGTCAGGAAAGACCCGCCGCTTTATCGAAGAGGACCTTATTACGGGAACCTATGCGTTGGTCGTGCAGGATGATCTTGGCGATGCCGAAAACCTGTCCCACGGCCTGTGTTCCGGCGAAACGATGAGCGAACGGTGGGAGATCCACCCCGAAGATCCGCTATCGGCGAAGGCCGAGCATATCTGGGAACAGCGTCTTTCTCGCGGGGCCTGGTCGATACGCACGTGCGCCGAAGCCGAGATGACAGCGACGGCAACCCACCTGCGCCACCGGGCCGTCCTGCGTGCATGGGAAGGCGATGAATTGGTATTCGAAAAGATGTGGGACGACAGCGTCCCGCGCCGCTTCGTCTGAGAATCGTGACATGGGCATGGGAAAAAACCTTTGCCCCCGAAAGGATTCGCGGGTTACTGATTGGGTAATCAACAAAAATGGTCCGCGCATCATGCGGGCCGCCAAAAGGGAGACCACTGGGATGAATTCTGAGTTCGACTATCTCTTGAAGCGTGCGGCGCGCGGCCTGATGAGCCGCCGCGAATTCGTAGGCCGCGCTACGGCGCTTGGGATTTCGGCGGCGATGGCGAACACACTGCTTGCCTCTGTCGCCTCGGCGCAGCCTGTCAAGGGGGGCGTGCTGCGGGCAGGCGTACAAGGGGGGGAATCCACGAACTCGCTCGACCCGGCGCTTGCAGCATCGGATGTCCCGTTCATGATCAACAAGACCTGGGGCGAAATGCTGTGCGATGTCGGCCCCGGTGGCGTCATTGATCCACGCATCGCTGAAGAGATCTCGTCGAACGCTGATGCGACCGAGTGGAAGTTCAAGATCCGCAAGGGCGTTGAATTCCACGACGGCAAGACGGTCACGTCCGAGGATGTGGTTGCATCGCTCAAGCGGCACACGGACGAGAAATCGCAATCCGGCGCCCTTGGTATTGTGCAGGGCATCGCCGAGATGGTGGCCGAGGGCGACATGGTCACCCTGAAACTTTCAGCCGCGAATGCGGACTTGCCCTTCCTTCTGGCCGATTACCACTTGGTTATCCAACCCGGCGGTGGTGTCGACAATCCGGCTGCTGGCATCGGTACCAACGCCTACAAGATCGTCTCGAACGAGCCCGGTGTGCGGACTGTGTTCGAGCGGCATGCAAACTACTGGGACAGCTCGCGCGGCCATGCGGATACCGTGGAGGTTCTGACCATCAACGACAACACCGCCCGGACGGCGGCGATCCAGTCGGGTCAGATTCACCTCATGAACCGAATCGACCCGAAGATCGTCGAACTGCTCAAGGGCAATACCGACGTGGTGATCGAGCGTGCGGCAGGGCCGGGGCATTACGTCTTCATCATGCATTGCGACAAGGCACCCTTCGATAACAAGGACCTGCGCAACGCGCTGAAAATGGCGATCAACCGCGAGGAGATGGTGGAAAAAATCCTTGGCGGCTACGGCTCGCGCGGGAACGACTTCCCGATCAACGCGGCCTATCCGCTGTTCGACGATTCGATCCCGCAGCGCGAATACGATGCGGCGGCGGCGGCCGAACTTTACAAAGCGTCGGGCCATGACGGCAGCCCGATCATCCTGCGCACCGCGCCCGGCGCCTTCCCCGGCGCGGTCGAGGCGGCACAGCTCTTCCAGCAGTCCGCCGCCGCGGCGGGCATCCCGCTGGAGGTGAAGGTCGAGCCCGATGACGGCTACTGGTCCAACGTCTGGAACGTCGAACCGTTCTGCGCCTCTTATTGGGGTGGCCGTCCGGTGCAGGATCAGATGTATTCGACCGCCTACCTGTCCACCGCTGACTGGAACGACACCAAGTTCAAGAACGCCCGCTTCGACGAGCTTCTCGTTGCCGCGAAGGGCGAGCTTGATCAGGCACAGCGCAAGGCCATGTATTCCGAAATGGCCAACATCCTGCGCGACGAAGGCGGTCTGATCTGCCCGATGTTCAACGACTGGGTCGAAGGTCGTCGGCAGGAAGTCGGCGGCTGGGAAGCGAACCCGCTCGGCACGCTGATGGACGGAACGGCGCTTGCCAAGTGCTGGCTGAACGCCTGATCGGGCCGGTGACAGGTGCATCAGGTACTTAAGCTCGTGGTCCAGCGCATTGCGCTGGGCCTTCTTCTGCTCTGGGCGGTTTCTCTGCTCATCTTTCTGGGCACCGAGGCGCTGCCGGGGGATGTGGCGCAGGCCATCCTCGGCCAATCCGCAACGCCCGAGGCCCTGGCAAACCTGCGCGAGTCGCTGGGTCTGAATCGGTCGCCGATTGAGCGGTACTTCTCATGGCTCGGTGGCATCCTGACCGGCGACTTCGGCACAGCCTTGACCAACGGGCAGGACATCGGGCAGGCCATCGGACAGCGTCTTGGCAATACGCTCTTCCTCGCCGCCTGCGCCGCCGTGATTTCGGTGCCTTTGGCAATCCTTCTGGGGCTGGTGGCGGCGCGATACAACGGCCGCTGGCCCGATAAGGTGATTTCGGGCGTCACCCTATCGACGATCTCACTGCCTGAATTCGTGGCAGCTTATTTTGTCATCTTCCTGCTAACGCAGGTCATCCCGATCTTCCAACCCGTCGCTATGGTCTTTCCCGGCATGTCGTTCTGGGATCGGCTGAACGCCGTTGCCCTGCCAGTGATCGTGTTGGTGTTGGTCGTCCTTGCGCACATGATGAGGATGACGCGCGCAGCGATCCTAAACGTGATGCAATCAGCCTATATCGAAACGGCAGAATTGAAGGGGCTGTCCCCGATGCGGGTCATCTGGCGGCACGCTTTTCCGAACGCGATCGCCCCCATCGTTTCGGTCGTTGTCCTGAACCTTGCCTATCTTGTCGTCGGCGTTGTCGTGGTGGAGGTGGTCTTCAGCTATAACGCGCTGGGCCAATACCTTGTTGACCATGTGGCCAAGCGCGACCTTCCTGTGGTGCAGGCAGTGGGTCTTATCTTCGCGGCTGTCTATATCGGCTTGAATATTCTGGCTGACGTGATTGCCATCGTCGCAAATCCGCGCCTGAGGCACCCGAAATGAAGATGCCGATTTCCGCGCTTATCGGCCTGATCTTGACGGGCGGCTTTCTCTTCTGTGCGATCTTCGCGCAAGTGATCGCACCCTATCCCGTGGATGCCATCATCGGGGGGGTCTGGGAAGGGCCATCCTCGACACATCTTCTGGGCACCGACACGATCGGGCGAGACATCCTCAGCCGACTGATCTATGGCGGCCAGATTACCATTTTCGTGGCCTTAGCGTCTTCGACCCTCGCTTTCAGTTTGGGGTCCTTCCTTGGCTTTCTCGCGGCGGTACGGGGGGGATGGATCGACCAGTCGCTTTCCCGTCTGGTCGATCTGATGATGGCGATTCCGTCGCTTATTGTCGCCTTGGTCATTTTATCGGTCCTGCCCTTGAACCTGACTGTGCTTATCCTTGTGATCGGTACACTTGATGCAACACGGGTTTTCCGTTTGGCGCGCGCTGTTGCGATGGATATCGCCGTGATGGATTACGTCGAAGCCGCCCGCTTGCGCGGCGAAGGCCAGTCTTGGATCATCTTCCGCGAGATCCTTCCCAATGCCCTCTCACCTTTGGTGGCAGAGTTCGGATTGCGCTTTATCTTCGCGGTCCTCTTCATTTCGACGCTTTCATTCCTTGGTCTTGGGATCCAGCCACCGCTTGCGGATTGGGGCGGCATGGTGCGCGAGAACAAGGATGGGCTGATCTACGGTAAGTCCGCGGCCCTGATGCCCGCGTTGGCCATCGCGCTTTTGGCGATTTCGGTGAACCTTGTCGCTGACTGGATCCTGTCGCGGACAACCAGCCTGAAAGGGGGGCGCGGTGCCTGATCTGCTTGAGATCAAGAACCTCCGCATCGAGGCGACATCCTACCCGCCGGGTGAACCGCCGAAGGATGTGGTTCTGGTGGATGACGTTTCGGTCAGCGTAGCCAAGGGCAAAGTGCTTGGCCTGATCGGGGAGTCCGGGGCGGGGAAATCCACTATTGGCCTTTCTGCGATGGCCTATGGGCGGGGGGGTGTCCGCCTGACAGGTGGAGAGATTCTGCTGAATGGTCGCGACATCCGCGGGCTTTCGTCTGGCGGATTACGTTCCCTGCGCGGTCGAGAGGTGACCTATGTCGCGCAATCCGCCGCTGCCGCCTTCAACCCGGCAAAGCGGCTGATGGAACAGGTGATCGAAACCTCGCTTTCGCATGGCCTTATGGGCCGGGCCGAGGTCGAGGCGCGGGCCGTGATGCTGTTTCGCAAACTCGGCCTGCCGAACCCCGAAACCTTTGGGAGCCGCTATCCGCATCAGGTTTCCGGCGGGCAGTTGCAGCGCGCGATGACGGCGATGGCGCTGTGTCCGAAGCCGGACCTTGTGATCTTTGACGAACCGACCACGGCCTTGGATGTGACGACGCAGATCGACGTTCTGGCTGCGATCAAGGAAGCGATCCACGACACCGGGGTAGCCGCACTTTACATCACCCATGACCTTGCCGTCGTGGCGCAGGTGGCGGACGATATCCTTGTGCTACGGCATGGGAAGAAGGTGGAATATGGCCCTGTGCGCCAGATCATCACCGACCCGCATGAGGCCTATACTCGTGCCCTCGTGTCTGTTCGTTCCATCGAACACGAGGAAAAGGGCGAAACACCCCCCGTGCTTTCCATCCAAAACGTCACGGCGCGCTATAGCGGCACAACCTTCGATGTCCTGAAATCTGTCAGCGTCAACCTACCCGCCGGGCAGACCCTTGCCGTGGTGGGCGAAAGCGGATCGGGCAAGTCGACGTTGGCCCGCGCGATCACAGGACTTCTGCCGCCGTCGGCGGGGCGGATCACCTTTGCCGGGCGCGAGTTGTCGCGCGAATTGAAGTCGCGCAGTAGGGATGATCTGCGGGAATTGCAGATGATCTATCAGATGGCGGATGTGGCGATGAACCCGCGCCAGACGGTGGGCACGATCATCGGGCGGCCCTTGGAATTCTATTTTGGCATGAAGGGCGAGGCAAAGCGCAAGCGTGTTCAGGAATTGCTTGATCAGATCGAGATGGGGAAGGGCTATATCGACCGCTACCCTGCCGAACTGTCAGGCGGACAAAAGCAGCGAGTCTGCATCGCCCGCGCCCTTGCTGCCAAGCCCAAGCTTATCATTTGTGACGAGGTCACCTCGGCCCTTGATCCGCTGGTGGCGGATGGCATCCTGAAGCTGCTTTTGAACCTTCAGGCACAGGAAGGGGTGGCCTATCTCTTCATCACCCATGACCTTGCCACGGTGAAGGCCATCGCGGACAGGATAGCGGTCATGTATCGCGGGCAGGTGGTGCGCTATGGGTCAAAGACCGATGTCTTGACGCCTCCGTTTGACGATTACACAGACCTTCTGCTTTCATCTGTGCCCGAATTGCGGCTTGGCTGGCTGGAAGAGGTTCTGGCCCATCGCAAAATGGAAAGCGCAGGCAATTGATGACGCGCAAGCTGCTGCTGATCATCATCGACGGTGTGCCTTATCGCAACTGGCGGCGTTTGTTCGGCAATCTGGAAGGCTGGGTCCAGTCGGGCGAGGCGCGGGTACGCAGGATGCGGGCGGTTTTGCCATCCACCTCTGCCTCGTGCTATGCCTCGATCCATACGGGTGTTCCACCGCAAGTGCATGGTGTCTGGGGCAACTATGCCGTCAAGAAACTCGACCTGCCCGACGTGTTTTCTGAACTCGCAAAGGCAGGTCGGCGGACAGGGGCCGTTACCCACAGTTTCTGGTCCGAATTCTTTCAGCGCGCGCCTTTCGACAGCGTGCGCGACATCGAATATGACGAAGAGGCAGGACCCATTCATCATGGGCGGTTCCACACCATGTCCGGTTACGGTCATGACAATCAGATGACACCGTCAGACCATGACCTCTTTGCTACGCTGACAAGGCTGTGCGAGGTGAAAGGGATCGATTACGGCATCTACCATTCCTGCACGCTGGACAGCATGGGGCATCGCTTTTTCCACGAATGTGAAGAGATGGACCATGCCTGCTATCTGCTGGATGAACAGATGGCGCCCTTCATCCATCGCTGGCGTCAGGCAGGGTATGAGGTGATCGTGACCGCGGATCACGGGCAGGATGAACGCGGCCATCATGGCGGCGCTGGCGAATTGCAGCAGGACTTTGCCTTCTATTACTTTGGGACCTCTGCGCTGCCGCCCGAGGATGTGATCCTTGACCAATTGGCCCTTGCCCCGTCCATACTGACGCGGATGGGGGTTCCGGTGCCTGCAACGATGCAGTCGACGCCCTTTTTCGAGGCCTAGGGTTTCTCTACAGATTATCCGGCGTAATCAGACCCTTCCGCATCCAAAAGCGCCCGCAATTCGCGCAGATGCGCTTCGGCGAAGCCGGGATAAGCCTCCCATTCCTGCGCAGTCTTTTCGGCTATCACATCGGGCAAGACCCGCAATGGGCGGCCCGTCTGCAAGGCGCGGATATAGGTTTCAGCTGCGCGTTCAAAGTAATACAGGCGGTTGAAGGTTTCCGCCACGGTCGCGCCGACCACCAGAACGCCGTGATTGCCCATCACCATGGCAACCGTCTTCGGATCGGCCAGAAGGGAGGCGCAGCGGGCCCCTTCCTCTTCGAAGGCCATGCCGCCGTAATGTTCATCGATCACCATGCGATCATGGAACATGGCGCTGTTTTGGTCGATTGCGGGCAGGCGAGAGTCGGCGAGGCTGGCCAAGACCGTGGCATGGATGGAATGGACATGCATTACGCAGCGGGCATGGGGTAAAGCGCGGTGGATGGACCCGTGCAAACCCCAAGCGGTGGGATCGGGTGCATCCGGGCGGGACATGGTCGAAGGGTCATTCGCATTAATCTCAATCAGGCTAGAGGCCGTGATGCGGGCGAAGTGACGACCGTTCGGATTGATTAGAAAACGCGACCCATCGGCATTCACCGCAAGGGAGAAATGGTTCGCAACAGCTTCATGCATGTTGAGTTTTGCGGTCCAGCGGAAGGCCGCGGCCATGTCGCAACGTTCTTGCCAATGGGTCAGGTTCGGGGTGGGGGCGTTCATGCAAAT
This sequence comes from Fuscovulum ytuae, assembly GCF_029953595.1. Taxonomy (NCBI): domain Bacteria; kingdom Pseudomonadati; phylum Pseudomonadota; class Alphaproteobacteria; order Rhodobacterales; family Paracoccaceae; genus Fuscovulum; species Fuscovulum ytuae. The sequence goes on along the minus strand of NZ_CP124535.1, from coordinate 1,940,966 downwards.
TCCTCCGTTTCGGACCATGTGCCATTGGCCATGGCTGTGAGGGTTCGGGTGATGCGGTCAAAGCTTGCGGCAGCGCGGGGCACGGTGGCACGGGCGCGCAGGTAGCCGTGGACAAGGCCGGGTTCGACGATGGCGCGGGCCTGAACACCGGCGGCGGTGAGGCGCACTGCGTAATGCGTGGCGTCATCGGCCAGAGGGTCGCATTCGGCGGCGATGGCAAGGGTGGGTGGGAGGTCCGAGAAATCGCTGTCAGAGAGCGGTGCGAAAGTTGGATCGGGCGATGGCGCAGGGGCGTTGCCGTGGCGGATGCTGCTGTAGAAGAGGACGTCGTCACGGGTCAACATGGGGGCGTTTGCATGCGTGAGATAGGACCCAAAATCTTTGTCTCCGCCCAGACCGGGATAGATGAGGACCATCCCCGCAATACCAAAAGCGCCTTTCCTACCAATAGCTTGCGCGACAGATGCTGCGAGATTGCCGCCTGCGCTGTCGCCTGCAAGGAGAAGCGGCGCGGGGCATTCGTCGGCGATGGCCCGGGTGGCAGCAAGAGCATCCAGATAGGCGGCGGGATGGGGGTGTTCTGGGCAAAGCCGATAGTCGACCGACACCACCGTCAGCCCGGTTCGGGCGCAAATTTCAGCGCAGATGTCGTCATGGCTGTGAAGACCGCCCACGACAAAGCCGCCGCCGTGGAAATAGGCGACTGTGCCGCCCTTTCCGGGATAGAGGCGGGAGGGAACGCCGCCGAAGGGGCGGTCCTCGGCGGTTATTCCGGGGGGATAGCCGAGGTGGAATTCGCGGCAGAGCGCATCATAGATCGCGCGTTGATCGGCGATGGAAAGGCTTGCCGTATCAGGGGGATAGCTGGCTTCGGACCGGCGGATGAAATCCCAAGTCTCGGCATCGATAAGGCGGGTGTAATCGGGCTGTTCCATATGGCCAGTCTGCCCTAGGCGGGACGAGAGGGCTAGGCCGGAAGCGCCGGGTCGGATGTCGCCAATCGGCGGTTCCGAGGCTGGCAGCAGCGCCTTTCGGCGCTGCGCCGTCGTTAACGAATGGATCCGAAGATCAAGCGAGGGCGAGGTTGGTCGCCGACTCGCGGCCGTCGCGGCCGGCTTCGATGTCGAAGGTCACAGCCTGGCCGTCTTTCAGGCCACGCAGGCCTGCACGTTCCAGAGCGGTGATGTGAACGAACACGTCCTTCTTCCCGCCTTCCGGCGCGATGAAGCCGTAACCCTTTGTTTCATTGAACCATTTCACGGTGCCTTTGGCCATCGTGAAGTCTCCTGTTTAGTCTCCCGCCCGCACCGTGCGGCGGCTTGGCCCCGTCAGCCTGGGTCGATGCTGTGGCCGGAAGATCCGAGACAGAAGTCGATTTAGAATAACGTCGCGGGGGACATATGGGCGCGGTGGGCAAAAAAATCAAGAAAATTGGGGTTAATGTCCGGGAAACGGCGACGATCGCTCAAATTCAAAACATTCTATTACTTGAATATGAACTGGAGAAAGGTTAGATCATCGGCAGGGATGCCCCGCCCGGATGCGGGTGCTTAGATGGAGTGGATGCTATGACCCTTGACCGTGCCGTGATGGCTTTCGCCGGTGTGATGGTGCTGATCAGCGTGCTGCTGACGCAGTTCGTTTCCCCTTATTTTCTGTGGTTTACCGTCTTTATCGGAGCAAATTTGATCCAGTCTTCCTTTACGGGTTTCTGCCCGGCGGCGTCGATCATGAAGAAGCTGGGCTTGCGCCCGGGCTGCGCGTTCTGATCCAGAGGGATCGAACCGTCGGGGCCGGTTTACCAGCCTTGGCCTGACCGGGATCTCCCTGCAACGGTTGTGCCCTGTTTTGTGCCGCCTTTTGTGCCGCAAATTGTGGGCACGCAGCGAACGGTGACTTAAGAAATTCAGCCGTCCAAAGGCGGGGTCGGTACCCCGCCTTTACCTTTGCGAAAGGTGGGCATGGCAGCCTTGGCCCCATGTCGCATTACCTTCGCCCCAAGGTGAATGGTGCCTGCATCTTCTTTACGCTCTTTCTGGCCGCGCAGGGGGGGCGATCAAGGCGCGTTTCACGCACGAAGTGAAGGGGGCGGTGGGGTGAACCCCACCCTACCGTGCAGTCGGAAACCGGGGAGGGTGGGGTTATACCCCACCCCAACGGGTCAGCGGGTGAACTTTTTGTATTTCACGCGCTTCGGTTCCACGGAATCCGGGCCGAGGCGGCGGATTTTGTCTTCTTCGTAATCCTGGAAGTTGCCTTCGAACCATTCCACATGTGCATCGCCTTCGAAGGCGAGGATATGGGTGCAGAGGCGATCAAGGAAGAAGCGGTCGTGCGAGATGATGACCGCGCAGCCTGCAAACTCTTCGATCGCCGCTTCCAGCGCCTGAAGCGTTTCGACGTCCAGATCGTTCGTCGGTTCGTCCAGCAAAAGGACGTTGCCACCGGATTTCAGCAGTTTCGCCATGTGGACGCGGTTCCGTTCCCCGCCCGACAGGATGCCCACCTTTTTCTGCTGATCCGATCCTTTGAAGTTGAAGGATGAGCAATAGGCGCGGCTGTTCACCTCGGCATCGCCCAAGACCACGATGTCGAGCGCGTCGGTGATTTCCTCCCACACGTTCTTGTTGGGGTCGAGCGCGTCGCGCGACTGGTCGACATAGGAAAGCTGGACCGTGTCGCCCAGCGTGATCGTGCCGCTGTCGGGCTTTTCCTGCCCGGTGATCATCTTCATCAGAGTGGACTTGCCCGCGCCGTTCGGCCCGATCACGCCCACGATGCCACCGGGGGGCAGCGAGAAGGTCAGGTTCTCAATCAGCTGCTTGTCGCCCAGTGCCTTGGACACGTTTTCGAATTCGATGACTTTGGAGCCGAGGCGGGGGCCGTGCGGGATGATGATCTGCGCTTTGCCCACCAGTTCCTTGACCGATTCATCGGCCATCTTTTCATAGGCTTGGATACGGGCCTTGGATTTGGCCTGACGGGCCTTGGCCCCGGCGCGGATCCATTCCAGTTCCTTTTCCAGCACCTTCTGCTTGGCCTTATCCTCGCGCGCTTCTTGCGCAAGGCGCTTGGCCTTGGCGTCCAGCCATGAGGAATAGTTGCCCTCATGCGGGATGCCGCGGCCACGTTCGAGTTCGAGGATCCACGTCGTGATGTCATCAAGGAAATAGCGGTCGTGGGTGACCGTCAGGATCGTGCCCTTGTATTCGATCAGGTGCTTTTGCAGCCAAGCGATGGTTTCGGCATCAAGGTGGTTGGTCGGTTCGTCGAGAAGGAGCATGTCAGGCGCCTCCAAGAGCAGTTTGCAGAGCGCGACCCGGCGGCGTTCGCCGCCCGACAGGGTTTCGACATTGGCGTCATCGGGCGGGCAGCGCAGGGCCTCCATCGCGATGTCGATCTGGCTGTCGAGGTCCCAGAGGTTTTCTGCGTCGATCTCATCCTGCAACTTGGCCATTTCTTCGGCGGTCTCGTCCGAATAGTTCATGGCCAATTCGTTGTAGCGGTCGAGCTTTGCCTGTTTCTCGGCCACGCCAAGCTTGACGTTTTCGCGCACCGTCAGCGCGGGGTCGAGTTGGGGTTCCTGCGGCAGGTAGCCGACCTTGGCCCCCTTGGCGGCCCATGCCTCGCCTTGAAAATCCTTGTCCCATCCGGCCATCACGCGCAGGAGGGTGGATTTCCCCGCGCCGTTCACGCCCACGACACCGATCTTGACGCCGGGGAGGAAGTTGAGGCGGATGTTCTCGAACACCTTCTTGCCGCCGGGATAGGTCTTTGAGACGCCATCCATGTGGTAGACGTATTGATACGAGGCCATCGTGCCGCTCCTGCAATGAATCCCAAGGGGTGTTGGGGGACCATGTAGCGATTATGCTGGACAGTGGCAACGTGAGGTGATTGGGGCAGTTTGGTTGGGCCTTTGGCCGGAATGGCAGCGGAGGGACAGCGTGCGGGCAGGATTTCCCGTGGCGCGGAAGGGGATGGTGATCGGGTTGCTGGGCGGATCGTTTGATCCGGCGCATGCGGGCCATGTTCACATCACGCGCGAGGCGCTGAAGCGGATGGGGTTGGACCGGGTCTGGTGGCTGGTATCCCCCGGCAATCCGTTGAAGGCGCGGGGGCCTGCGCCCTTGGCCGACCGGCTGACGCGGGCGCGGGCGGTGATGCGCGACCCGCGCGTGGTGGTCAGTGATCTGGAGGCACGTTTGGGCACCCGGTTCACGGCGGAAACGCTGGAACGGTTGCAGGCGATCTATCCCGGCGTGCGCTTTGTGTGGCTGATGGGGGCAGACAATCTGGGCCAGTTCCATCGGTGGGAGCGGTGGCAGGATATTTTGCGCATGGTGCCTGTGGGTGTGCTGGCGCGGCCGGGTTGGGGTGTGCGGGGGCGGGTGTCGAAGGCCGCGCGCATCTTCCGAGGTGAGCGGGTGGCGCGGGGCGAGGTGCTGCGGGTGCGGGATGCGCCTGCGTGGTGTTTTGTGAACCTGCCGATGGACGGGTCTTCGTCGACCGCAATCCGGGCGCGGGGCGAATGGCGCGTGTGACGGCGCGACGCTTGCCGGGGCGCGGGGGCTTTGGCTAGGGTTTCGCTGTCGGGTCGGGAGGATGTGATGGTTTCGCGGCGTGTGGTTCTGGGCGGTGTTCTGGCGGGTTTGGCGGGGCCTGCGCTGGGCGAGGGGCTGGTTATCAGCCCCCGGCCCGTGGCGCGGCCTTCTGGCGGGTCTGCGGTGACGGGGGCGGCGGAACCCGGCGCGTTGATCACGGCGGCAAAGCTGGGCGGCGTGGTGGGCTTTGCGGTTGCCGAGGCGCGGAGCGGGCGCATCCTTGAGGCGGTGGAGGGCGGAAGGCCACTGCCGCCTGCCAGCACGGCCAAGGCGGTGACGGCGCTTTACGCGCTGGAGCGGCTGGGGCCAGGGCATCGTTTCGTCACGCAGGTCGTGGCGGCGGGGGCGCTGCGCGGCGGGGTGCTGGAAGGCGATCTGGTCCTGATCGGGACGGGGGACCCGGAACTGGACACAGATAGGCTGGGCGATCTGGCGGCGCGGTTGGCGGCGACGGGGCTGCGACGGGTGCGGGGGGATTTCCTTTACGTTGATACGGCGCTGCCCGCGCTGGATCAGATCGCATCTGATCAGCCCGATCATGTGGGGTACAACCCCGCCATTTCGGGTCTGAACCTGAATTACAACCGGGTGCATTTCGAATGGCGGCGCGCGCAAGGCGGTTGGGGTGTGGCGATGGACGCGCGGGGCGAGCGGTTCGCCCCCCCGGTGCGCATGGCGCGGATGGAGGTGGTGCGGCGGGAGGCGCCCTTGTTCACCTATCGCGCGCGGGGCGGGGCCGAGGAATGGACGGTGGCCTCGGAAGCCTTGGGCAAAGGCGGCAGCCGCTGGCTGCCTGTGCGCAATCCGGGGGCCTATGTGGCAGAGGTGTTCCAGACGCTGGCCGCGGCGCAGGGGATTGAACTGCCTGCGGCGAAGCGGTCGGCGCGCGGGCCTGCGGGAGGGCAGGTTCTGGCCGAACACCGAAGCGATCCTTTGGCCGATATTCTGCGGCGGATGCTGCGCTGGTCTACGAATCTGACGGCAGAGGTGGTGGGGTTGACGGCGTCGGGGGCAGGGGGGCTTCGGGCTTCGGGCGGGGCGATGTCGGATTGGGCGAAGGCGCGGCTGGGCGCGGAGGGGCGGTTTGTTGATCATTCCGGGCTGGGAGCAGACAGCCGGATCAGCGCGGAAGAGATGGTGCGGGCGATGGTGGCGGCGCAGGCGACGCGGACAGGCGGGCAGTTGAAGGCCGTGCTGCGCGATCTGGGGATGCGGGATGGCGAGGGCGAGGCGATTGAAAGCCCCGTCAAGGTGATCGGCAAGACGGGGACGTTGAACTTCGTCTCGGCACTGGTGGGTTATGTGCAGCCGCCTACGGGGCGAGAATTGGCCTTTGCCATCTTCTGTGCGGATGCGGCACGGCGCGATCGTCTGTCGGTTGCGGAGCGGGAGCAGCCGGAGGGTGGCCGGGCCTGGACGCGCCGGGCGCGGCGGTTGCAGGGGCAATTGATCGCACGCTGGGCGGGGCTTTATGCGTGAATATCAGGCGGCGATGGGCCGGCTGGCCCATCCTACCGAAGGGATTTTTAGGTCCGGCACGCGGTGGCAGGCGTCGGACCGGGGGATGTCTGCCACCGTCGGTCATCGGGCCTTGAACCGATGGCGTCCCGATAGCCGACGCCGGAGGACATTTCTCGAAAGAAAATGATGGGGCGAAGGCTTGAGCCCGGCCCGGTCTCTGTTCAGGGCTTCATGTGGCGCACGCGCGCGCCCCATTCGATGGCGGCGGCATGGAGGCGGTCGACCTTCAATTCCTCACGCACTTCGTCGAGCATCCGCAGCTCCACCTCATTATGGTTGCCGTCCGCTGTGACCACATCGCAGGCCAGCGCATAGGCGGTTTCGTGCAGCCGTTCGGGCAGCGCCTCGCGGATCAGACCGAAAAGGGCGTCGAGGCCGTCTTCCTCTTCGAACAGGTCAAAGACGATCTGGCTGATGCGGCGGATGCGGTCTTGGTCGTAATCGGCGAAAACGGGCATATGGTTGACCATGCGCTGGATCGCCACCAGTTCGGCGGTGCGCATGTTCTGATCAGAGGCCGAGCAGGCGACCATTACGGCAACGAGCGCATCTTGGGCAGAGATCGGGGGGGTGTCGGACATGGTCGGAATCCTTGGTGCTTTGACCCCGGAGATTATTGACGCGATGCGGGGGCGGCAATAGAGGACGGGGGTTGCGGAGGCATGGGGTTTCTGCACGTTTCCTTGAGGATTGCCGATGTCTGCCCTGCGTGACGCCGCGATGAAATCGAAAGCCTGGCCCTTTGAAGAGGCCCGCGCGATCCTCAAACGCTATGAAAAGAAGGACCCGGAAAAGGGGCATGTGCTGTTTGAGACGGGCTATGGCCCCTCGGGCTTGCCGCATATCGGGACTTTTGGCGAGGTGGCGCGGACGACGATGATCCGGCGGGCCTTCGAGATCATTTCGGACATTCCGACGCGCTTGATCTGTTTTTCGGACGACCTTGATGGGATGCGGAAGGTGCCAGAGAACGTTCCGCAGCAAGACATGCTGCGCGAGCATATGCAGAAGCCGCTGACTTCGGTGCCCGATCCTTATGGCGAATATCCGAGCTTTGGCCACCATAACAACGCGATGCTGCGTCGGTTTCTGGATACCTTTGGGTTCGAGTATGAATTCATCTCGGCCACGGATTTCTATGGGTCAGGCCGGTTTGATGCCGTGCTGCGGCGGGCGGCAGAGCGGTATGATGCGATCATGAACATCATGCTGGCGTCTTTGCGCGAGGAGCGGCAGCAGACCTATTCCTGTTTCCTGCCGATTCACCCGGAAACGGGGCGGGTTCTTTACGTGCCGATGAAGAATGTCGATGCCGTGCGGGGCGAGATCACCTTTGATGACGAGGACGGGCGCGAGTGGACGCTGCCGGTTACGGGGGGGAATGTTAAGCTGCAGTGGAAGCCGGATTTCGGGGCGCGCTGGGCGGCTTTGGATGTCGACTTTGAGATGTATGGCAAGGACCATTCCACCAATACGCCTATCTATGACGGAATTTGCGAGGTTTTGGGGGGGCGGAAGCCGAACCATATGACCTATGAGCTGTTCCTTGACGATCAGGGGCAGAAGATTTCCAAATCGAAGGGCAATGGCCTGACCATCGACGAATGGCTGACCTATGCCGCGACGGAATCCTTGTCCTATTTCATGTATCAAAAGCCCAAGACGGCGAAGCGGATGCATTTCGATGTGATCCCGCGGGCGGTGGATGAATATCACCAGCAGCTGAAGGCCTATCCGACGCAGGATATCGATGGGCAGGTGAACAACCCGGTCTGGCATATCCATGGCGGCCATCCGCCACAGAGCAAGATGGTGGTGCCGTTCAGCATGCTTTTGAACCTTGCAAGCGTCGCAGGGGCCAAGGATTCCAAGGGCTTGTGGGGATATATCCGCGCCTATGCGCCAGAGGCCAGCCCCGAGACGCATCCCGATCTGGATGCCGCCGCAGGCTTTGCCGTGCGCTATTTCACCGACCGGATCGCCCCCACGCGGCAGTTCCGTCTGCCCGACGAAAAAGAGCGGGCGGCGATGGTCGATCTGCGTGCGCGGCTGGTGGCTTGGGAGGGCGGGCAGGATGCGGATGCCCTGCAATCCATGGTCTTTGCCGTGGGCAAGGAACATGGGTTCGAGCCGCTGCGCGACTGGTTCAAGGCGCTGTATGAGGTGCTGCTGGGGGCGTCCGAAGGGCCGCGCTTTGGCGGGTTTGTCGCGCTTTACGGGGTGAAGGAAAGCGTGGCGCTGATGGATCGGGCGCTGGCGGGCGAACTGGTTTAACCTTTTGGCTTCATTACAGATTTTGGCAAGGACAGGGCGCATCGCTTGTGCCCTGTTTTGTGCCGGATTTTGTGCAGCAAAGTGTGCATACAAATTTCGGCAGAGACTTGGGCCGATTATTGGTTAAGCGTGCGTGGGCGCACAGGTGCGCCCTTGCCCCTGTTGCAGGCCGTCGTTGACCTGTGGACGCAATGCCCTAGGCTTTCCACCGGGGACGTTTGAGGGAGGCCGCTATGCGCCGCATCGCCTTTGGACTGTTGATTGCCTTTTGCCTGAGCCTGCCTGCCGCCGCACCCGTTGCCGCGCAGGACAATCCGATGGAGAAGACCATCCTCGACCAGATCGAGGCCTTCAAGGCGGATGATTTTGCCACGGCCTTCACCTTTGCCTCGCCTTCGATCAAGTCGATCTTCATGTCGCCGGAAAATTTCGGGCGGATGGTGAAGCAGGGCTATCCGATGGTGCATCGGCCCGGATCGGTGCGGATGCTGGAGAACCGCGAAGTGGGTGGGCGGCTGTGGCAGAAGGTGATGATCACCGATCAGGCCGGGCGGACCCATATCCTTGACTATCAGATGGTCGAGGGGCCGGAAGGCTGGTTGATCAATGGCGTCCAGCTTTTGCCGGAGCCGGGGGTCGGGGCCTGAGCCTGCGCCAGTGCGATCGGAGAGCGCACGGTGGTCTGACATCCCGTTAACCCTGCCTTGATACCCCTTGCTGCGGGCGAAAACGCGGCGAGGGATGCGATGAATATGGCGGTGACGGAGGGGCTGGCGCTGATGCCGCCGGCCTTTGAGGCGGGGCTGGGCCTGTGGTCGCGGGAAGATGGCCTTGCGGGGCAGGGGTCTTGGGCGGGGCAGCCCAATGCGGCCTTTGTGCCAGCCGATCAGGATTTCGGCGGATGTCTGGAAGTGCAGAAGGCCACGGCCACGCTGAAGCTGCGCAGCTTTCAGCGCATCCCCTTTCAGCCGGGGCTGTATCTGCGCGTGACGGCGCGGGTGAAATGCCTGTCGGGCGCCTTGCCCACGGTGCGGATCGCAGGTTTTGCGGCGGCGGCGAACGGGTCCAACGTGGCGAGCGCCGTGCAGGTGGGGCCGAGCGTGGCGCTGACCGCCTATGGGCAGGTGTTCACGGTAAGCGCGATCATCGGATCGGGGAACCGGGGCGGGACCGACATGATCTGGGGCACGGCCCCGGCCTATGGGCATCTGGGGATCGATCTGATTGGCCCGGTGGGCGGCGTGGTGCGGATCGATGACATCGTGATCGAGGATGCGACCGAGGTCTATCATCGTGACCTGATGACATGGGTCGATGTGCGCGACTATGGCGCGGTGGGCGATGGGGTGGCCGATGACACGGCGGCCTTCGAGGCGGCGGATGCGGCGGCGGGGCAACGGTCGGTTCTGGTTTCGGCGGGGACCTATCGGCTGGCGGGAAATGTGACCTTTGAAAGCCATGTGCATTTCGAGGGAACGGTCACCATGCCGCCCACGGCGCGGCTGACCTGTCGACGGAATTTCGACCTGAACACCTATGCGGCGGCCTTTGGCGACGATGAGGCAGGGCTACGCAAGGCGTTGCAATCGCTGTTCAATTTTTCGGATCATGTGGAGTTTGATCTGTCGGGGCGGCGGGTGCGGTTGACGGCACCGCTCGACCTTGCGGCGATCACGGGCCTGTCGGTCTTTAACCTGCGGCGGGTGATCCGCAACGGCCATCTGGATGCGCAGGACAGCCCGGCATGGGCGACGACGGTGGCGACATCGGTCGCGACCTATACAGTTTCAAACCCCACGCGGCTTACCGGGGTGGCGAATGCGGCGAATATCGCCCTTGGCGCGCGGGTGAGCGGGACGGGCGTGGGGCGCGAGGTCTATGTCCGGTCGGTGAATGTGGCGGCAGGGACGGTGGAGTTGAGCCAACCCCTGTTCGCGGCGGCGGGGACGCGGACGTTCACCTTCCAGCGCTATCGCTATGTCGTCGATTTGGCGGGGTTCGCCAATCTGAGCCGTCTGGAGTTTCGCGAGGTGGAGTTTGACTGCAGCGGGGTGGCCAGCGGGATCATCCTGCCCGTGGCAGGCATCGCACTGCGGGTGGACAATTGCGTCTTCAACCGCCCGCTGGACCGGGGGATCACGTCACCGGGGCTGGGCTGCCAAGGGTTGATGGTGGACCTGTGCCAGTTCCTGTCGAACGAGCAATCGCTGCCCGTGCAGAGCCGGACGACGATTGCCGTCAATGTGAACGCCAATGACGTGAAGCTGCGGGAATGCCGGGTGGTGCGGTTTGCCCATTTCGCGGTGCTGGGCGGGACAGGGCATCTGGTGGTGGCGAACCACTTCTTTCAGGGGGACGAGCAGGAGGCGGGAATCCGGCGGGCGGGGATCGTCTTCACCTCGACCCATGCGCGCAGTCTGGTGGTGGGGAATTACATCGACAACTGCTTTCTTGAATGGTCGAACGAGCATGATGCGGAACCGGGATTCAGCAATGAGCTGTCCTTTGGCGGGCTGACGGTGACGGGGAATATCTTCATGGCGAGCGGGGTCAGCACGGCCTTTCGCTGGATTGTGGTGACGCCGCGCGGGCCGGGGCATTTCATCAACGGGTTGATGGTGACGGATAATGCCTTCCGCACGATCAACGGGAATATCGAGAGGGTGGAGGGGGTGGACGATACCTTTGCCGGGCTGGATACGGGGCGGTTCCGCAACATCACCTTTGAGGCGAATGCGTTTCATTCCATCGACCAGATGACGGTCAGTCCGGTGATCATCGAGCATAACCAGAGCAGCGCGGCGGAGACTTGGGTGGTGCAGCCGGGGCCGTGGTTGCCTTTTGCCTCTCGCGCGCGGGTGGTGACGGGGCTGGTGCCGGAGGGGCAGATCAGCAACGCATCGAACGTGGCGCAATGGGCGCAGCCTTTCGCGCTGGTGGAGCAGGGGGTGGCGCGCAACGAGGTGCATCTGCGCTGGCCCACGGCGGTGCGGGGGCGGGTGCAGGTGACGGTGCGCTGCGATAACCCGTTGTAAGCCTTTACCCGAGGTCTTCCGGCGAAAGCCGGAAGGCCCGGGCAAAGCCGCCATTCAGAAGGGCGGAGATGGGCGTCAGCCGGACGAAGGCGAAATCGCCGAAATCGACGTAGAGCTTGGCCTTGGGCTGATGGATCAGCCAGTGGTCGCGAAGCGCGGGCCGCGCGGGATCGTCGGGGGCGAGGAAGGTTGCGCGGGCCTTTACCATCAGGCGGGGATGGGTGAGGGGGTCGCCCTTATCCCCCACGTCGCCCAGCATCAGCGCGCAGGCAGGATGGGCCTTGAGCGCCGCATGATGGGGTGCAAGGGCCGAGACGAGGGTCAGAAACCCACCATCCGGCGCGCGACCGATGGCGATGCGGCTGATGCCGGGGGTGCCATCGGCGGGGTCGGTGACAGCGAGCGCGGCATGGCGCGCGGTGTCGATCAGCGACCGGGCCAGCGCGCGGGCCTCGTCATCGGCGGCGGCGACGGGATCGGGACGGGTGGACATGTGGCGTTCCGGTGGTTGACAGGGGGCAGGGCGTGGGCGTTGGATGCGCCATCCCTATTGGCTATTGCCGGATCATGACAGACGCAAGCCGCACCGCCCCTTCGCCCCTTCCGCAGCGTGAGCCGGAATTCCTGCCAAAGATGTTGACCGTGCTGCGCGAGGGCTATGCCTTGCGCGATCTGCGGGCGGATGCCTTGGCGGGGCTGACCGTGGCCATTGTGGCGCTGCCTTTGTCGATGGCGATTGCCATTGCAAGTGGGGTGGGGCCGGAGCGGGGGCTTTACACCACCATCGTGGGCGGGTTCCTCGTGTCGCTGCTGGGCGGGTCGCGGTATCAGATCGGGGGGCCTGCGGGGGCCTTTATCGTGCTGGTCTCGGCCTGTGTGATGGCGATCGGGCTGGAGGGGTTGATCCTTGCGACCTTTCTGTCGGGGTTCATCCTGCTGGCGGCGGGGGCGCTTCGGCTGGGGACCTATATCCGGTTCATCCCCTATCCGGTAACGGTGGGGTTCACGGCCGGAATTGCGGTCATCATCTTCACCAGCCAGTTGCGCGACCTGTTCGGGCTGACGCTGTCCGCGCCGGAACCGGCGGAGATCGTGGAGAAGGTCGCCGCCCTATGGGAGGCGCGGGGGACGCTGACAGGGGCGGCGCTTGGGGTCGCCTTGGGCGTGATCGCGGTCATTCAGGGGGTGAAGCGCTGGCGTCCGGGCGCGCCGGGGATGTTGATCGCGGTGGCGCTGGCATCGGTTCTGGTGGCGGGGCTGGGGCTGGAGGTGGAAACCATCGGGTCGAAATTCGGGGAATTGCCGCGCCTGCCGCCTGTGCCGGGCCTGCCTGTGATGACGGGTGAGGCGGTGCTGGCGGCGCTGCCTTGGGCGGTGAGCTTTGCCCTGCTGGGGGCCATCGAGTCGCTGCTTTCTGCCGTGGTGGCGGATGGGATGAGTGGGGCGCGCCACCGGAGCAATGCGGAACTTGTGGCGCAGGGGGCGGCCAATGTGGGATCGGCGCTGTTTGGCGGGTTCTGCGTGACAGGGACCATCGCGCGCACGGCCACCAATGTGCGCGCGGGGTCGCGCGGGCCGGTGTCGGGGATGCTGCATGCGCTGTTCGTGCTGGCCTTCATGCTGGTGGCGGCACCCTTGGCGGGGTTCATCCCCTTGGCGGCACTGGCGGGGGTGCTGGCGGTGGTGGCGTGGAACATGGCCGAGAAGGAGGAGTTCTGGCACCTGTTGCGCGGCAGCCGGGCGGATGCTGCGGTGCTGGTGGTGACATTTCTGCTGGTGGTGTTCCGGGATCTGACAGAAGGGATCGTGGTGGGCTTTGCGCTGGGCGGTCTGGTCTTTATCGCGCGCATGTCGGAGGCGGCGGAAATGTCGGGCGCGGGCGCTGCGCCTGTGGCCGAGCAGGACGGCGACCGGGTGGTGATCCGGCTGCGCGGGCCGTGGTTCTTTGGCGCGGCGGCGCGGTTGGGTTCGGTTCTGGAGCGGATCGCGGATCGGCCGAGAGAGTTCGTCGTGGATGTGACCGATGTGCCGATGATCGACAGTTCGGGGGCGCGGGCCTTCCTTTTGCTGGCGCGGCGGATGGCGCGGCGGGAGGGGGTTCTGATCGTGGTCGGCGCGCGACCCGCCGTGCGCAAGGTGCTGGACCATCAGGGGCTGGCCGCGCCCTTGGTGCGGCATCTGCCCGATCTTGGCGCGCTGGACGGGCGGTGATCTGGCGGAGCGGCATGCGCCGCAAGCCTTTCCTGTCGTCGGCGCATGCGCGCCTCCTCCGGGGTTAGGGGGCCTTCTGCCCCCTCTTGGCCATTCGGCCAATTCACCCCCGAGAGTATTTTTCGCCAAGATGAAGGGGGAAAGGCGGGCCGTTAAGGTTAACGTGCTGCCATTTTTCTGTCTTCAAATACCCTTGGGGGGCCGATGGGCGAGGCGCCCTCGGTCGACGGGTCAATCCGCGAAAGGGTCAGCCGGATAGGAGACGCCGGTGAGGTAGAGGCCCTGCGGCGGGCAGACGGGGCCGCAGGCGGCCCGGTTTTTCGCATCGAGCGCCGCCTTGACCTCGTCTGGGTGCCAGCCGCCTGCACCGACCCTTTCGAGCGTGCCGACGATGGAGCGGACTTGATTGTGCAGGAAGCTGCGGGCGCGGAGGTGGAAGCGGATCTCGGTGCCGCCTGTCGTGGGACGGCTGTCGATGGTGATTTCGTCGAGCGTCTTTACCGGGCTTTTCGACTGGCAGAGGGTGGAGCGGAAGGTGGTGAAATCGTGCAGCCCGATCAGATGGGCGGCGCCTGCGCGCATGGCATCGAGATCGAGCTTGTGCTGGATATGCCAGGCGCGGCCACGGTCATGCGTGAGGGGGGCGCGGCGGGTGATGAGGCGGAAGGTGTAGCGTCGTTCCAGCGCCGAGAAGCGGGCGTGGAAGTCTTCGGGCACGCGGGCGGCTTTCAGGATCGCGACGGGGGCGGGTTTGAGGTGGTGGTTCAACGCCTCGGACAGGCGGAAGGGATCCCAGTCGCGGGTGAGGTCGGCATGGGCGACTTGGCCTGTGGCGTGGACGCCTGCATCGGTGCGGCCAGCGGCGGCGATGGTATGGGGGCGGGGTTCGAGTTTCGCAAGCGCCTCTTCGATGGCGGCTTGGACGGAAGGTTGGCCCTGCGCCTGACGCTGCCAGCCGTTGAAGGGCGTGCCATCATAGTCGATGAGGAGGGCGAAGCGGGGCATGGGTGGGGGTTAGCCGATGCAAGGCGGGCTTGTCCACTGTGCAAGGGGCGTGGCTACACAAGGTCTGTGGTCGTGCTTATGTTCAGGGGAGGCATAGGGGAAGCGATTGGTCCTTTCATCCATCACCGACGGGATTGCCCGCACGATCGAGGGGGCGGCGGCCTCTGTTTCGGAGGCGCTGTTCGAACCGGTGGTGCGGTTGGGGGTGACCGGGCTGAGCCGCGCGGGGAAGACCGTCTTCATCACCGGGCTGGTGGCCAATCTTCTGGACCGGGGGCGGATGCCGCAGGTGCAGGCGCAGGCGGCGGGACGGATCGAAGCGGTCTGGTTGCAGCCGCAACCGGACCTGACTTTGCCGCGGTTCGATTATGAGGGGCATCTGGCGGCGCTGACCGGGGATGCGCCGCGCTGGCCGGAAAGCACGCGGGCGGTATCGGAATTGCGGCTGTCTTTCCGGGTGCGGCCGGAGGGGTGGCTTTCGGGGCTGACCGGGCCGCGCGTGGTGCATCTGGATATCGTGGATTATCCGGGTGAGTGGCTTTTGGACCTTGCGCTTTTGGACAAGACCTATGCCGATTGGTCGGAAGAGGTGCTGTCTCGGCTTGCCAAGCGGCCGGAGGGGGCGGCGTTTCTGGCGACCGCGCGGGCGGAGGATGGGGCGCTGCCCTTTGTCGAGGGCAAGGCGCAGGCGCTGGCGGCGCTGTTCACGGCCTATCTGGGGGGCGCGCGGCAGGCGGGCTGGGCGGATTGCACGCCGGGGCGGTTCTTGCTGCCCGGCGATCTGGCGGGGTCGCCCGCGTTGACCTTTGCGCCTTTGCCGAAGCCCGGCGATACCCCACGCGGCTGTTTGTGGCGCGAGATGGAGCGGCGGTTTGAGGGATATAAGGCGCAAGTGGTGCAGCCCTTCTTTCGGGCGCATTTCGCGCGGATTGATCGGCAGGTGGTGCTGGCCGATGTGCTGGGCGCGATCCATCGGGGGCCGCAGGCGCTGGAAGACCTGCGGCGGGTGATGGCGGATGTGCTCGGGGCGTTTCGACCGGGGCGGAACGGCTGGTTGACGGCGCTTTTGGGCGGCAAGCGGGTGGAGCGCATCCTCTTTGCCGCGACCAAGGCGGATCATCTGCATCACAGCCAGCACGGGGCACTGACCGCGATCATGGAGGCGATGCTGCGCGAGGCGAAGGACCGGGCGGAGTTTGCGGGGGCCTTGACGGGGGCGATGTCGCTGGCGGGGTTTCGGGCCACGGTCGAAGAGACGGTGACGCGCGAGGGGCGGGTTCTGGATTGCGTGACAGGGCGGCTGGAGGATGGGCGGGTGGTGGCGATGTATCCCGGCCGTCTGCCCGATGATCCCGCGCGCCTTCTGTCACCTGCGCGGCAGGGAGCGGAGCGTTGGCTGGAGGCGGAGTTCGGGATGATGAGTTTCGCGCCGCCCTTGCGGATGGCGGTGCGCCCCGGCGAGGGGCCGCCGCATATCAGGCTGGATCGGGCGGTGGAGTTTCTGATCGGAGATCGGCTGTGAGTGCGGATAAGCCATTCGTGATGGAGCGAGAGGGGGGTGCCGATCCGGCGTTGGCCCCAGCGGTGCCAGAGGTTTTGCCCGAGGGGCGGGCGATGCAGGCGGCATTGCGGGTGGGGGCGGCGCGGCGCGGGTCAGCCTTGGGGCGGTTTGCGGCTTGGGCCTTTGGGGCCTTGTTCACCTTTGTCCTGTCCGTGGCGGCGTGGGATTTCGTGACGGGTCTGCTGGCGTCGAACACCGTTTTGGGGACGGTTGCGCTGGTTCTGGTGGGGGCGGCGGTTCTGGCTGCCACTTTGCTGGCACTGCGCGAGGCGGCGGGCTTTGCGCGGCTGGGGCGGCTGGATGGCATTCGGGCGCGGGCGGCGGGGGCGGGCACCTTGGCCGAGGCGCGGGCCGTGCTGCGCGAGTTGCGGCGGCTTTATGCGGGCCGGGGGGAGCTGCGCTGGGGTCTGGCGCGGCTGGCCGAGCGTGAGGCGGATGTGATGGATGCGGATGCGCTGATCCGTTTGGCGGAGCAGGAGGTGATGGCCCCGCTGGATCAGGCGGCGCGGGCCGAGGTGGAGGCGGCGGCGCGGCAGGTGGCGACGGTGACGGCGCTGGTGCCTCTTGCGCTGGCGGATGTGGCGGCGGCCCTGTTTGCCAATCTGCGGATGATCCGGCGGGTGGCGGAGATATATGGCGGGCGGGCCGGGATGATCGGTTCGGTGAAGCTGTTGCGCCGGGTCTTTGGGCATCTGGTGGCGACGGGGGCGCTGGCACTCACCGATGATCTGATCGGGTCGGTGGCGGGGGGTGGGCTTTTGGCCAAGCTGTCCCGCCGGTTCGGCGAGGGCGTGGTGAATGGGGCCTTGACCGTGCGGGTGGGGGTGGCGGCGATGGAAATCTGTCGCCCCATGCCCTTTGACGCCTTGCCGAGGCCGGGGGTGACCGAGACGGTGAGCCGCGCCTTGGCCGGGTTCTTTGGCAAGGGGGAGCAGGCCTGAAGGCCCCGGCTAAAGGCTGGCGGCGATGCGGCGGAAAAGGGCGATGTTGCCTTCTGCCACGCCGGGATCTTCGAAGCCCCGGTCGGCGGCGTTGACGGCGATGACGACGTTTCGGGCGCGGTCGATCCAGATATATTGGCCGTAGATGCCTTGGGCGTTCACCTCGCCCGGTGCTGCACCTTTGGCGATCCACCATTGATAGCCATAGCCCGCACCGCCGGGGGCGGAAGGTGTGATGGAGGCCTCGACCCAGTCGCGGGGGACGATCTGTTTTCCCTGCCACGCCCCGCCTTGCGCGATCATCTGGCCGAAGCGAGCATAGTCGCGCGTTGTGACATTGAGGCCGCCCAAGACGAAGGAGACGCCATAGCCATCGGTCAGGTAATAGGGGGCCTTTTCGAAGCCCATGGGGATGAGGATATGGCGTTCGAGAAGTTCGGGGATGTCTTCGCCCGTGGCGCCCCGGATGATCATGCCGAGGACATGGGTGTCGATTGAGACATAGTGCCAGCGGCTGCCGGGATCGGCGGCGCGGTCCTTCAGGCTGGCGGCAAAGCCGTCCATCGATTGGCCAAGGGCGAGGACGCGGCCCATGCGGTTAATGTCGGACCAGAAGTCCATGTAATCTTCGTTGAAGGCGACGCCCGAGGACATGGTGAGGATATGGCGGAGGGTTGTGCCGTCATAGGCGGTGCCGGTGAGGTCGGGGACGTATTTCGTCACCGGGTCATCGAGGCTGTCGATATGGCCCTCGGCCAGCACGATGCCAAAGAGGGCGGAGAGGAAGCTTTTCGCCACGCTCCATGAGATGCGGAGATCATCGGGGCCGGTGCCTTGGTGATAGCTTTCATGGACGATCTGGCCGTCTTTCAGGATGACGAGGGCGGTGACGTTGCGGGTGGCGATCCAGTCGGTGACCTCGGCCGGGAGGGTGGCGGCTGTGCCTTGGGGCAGGGGACTGATGGGACCGTCGCCGCGCGAGAGGGGGCGGGTGAGGAAGAGGTCGTCCATATGGCTGAAATTCTGGACGATGGTTTCGGGAGCGAAGAGGGAATTCACGGCCATGAGGCGGGTGATTTCCTCGCGCTTCCACAGGGCGGTGGCGGCGAGGAGGAGGATCAGGAGGAGGATGAGGCGAAAGGCGCGGCGCATTGTGGTTTCCCTGTTTGAGGGAAGGCTTGGCATGGCGCGGGCGGGTTGCCAAGCGGGGAAGGAAGAAAAAGGGGCGTTCCGCCCCCTCTGGTCGCTGCGCGACCATTCACCCCCTGAGAGTATTTTTTGCCAAGATGAAGGGGGGAGGGACGGGCGTTTTGGAAGGAGGGGCCTTGGCGCGGGGGCGTTGAGGTTAATGGGTGAGGTTAGCGGGCTGTGGGTGTGGGGCGTGGGGTTGTGCTGGTCGGAAGGGCAGGGACGTGGGTCTGGGGGGCGTTAAGGTTAACGCGGTGCGGGTGTGGTGGGCGTTGAGACCGGGGGGCGGGGGTGTGTCGGTACGAAGGGCCGGGACCTGCGCACTGGGGCGTTAAGGTTGACGGGCTGCGAGCGGGGGCCGTCGGATGGTTGGGTCTTGGTTGGTCGGAAGGGTGGGGAGGTGGGTTTGGGAGTGTTAAGGTTAATGGGGAGGGGGGGACTGTGGGGGAGTTAGGGTTGTCCAGGTCGGAAGAGCGGGGTCATGGGTTTGGGGGCGTTAAGGTTACTGGGGTGGGGGTGGGGCGTGTTTTGCCAAGGGCTAGGTGCATCGCAGAGAGGGGGCGTTGGGGGAACGGGCTTGGTCGGTGGCGGTGTTTTTGAGGGGGGATAGGGTTTTCCAAGCGTTGGAGGGGGGCGCCAAGGGTTGCGTCTTTGGTGGCGCAGTCGGGTGCGCGGGGTGATCTGCTGGGGGGAAGTGCCTGCCGTAGCTGGTTTTGAGGGCGGCAGCGGTTCGGTCAGGTCTGAGGGGCCCAGCGCACCCAACGTCCGTGGAAACAGGCGCGGCCGAGGGGTTCGGTCTGGCCGCCGGGCCATGTGGTGAGGGCGAGGGCAGCGCCGTCGGGAGTGCCGTCGGCCTCCATCGTCAGATGGGCGAGGGGGGCGGCTTGGGTGGCCCTTGCGCCAGCGTCGGCCATGGCTGTGGCGATGCGGGCGCGGGTGGTGGCGGGGAAATATTGCGCGGCAATGGTGTGGAAGACGATATGGAGGCTGCCGGGTCGTGATGCTGCGAGGCGCTGGTCGAGCCAGTCGGCAGCGTCAGATTGGGCGATGGGCGGGCGGAGGGTGTCCGCCTCGGCCAGCGCGGCTTCGGTGCGGGTCAGGCGGTCGGGTTGATCGGGCCAGAGATAGGCGAGGAGGCGGAGGCGGTCGATCACGGGGTAAAGGTCGCAACCCGCGCGATCTGAGATGGTGAGCGGGGTGGCGGGGGGAAGCGGGCCGTCCCATTCGGGGGAGAGCGGAATCGGACCTTGGCCGAGGGTGAGGCCGGGCAGGGTGAGGGTGCAGCGATCCCAGAGGAGATTGAGGCCCGCCGAGGCGCCGAGTTCCGAAAGGGTGAGCGGCAGGCCATGACGGGCGGTCAGGAGATGTGCGGCGGCAAGGAGGGGGGCGGAGCGGCGCACCTCATTCGTCTGGGGCGGGTTGTCGAGCCAGAGGTCGAGATGGGTGGCATGGCTGTGCAGGGCGTTCAGGGCGGCGGGCAGCGGATCGCGGGCGGCATAGGCCTTGGCAAGGGCAGGATCGGTTCCAGTAAGGGCGAGGGCGTGCAGGCCTGCGGCAAGGCGCAGGGGCAGCGCATCGCCTGCGGGGCCGGGATCGCCGGGCCAGTTGAGGATGCGGTCGGTAAGGGCTGTGCCGGGTTGGAGCGCAGTGGAAAGGCCGTTCAGCAGCACCTCCATCAGGGGCGAACCGAGGCGGGCGCAGGCACGGGCCTGCGACCGGAAGGCGGCGCGGATGGTGTCGGCGCGGGTGGGGCCGGGGGTCAGCGGAATTTGTCCATCAGGCGCTGCATTGGGCTGCGCGTGTCGGGTTCGGGGTCTGGGGCAGGGTCCTTGTGCGTGGGGCGTTCCGACTTGCCTTCGACCTTGTCCGAAGATCGCGGCGGGGCCGTGCGCAGTGCCACGGCATTCATGAAGCGCGCGGCGTCGCCTTCGGCCAGTGCGGATGCACCGTCGGACAGGCCGCGAAGAAGATCATCCAGCCAATCCTGATCGGCCTTGGCGAAATCATGCAGCACATATGCGGCCACTGCGTCCCTATGGCCGGGATGGCCGATGCCAAGCCGCACGCGGGCATAGGCATCGGTGCCGAGATGGGCGTGGATCGACCGTAGGCCGTTATGCCCGGCATGGCCGCCGCCCTGTTTCACGCGGGCCTTGCCGGGGGCGAGGTCCAACTCGTCATGAAACACCGTCAGGGCATCGGGGGCGAGCTTGTAGAAATCCAGCGCGGCGCGGACCGCCTCACCCGACAGGTTCATGAAGGTCTGAGGCTTGAGGAGGAGCACCCTGACCGATCCAAGCCGGCCTTCGGCGACCTGCGCCTTGAAGGCCGATTTCCACGGGCCAAAGCCATGATCTGCGGCGATACGGTCCAGCGCCATGAAGCCGATATTGTGGCGGTTGCCCGCGTATTTCGCACCCGGATTGCCGAGGCCTGCGAAGATTTTCACTGTCCTGCCCTTCCTGCGGTCCTGCGCGACCTTTGCCGCAGGAGGGGCGGTGGCGCAAGCCTGCAGCGAAAAGGAAAAGGGCGCAGCCGATCCCTCGGCCGCGCCCCCTATGCACGATCCCGAAGGATCACTCCGAAGCGGCGAGGCCCGACGGAGCAGCGATGTTCGCGATGACGAAGTTGCGCGCGATGGTGGGCTTGGCACCACTCGGCAGTTCAACATCGTTGATGTGGATGACGTCGCCGATCTGCTTGCCGGTCAGGTCGACCGTGATGTGATCGGGGATGTCGCCCGCCATCACCTCAAGCTCCACTTCCGGACGCACGATGGTGAGCGTGCCGCCACGCTTCAGGCCCGGCGAGGCTTCGTGGTTCACGAAATCGACGTGGATGAAGAGGTTGATGCGCGATTCATCGTGGATGCGCATGAAATCGACATGGGTCGGAAGATCCTTGACCACGTCGCGCTGCACGCCACGGCAGATCACATGCACTTCTTCGCCACCCTCGATCTTCACGTTGAAGAGGGTTTGCAGGAAGCGGCCCGCCTTGAGGCGCTTGAGCAGGTAGTAGTAGTTCAGCTTGATCGGCGTCGGCTCTTTGCCATCGCCATAGATGATGCCGGGTACGTAGCCCTCACGACGAGCTTGACGAGCGGCCCCCTTGCCTGTCCCCGTCCGTACCTCGGCCAGAAGATCGGGGATCTCATGAGCCATAGGTTTTCTCCATATATATATCCGCCGCCCTCCAAGGGTGTGCGGCGCGACCGGGGGGCTATAGCCGCGATTCGTTGGGAAGGAAAGGGAAAATCGGGTCGCGGGTGGCGTGGCGCGGGTCGCGGGCGGGCTTGCCGCAAGGTGGAGGGCGGTCTAGCTGTGGCAGGCAGGAGATCACCTTCATGTCCGTGTCCACCACCCTTGTCGCGGCGCGCGCGCCCGTTGCCGCCTTTGCCGCCATGGGCGTGCTATGGGGGACATTTGCCGCCGTGCTGCCCGATCTGAAGGCGGGTCTTGCGGTAACAGAGGCGGAATTGGGTGTCCTGATCCTGCCCACGCCGATTGCGGCGGTGGTGGCGATGCTGCTCGCGCCGATGATCGGGGCGATGCTGGGGCGGGTGGCGCTGCCGGTTGCCACGGTCCTGATGGCCGCGGCCTTTGCCCTGCCCGGGCAGGCGGGGGTGGCCTGGGTCTTTCCCTTGGCGATGATGGCCTGCGGGGCGGCGACGGGGCTGACCGATGTGTTGATGAACGCCCGCGTGGCCGCGCTGGAAAATGAGCGGAACCTGCACCTGATGAATCTGTGCCATGCGGCCTATAGTTTTGGCTATGCAGGGGGGGCCTTGGCCACGGGGGCGATGCGGGGCGATGGGTGGCATCCCGCTTGGGTCATGGGGACAATGGCGGCGGTGGCCGCGGTGCTGGCGCTGTCGACGCTGGAACGGGATGGGACGATCCACGGGCTTCGGAAGCCCAAGGATGGGTCGGCGGGGCGGTTGGGCCTGATCCCGGTGATCGGGGGCGGTATCGTTCTGATCGCCTTCCTGACAGAAAACGCGGCCGAGAATTGGTCGGCGCTGCATATCGAAAAGACGTTGGGCGGCAGCCCAGAGGAGGGCGCGATGGGGCCTGCGGCGCTGGCGCTGACCATGGGTTTCGCGCGGCTGGCGGGACAGGGGATCGTGCAGCGGGTCGATCCGATCCGGTTGCTGATCGGCGGGGCGCTGGTATCGGCCTGCGGGGCCTTGGGGGCGGCGATGGCGACAACGCCCCTGATGGCCTATGCGGGCTTCATCGTCATGGGGATCGGGTCATCGGTCATCGCCCCCACGGCCTTTTCCATGGTGGGGCGGCTGGCCGAACCTCAGGCACGGGCGCGGGCCGTGGCGCGGGCGACGCTCTTGGGCTATTTCGGCTATTTCTTCGGCCCGCCGACGCTGGGCTTTCTTGCCGGAGCGTTTGGTCTGCGCTTTGCCTTCGTCTTTGCTGCCGTCATGCTCTTGATGGTGCTGATCCTTGCGCCCCTGATGGCGCGGCAGCGTCGGGCGATCCCGGTTTGACGCAGGCCCTGTTCACTTTCTGGCTTAAAATTTCCTCTGGGGGGCCGAGGGGGCAAAGCACCCCCGGCGGCCTGCATAGGGCGCGGCGATCAGAGGTAATCGCCTTCAAAATCCTTGGGGATGAGCAGGTTATGGCGGCCAAGGTTTTCAACCGACTTCTCGCCACACAGCGCCATGGTGATGTCGAGTTCCTTGCGGATCACCTCCAGCGCCTTGGTCACGCCCTCTTCGCCCATGGCGCCCAGCCCGTGGATATAGGCGCGGCCGATCATCGTGCCTTTGGCCCCCAGCGCCAGCGCCTTGAGCACGTCTTGACCGGAGCGGATGCCGCTGTCGAGGAAGACCTCGGTCTTGTCGCCCACGGCGCGGACGATGCGGGGCAGCATGCGGATCGACGACAGCGCACCGTCCAGCTGCCGCCCGCCATGGTTTGACACGATGATGGCATCGGCGCCGAAATCGGCGGCGGCGCGGGCGTCGTCTTCGTCAAGGATGCCCTTCAGGATCAGTTTGCCGCCCCATTGATCGCGGATGCGGGCGATCTTTTTCCAATCCAGCTGCGGGTCGAACTGTTCGTTGGTCCAACTCATCAGGCTGGAGAGATCGCCGACGCCCTTGGCATGGCCCACGATGTTGCGGAAGGTGCGCCGTTTGGTGGCGAGCATCTCCAGCGACCATTGCGGGCGGATCGCCATATCGAGGATGTTTCGCAGCGTCAGGCGGGGGGGCGCGGAAAGGCCGTTCTTCAGGTCCTTGTGCCGCTGGCCGAGGATTTGCAGATCGAGCGTGAGGACAAGGGCCGAACAGCCCGCCGCACGCGCCCGTTCGATGGCGCTGTCGACGAAGCCTTCGTCCTTCATCACGTAAAGCTGGAACCAGAAGGGCGCCTTGGTGTGTTCGGCGATATCTTCGATCGAACAAATGGACATGGTCGAAAGGGTGAAGGGAACGCCCGCCTTTTCGGCGGCGCGGGCGGCCTTGATCTCGCCATCCGCGCGTTGCATCCCTGTCATGCCGACGGGGGCGAGGGCCACGGGCATCGCCACTTTTTCGCCGATCATGGTGCCGTCGGTGCGCCGACCCAGCATGTCGACCGCCACTTTCTGGCGCAGGCGGAGGCGTTGGAAATCCGACGTATTCTCGCGGAAGGTCTGTTCGGTGTAGCTGCCGCTTTCGCAGTAGTCATAAAACATCTTGGGCGTGCGCCGCTTGTGCAGGCGTTTGAGATCGTCGATGCAGGTGATGACGGGCATTGGGCGCGCTCCGATTGGTTACCTTTGCTTACCAATCGCGGGGGCGCACGGCAAGAGTACGGGCAAGTGGTGCGAGGTCGCACCGGGTGATGCGGTTTTTGGCATGCAACTTGCTGCGTCCGGGGCATCGGCATGGAGGCCCCCAAAGATGACGGAAACCCTTACCCCTGTCCTGACCCTGATCGCGGCCATATCGGCCGCCCATCACACGGCGCAGCGCCTTGTCGAGGCGCGGCTGCCCAAGGGGCTCGGTGCCGCGCAATTCGCGGTTCTGGAGCGGTTGATCCGGCTGGGCGAGGGGCAGACGCCGCGATCCATCGCGGCGGCTTTCGGCTGGCCCAAGACCAGCATGTCGCACACGCTGGCGGTGCTGGAGTCGCGGGGTCTGGTGCGGTTGGAGCCCAATCCGCGCGACGGGCGGTCGAAATGCCTGTGGCTGACGCCGAAGGGGCGGACGATGGCCATGACGGGCGTGACGGCGGTGGAGCAGGACATGGCGCGCATCGCGGGGCTGGCCCCGCTGGCCGCGGTGGAGGCGCTGGCGCGTGACCTCGCCTCGCTGGCCGAGCGGCTGGAGGATCAGCGGCGGTTCCCGGAGGCGGCCTGAGCGTAAGGCGGGGCTACCCCGCCCGACGGTGCGGTAGCCCGGAACAGGGCGTCACTCGGCGGTGCGGATGCCGGGGTAGATGGAGGCGATCCAGTCCAACTGCGTCGAGATGCGGCTGAGGCCGGAGATGGAGCCGTAGACGGAATCGTCGCCCCATGTGTTGGTGGCGACGATGGCCCATCCTTGGCGCGTTTCGATCCAGGACGCGCCGCCGCTGTCGCCGCTGCCGAGAATGCCTTCCATGTCGTCCAAGGGGTTTGCGTCGCCCAGGACCGAGGCATCGCCCGCCTCGCTGTCGAAGTCGATGATGAGGCTGTTGCTGCCGTTCTCGCCATCCACCTCGTCCACGATGTTGCGGGCGGCGGCGGGGGTTTCTCCTTCGAAATCATAGTAATCGTCGGCTTCGCCCGAGGATCCGGTCCCGCGCGAGCCATAGCCCGTGATCGTGACCACGCGGCCCAGTTCATCGCGCCCGGCATAGAGGCGGGGCTGGCGGCCCGCATCGGTGACGGGCGCGTCGAGAATGACGATCGCCATGTCATAGCCGGAGGTGCTGTCGTCCTCGGGGTCATAGCCGGGATGGATATGGACGGCGATGCCTTCATAGGCGGTGCCTTCGCGCGACCAGTAGAGCCATGCGGCGGGATCGGCATCCGCGCCGAAGTTATGCGCGGCGGTCAGCAGGTAGCCGTGGTCGCTGTCATTGCCGATCCAGGTCGCGGAGCCGCCATAGCTCGTGCCGTCATGCAGGCCGAAGATGGCGGCGAATTGTGGTTCCATCGCGAGGGCGACATGGGCCGTGAAGCCAGCGGCGGGGCTGGCGTCGCTACCGCCCTGGGCCTGCCATGTGCTGTCGAGGATGACCACAGCGCCGCCGGACCGGGGCGTCAGGCCAAGGCAAAGGGCGATCAGGGCTATGGCAACGGTCTGGGTCGTGACGGGGCGCATGGGGCAATCGTTACTTGGGAACCGTGGGCAATCAGGCGGAATGCGCGCCTGCGGCAAGGGCCGCGACATTGGCCAGAACTTGCGGCACGGGGATGCCTGCGCCGATTTCCTTGACGATGGCCGAACCCACAACGCAGCCATCGGCCACGCCCGCGATGGCGCGGGCGGCTTCGGGCGTGTTGATGCCAAAGCCCACGATCACGGGAAGATCGGTTGCGGCCTTGATGCGGGCCACTTCGGGGGCCACATCCGCAGCCTGTGCCGCCGCCGCCCCGGTGATCCCGGTGATGGAGACGTAATAGACAAAGCCCGAGGTGTTTTGCAGGACCTTGGGCAGGCGCTTGGCATCGGTCGTGGGGGTGGCAAGGCGGATGAAGTTGATCCCGGCCTTCTGGGCGGGGATGCAAAGTTCGTCATCCTCTTCAGGTGGAAGATCGACGACGATCAGGCCATCGATACCGGCCTCTTTGCAATCGGCAAGGAAGCGGTCCACGCCACGGGAATAGATCGGATTGTAATAGCCCATCAGAACGATGGGCGTCGCCTGATCGCCCGCGCGGAAGGCGCGGACCATGTCGAGGACGGCATCCATCGTCATCCCCTTGTCGAGCGCGCGCTGACCGGCAAGCTGGATTGTCGGGCCATCGGCCATCGGATCGGTGAAGGGCATGCCAAGCTCGATGATATCCACACCTGCGGCGGGCAGGCCCTTCATCACGGCGAGCGAGGTTTCGGCATCCGGATCGCCGCCCATGATGTAGCTGACGAAGGCCTTTTTGCCCTCGGCCTTCAGCCGCGCGAAGGTGGCGTCGATTCTGGTCATCTGGCTGGCCCCGTCCCCTATGTCTTGCCGGGGTTTTGCCGGAGGCGGGGGGAAAGATCAATGGGCGTGGGCCTGGGCTGTGCGGTGGGACCGGGGGCCAGCCCCCGGACCCCCGGAGTATTTGGGCCAAGATGAAGCAGCAGACGGGGAGGGCAGGCGTTGACCGGGAACTTGCTATGGGCGGAGCAGCCCTCTAGAAGCGGCGCGACTGGCTGCGGCGCGGGCAAGGAGAGCGGGCGATGGGTTTCAAGATGGGGATCGTGGGTCTGCCGAATGTCGGCAAGTCGACCCTGTTCAATGCGCTGACGCGGACGGCTGCGGCGCAGGCGGCCAATTTCCCCTTCTGCACGATTGAACCGAATGTCGGCGAGGTGGCGGTGCCGGATGCGCGGCTGGACAAGCTGGCGGCGATTGCGCAATCCAAGCAGATCATCCCCACGCGGATGACCTTTGTCGATATTGCCGGTCTGGTGCGGGGGGCATCAAAGGGAGAGGGATTGGGCAACCAGTTCCTTGCCAATATCCGCGAATGCGATGCCATCGCCCATGTGCTGCGCTGTTTCGAGGATGGCGACATCACCCATGTGGAAGGGCGCATAGACCCGGTCGCCGATGCCGAGACGATCGAGACGGAGCTGATGCTGGCCGATCTTGAAACGATCGAGCGGCGGCGGGCCAATCTGGCGCGCAAGCTGAAGGGTGGGGATAAGGAATCGGCGGATCAGGACCGTCTTCTGGCGCAGGCGCAGGCAGTGCTGGAGGCGGGCAAGCCCGCGCGGACGGTGGCGGTGGCCGAGGATGACCGTCGGGCGTGGCGTCTGTTGCAACTCTTGACGGCGAAGCCCGTGCTGTATGTCTGTAACGTCGAAGAAGCGAAGGCCGCCACGGGCAACAGCCAATCCGACCGGGTCGCCGCCATGGCGCAGGCGCAAGGGGCGGCGACGGTGGTCATCTCGGCCCGGATCGAAGAGGAGCTGGCGCAGCTGCCCGAGGATGAGGCGGCGATGTTCCTTGAAGAGATGGGGCTGGCTGAGGCGGGTTTGGATCGCCTGATCCGGGCCGGATATGAATTGCTGGGCCTGCAGACCTATTTCACCGTGGGTCCAAAAGAAGCGCGGGCTTGGACGATCACCAAGGGCACGCTGGCCCCGCAGGCGGCGGGTGTGATCCATGGGGATTTCGAGAAGGGCTTTATCCGGGCCGAAACGATTGCCTATGACGACTATATCGCCGGCAATGGCGAGGCGGGGGCGAAGGAAGCGGGCAAGTTCCGCGTCGAGGGCAAGACCTATGAGGTCAAGGACGGGGATGTGTTGCATTTCCTGTTCAATGGCTAAGGCAGTCGTTTCCGCTGCCTTTCCCCTTGCCCCTTCGCACGGCCATCGCTAAACGAGTCGGCGGAGACGTGGCCGAGTGGTCGAAGGCACACCCCTGCTAAGGGTGCAGGCGGGAAACCGTCTCGAGGGTTCGAATCCCTTCGTCTCCGCCATCTTACCCGTTGCAATCTGACGTCGTTGGGGATGTTGCCCTTCCCGCATCCTATCCCCCGCAGGTTGCTTTCTTTGAAGGCGGTGTTGGTCGAAAAATGGGCTGTTGGCCCGCGTGGTATTTATCTTCGCAGGGCGGCGAAAATCCGGTTCGCGCCATATCCGTGACAAACTCGCGCTTTTTGTTGGTTGGGTGAATTTAGCGGAGAATGGGAATGGCGGATGCGGTAGAGGCCCCTCGATCCACGCTTGGTTGGATCGGTTTTGCCACGGGATCGGTCGCTCTTGTCTTGACCATCTTAATCTTCTGGGCTGGCCCTTTTGCGCCGCAGCAAGATGTTGGCGTGGGTCTTGGCGAGCTTGTGGCCGATATTGCGAAGTCGGCTGCTCGTTCGGTCGCGGGGCAGCCACAACCTGCGGCCTTGGTGCCGGCGCGCGACATTGACGACTATCTCAGAATAGGGGTCGGCGTATTGGCGGGTCTGTCTATCATCCTCGGTGTCGCGGCGTTGGTGCGCTATGAACGCAAGCGGGCCGCAATTTCCGGGATTGCGCTTGGTGGCCTTGCTGTAGGCTTTCAGCTTTTCGCCTGGATGATGATGCAGTTTGTCGGCGGGCTTGTGATCTGTGCGGTCATTTACACGCTGCGCGATGCCTTTGGCGACATGTTCGGCGGGCTTTTCGGCGGCTGAAGGCTGCCGCGGAAACGGGGGCGGATAAGAGGCAGCGCTTTGCGCTGCGATCCTGCCCCATGGGTTTCGGCATGGGGCCCCTGCAATATCTGTCACGCGCCTTTTGCCAATCGCGGTCTTGGCGATTGGCGGTGTTGGAAAGCCAGTTTCCGTTTCAGCCGCCGCTTTTGGCGGCAAGGGCGGCGTTGCGCATTTCCGAGAGGGTTTGGCGCGGGGTGAGGGCTTCGGGGCTGATGTCGAGGTCGAGGACCGCACCGTGCTGCGAGGCGACCGCCCTGTCAAAGGCGGCGGGGAAGTCTTCGGTTCTTGTGACGCGCTCGGCGTGGAAGCCATAGGCGCGGGCGAGGGCGACGAAATCCGGGTTTTCCAGCGTCGTGCCGGAGACGCGGGCGGGGTAGTTGCGTTCCTGATGAGCGCGGATCGTGCCGTAGATGCCGTTGTTCAGGATGAGGACGATGGGCTGTGCGCCCGCCTGCATGGCGGTGCCAAGCTCTTGGCAGGTCATCTGAAAATCGCCGTCACCGGCAAAGCAGACCACCGTTCGGTCGGGATGGGCGATCTTGGCGGCGATGGCGGCGGGCAGGCCATAGCCCATCGCCCCCGATTGCGGGGCAAGGAGTCGCGCCTTGGGGCCGAAGGCGAAGAACTTGTTCGGCCAGACGGTGAAATTGCCTGCACCATTGGTGAGGATCACATCTTCAGGCAGGACATCGCGCAGATGGGCGGTGACCTTTCCCATATCGACGGGAGAGGGTTGCGGGGCGAGGTCGAAGCTGCCTTCCCAATCGGCGCGGGCGCGGGCCCGCCATGCGGCCCATGGGCCCAAGACGGGGCGCAGGCCGCGGGCAAAGGCGTTCGGTCCGGCCTGAATGCCGAGGGTGGGTTGATAGATCTTGCCGATCTCACGATCCGAGGCGTGGACGTGGATGAGTGTCTGGGACGGAACGGGGACGGAGAGCAGGGTATAGGCGTCGGTCGTCATCTCGCCAAAGCGGACGTTGATGGCAAGGATCAGGTCGGCCTCGCGGATCAGGCGTTTGACATGAGGGGGCATGCCGACGCCCGCCTCGCCTGCATAGACAGTGGCGGTGTTGTCGAACTGGTCCTGATAGCGGAAGGCGGCGATCACGGGGATGTTGGAGGTCACAGCAAAGGCTTGTAGCGCGGCCCTGCCGTCCTCCGTCCAGTTGCAGCCGCCGATAAGGATCAGGGGGCGGGCTGCGCTTGCGATAAGGGCAAGGGCGGCCTCGGTTGTGGCGGGGTCGGCTGCGGGTTCGGCGATCTGTGCGGGGGCGGTGAGGGGGGGCGTGTCCGTCAGGCTGGTCAGCATGTCTTCGGGCAGGGCGATCACCACCGGGCCGGGGCGGCCTGTCAGGGCCGTTATCCAAGCACGAGACAGGATTTCGGGGATGCGATCGACATGGTCGATCTCGACCGCCCATTTCGCCATGCTGCCGAAAACGGCGCGGTAGTCGATTTCCTGAAACGCCTCGCGCCCCCGCATGTCGGTGCCGACCTGCCCGACAAAGCAGAGCATCGGGGCGGAATCCTGCATGGCGGTGTGGATGCCGATTGAGGCGTTGGTGACGCCGGGGCCGCGCGTCACAAGGCAGATGCCGGGCTGTCCCATAAGCTTGCCCCAAGCGGCGGCCATGAAGGCGGCCCCGCCTTCCTGCCGACAGAGGATGAAATCAAGCTTGCCTTGGGTATCATGCAACGCGTCGAGGACGGCGAGATAGCTTTCGCCCGGAACACCGAAGGCCTTGGTTGCCCCAAGTGCCACGAGGGTTTCGACCAGAAGCTGCCCGCCGTTTCGCATCGTTCTGCCTCAAAAGCTGTTGCCGCCGCCATCCTGACGGTTTTTGCCGGGGGCGGAAATCAGGAAATGGGCGGTAGGGCAAGGGGAATGCTGCCACGGCACGCGGGCTTGGGGTCGCAAGGCCCAAGGCCCCGCGGCAGCGCGGGGCAGTTGCGGTGATCCTCTGTGTTAGGCAGGGATGCGTCCGGTACTGGCGTGATCTGGCCGTTCCATCCGCAATCCAAGGATGCGCGTCTCAGCCCCCAGCCGGGCGATGAGATCCGCGATCTTTGGCATGGATGTGAAACGGTGTTCCACCTCGGTCCCATTTGGGGCCACGACCCGGATGACAGTGACCATTCGACAGCCCAGGGCGCTGTCGCGCCCGGTGCGGGCACGGTCAAGCAGTTTTGGGGCGGGTTTCTTGCGCGGGGTAAACGGCGTGACGCGGGTCTCGGTCATTTCGCGGTCACCTCAATGTGCAGGGTCTGCGACCCTGATGGCAGGGGAATAGCAGCGTCCCGGATTACTGTTATAATCTGCATCATGATGTCCCCCATCCTCCGTGCGGTCGCAGCATCGCTCTTGGGAAGACCATGGCGCAGTCTGGTGCGGAGGTGATCGGGGTTTGGTCTCACGATCCTTGGGAAATAGGTCTGAAAAAGGTATGCCATCGGCGCGAGGTGCAGTTCCATGCGCGGCACGGGCCTGCGGTCTGTTATGCGGATGGGGGGCCTTTTCTTGCCTAGGCCGTCGGGATGTGGCTGATGCCTTTGGCGTTCTTTTCACCATGACCCGCGACATGACCCGCGACATGGGCGGCGGCGCGGGCGGTGGCCGTGTGGCAGGCGCTGTGAAGGTCCGCGCCTTGGACAATGGCGGCGGCCAGCGCGCCGCAGAAGCAATCCCCCGCGCCATGGGTGCTTTGCACGATGACCTTGGGGGCAGGAAGGGACAGCGGGGCCACGCCGCCCCCTGCAAGGGCAAGGCCATGGCTGCCTGCCGTGACGATGACGGTCTGACCGGGATCGGCAAGGCTCTGCGCGGCATATAGGGCCGAGGGAAGATCGCGCACGTCGCCGCCGCCCATCATGGCGGCCTCAACTGCATTGACGATCAGGATATCGACGGCGGCGCGCAGGGCATCGGGCAGGGGGCGGGCGGGGGCGGCGTTCAGGAGGACGCGAAGACCCCGGCGGCGTGCAGCGGTTGCCGCGGCGAGGTTGATGGTTTCGGGCACCTCGTTTTGCAGCAAGAGAAGAGCCACATCCTGCCAGAGGGCGGGATCGTCCAGCCCTGCGGGATCAAGCGCAAGGTTCGCGCCCGAGACGATGGTGGCGGCATAGTCGCCATTGGGAAGGGAGAGTGCCACGCTCATCCCCGATCCGTGATCGGGCAGGGTGGCGACGAAACGGTGATCCACGCCACCTGACTTGAGCGTGGCGCGCAGGCTGCGCCCGAAATCATCCGCGCCCACGGCGCCGAACATGCGCGTGGCAGCCCCGGCGCGGGCGGCTGCAATGGCCTGATTGCCGCCCTTTCCGCCGAATTTAGGATACCAGCGACGACCCACGGCGGTTTCATCGGGGCGCGGCAGGTGGTCCGTTTCGATCATGATGTCGTGATGGAGGGAACCTACGACAAGGATGGTGGGCATTGGCGGACCTTTTGCTGTGGCAGGCGTGATCCTGTCGGTTGATGCGCTGGGGTCAAGGGGGCGCGTCAGCCCTGAAGGGTGGTAACCTTGCGTGCCTGCGCGCGATCTTTGCCAAGGCGGTGTTCGCGCCAGATGATGAGGATGCCCGCAAAGATGATCAGCCCCGCCCCGGCCAGCATGGTGAGGGTGGGCATTTCGGCAAAGACGAACCAGCCGATGGCAAGGGCGAACAGCATCGACGCATAGTCGAAGGGCGCGACGAGGGAGGCATCGGCCTCACGGTAGCTGGAGGTGAGAAGAATTTGCCCGATCCCGCCCAGCAGCCCCGCGCCGATGAGAAGGGCAAGGAGATGCGGTTCCGGCCAGACCCAGCCGAAGGGGGCCGTGATAAGCGACAGGCAGGTCGCGGTGAGCGAGAAGTAAAAGACGATCGCGGGGGTCTTTTCCGTTTTAACCAGTTTGCGGACGAAGACCTGTGCAAGGGCCGCAAAGACGGCGCCGCCCAGCACCAGCATGGCCCCGAAAGCCTCGGCATGGCCTGCGCCGCCGTCTAGGACCGTCAGGCGGGGCGACAGGACGATGAGGACGCCAACCATGCCCAGCGCCACGCAGGACAGCCGGAAGAGGCGCACGTCTTCGCCCAGAAACATCGCGGCGAAGATGACGGTTAGAAGGGGGGCGGCGTAGCCGATGGCCGTAACCTCGGGCAAAGGCAGGTAGCCCAAGCCAGCAAAGCCAAGGCCCATGGCGCAGGTGCCGGCAAAGCCGCGCCAGACATGGCCCATCGGATGGGCGGCGCGCAGCCCGGTGGCCAATTCGCGCCGCAGGATCAGCCAGATGACGATGACCGGAATGGCAAAGGCCGAGCGGAAAAAGACCGCCTGACCGGCGGGAACCTGATCGGCGGTGGCCTTGATCATCGCCGCCATCACAATGAAGACGAGGACCGAGCCAAGTTTGAAGGCGATGCCGCGCAGGGGGCGCATGGTGTTCTCCGGGCTTGGTTCGGTTGGACCATCGTTTCGTGGGCGGTGCAAGGGTTCGGCGCCCGGGGCGCAAGACTGGGCGCGCAAGACTGGGGCGCAAAACTGGGGGGGCAAGACTGGGGGCTGGACGGGGGCGGGGCCTTCGGCTTTGCTGGGGGCAAAGGAGTTTTATCATGCCGCAGATTTCCCCCAAAGCCGCCCTTTCCGACCGTATCGCGCAGGGGCGTGGGCAGGTGCCTGCCGATCTGGTGCTGCGCGGGGGGCGGGTGTTCGACCTGATCACCGGGGATTTGGTGGAAACCGATGTCGCCATCTGTGGCGATACGATCGTGGGTGTGTACGGGTCCTATGAGGGGAAACGTGTTGTCGATGTGGGAGGGAAAGTGCTGGTGCCGGGGTTCATCGACACGCATCTGCATATTGAAAGCTCTCTCGTCACGCCGTTCGAGTTTGACCGCTGTGTGACCCCGCGCGGGGTGACCACGGCGATCTGTGACCCGCATGAGATTGCCAATGTCTGTGGGCTGGAAGGGATCGGCTATTTCCTTGAGGCGTCCGGGCGGACGCTGATGGATATCAGGGTGCAGCTGTCGTCCTGCGTGCCATCGACGCATATGGAAACGGCAGGCGCGCGGCTGGAGGCAGCGGACCTGATCCCGCTGATGGATCATCCGCGCGGGATCGGGCTGGCGGAGTTCATGAATTTCCCCGGTGTCCTGATGCAGGATGCGGGCTGCATGGCGAAGCTGGAGGCTTGGCAGGGGCGGCACATCGACGGGCATGCGCCGCTTTTGCGCGGCAATGACCTGAACGGCTATATCGCGGCAGGGATACGGACGGAGCATGAGGCGACATCCGCCGAAGAAGCGCTGGAAAAGTTGCGCAAGGGGATGCGGGTTCTGATCCGTGAAGGATCGGTTTCCAAGGATTTGCACGCGCTGGCGCCCCTGCTGGTGGAGCGGTTCGCGCCATATCTATGCCTTTGCACGGATGACCGGAACCCGTTGGATATCGCCGAGCATGGGCATCTGGATCACATGATCCGCACGGCGATTGGTTTGGGGGCGCACCCTTTGGCGGTGTATCGGGCGGCAAGCCTGTCGGCGGCCGAGGCTTTTGGGTTGAAGGACCGGGGGCTGATTGCGCCGGGGAAGCGGGCGGATATCGCGGTTCTGGACTCGCTTGAGGGGTGCCATGCGGCGATGGTGTTCGCGGGCGGGGTAGAGGTGACGGAGGCGGCCTTTGCCGCCCGTGCCGAGATCCCGCCGGTGGCGCGGCATTCGGTGAAAGCGCCGAGGGTGGAGGCGCATCATTTTCGCTGTGGCGGCAACCGGGTGGAGACGCCGGTGATCGGCATCCTGCCGGGCAAGATCATCACCGAACATCTGACCTTTGATATCGCCCCGGTGGATGGTGACAAGCGGCCCGATCTGACGCGCGATCTGATCCGCATCGCGGTGATCGAACGGCATGGGAAAAACGGGAACCGCGCAACGGGATTCGTGCAGGGGTTTGGGTTGCAACGGGGGGCCATCGCATCGACCGTCTGCCATGATCATCACAATATTGCAGTGGTTGGGGCGGATTATGCCGACATGGCCTTGGCGGCGAACCGATTGGGCGAGATCGAGGGGGGATTTGTGGTGGTCGAGGGGGGCCGTGTGCTGGCGGAACTGGCGCTGCCCGTGGCGGGTTTGATGAGTCTGGAGCCCTTCGAGGTGGTGCGCGAGCGTCTGGTTGCGTTGCGGGCGGCGGCGGCGGGGTTGGGCGTGCTGCTGGAGGAACCCTTTCTGCAATTGGCCTTTCTGGCGCTGCCTGTGATCCCGCATCTGAAGATTACCGATCACGGGATGGTGGATGTGGACCGCTTTGAGGTGATCCCCTAGGGGCTGCGCGGATTTGTGTTCGTCAGGTCGGTTTCATGGGGTTGCATCCCCCGATGGGAATGCCGAGTTTGGGCGGGAAGCTAAGAGGGATCACCTGCGATGGGCCGGGGACGCAAAATCGCCAAGCGCTTTCGCGGGATCGAAGGGCCGCAGCCCGAAGGGAAAAAGCGGTTTTCGCAGATCCTTGATGCCATCGGGGCGGATGAGCGGCGCGAGAGGGTTTCGGTTTCCGACCTGATGCGCGCCATGGATGCGCGGGCGGTGGCGGCGCTTATCCTTTTGTTCGCGTTGCCGAATGTGGTGCCGACGCCGCCGGGGACATCGTCGATCCTTGGGCTGCCGCTTCTTTACCTGACGGCGCAGATGATGCTGGGCAAATTGCCATGGCTGCCTGCGATCATCGCGGATCGGTCAATGACGCGGTCGGATTTCAATTCCTTTGTCGGGCGGGTGACGCCGCTGCTCGCACGGGCCGAGCGGCTGCTCAAGCCGCGGCTTTTGTTCATCACCTCGGCCACCGGGGAACGGATCATCGGTGGCCTCTGCCTTGTGCTGGCCATCGTGCTGGCCATGCCCATCCCGCTTGGCAATATGCTGCCCGCCTTGGCGATTTCGTTGATGGCGCTGGGCGTGCTGGAGCGGGACGGGCTGTGGGTGATGATCGGGGTCGTCGTGGGCGTTTTGTCTATGGTGATCGTGTCTGGCGTGGTCTGGGCCCTGGCGAAGGCGGCGCTTTTCCTGATCTTGAACGCGTTCTAATCGGCGTCGGGCTGCGGGAAGCGGCAGCGGATGACATGGCCCTTACCAGAGGTTGCCGGGGCGAAATCAAGCGCGGCACCAAACAGACGCGCGATTTCGGCCACAACGGCAAGGCCTAGGCCATGGGTGCCTTGGCTGGCATCGGCGCGCAGGTCTTGCCGCGCGATCAGGCGGGGGATGGCGTCGGGGGGAAGGCCGGGGCCGTCATCCTCTACCTCCAGCACCGGGCCTTGGCTGGTGTGGCGGGCGCGGACAGTGATCGTGGCGCGGGGGCCTGCATAGCGGATGGCGTTGTCGACGAGGTTGGTCAAAAGTTCGGCGCACAGGACGGGATCGGCGCGGGCGATGAGGTGGTCATCGCCTTCATAGCCCAGATCATGGCCGAAGCGGGTGGCTTCGGGGATCGCCTCGGCGGTGGTGGTGCGGGCGATAGCGGCGATGTCGGTTGCGGGCAGCGCGCGGCGGGCGGCGGTGGCATCGATCCGGGCAAGCATCAGGAGTTGCGCCAGCACCCGTTCGGCGCGGATCAGCGCGCCTTCCGCCTTGGCGATGCCGTCGCGGCCTTCGGGGCCGCCGCGCGCGATAAGGGCAAGCTGGGCGCGGACGGTGGCGAGGGGGGTGCGCAGCTGGTGGCCAGCATTGCCGGTGAAGTTGCGCAGCGCGGCCACGGCGCCGTCGAGGCGGGCCATGAAGCTGTTCATCGCCTCGATTGGACCTGCGACTTCGGAGGGGATGTCGGCTTCTAGCGGGCTGAGGTCATCGGGCGCACGCGCGGCAAGGGTGCGGGCAAGGCGGTCCAAAGGCCGCAGCGTGATGGTCACGATGATCCAAACGATTAGCGCGGCCCCGGCGGCAAGGCCCGTCAGGCGCAGGGCAGAGCGGACGAGGATCGTCTGCGCCAGTGCATCGCGGGCGCGGGTGGATTCGGCCACGGTGACCGAAAAGGGCAGGACATCTTCGCCCGTGGACACCTGCCCGTAGCGGGTGGCAATGCGTAGGCGCGTGTCGCCAATGGCCCCATCGGCAAAGCCGGTATCTGCCCCATCAGGGCGCGGGGCGAGAGCGAGGCCGTCATAACCCGTCAGGAACCCGTCGGGACCGTCGACGCGGTAGAAGACCTGATCCTCGGCCGCTGAGGCAAGCATGTCGAGCGCGGAATAGGGGATGTCGACCTCGATCACGCCCGACAGATCGACGCTGACCCGTTCGGCGATGGCGAGGGTGGAGCCGGCAAGGACGCGGTCCGATACGCCCTGCGCGGTGCGGCGTGCCTCGGCCCATGTATCGGCAAGGGCGATGAGGCCGAGAAGGAGGGTGGACACCAGCAGCCAGCCCAGCAGGCGGCGGCGCAGCGATCCACGGACAAAGACGGGAAGGGCCGTCATGCGCCGGGGCCCTTGTCGATGTAATAGCCGATGCCGCGCGCGGTGCGCAGGGTCACGCCATGCGGCGCAAGGCGGCGGCGCAGGCGGGAGATGTATTGTTCGATGGCATTATCGGACAGTGAGTCGTCCAGCGAGGTGAGGGATTGGACGATGGTTTCCTTGCTGACCACCTTGCCCGCCCGGGTGAAGAGAAGCTCGCACAGGGCAAGTTCGCGGGCGGGCAGGTCGATGGGGCCGTCGGGTGTAAAGAAGCGGCGGGAGATGAGGTCGAGGGTCACATCGCCCAAGGTCAGGCTAGAGGTGCGCAGGCCCGCCTGACGGCGCAGGAGCGAGCGGACCCGCGCCTCGAACTCTGCCACGTCGAAGGGTTTGGTGAGATAGTCATCTGCCCCAAGGTTCAGGCCGCGCACGCGGTCTTCGGGCGCGCCGCGCGCCGTCAGGATCATCACGGCGGCATCATCGGAGCGCCCGCGCAGGGCGCGCAGGACCGAAAGCCCATCCATTTCCGGCAGGTTCAGGTCGAGGATCACAAGATCGAAGCGTTCTGCCGCCCCGAGCGCCTCGGCCGAGGCGCCGTCATGGACGGTATCGACGGCATAGCCCGCCGTGACGAGAAGCGTGGTCAGCGCCTCGGCCAGTGGGCGGTCATCTTCGACAAGCATGATGCGCATGGTGTCCCTCTGGCGAGGGAGAGTAGGGGGGAATGGCGGCGTTGTGAACTGGGGCGGGTTCGGGCAAGCTGTGCGCCATGAGGGGGATCGTGCCTATCCTGTTGGCCTTGGCCTTCGCGTGGCCCGCGCGGGGGGAAGTTTTCCTTTTCGAGGCGCCATCTGGGACGCCGGCGCGGGAGTTGACGATCTATTCCACGCTGGATGAAGGGCTGGCCGCACCGATGGTCACGGCCTTTCAAGAGGCCTACCCCGACGTGGCGGTGCGCTATGAGGATTTGCTGACAGGCCAGATCCGCGACCGTGTGCGGGATGAGACGGACGGGCCGGGTGTGACGGCAGATTTCGTCTTTTCGTCCGGCATGGATTTGCAGATGAGCCTTGCCAATGACGGTTATGCCCTGTCGGTGCAGCCAGAGGCGGCGCGGGATTGGCCGGATTGGGCGAAATGGCAGGACCGGGCCTATGCCCTGACCTTTGAACCTGCGGTGCTGGTCTATCATCGACCGAGCTTTCCGGATGGGCCACCGCAATCGCGGTTGGCGTTGATGGCTTGGCTTAAGGCGCAGCCTGCGGGGGGCGGGGGCGCGGTGGGGACCTATGACATCACGCGGTCGGCGCTGGGCTATCTGTTCCTTGCGCGGGATGAAGAGCGGTTTGCCGATATCTGGACGCTGGTCGGGGCCATGGCGCGGGCGGGGTTGGAGGTTTTCCCCACCAGTCAGGACATTATCGACCGGGTGGCCGATGGGCGGTTGAAGATCGGCTACAACATCCTTGGATCATACGCCGCCGATCAGGCGCGGCAGCGGCCAGAGATCGGGCTGGTGCTGCTGAAGGACTACACGGTGGTTGTGTCGCGCGTGGCGCTGGTGCCGAAGGCCGCGCGCAATCCCGATCTGGGCGAGGCTTTCCTTGGCTTTCTGATGAGCCGGGAGGGGCAGGAGGTTCTGGCGCGCAAGCTGCGGCTGCCTGCGGTTTCCTTGGAAGTGTCGGATGCCAACAGCGCGCGGATGATGCAGGCAGTGCTGGGGGCGCAGTTGCAGCCGGTGGGCGTTAGCCCCGGTTTGCTGGTCTATCTGGATCAGGCCAAGCGGCGGCGGTTGTTGGCACGGTGGGAGGCGGCGCTGACGGGGCGCTAGACCCGTGTCAGGTTGATGACAGGTTTCTGTGATTGCCTGACGCTTGGGAGGCACGAGGAGGTGCCCACCAAGGGAATCATCCCGGGCCTGACCCGGGACAAGGGAGGATAATCCAGATGAAACACGCCCTTTTTGGCGCGATGGTTGCTGCTGCGCTGGCGATGCCGGCTTTTGCCAATGATTACACGATCATGGCCCCGGCCAGCCCCGGCGGCGGGTGGGATTCCACCGCGCGCACCATGCAGGAAGTGATGCAGGCGGAAGGCATTTCCGGGTCGGTTCAGGTGACGAACGTCCCCGGCGCGGGTGGCACGGTGGGCCTTGCGCAATTCGTGGCGAGCGCGTCGGGTGATGCGTCGCAGTTGATCGTCGGTGGTTATGTGATGGTGGGGGCGATCCTGACCAATGCCTCGCCGGTGTCGCTGGCCGATGTCACGCCGGTTGCACGGCTGACGGGTGAAGCGGTGGCGATCGTGGTTCCGGCGGCCTCGCCCATTCAGGATATCAAGGGGTTGGTCGATGCCATGGTTGCCGATCCGGGTGCGGTAAGCTGGGCCGGTGGGTCGGCGGGTGGTGTGGACCATATCACCGTGGGCCTTCTGGCCAAGGCGGCGGGCATTGATCCGACCAAGATCAACTATATCGCCTTCTCGGGCGGTGGCGAGGCGACGGCGGCCATCCTTGGCAATCAGGTGACGGCGGGTGTGTCGGGTCTGGGCGAGTTCCTGCCGCAGGTTGAGGCGGGCACGATGCGCCTTCTGGCCGTGTCGTCGGATGCGCGGATCGAGGGCGTGGATGCGCCGACGCTGGCCGAGGCGGGCTATGACG
Organism: Fuscovulum ytuae; assembly: GCF_029953595.1. NCBI lineage: Bacteria > Pseudomonadati > Pseudomonadota > Alphaproteobacteria > Rhodobacterales > Paracoccaceae > Fuscovulum > Fuscovulum ytuae. Next base: position 1,901,203 of record NZ_CP124535.1, on the reverse strand, counting down.
TGGTGGTGCAGAACTGGCGCATGGTCGCCGCCGCGCCGGGCCTGAGCGACGAGCAGAAGGCGCAGGTGCAAGCTGATATCGAAAAGCTTGCGAAATCCGCGGGTTGGCAGCAGGCGCTGGCGACGAAAGGCTGGGCTGACACCTATCTGGCCGGTGCCGATTTCGAGGCGCAGCTTGCCAAGGAAATCGAAGCGACGACGGCTGTCCTCAAGGACATCGGTCTGGTGCAATGACACCGCAAGGTGCCAAGGGACGCCGCCCCGACGGGGCGGCGTTCGTTATTGCGGCGGCCTTGGTGGGGCTTGGGCTGCTGCTGATCTGGGACGGCGCGCGCGTGCCGGCACGGGCGGGATATTCCGGTGTCGGGGCGGGTGATGTGCCCAAACTGATCGGGGCGGTCCTTGTTTTGCTGGGGATTGGCACGGGGATCGAAGGTTGGCGCAATCCGGGGCCTGCGCGGCCAAAACAACATCCGGTGCCGCTGATCTGGCTGTTGGGCGGGATGGCGGCGATGGTTGCCACGATCCACACGATCGGTTTCATCCTTGGATCGACGATCCTGTTCACCTGCGCGGCGGCGGCCTTTGGCGAGCGGCGGTTCCATATCGCTATCCCTTCGGGCCTTGTCCTTGGCTTTGTCATCTACGCTGCTTTCGACGTCCTGTTGCAGTTGAACCTGCCGGGCGGGCCGATCGAGATGGCGATATTCGGGCGCTGAGATGGATACGTTTTCCTTTCTTCTTCAGGGGCTTGGCACCGCGTTCGAACCGATGATGCTGCTTTATGCGCTGATCGGGGTGACGCTGGGCACAGCCGTGGGCGTGCTGCCGGGAATCGGGCCTGCGCTGACGGTGGCGCTGCTGCTGCCGGTGACCTATGGGCTGGATGCGGCTGGGTCGCTGATCATGTTCGCGGGCATCTATTATGGCGGGATGTATGGGGGGTCGACGACATCGATCCTGCTGAACACGCCGGGCGAAAGTGCGTCGGTCATCACGGCGCTGGAGGGCAACAAGATGGCCCGGGCCGGGCGGGGCGGGCCTGCGCTGGCCACTGCCGCGATTGGGTCTTTTGTGGCTGGATTGATCGCCACGCTGCTCTTGGCCTTTCTTGCGCCGCATGTTGTGAAGCTGGCGTTGATCTTCGGGCCGAGGGAGTATTTCGCGCTGATGGTGCTGGCTTTCGTCACCGTGTCGGCCGCCTTCGGGGAAAGTGCCTTGAAAGGATTGGTGTCTCTTTTCATAGGCTTGGCGCTGGCCATGGTGGGCATCGACCAATTGACCGGGCAGACGCGGCTGGCCTTTGGGGTGCCGCAACTCTTGGACGGGATTGAGGTGACGACGCTGGCGGTGGCGATGTTTGCCTTGGGTGAGGCCTTGTTCGTGGCGGCGCAGGGGCCGGGGAATGACGGGGCGGTTCTGGCAATCAAGGGGCGGGTGAAGATGACCGCCGAGGATTGGCGGCGGTCGTGGAAGGCCTGGTTGCGTGGCACGGGGATCGGCTTTCCCATTGGATCGATGCCTGCGGGAGGGGCGGATATCGCGTCCTTCCTGTCTTATGCGACAGAGCGGAACCTGACCAAGCACCCGGAAGAGTTTGGAAAGGGCGCGATTGAGGGGGTGGCCGGGCCGGAGGCTGCGAACAATGCCGCCGCTGCTGGGACGCTGGTGCCGCTGCTGACTTTGGGCCTGCCAACGACGGCGACAGCGGCGATCATGTTGGCGGGGTTCCAGCAGTTCGGGCTGCAGCCGGGGCCTTTGCTGTTTGCCACGGCGCCGGACCTTGTCTGGGGGCTGATCGCGTCGCTTCTGGTGGCTAACGTCATGCTTTTGGTGCTGAATCTGCCGCTGATCCGGTTCTGGATCTTGCTGTTGAAGATCCCGCAGCCATGGCTTTACGGCGGGATCCTTGTCTTTGCGACGCTGGGCACGCTGGGGGTGAATCCGTCGCCTGTGGAGCTGACCATGCTCGTTCTCTTCGGGACGCTGGGATACCTGATGCGGCTTTACGGCTATCCCATCGCGCCGGTGGTGGTGGGGTTGATCCTTGGCCCGATGGCCGAGCAGCAGTTGCGGCGGGCGCTGGCGATTTCGCAGGGGGACCCGATGACCTTGGTGCAATCGCCCATCGCGGCGGGGCTGTTGGCGCTGGCGGCGGTGGCCTTGATCGTGCCGATGATCCTGCGGGCGCGGGGGCGGGGCGATGTGCTGGCGCAGGTCGGCGCTGCCGAGGACTGAAGCGGGGGCGGCGGAAAACGGTTAAGGTAACCGTTTTCCGCCGCCTTTTCAGGGATTTGGCCGACAACGGCTGTGCCCTGTTTTGTGCCGGGTTTTGTGCAGCAAAGTGTTCATACCGATTTTTGCGTGAAATCGGTTGGCGGCATGGTTAACCGTGCGCTGGCGCACATAGAGCATCCCGCCCGATGGCGGGTTTTCCTTTCTCTGGGGAAAGGGATCAGAGCAGGGGCGGGTTCGCGCTGCCGAAGAATTCCACCGTGGTGAAGCACAGCACGCTGTCGCCGATATTTTCCAGATCATGGGTCATCGACTCGCCCTTGCCAAAGCTGAAATGGCGGGTGTCGCCCAGATCATAGGTGACCTCGGCCACCCGTCCGTCGGCATAGCGTGACCGGGCGCGGCCTGGTGTGGTGGCCGTCCAGAAATAGTCCTGCACATGGGTGTGGAAGGGCAGGCGTTCGCCCGGTTGCAATTCGATCAGCCAGACGCGGACCCGGTCGCTTTCCGACACGATGCGGGAGCCTACGCGACCATTGCTGCGGCCCTGTTCCAGTTCGGTCAGCAATTCGGGCGTCCAATGGGGGCCGGAAAAATCTTGCGCTGGGGTGTGGGGCGTCATCGCATCCTCCGCTTCGAGATTGCTTCTTCGTCTGGCTCTTCTTATTTATAGTGCGATAAATAGAGGGTGGCCAGAGGAAAGGGAGCGGTGGCATGACGGGGAAGGCGCTGGTCTGCGGCGGGTCGATTGGCGGGCTGTTCGCGGCGGCGGCCCTGCGGCGCGCGGGCTGGCAGGTTGAGGTGTTCGAGCGCACGGGGGTGGAGCTTTCGGGGCGCGGCGCTGGGATCGTGACGCATGACGTGCTGGTGGCGGCGCTTCGGGCGGTGGGTGTGGATGTGGCCGATCTGGGCGTGGCGGTCGAGGATCGGGTGACATGGGATTTGGCGGGCCGCGAGGTGGGGCGGTTGCGCCTGCCGCAGGTGGTGACCTCATGGGATCGCATTCACCGGGGTTTGCGGGCGCTGATGCCGGAGGGGACGCATCATATGGGCCGGGCGGTGGCGGGTTATGCGCAGGATGCGGATGGCGTGACGCTGCACTTTGCCGATGGGCGTGCGGCGCGGGGCGATGTGCTGGTGGGGGCGGATGGGTTCAGGTCGGCGATCCGGGGGCAGATGCTGCCTGAAGTACAGCCCGTCTATTCCGGCTATGTGGTCTGGCGGACCTTGGCCCATGAGGCGGACTTGCCCGTGCAGGTGCGCGAGGAGGTGTTCCCGCATTTCGGGTTTCACCTGCCAACGGGGGGGGAGTTCATCGGCTATCCCATCGCGGGGCCGGAGAATGACCTGCGACCGGGGCATCGGCGGTACAATTTCGTCTGGTATGTGCCGGTAGAGCCGCGCGCCTTGCGTGACATGCTGACGGATGGGGAGGGCGTGCTGCATTCCGTGTCAATCCCGCCGCCACTGGTGCGGGAGGATGTCGTGTCGGCGATGATGGCTGATGCAGAGGCGCGGCTGGCGCGGCCTTTTGTAGAGATCTTGCGGGTGGCCGAGCGCCCCTTTTTCACGCCGATCTATGACCATGTCTCGCCCGTGATGGCTGAGGGGCGGGTGGCGCTGACGGGGGATGCGGCCTGCGTGGCACGGCCCCATGTGGGGATGGGGGTGACGAAGGCTGCTTGCGATGCGCTGGCCTTGGCGCGGCATCTGGCTGGGGCGGGGGATGTGGCGGCGGCGCTGGCGGCCTATTCGGCGGAACGGGTGCCCGAGGCCGAGAAGGCATGGTCGCGGTCACGGCGGCTGGGGGCTTATCTGTTTGATGATCCGCCGGGGGGGAATGCGGATGGTGCGAACAACCGCCATCAGGAGGAGATCATGCGCGATACGGCGGTGATGGTGGAATAGGGGGGGTGCGGGGGGGCCGGAGGCGGCCCCCCCGGCCCGGTTCGTTACACGCGCAGTTCTTCGTAGCTGGTGGCGACATGGGCCTGCCAGTGGGGGCGCACCTGAAGGCGTGCGACCCATGCGGCGACTTTGGGGTTGGCGGCGATCACCTCGGGGGCGAGGTCGTTCAGGCGATACATCAGGCTGCCGGGCGCGATGTCGGCCATGCTGAAATCGGCCCCGGCCAGCCGCCCGTCATCATCGATCCCGCGCGCGAGTTCGGTGAGGGCGGCGGCGATGTCCTTCTTGGCGGCCTCTTGTGCGGCGGCGCTTTGCTGATCGGCAGGGGTGCGGACCAGTTGCCAGAACAGCCGGATGAAGGGCGGTTGCAGCACGGTCGAGGTGAAGTCGAGCCATGAATCGGAGGCGGCCATCGCGGCGGGCGTGCCAAGGTGCAGGGCATGGTCCTTGGGCGCGTGCCACAGGCCCAAGTGGCGCAGGATGGCATGGCTGTCCCAGATGGCGAGGGGGCCGTCTTGCAGGACGGGCACCTTGCGGGTGGGGGTGAGGGCGGTGAATTCCGCGCCGTCGGTGCCACCATAGCGGCCCCCCACGATGCGGTGTTCGTAAGGCAAGCCCAATTCGGCCAGCGCCCAGAGCGCCTTTTGCACATTGGCCGAGCTGGCGCGGCCCCAGAGGATGAATGTCATTTGATTGCCTGTGGATTGATGGGGGAGCCTGCCGCGCCGGGGATGTGGAGCGGCGGGGCGGTGAAGAAGAATTCATAGACCCCATCGGCAGCGCAGTCTTCTGCCAATTCCTTGACGTAGAAAATCTCGCCCATGGAAATGCCGATGGCGGGGATGACGACCCAGTGCCAAGGCTGGTTCGCCTCGTCGCATTCGTTGGGGCGGACTTCGCAGCCCCAGGTATCGGCGCAGATCGCGGCGATGTCGTGCTGACGAATCCAGTAGGCGGTTTCAAAGGCAAGGCCGGGGGCATCGCCGCCCGCGTAGCCCGTCCAGTCGGCGGCGGCGAGGCAGCGTTCCTGATGACCGGTGCGGATGATGACGAAATCGCCCTTGCGGATTTCCACGCCCTGCGCGGCGGCGCAGCCGTCAAGGTCGGCATTGGTGACGGGATAGCCGTCGGGAAGGCTGTCGAGTCCCTTCCAGCGCGCGATGTCGAGAAGGACGCCGCGACCGACCATCTTGTCGCGGACATGTTCGATGCCAAGGCGGGCGGCACCTGCCACGGTCACGTCGGTGGCGGGGTAGCCGTTATACATCTTGTCATCGAGGAAGATGTGGCAGAGCGCGTCCCATTGCGTCGATCCCTGACAGGGCAGGTTGATCGCGTCATCGGCGTAGCGGAGGTATTTCTTGCCGTCCCCGTCCTGCGCGCCGATCACGGCATCGGTCCCGGTGGCGAGCATCTGGTGGATCATGTTCCAGCGCCCGCCGAAAAGGCCGGACTGGATCTTTTCCTTCAGGTTCAGGCCAAGGGCGAAGGTCTTGCCCTTGCGGATCAGGCCAGCGGCGCGGACCACGTCTTCGGGGCTGACATTGTTCAGCGTGCCGATCTGGTCATCCGCCCCCCAGCGGCCCCAATTCGACAGCTCTTTCGCGGCCTTGTAGATATCGTCGCGGGTGTATTTCGCCATCGGACCCTCCCCCTTGCGCCCTGCGTTATTTATCGACTGAAAAATAAAACGGAAGGCGCGTCAATAGGTCTGCGGTGGGGAAACTTGCCGCCCTAGGGCGGAATTTGTTATCAATCGATAACGGGCGGCGAAGTTGGCCCTGTGCGGAAGGGGTGCGCGATGAAGGATGAACGGCCTGAGGGGGCGGAAAAGCCGCGCAGGCGGCGTTTGCCTTCGGACGAGCGGCGGCGCGAGTTTGTCACGCGAGCGGTGGAATTCTTTGCCGAAGAGGGCTTTGAAAGTTCGACGCGTGGGTTGGCCAAGCGGCTGGGGGTGACGCAGCCGCTGCTTTATCGCTATTTCCCAAGCAAGGAAGACCTGATCCACGAAGTCTATGAGACGGTCTATGTGAACCGCTGGCAGCCGGAATGGGCGACCCTGATCGGGGATCGGTCGCGGCCTTTGGCGGATCGGCTGAACGAATTCTACAACGCTTATACCGATGTGATCTTTAACCGGGAATGGATGCGCATCTATCTGTTTTCCGGGCTGAAGGGCGTGGATATCAACCGCCGCTACATGCAGCTTGTCCGGCATCGCATCCTAGAGCCAATCGTGATCGAGGCGCGGGCAGAGGCGGGATTGCCAGAGGCCGTGCCGCGCGATGACGAGGTGGAGTTCGCTTGGGTCATGCATGGCGGTATCTTCTATTACGGCGTGCGCGATCTGATCTATGAAAGCTGCGTTTCCGCCGACAAGCGGCAGGTGATCGCGGATGCGGTGGCGGCCTTTCTGCATGGGCTGGCGCTGAAGCGGGGCTGATTTCCGAAAAGGTCGAGGGTTGGCGCGTTTCCGGGGATGGAAACGGGCTTGCCAGATGCTGTTCGGCGGTTAAGTTATAGATCGATAAACAAGGGCGGGGTCGGCGTGGCGGGAGGGTTGCGCGGGCCACCGTAACGGGGGGGCGCATGAAGGCTGCGGAGTTCGGATATCTGCGACCGGGGCGGATCGAGGATGCTTTGCAGGCATTGGCCGCAGGCGAGGGCGGGGCGATGCCCTTGGCCGGGGGCCAGAGCCTGATGCCCATGATGAATTTCCGGGTGGCGATGCCCGAGCGTCTGATCGATCTGGGGGCCTTGGCCGAGCTGCGGGGCATCTGTGATGGAGGTGGGCATCTGGTGATCGGGGCGATGACGCGCTGGTCGGACCTGATGGCGTCGGAAGAGATTGCCAAGGAGGTGCCGCTTCTGGCGCGCGCGCTGCCTGAGATTGCGCATCCGGCGATCCGCAATCGGGGCACGATTGGCGGGTCGGTTGCGCTGGCCGATCCGGCGGCAGAGGTGCCTGCGGTTCTGCTGGCCTTGGAGGGGGTGGTGGTGCTGCGATCGCTGACGGGAGAGCGGCGGGTGGCGGCGGGCGATTTCTTCCTTGGCCATTACGAGACCGCGCGGGGGCCGGGTGAGTTGATCGTGGCGCTGGAAGTGCCGAAGGCCGGGGAAATGCGGTTCGGTTTCCACGAGATCGGGCGGCGGCATGGGGATTTCGCACTGGCCGGGGCGGCAGTGGCCGTGACGATGGAGGGCGCACGGGTGGCGGAAGCGCGCATCGCGCTGTTTGGGGTGGCGGATCGGGCGATCCGCGCGACAGGGGCCGAGGTCGCTTTGCGGGGCGCGGCGCTGGGCGATGGCACGGCGCTGGACCGGGCGGTGGCGGCGCTGGCCGAGATTGACTTTGCGGGGGACATCCATGCCTCGGCCCCGATGCGGCGGCATCTGGCAGGCGTGGCGATAAGGCGGGCATGGGCGGAGGCTGTGGCATGACAGGGATGGCGCGGCTGACCTGCCGGGTGAATGGCGAAGAGGTGCGGGCCGATGTGCCCGTGCGGCGGAATCTTCTCGATTTCCTGCGCAACGATCTGGGGCTGACGGGCAGCCATGCGGGTTGCGAGCATGGGGTCTGCGGGGCCTGCACGATCCTTGTGGATGGGGTGACGGTGCGGGGCTGCCTGATGCTGGCGGTGCAGGCGGAAGGCTGCGAGGTGGTGACGGTGGAGGGGCTGGCGGATAGCGGGCGGTCGGCGGCGCTGGCGGCGGCCTTCACGGCACGCAATGCGTTGCAATGCGGGTTCTGCACGCCGGGGATGATCGCCTCGGCCCTTGAATATATCGAAGGCGGCGGGGGGCCGGATCGGGCGGCGATACGGGCGCATCTGTCGGGGAATTACTGCCGCTGCACCGGCTATCAGGCGATTGTCGAGGCGGTGTGCGATGTGATCGGGGGGGATGCGGCATGACGGGGCCTGCAACGATCTTTGACCGTCCGAACCGCTATATCGGGAAGGCGGAGCCACGGGCGGATGCGGCGCGGCTGTTGCAGGGGCGCGGGCGGTTTGTCGATGACATCCAATTGCCGCGGATGGTGCATGCGGCCTTTCTGCGCAGCCCGCATGCGCATGCGCGGATCGTTTCGCTGGATGTCACCGAGGCACGGGCCATGCCGGGGGTGGTGGCGGTCTGGACCGGGGCCGAGATGGCGGCGCATGTGACGCCTTGGGTGGGGGTTCTGACGCATCTGGCGGGGCTGCGGTCGCCGCCGCAGCCTGCGATGGCGGTGGATGTGGTGCGCTGGCAGGGGGAGCCTGTGGCGATGGTGGTCGCGGCCAGCCGGGCAGAGGCCGAGGATGCGGTGGAGCGGATCGAGGCGGATTATGAGCCGATCCCCGCCGCGGTGCGGATGGAAGAGGCGCTGTCGCCGGATGCCCCCGTGATCCATCCGGAGTTCGGGTCTAATCTGGCTTGGGAGCGGCGGGTGGAGGTGGGGGACATGGCCGCCGCCATGGCCCAACCCGGCGTGCGGGTGGTGGAGCGGACGTTCCGCTTTGGCCGCCATACGGGCGTGACGCTGGAGCCGCGCGCGACGGTGATGGACTATGACCCCGGCGAGGGACGGCTGACCATGCATTATTCGGGGCAGGCCCCGCATATGATGCAGGTGATCCTGTCGCGCCATCTGGGGATGGCGGAGGAGGATATCCGCGTCATCTCGAACGATGTGGGGGGCAGTTTCGGGATCAAGATCCACACCTATGGCGATGAGATCGCGGTGGGCGCGGCGGCGAAACTGCTGCGTCGTCCGGTGAAATTCGTGGCGGACCGGATGGAGAGTTTCCAGACCGATATCCATGCCCGCGACCATGTGGTGACGGGGCGGATCGGGGTGCATCCCGATGGGCGGATTGCGGGGCTGGAGATTGATGACCTGACGGGGATCGGGCCGTTTTCGATGTATCCGCGCACCTCGGCTATCGAATGCAATCAGGTGTTGAACCTGACCGGGGCGCCCTATCGGATGGAGGCCTATCGCGCGCGGGGGCGGGTGGTGTTCCAGAACAAGAACATGATGTGCCAATACCGCGCGGTGGGCCATCCCATCGCGATGGCGGTGGCGGATGGGCTTTTGGACGATGCCGCGCGGGCCTTGGGCATGGACCCGGTGACGATCCGGCAGCGGAACCTGATCCCGGATGGGGATTATCCGACGACCTCGGCTTCGGGGATGAAGCTGGATGATCTGTCGCATCAGAAGACCTTGGCCAAGCTGGTGGAGGTGATGGGATACGATGCCCTGCGGGCCGATCAGGCGGCGGCGCGGGCGCGGGGGGTGCATCGGGGGATCGGTATCCTGTCGATGGTGGAGGTGACGAACCCGTCGCCCATGTTCTATGGCGTGGGCGGTGCGGCGATTGCCAGCCAGGACGGGGCGACGGTGCGGCTGGATGCCGGGGGGGCGTTGCATATCTCATCCTCGGTGACCGAGCAGGGGCAGGGGACGAATGCCATCCTTGCCCAGATCGCGGCGGGGGTGTTCGGCGTCGATATCGGGCGGGTCAAGGTGACGACGGGGGATACCGCGACGGTACCTTATGGCGGCGGCACTTGGGCGTCGCGCGGGGCGGGGATCGGCGGTGAGGCGATGCTTCTGGCGGCGCAGGCGTTGAAGGAGCAGGTGCTGGCCGTGGCAGGGGTGATGTTGCAGGCAGGGGTGGAGACGTTGGACATCCGCGAGGGCCGCATCGTGGATGCGGCGACCGGGGCGGAGCGGATGGGTTTGGCCGATCTGGCGCGCACGGTCTATTACCGGGGGAATGAGCTGCCCGCCGACCTGAAGCCCGAACTGATCGCCACGCGGCATTACCGGGTGTCAGACATGCCCTTTGTCTTCACCAATGGGGCGATGGCGGCCTATGTCGAGGTGGATACCGAGACGGGCTTTACCAAGGTGCTGGGCTTTTGGGCGGTGGAGGATTGCGGGCGCGTCATCAACCCCATGCTGGTGGATGAACAGGTGCGCGGCGGCGTGGTGCAGGGGATCGGCGGGGCGCTGTACGAGGAATGCCTTTACGACGATCAGGGCCAGCTTTTGAACACGACGATGGCGGATTACCTGGTGCCGATGGCGGCCGAGATGCCCGATATCGTGGTGGCGCATGTGGAAACGCCCACCAAGACATCCTTCCTTGGCGCGAAGGGCGCGGGCGAGGCAGGGACGGGCGGCGCACCGGGGGCCATTCTGAACGCGGTGAATGACGCGCTGGAACCTTTGGGGACAAGCGTTTGGCAGATGCCGATCACGCCAGAGCGGGTGCTGCGCGCGCTGGGGGTGGTGGCGGATTGATCGCCCTTTGGCGGCGGCGGTTTATTCCGCCGTCCAGCCGCCATCGACGATCAGGTGCGTCCCGGTGATCAATGCGGCAGCGTCTGAGGCGAGGAAAGTGATGGGGCCCATCAGATCCTCGACCTCTCCGACCCGACCAAGCTTGATCTTGGAGAGAATCCAAGCCTTGCGTTCGGGGTTTTTCAGCGTCTGTTCGGCCAAGGGCGTGCGGATGAAGGTGGGGCAGAGCGTGTTGACGCGGATGCCATGCGCCGCCCATTCCAGCGCCATGGCCTTGGTCATGCCTTCCAGCGCGTGCTTGTTGGCGCAATAGACGGCGCGGTCGGGGCCGCCGACATGGCCCATCTGGCTGCTGATGTTGATCAGGCTGCCGGGTTTTCCGGCGGCGATCAGGCCGCGCGCCACCTCGCGCGTCAGGAAATAGGCCGCGCGGAGGTTGAGGTTCATGGCGGCGTCGTAATCTTCGGGCGTGGTGTCCAGCGCCGGGGCATGGCGGGCCAGGCCTGCGGAATTCACGAGGATGTCGAAGGGGCCATGCGCGGCCACCATCGCGGCGGTGGCGGCAAGGTCGGTGATGTCGAGTGCGGTCGCATCCGCCTGCGCGCCGCTGGCACGGAGCGCGTCGCGGAGGGTTTCCAGTTCGGCGGGGCGGCGGGCGACGAGGTGGACATGCGCGCCCGCCTCGGCCAGTGCGGCGGCGGCGGCAAGGCCGATGCCGGACGAGGCCCCGGTGACCAGCGCGCGGCGTCCATCAAGGCGGAAGGACGGGGTGCGGGGAAGCGCGGTCATTCCGCCGCCGCCCCATAGGGCACGTTGCGCCCGCCGTAGCGGCGGACACGGATGTTGCATTGTTCGGCATGGCCGACAAAGCCTTCGAGCATGCAGAGGCGCGAGCCATAGGCGCCGATCATGGCCGCCGCCTCATCCGTGAGAACCTTTTGATAGCTGTGGGTTTTCAGGAACTTGCCGACCCAAAGCCCGCCTGTGTAGCGGCCTGCCTTTTTCGTCGGCAAGGTGTGGTTGGTGCCGATCACCTTGTCGCCATTGGCGACATTGGTGCGGGGGCCGAGGAACAACGCGCCATAGCTGTGCATGTGGTCGAGGAACCAGTCGTCGCGATCCGTCATCACCTGCACATGTTCGGAGGCGATGAAATTGGCCTCGGACAGCATTTCTTCGTACGTGTCGCAGAGGACGACTTCGCCATAGTCACGCCAGCTTGCCGATGCAGTTTCCGACGTGGGCAGGATTTTCAGAAGGCGGTCGATTTCGGCCATCGTGCCTTCGGCCAGTTTGCGGGAATTGGTGATCAGGACGGCGGGGGAGTTGTAGCCGTGTTCGGCCTGACCCAGAAGGTCGGTGGCGCAAAGTTCGGCATCCACGGTGTCATCGGCGATGACCATGGTTTCGGTGGGCCCTGCAAAAAGGTCGATGCCGACGCGGCCAAAGAGTTGGCGTTTGGCTTCGGCCACATAGGCGTTGCCGGGGCCGACGAGCATATCGACAGGCTTGATGGTTTCGGTGCCGATCGCCATGGCACCGACGGCCTGCATGCCACCCAAGACGTAAATCTCATGCGCGCCGCCCAAATGCATGGCGGCGACGATGGCGGGGTGGGGTTCGCCCTTCACCGGCGGGGCCGAGGCGATGATGCGCGGCACGCCCGCGACAGAGGCTGTCAGGACGGACATATGGGCGGAGGCGACCATGGGAAACTTGCCCCCCGGCACGTAGCAGCCCACCGATTGCACGGGGATGTTGCGATGGCCGAGGATCACGCCGGGGAGGGTTTCAACCTCGATATCCTTGAGCGCGGCGCGCTGGGCTTGGGCGAAGGTGCGGATCTGGGTTTGGGCGAAGCGGATATCCTCCATATCGCGGGGGGCGACTTTCTGGATCGCGGCCTCGATTTCCGAGGGGGTCAGGCGGAAGGAGGGGGGGCTGTATTTGTCGAACTTGGCGGAAAGGTCGCGGATGGCGGCGTCGCCGCGCTGTTCGATATCGGCCAGCACGGTTTCGACGGTGGCGCGGACGGCGGCATCATCTTCGGCGCGTTGATCGGCGGGTTTGCCACGTTTGAGATAGGTGATGGTCATGGGTTGGTCTTTCGCATGGTCCTTGGGCGGCCCGCGTCAGAGCATGACGCGGGGCAGCCAATTGGCGAGTTGCGGGATCGTAAGGACGAGGAAGGCCGCCAGCAGGATCAGCAGGAAATAGGGGGTGGAGCCTGCGAAGATCTTCGACAGCGTGGCCGAAGGGTCGGCGACCGACCCGCGGACGGTGTAGACGAGGATGCCGAAGGGTGGGGTCAGAAGCCCGGCTTCGATGACAAGGATGCCGAAAATGGCGAAGGCCAGCGGGTCGATCCCCATGCCCATGGCCAAGGGGGCAAAGATCGGCACGGTGAGAAGGATGATCGAGACGGAGTCGATCAGCATCCCCAGCACCAGCCAGATCAGCGCCATGAGGAGGAGGATCATGTAGGGGGCAAGATCGGCCCCAAGGAAAAGGCCTTGGATATAGTTGACCCCGCCGCCCATGGCGAGGAGGCGGGAATACATCTGCGCGGTGATGAGAAGGATCATGATCGGCGCGGTGGTGCGGCCTGCTTGGAACAGCGAATCCATGAATTCCTTGCGGCGCATGCCCTTGATGAAGCCGATGATCAGGGCGCCGACGGCGCCGAAGGCGGCGGCCTCGGTCGGGGTGAAGGCCCCGGTCCAGATGCCCCCGATGACGAGAAGGACAAGGCCAAGGATGCCCAAGCCGCCGATCAGTTCCGACCGCGCCTCGGCCTTTGTGGCGGGGACGAGGGGGGCGTCAAAGCGGGGGGCGATGGTTGGGTTGCGGTAGGCAGAGATGATGACATAGGCCGCGAAGAGGGCGGCCAGCAAAAGGCCCGGCACGATGCCCGCAACGAAGAGGGCGCCCACGCTCATTTCCGTCAGGATGGCCCAGACGATCAGAAGGACGGAGGGCGGGATCAGCATGCCAAGGCAGGCGGACCCAGCGACGACGCCAAGCGAGAAGGTCTGCTTGTAGCCCGCCTTGCGCATTTCGGGATAAGCGATGCGCGAGAAGGCGGCGGCGGCGGCGATGGAGACGCCCGTCACGGCGGCGAAGATCGTGTTGCCCGCGATGGTGGCGATGGCAAGCCGTCCGGGCAAGCGGCGCAGGGCGCGGTCGCAGATGCGATAGAGGTCGCCCGCCGCGCCTGAGCGCGAGATGAAATCGCCCATCAGGACGAATAGCGGAATGACGGCGAAGATATCCTTGCGGATCGCCTCATAGGCCGTCAGCCCAAGGATCGACAGCGCGATGTCGAGATTGCCGAGCATCAGCCAGACGCCAAGAACCGAGCAGGCCGCCAGCGCGATGGCGATATGAAAGCCGCCGAGGATCAGAAGGATCAGGAGGCCGAGCATCCACAGAACGATATCGCCGCCCATCAGGCATCCCCCCCGCGTTCGGAGCCGCGGATGGCGCCCGGTGCTTCTTCGTCATTCATCAGCCGACCAGCAAGATCGAGCGCGATCATCCAGAGATAGGCGATCACCGTCAGGGCCGAGAGGACCAGGATGATGCCGCGCACGGGCCATGTTGGAACGCGCAAGGCCCCTTCGCCTTCATATTCACCGATGCGATAGGCGGTTTGGAATTCCGGCCAGCTTGAGGCCACAAGGGCGGCAAAGATCGCGGCCCCAAGGAGGCACGCGAGGACGCGCATCAGGCGGCGCAGGACGGGCGGCAAGAGCCCGACAAGGATCGGCGTGCGCAGCATGGAGCCGGAATAAACGGCCAGAGGCAATTGCAGGAAGGTGATCGCAACCACCGAATTTTGCAGGATTTCTTTCGTCCCCGGCACGGGGGCATTGAAAAGCCCGCGGCCTAGCGCGTCAGCGCAGACGGTGACCGCCAGCGCGAGGATCCAGAAGCAGGACAGGATATGAAGCCCCCTTGCGAGGGTGATATTCGCGTTCATGGATCCCTCCCCGACCCTGCCGCAAAGCGCAATGGCATGGGACGCTAATCCAAGATCGTCCTTGGTCAAGAGCAAATTAGCATTCGATAAATAAGATTGCCCAAGCGGGATTCTCTGTCTTGACCGGATAGCGATTCTGTGGGGGAATGCGCTCGTTTAGCGAATGATAAATAAGCGGGGCGGCAGTGATGGGGCGGGGAGGCCCCTGCCGCGTTGGCTTGTCCAGACAAGGGAGGAGTGCATGATGACAGCGCGCATTAAGGGGCGTTTGACGGGGCTTTTTGTCGGTGCGGCGGCCATGGCGCTTGCCTCATCGGTGGCGGCAGAGACCTTCACGCTGCGGATCGGGGCGGGGCATCCGAACGGGCCGACCGTCTATGTCAATGACACCGCGAATTTCTTCGTGCCCGAGGTGAAGCGCCGGGTGGCCGAGCGGACGGAGCACGAGATCGAATTCGTCGAAGGCTATGGCGGGGCGATTGCCGGGGTGGCCGATACGCTGGAAGCGGTGGAGAGCGGGCTTCTGGATATCGGGGCCTTCTGCATGTGCTTTGAGACCTCGAAGCTTTTCCTGCACAACTTCCCCTATTACGCACCTTTCGGGCCGCAGGATTCCGCGCAGGCGATGCAGACCGTGCGGCAGGTCTATAACGAGGTGCCGTGGCTGACTGAGGCCTTCACCAAGGATTACGGGCAGGTTCTGCTGGGGCTGCATGGCTGGGACAACTATCACCTTGGCACGGTCGAGCCGTGGTCGACCTTGGATGACCTGAAGGGTGTGAAGATTGCGGGCGCGGGGCCGAACCTGCCTTGGCTGGAAACGGCGGGCACGGTTCCGGTGCAATCGGCGCTGCCGGATGGCTATATGTCGATGCAGACCGGGGTCTATTCGGGCTGGATCATGTTCCCGTCGGGTTATCTGGGGTTCAAGTTCTATGAACCTGCGCCGAACTTCACGCTGATCGGCTTTGGCGCGATGGGGGTGAATGCGCTGACGATGAATGCGGCGTCGCTGTCGCGTCTGCCCGAGGATGTGCAGGCCATCATCCGCGAAGTGGGTGCGGAATATGAGGCGGCGGCGGGTGCCAACCTGAACGCGGCGCAGGAGCGCGGGCTGACCGGGCTGAAGGAGGCGGGCGCCAATATCGTGGAGCTTGCGCCCGAAGCGCGGCAGGCTTGGGCGGAAACGATGGCGGGCTTCCCGGCGCGGATGGCTGCGGATGGCGACGGGCGCGGGATGCCTGCGTCGGATGTTCTGAAGGCCTATATCGCGGCGGTCAGCGCGGCGGGTTACTCTTGGCCGGTGGAATATAAGATCGACTGACACGGGCGGGGCGCGGGTCGTTGGCCTGCGCCCCATCCCCTTTCTGCACAGATGGACGGAACCATGATCCTGTCGGACCGTATCCCTTACGTCGCGGCACCCGATCGCCCGCGCCTGACCCTGCCCGATGGCGCGCGTGTCGCGGTTTGGGTGATCGTTAATGTCGAACATTGGAACATCACGCGGGCCATGCCGCGCACCGTTCTGCCGCCGCCAATGGGCCAGCCCCTTTTGCCGGATGTGCCGAACTGGTCTTGGCATGAATACGGGATGCGCGCCGGGTTTTGGCGGCAGCATCGGGCGCTGACCTCGCGCGGGATTCCGGCGGTGCTGGCCCTGAACGGGAAGGTCTGCGACAGCTATCCCCGCGTGGCGGAAGCCGCGCTGGAGGCGGGGTGGGAGTTCATGGGGCACGGGTTCGAGCAGGGACCGATGCACAGGCTTGAGGATCAGCATGACGCGATCCGCCGCGCGCAGGACCGGATCGAGGCGTTTTGCGGCTATCGCCCGCGCAGCTGGGAAAGCCCCGGCCTTACGGAAACCGAGGCGACGCTGGACCTGTTGCGCGCCGAAGGGGTGGAGTATGTGGCGGATTGGGTGATCGACGATCTGCCGCAGCGGATCGAGACGCCGCATGGGCCGATCACCACGGTGCCTTACACGGTGGAGATGAATGACATCACCGTATTCGCCCTGCAACAGCACAGCGCCGAGGAATTCCTGACGCGGGGGATTGCGCAATATGATCGGCTGCATGCCGAAGGGGCCGAGAATGCGCGGGTGATGGCGATTTCGATCCACCCCTATATCACCGGGGTGCCGCACCGGATCGGCGTTTTGGAGCGGCTTCTGGATTATATCGGCGAAAAGGGAGGGGCCAAGTTCATGACCGCCTCGCAGATCGGCGATTGGTACGGGGCCGAGATGGCGCGGGTCGGTTAGACCCCGCGCTGTCAGGTGGAGGTCAGGCCGTGGAAGGCGCCGCGCTGGAACACCAGCGGCGTGCCGTCGCGGCGGCGGAGGGTGAGGACCTCGGCCACCATGATCTCGTGATCGCCGCCGGGGTGGCGGGCCACGGTGCGACATTCGACATGGGCCAGCGCGCCGGTCAGGAGGGGGGCGCCGGTCTGGCCGGTTTCGGTGGGGATGCCTGCGAATTTGTCGTCCGAGGGGCGGGCGAATTGCAGGGCGATCTGGCGCTGGTCTTCGGCAAGGATGTTGACGGCGAAGTGGTCGGTGGTGCGGAAGGCGTGCAGGCTGGGGGCCTTGAGTGCAAGGCTCCAGAGGATCAGCGGCGGGTCGAGGGAGACGGTGTTGAAGGAGGAGGCGGTGACGCCCACACGCGTGCCGTCGGCGGTTGTAAGTGTCATGACGGTCACGCCGGTGGGGAAGGCCCCCATCACGTCGCGGTAAAGCGACGGGTCGGGATGGCGAAGGTCCGTCATGGCTGTGGCGGTAAGCGTGGCCGGGTTCACCACTTGCATGGTGGCCTCCTGTTCGTTTCCTGTTCTGCGCAAGTGGCAAGATAGGGCAGGACAGTGATCGCAAGTAATAATAAGATTTTCACCCAACCATGAGGAACGGTGATAGCTATGAACTTTCGTCAGCTGGCCACCTTTGTCGGCATCTATGAGGACGGGTCGTTCAACAAGGCGGCGCGGCGGTTGAACGCCACGCAATCGGGCCTGTCGGTGCAGATCCGCAATCTGGAAGAGACGATGGGGACGGTTCTGTTTGAACGGTCGGCCAAGGGGGTGCAGCCGACGCTGGCGGGGCGCAGGCTCTATGCCACGGCGGTGGAGGTGCTGCGGCAACTGGATCGCGTGGGGTTGGAGTTGCGCGACCTGTCGGGGCAGATCACGGGGCCGTTGCGCGTCGGGCTGATGCCAACCTTCACGCGGGGTCTGCTGGCCCCGGTGTTGAGCGGATACATGGCCGAGCATCCGAATGTGGACGTGTCGGTGGTAGAGGCCTATTCGGCGGTCCTGATGGACAAGGTGGCGGAAGGCGAGGTGGATTTCGCCGTGGTGCCGCGCAGCGCCGAGCGCGATGGGATCAGGGCGCGGGACTTGGGTGAGGATCGGGAGATTCTGGTCACGCGGGCCGGGGGCAGGTTGCGGCATCTGGAGCCTGCGCGGCTGACGGAGTTGGGGCCATTGAACCTTGTGCTGCCCCTGCGCGGCAATGCGCGGCGGGATCGGCTGGACCGGGCGTTTGAAACGATGGGGGTGAAGGTCAATTCCATCCTTGCTATGGATGCGATGATCGCGACCTTGGATTTCGTGGCGAGTTCTGATTACGCGACGATCCTGCCGCAGACGATTTGCGGAAAGGATCTGGAGGGGCGGCTGCGCTGGTTGCATCCGATTGAGGGGCCAGTCCTGACGGTGGGCTATTCCATCATCGAACCCGCCCGCCGTGCCCCGACGCCTGCGGCAACGGAATTCATCGCCCATCTGGAAGCCGAATATCGCCGCAGCGCGCGGCAATGGGATGAGATCATCGCGTCGATCCCCCGCCGCTGACGAGGTATCACCGAATGCGATGGGGCCTATAGAAATTTATCGTTTCTTGTAAATATCTCTTTCCCGCTAGTTTCAGGGTTCTTCGCAGATGAGAGGGGACCCGATGCAACTTGGCTTTTTCACCATGCCCATCCACCCGCTGGACAAGGACTGGCGGCAATGCCTGCGCGAGGATCGGGATGCATTCGTTCTGGCTGATGAGCTGGATTTCGCAGAGGCCTATGTTGGCGAGCATGTGACCGACAAGGCGGAGAACATCACCTCCTCCGTCGTCTTTATCGCCGCGCTAGTGGACCGGGTGAAGAAGATGCGGCTGGGCACCGGGACGGTGAACCTGCCGAACACCCATCCCGCGCATGTGGCGGCGCAGATCGCGATGTTGGATCACCTTCTGGATGGGCGGTTCAATTTCGGGATCAGCCCCGGCGGTCTTCTGTCGGATGCCGAGATTTTCGGGAACCTCGACAATGACCGGAACGCCATGTTCCTTGAGGCGATCGACATGGTGCTGGCGCTGTGGCGGGAAAAACCGCCCTATGCGTTGAAGGGGCGGTTCTGGAACATCACGACCGAACGCACGGTGATGGAAGAGATCGGGCAGGGCATCGTGGGGCAGCCCTTGCAGCGCCCGCATCCGCCTATTGTGGTGACGGCGGTGGCGCCGTTTTCCAAGGGCGTGACGGCGGCGGCGGCGCGGGGTTGGGACCCGATCTCGGCCAACTTCCTGATGCCGCGCTGGGTCGCGACGCATAAGGACAGCTATATCGAAGGCTGCGCGCAGGGCGGGCGGACGGCGGACCTTGCCAATTGGCGGGTGGCGAAGTCGGTCTTTGTGGCCAAGGACATGGAGACGGCGCGCAACTATGCGCGCAACCCCGACAGCCCCTATGTGTTCTACTATCGTCAGCTTTTGACCAAGCTGAAGAAGAACGGACGGGCGAACCTGTTCAAGGATGACCCGTCCATGCCGGATGATGCGGTCACGCTGGATTATGTGCTGGATCGGCTGGTCTGCTATGGCACGCCGGACAAGGTGGCGGATGAACTTCTGGCCTTCCGCGAAGAGGTGGGGCGGTTTGGCACGCTGCTTTATGCGGGGCATGACTGGGCCGATGTCGGGCTGGCGCGCGAGTCGATGCGGCTTTTGGCCGAAGAGGTGCTGCCGCGCGTCAACGATGCCGAGAAGGTGGCGGAGGCGGCGGAATGACCCGCTTTACCGTCGATACCGGGGGCGTGGCCCTGTCGGCGCAGGTGGATGGGGCAGAGGGGAAGCCGTGGCTTCTGCTGTCCAATTCACTGGCTGCGGATCTTGGCATGTGGGACGACCAGATTGCCCACCTGACCCGCACGCATCGGGTTCTGCGCTATGACACGCGGGGGCATGGGCAAAGCGCGGCGCCCGTTGGCCCTTATTCGTTTGACGATCTGGTGGCGGATATGGTCGCCCTCTTGGATCATGTCGGGGCAGAGCGGGCCGATGTGATGGGCCTGTCGCTTGGTGGCATGACGGCGCTGGGGTTGGGGCTTGCGCATCCGGGGCGGGTGCGGCGGATGGTGGTCTGCGATGCGCGGGCCGATGCGCCGCCGCCATTTGTGCAAAGCTGGGACGACCGGATCGCCGGAATTCGCGCGGGTGGCATGGCGTCGATCGTGGAGGGGACGCTGGCGCGGTGGTTCACCCCTGCGGCGGATCCGTCCGTTCCGGCACGGGCGAAGGCGATGATCCTTGCCACCTCGCCCATCGGGTATGAGGGCTGCGCGGGGGCGTTGAAGCGGCTGGATTATCTGCGGCATCTGGGCGGGATGACGGTTCCCGTTCGCTTTATCGTGGGGGCCGAGGATATGGGGGCCCCGCCTGCCGTGATGCGGGCGATGGCCGAGGCGACGCCGGGCGCGTCTTTCGCCGAAATCCCCGGCACCGCGCATGTGCCGAATATGGAGAACCCGGCGGGTTTTGCGGCGGCCTTGGGCGATTTTCTGGGGGCGGCATGACGACGGTCGGGCTGATCGGGCTGGGTATCATGGGGATGGCCTATGCGGGGAACCTGTCCCGCAAGGGGTTTTCCCTTGTGGGATATGACCCGATGGCCGAGGCGCGGGCGCGGCTGGCCGCGCTGCCCGGCGCGGTGGCGGTGGATAGCCCCGCCGAGGTTGCGGCGCAGGCGGATGTGATCCTGATGGCGCTGCCCTCTGTCACGGCGCTGGAGGCGGTGGTGGAGGCGATGGCCCCGGCGCTGCGCCCCGGTCAGGTTCTGGCGGAGATGGGCACATTGCCCATTCCGGCGAAAGAGGCCGCGCGGGACCGGATGGCCGAATGCGGGGCCGTGCTGATGGATTGCCCCGTGTCCGGCACGGGGGCGCAGGCGGAAAAGGGTGATCTGGTCGTCTATCTATCTGGGCCAGAGGCGGCAGGGGCGCGGCTGCGTCCGGTGCTGGAGGCGATTGCGAAGGATATCCGCGCGGTTGGCCCCTTTGGCAATGGGATGAAGCTGAAGCTGGTGGCGAACCTTTTGGTGTCGATCCACAACCTAGCCACGGCAGAGGCGCTGCTTTTTGCGCAGCGGCAGGGGCTGGATTTGCGGATGGTCTATGATGCCATCGCGGGCGGCGGTGCCGCGACAAGCCGGATGTTCGAGGTGCGCGGGCCGTTGATGATCGAGGATCGGTATGAACCGGCCACGATGAAGATGGACGTCTACATGAAGGATGTGGCGCTGATCCTTGAACAAGCGCAGGCGGTGGATGCACCCATCCCCCTGATGGCGGCGACGGTTCCCTATTACGAGGCGGGGCTGACGCAGGGGCGGCACAAGCAGGACACGGCGGCATTGTTTGCCGTTCTGGCGCAATTGGCAGAGGAGGGGGCGTCATGCTGACCTTGGAAATTGCGGATCGGATCGCAGATGGCACGCTGGCGGCCGGGCGCGCGAAGGGAGCGCAGCCCTTGACGGTGGTGGTGCTGGATGCGGGCGGTCATGTGGTTGTGGCCAAGCGGGCCGACAATTCCGGCATCCTGCGGATCGAGATCGCAACGGGCAAGGCCTATGGCGCGCTGGGCTTCGGCCTGCCGAGCCGGGTGCTGTTTTCCCGCGCGCAGGAAAACCCCAATTTCTTCAACGCGGTGGCGATGGCGTCGGGCGGGCGGCTGGTGCCGAATGCGGGCGGCGTCCTGTTGCGCGACGGCGAGGGCCGGATCGTCGGCGCGGTGGGCGTCAGCGGGGATACGGCGGATATGGATGAGATCTGCGCCTTGGCGGGGATCGAGGGCAGCGGCCTGACCGGGGATGTCGGGCGCGGCTGAGGGAGGGGCCGCCCACGCCTTGGGGAGGAAGGCGCGGGCGGTCAAGGGAATGCAAGGGGGGAAGACATGCTGAACGTGGCTGTGATCGGTCTTGGCTGGTGGGGGAAGACCATTACCCGCCGTCTGGCCGGATCAGAGGAATTGCGCGTGGTGCGGGCGGTGGACCTGTTCCCCGACCGGCATGCCGACTACGTGGCCGAGCATGGCATCCCGGTTGGGGCAAGCTATGACGAGGTGATTGCCGATCCGGGGGTGGATGTGGTGGTGCTTTGCACGCCGAACAGCCTTCACACGGCCCAAGTTGCGGCGGCGGCGCGGGCTGGCAAGCATGTGTTTTGCGAGAAGCCCCTTGCCCTGACGCGGGCAGAGGCAGAGGCGAGCGTGGCCATCTGCGCCGAACATGGCGTGATGCTGGGTATCGGCCATGAGCGGCGGTTCGAACTGGCGATGCAGGAAATCGAGCGGCTGGTTCGAACAGGTGCGCTGGGCACGATCATGCATGCGGAGTCGAGCTTTTCGCATGACAAGCTGATCAATGTGCCGCCGACCGATTGGCGGCGGAGCGCGAAGGAAAGCCCGGCGGCGGGGATGACGGCGATGGGCATCCATCTGTCGGACGCCTATGTGAACCTGTTCGGGCCTGTCGCCGAGGTGCAGGCGATGACCGCGCGACGCGTGCTGGAGGGCGAGAATGGCGATGTTGTCAGCGCCCTGCTGCGGCATGAAAGCGGGGTCACGACCTATCTGAACGCGATCCTTTATACGCCGCTTTATCTGCGCTTTGCGGTCTTTGGCACGAAGGCCTGGGTCGAGTATCGTAACGAGACCCATCCTGACACGCCGGGGCCTTCGACGCTGGTGATGCAGGTGACGGGCGAGCCGGCGCAAGTGACGACTTATGACTGGACCGATTCGGTACGCGCCAATCTGGACCAGTTCGCCCGCGCCATCCGGGGGGCGGAGGCCTATGCCTTCACCGATGCGCAGAAGATCGGGAATATCGCGGTGGTCGAGGCGGTGGTGAAATCGGCCGCGACCGGCGAGACGGTGCGCCTTGCGCCGTCTGGGGCGTGATTGGGACTTGACGCGCGATGGAAGGGTCGCAAGAGTTACTGATATATCACGAGGGGCTGAAACCTGTGAATCTGGCGCGGAACAGAGTGTTTCAGGAAATGCGGCGGGACATCCTGTCCTGCCGTCTTGCGCCGGGCATGGAGCTGCGTGAACAGGATCTTGCACAGCGCTTTGGCACATCGAAATCGCCCGTCCGCGACGCGATGCAGAAGTTAGAGCGTGAGGGGCTGGTGGAGATCGCGCCACGTCAGGGGCACCGGGTGGCGCCCGTGTCCATGGCGGATGCGGGTGACCTGATAGACCTGCGGCAGGTGCTGGAGGCGGCGGCGATCCGCCTTGCCGCCGAGCGTGCGCCAGAGGCAGAGCTTGCCGGGCTTGACCGTTTCCGTTCCGGAGATACGTCAAGTCTGCGAGCCTTTGCGGAATATAATCGGGCGTTTCATTCCGAACTGGCCCGGCTGTCGGGCAATGGGCGGATCGCGGCGGAATTGGCGCGGCTGATGGAAGGGTATGAGCGGATGTGTGTCCTTTCCCTTTCCAATCCGACGGGGCCGGACTGGTGGGCGCGGCCTTTGGCCGACCATAACGCCATCATCGATGCCTTGCAGGCGCGCGACGCCGGGCGGGCGCAATTGTGGTCGCGCCGCCATACGGCGCGGTCCGAGGCGGCAATCCTGCGGGGATTGCGGAGCCGTGCCGTAACCGAATGAGTTTTGCGCCATGGCCCCGGCAAGGGCCGTGCGCTGTTTGAGTTGGTGAGATATCAGGACTGCAAAGAACAAGACCGACTGAGATCGGAGGCGGCAATGAACATGATCGCGAGGGAGGCTGAGACCCAGATGTCCAAAGAGGGCGAGGGGGCCGGGGTGGTGATCTCGGGGCGGGGGGTTGGAAAGACCTTCGCCAATGGCGCGGTCGTGGCGCTGGAAGGGGCGAGTTTCGACATTCCGAAGGGGGATTTTGTGTCGCTCGTCGGGCCGTCGGGCTGTGGCAAGTCCACGCTGCTGCGGATGGTGGCAGGGCTGATTGATCGGACCTCAGGCACGCTGACGGTGCATGGACAGCCCGTGAAGGGGCCGCGCCGCGATGTGGGCCTGATGTTCCAGAAGGCGACACTTCTGGATTGGCGGACATCGTTGGAAAATGTCCTGCTGCCGACCGAGATGGTGCGCAAGCCCACGCAGGCCGATGAGGATGAGGCAATCGAACTGTTGAACATGGTGGGGTTGAAGGATTTCGTCTTTTCCTTCCCCAGCCAGCTGTCGGGGGGGATGCAACAGCGGGTGGCGCTGGCACGGTTGCTCAAGACCGGGGCGGATATCCTGTTGCTGGATGAACCCTTTGGGGCCTTGGACGAATTCACGCGCGAGCGGCTGAACCTTGAATTGATGCGGATCGTGGCCGAGGTGAAGGCGACGACGCTGTTTGTGACGCATAATATCGGCGAGGCGATCTTTCTGGCCGATAAGGTCATGGTGATGACGCCGCGACCGGGCCGATTGGCACGGATGGTGGAGGTGCCCTTTGCGCGGCCCCGCCCGGCAGAATTGCAACTGACGCCCGAATTCAACGCGCTGGTTGCCGAGGTGCGCGACATTCTGGGGACGCATTGATGGCGATGGCGGCGGAAATGGGGGGCGATGCGGCGCGCCTGAAATGGCGGCGCAGGGGCAATCATGCGGCGATATTTCTAGGGCTGATGTCGCTGTGGCAGGCGGGGTCATCGCTTGGGATGCTGGACCCGCTGTTCTTTCCGGCGCCTTTGGACATTCTGGCGTCCTTCTGGCGAATTTACGTTACGCAAGGCAACATCTGGTATCACCTTTACGCGTCGCTTGGCCTTGTGCTGGCGGGGTTCACCTTGGGTTCGATCCTTGGGGTGGGTCTGGGTGCAGTGGTGGGGATGAACGCCACGGTGCGGCGGTTTTTGCAGCCTTATGTGATCGTGCTGGAGGCCACGCCGCGTATCGCGGTGGCGCCGTTGCTGATCGCGGCCTTGGGCTTTGGCGCGCAATCGAAGATCGCCATCATCATGCTGGTCTGTTTCTTCGCGCCCTTCATCAACACGCTGTCGGGGGTGATCAACGTCAACCGCGACCGGATGGAATTGATGCGGTCCTTAGGGGCGACGAAGACGCAGGTCTTGCGCAAATTGGTTCTGCCGGATGCCATTCCGGTGATCATGGCGGGCGAGCGGTTGGCGATGACGGCGGCCCTGTCCGGCGTGCTGGTGGCTGAGTTTATTCAGCGTGATCAGGGGATCGGGGCGCTGATCCTGACCTATACGCGGAACCTGAACATGGCCTCGGCCTTTGCCTGCATCCTTACGCTGACGGCGATCGGCTTCCTGATCTTCAAGGGGATGGAGATGGTCGACCACCATGTCGCCTATTGGAAGAACGAGGCAGGGCTGAAGCGGATGACGGAAAAGCGGGCGCGGAGCTATGCCGCGCGGCGCGGGGGGGTGGCCCATGCGTAATTCGGGGTTCGGAACGCTGTATTGGGCGGGGCGAGTGGCGCCGCATCTGGTGATCTTTGCGGCACTGATCACATTGTGGGAAATCGCGGTCGCGCAGGGCTGGATCACGTCGATCATGATCCCGCGGCCCAGCAAGATTGGCGTGGCGATCGCGAACCTTTACGTGATCAAGGGCACGATCTGGGAGCATTTCTTCATCACTCTGGGCGAGGCGGTGTTCGGCTTTCTGATCGGGGCGGTGGTGGCCATCCTGCTGGCGCTGTTTTCATCCCTGTCCGAGAGGTTTGAGCGTTATGTGTCGCCCTATGCTGTCGTGCTGAACGTGACGCCGGGGATCGCGCTGACGCCGTTGATCATCGCGTGGTTCGGCTATGGCATGGGGTCGAAAATCGCGCTGGCGGCGGTGATCTGCTTTTTCCCGATTTTTGTGAACACGCTGACGGGCCTGCGGCAGATGGACCCCGACCGGGAGGAGTTGTTCCGGTCGCTGGGGGCCAGCGACAGGCAGGTGTTTTTCAAGGCGCGGGTGCCTGCGGCGCTGCCCCTGATGTTTGCGGGCATGAAGATCGGGCTGACCACGGCGCTGATCGGGGCTGTGGTGGCGGAATTTGCGCAGGCCACGGCGGGGGTGGGCGTGCTGATGGCGCGGGCGTCTTTTCAGCTGGATATGGCGGGGTCGCTGGCGGCGCTGCTGAGCATGACGCTGATGGGGCTCTTGCTGTTTTACGGAATGGAATTGCTCGACGACAGGGTCGTCTTCTGGCGGAGGGAAGCGCGCATGTCTTCGGTATCGCGCGCGAAAGCCCGGGCGTGGATGGCACGCCGTGGGCAGAAAGACGAAAAGAAAAACATGGGAGGAGAGACAAAATGAAGATGTTCAAAGCACTTACAGTATCGGCCTTGCTGGCGGCCACGGCCCTGCCAGTGGCGGCGCAGGATATGACGACGGTCAACATGATCAACCCGCTGCCGCGGTCTACCAACTTCTTCCCGCTGGTTGTGGGCGAAGCGCTGGGATATTTCGCCGAGGAAGGCATCGAGGTGAACCTGCTGCCGTCGGACACTTCCATTCCGTATGTGGCCTTCGTGCAGAATGGGCAGGCCGATCTGGCGATGCTGGACCCGGTTGAAACGATCAATGCCGTGCTGGCCGGTGCGAATATCAACACCGTCTATGAGGTGATGCAGAACGCGCCCGAAGCCATTGGCGTGCTGGACACGAGCGCCTATGACTCGGTCGATGATCTGGTGGGCACGACGGTTGGCCTTGTGTCAGACCGTGACCGCGCCTTCCTGCAAGCCGCGCTGGACGCAGTTGGCAAGTCGATCGACGATGTGGAAACGGTCGTTCTGGGCGAAAGTGGCCCGACGCTGGCCGCTGCCATCCGTGACGGGCAGGTTTCGGCCATTTCGGGCGCCGCGCCGGACTGGATCGCGCTGAACGCCAACGGGATCAACGTGCGGCTGATCACGCCCGAGGAATTGCTGGCCTCGCCCGCAAACACCTTTGCCGCCTCGGTGGACATGATCGAAGGGAAGCGGGCGGCGATGGAGGGCTTCCTGCGCGCATGGTCCAAGGGGATGTATGTCGCCAAAGTGAACCCGGAAATGGTGGCGCAGGCCCTGCGCAAGGGCGTGCCCGCCGAGTGGGAGAATGAGGCGGCGGGTCAGCTGTTCCTTGACATGTCGATCGGCATGAACGTGTCGACGACAGAGCGTCTGGGCGATCTGCAAACCGGCGTCTGGACGGCGTTGCAGCCGCGTCTGCTGTCTTCGGGCGCGATCCCGCAGGAGGTGGATGTGACGAGCTTCCTGAACGACACCTATATCGCCGCGGCGAATGATTTCGACCGTGCCGAGGTGGAGGCCGAGGCCGCCGCCTGGCTTGAGGCGAACAAGTAAGCATGACCATTCGGGGTGGCCCCTGCCGGGGCCACCCTTTCCTTTTGCCCGTGTCGGTGGCCCCCTGTGGGCCAGCCGTCGGGCGCTTTGTTCCAAGAGATCGACAAGGACAGCATATGACGCACACCGTTATCGACACGCGCGACCGCGGCGACAATGTCAACCGCTATGGGCCGACGACGGGCCGGGCCTTTCCCGATGGGAAGAAGCGGCTGGACAGTCGGACAATCGACATGCATGCGCATGTGCTGATCCCGGAGGCGATGGCCTATATCGCGCCCTATAACGACCCGATGAAGATCGCGATGGTCAAGCATTCCAATGCCGAGACGCGCGCGATCAACATGCAGCAAGACAAGGATCGCACGCTGGCCATGACCGATCTGGACGATCGGATGCGGGTGCTGGATGCGATGGGGATCGATTTCCAGCTTGTCGCGCCGCCGCCGCCGCAGTGTTTCTATCATATCCCGGTGGAGCATGCGGTTGTTGCCTCGCGCATGGTGAATGACGGGCTGGCGGCATGGGTGGGCAAGCGGCCCGACCGTCTGGCAGCCCTTGGCACGGTGCCGCTGCATGACCCGGCAGAGGCGGTGGTGGAACTGACCCGCTGCATGGGCGAGTTGGGGATGAAGGGGGTCGAGGTTCTGACCAATGTGAACGGCAAGGAATTGGCCGATCCGGAATTCGCCCCGTTCTGGCAGAAGGCCGAAGAGTTGGGTGCACTGGTGATGATCCACCCGAACGGGTTCACCGGGGGAGAGCGGTTCAGCGATTACTACTTCTCAAACGTGATCGGGAACCCGCTGGAGACGACGGTTGCGCTGCATCACCTGATCTTTTCCGGCACGTTGGAGCGGCTGCCCGATCTAAAGATCCTCGCCGTGCATGGCGGTGGCTATCTGCCCGCTTATTCGGGGCGGATCGATCATGCTTGGGGCGCGCGGAAGGATTGCAACGCTGGCCTGCCGAAACCGCCGACGCATTACCTGCGCAAGGTCTATTTCGACAATGTGGTCTTTAGCCCGCATCAGCTGGAATACCTTGTGAAGGTCTATGGGGCCGACAAGATCGTGATGGGGACGGATTACCCTTATGACATGGCGGATTACGATCCGGTGGAGCATGTCATCAGCGCGGGGCTGTCGGCCGAGGAAACGGCAAGTGTCGCGGGTGGAACGGCGGCGCGGCTTTTGGGTCTGGAGTGATCTTTGGGGTCGGAGGGGGCCCGGCGGAGCGATCCGCCGGGCCCCTTTTTACATCCGCGACAGCAAAAGCCCCGCCATGACAAGGGCAAGGCCCGCCACGCGGGGCCATGTGATTTCCTGCACCGGAAGGCCGAAGGCCCCCATCCGGTCAAGGATCAGCGCGACGGCAAGCTGGGCAAAGATGGTGGCTGCGGCAGCGGTCAGCGCGCCTGTCTGCGGGATGGCCCAGACCAAGGAGACGATGTAGCAGGCCCCCAGCGCACCACCGACGAAGGCCCAAAGGGGGGTAAGCGTCAGCGATCCTTCCTGCGGGCCTGTGCCGCGCAGGATGTTGATGAAAAGCAGCACAAGGAAGCCAACGAGGAAGTTGACGCAGGCCGCGACCACTGGGTCGCCGAGGCCGCGCGCAAGGGCGGCGTTGATCGGCCCCTGCATGGCAAGGACTGACCCTGCCACCAGAAGGGCAAGAATCGGCAGGATCGGGGCCAGCTGCATCTGCGTCACCTCGGCAGGGGAAAGGGATCGGGTGCGCCATCGGGCAGTGGCACGTGGAAAGCGTTGATCGTCATGGAAATCAGCGTGTAATAGCCAAGGATTCCCACCAGATCGACCACGCCTTGCAGGCCAAGCGCGGCTTCGGCCCGCGCATAGGTTTCGTCGCTGACCACACGGTTGCGGTGCAGTTCGGTGGCGAAGTCATGCACAGCGGCGGCGGTATCGGACAGGCCCTCGGGGCGGTGGCCTAGACGGATCGCCTCGATCACTTCGGGGGCGATCCCTGCCTTGGCGGCGATGGGGGCATGGACCGCCCATTCGAAGCCGGATTGCCAGAAGGCCCCGGTGACAAGGATGGCGAGTTCGCTGAGGTCAGGCGGCAGGGTGGTGCCATAGCGGCAGAAGGCCCCCAGCGCTTGCGCCTTATCGGCAAGGCCGGGGCTGTGCAGCCAAACGCGGAGCGGGCCTTCGACGATGCCGCGCGGACCGTTCAGGATGGCGCTATAGATCGGCTGTTGCGCCGGGGTGAGGGCGGTTTCGTCAAGGATCGGGGGGCGGGGCATCGGTTTTCCTTGTGTTCAGCGGCGCGCGGCGCGCAGGGCCGCCCAATCCAGTGCGGTGATCGTCATCGCGTCCCGCCCGGCGATCGGGCCTGCGGCGGCGGCGATGAAGGCGTCGCGTGCGGCGGCGGTGACGGGCATGGCCTGCCCTTGCGCGCTGGCGGTTTCGACCATGTGGGACAGGTCTTTGGCGGCCCCCTTCGCCTCGAACGCCAAGCCCGGCTCGCCCGTTCCGGCCAAGAGTGCGGCGAGTTCGCCCGCGCGGTGCTTGACCGCCATGCAGGCGCCGGAGGTATCGGCCATCAGGTCGGCCAGTTGTTCGGGGGTCATGGACAGGTCGGATACCAGCCCCATCGCCTCGCGCAGGGCCTGCCAATAGACAAGGAGGGGCAGGTTGACGGCAAGCTTCAGCCGCGCGCCTGCGCCCAAGGGGCCGGCATGTTCGACGCGGCGGCACAGATGGGCAAGGGTGGGCCGGGCCAGGGCCACGGCGTCGGCGCTGCCGCCGACAAGCCCGAGAAGGCGGCCTTCCCGCGCCGGACCGATGGTGCCGCCCACGGGGCATTCGACGAGGTCCGCACCCGCGGCGGCGACGGCTTGGCCAAGGGATAGGATCGCCTCGGGGCCGATGGTGGACATTTCGATGAAAAGCTTGCCCTTGGGCGCTGCGGACAAAAGGCCCTGCGGACCGGAATAGACTTGCTCCACTGCCGCGGCGTCATAGAGCATGGTGATGACCGTGTCGCAGGCGGCGGCCAGTGCGGCGGGGCTTTCGGCCTGTTTGGCGCCCTTTGCGACAAGGGGGGCGGCCTTGGCGGGATCGCGGTTCCAGACCACAAGGTCGACCCCCTGCGCCAGTAGACGTTCGGCCATTGCCGCGCCCATGCGGCCAAGGCCGCAGATGCCATGTGTCATATCTTTTCCCCCTTTGGTTTGCCCTGTGGTCAGTCGACCACCGGCTTGCGCGTCAGCCCGCGCATGATCTGGGCGCGCGAGCGTTCGACATGGTCGCGCACCAGCCGCGCAGCCAGCCGTCCGTTGCGGGCCTGCAGCGCGTCGATGATGGCATTGTGATCGGCAAGCGGCGTATCGAACCCGCCTTCGCGCGACAAAAGCGTGAGCGATACGATGGCGAGGCGGTCGTAGAATTCCATCACGCGGACGGTTTCCTCGGCCAAACGGCGGTTGCCAGACATCTGCGCCAAGGTCGCATGGAAGCGGCGGTTGTAATCGGCAAAGGCGCGGATCGTATCACCTTCGCAGTGACGCAGCGCGTCGAGGGCGGCGAGTTCTTCGGGTTCGGCGCGGCGCGCGACCTTGGTGACCACCGCGCCTTCAAGCACGGCGCGCAGTTCGAGGATGTCTTCGGCATCGCGCATGGAAACGGGGCGGACGCGGTGGCCGCGGCGGGGTTCAATCTCGATCAGACCTTCGAATTCCAGCTTCTGCATCGCGTCGCGGATGGGGGTTTTGGAGACGCCATAGCGTTGGGCGAGGTCGGCCTCGCGCAGTTCTTCGCCGGGTTTGAGTTCGCAGGTCAGGATATCCTGACGAACCAGGTGGAACACGCGGTCACGCTCTAGAATCATTGCCATTTTTCATCCGGTGATATTTCACCAGATTAGGCCGAGCGGGGAATTCCGGTCAAGCGGAAGGCCTTTCCCTTGGCCTATGACCGGGTCGAAAAGGTGCAGAGTCCTGTGCCGCGTTTTGTGCAGCATTCTGTGGGCCCGTGCGGGGAGACAACGGAGCCTTCATGTTTTTGCGCAAAGGGGCGCGGCGGTCAGGGGATCAGCACGATACAGCCCGTGGTCGCCCGCCCCGTCAGCGCGTCATGCGCGGCGGCGGCCTGATCGAGCGGCCAGGTCGCGCCGATCTGCACTTTGATCGCGCCCCTGCGGATCATGGCGAAAAGGTCAGAGGCCGCCTGTTCCAGCCATGCGCGGTTGGCGCTGTGATGAAAAAGCGAGGGCCGTGTCATGCGCAGCGAGGCGCGGGCGAGGTGGCTGACCCGGACCTGATCGGGTGCGCCGGAGGATTGGCCAAAGCTGACGAGCGTGCCGAAGGTGGCAAGGCAATCGAGAGAGCCCATGATCGTATCGGCCCCCACGCTGTCATAAACGGCCTGCACGCCCTTGCCCCCGGTCAATTCGCGGATGCGGGCGACGAAATCCTCGGTCCGGTAGTCGATACAGTCGGCAAAGCCGTTCGCGCGGGCAAGGGCGCATTTTTCCGGCCCGCCTGCGGTTCCGATGGCGCGCACACCTTTTGCGGCCAGCCATTGGCCCGCGATCAAGCCCACCCCCCCGGCAGCGGCGTGGAAGAGGACGGTATCGTCCGCCTGCACGGGATGGGAATGATGCAGAAGGTAATGCGCGGTCAGGCCTTTGAGCATGACGGCGGCGGCCGTGGCGTCGTCGATATCATCGGGCAGGGCAATGACATGGGCGGCGGGCACGGCGCGATGCGTGGCATAGGACCCGTTGGGCAGCGTATAGGCCACGCGCTGGCCGATGGAGAAGCCAGTAACGCCGTCACCCAGTGCCTCAACCACCCCCGATCCTTCGCTGCCGAGGACGAGGTTTTCGCTGACGGGCCAAGGGTAAAGGCCTTGGCGGAAATAGACATCGATGAAGTTCACGCCAATGGCGGCATGGCGGATGAGGACCTGACCGGGGGCCGGAGCGGGCGGGTCGCGGTCCTGCCGGACCAGGACGGAGCTGTCACCGGGGCGGGTGGCGAAGATGGCATAGGACATGTCGCGCGGCCTTCTGTCAGGGGTCGATGAGGCGCCGAGATTAAGGGCGAAGCGGGCGAATTGTCGATGGCGCCCGAGCAGCAAAAATGGCGCTTGCAGCAGGGCGTGTCTGCCCTGTTAATGACGCTGAAAATCAATGGCAGGATGCGCGATGCTGGGCAGGCTGTGGGGTCGAAAGAAGGCCGATGAGGTGAAGATCGGCGTGATGACACCCACCTATAACCGACCTGACTGCATCCGGGCGACGCTGTTGCAGATGGCGGCGCAGACCCGGCCCCCGCATATCGTCTGCGTGCATCAGAATGGCCATCCCGACAGTTACGAATGGTGCATTCTTGATCTGACCTTGCCCTTCGAACTGATCTGGCTGCATTCACCCGAGAAGCTGCATCAGCACGGTTGGTATAGCCGGCCGTTGAAGCGCCTGCTGGACGAAGGGTGCACGCATTTCTTCTGGGCGGACCATGATGACACCTATCTGGAAAGCCATGTCGAACATTCCTTGGACGATCTGACCGAGGCGGATTTCCGCATCTCGCGCTTTGCCGATGTGCTGTATCTGGACGGCAAGCGCATGGTCTGGCGCAAGCGGGTGGATTTTTCAAAGGTGCATGGACCGGGCGGGATGAGTGCATCCATGGCCTTTACGCGGCCTTTTGCCGAAAGGCTGCTGACCGAATTGGAAGAGGATCGGGAGATCCATTATTCGGACAATGTGCTGAGCAAGAAGGTGCAGCCGCATTTCCGCTGCTTTGCCTCGGACCGGGTCACGACGCGCTATATGTGCCATCCGGGAACGGTGAGTTCGTCGCATTGGCTGCGGACGATGCTGGGCGACGGCGTGGAGGGATGAACGGGCGGCGCGGGGCGGGCGTGAGGGTAAAGGTCCCGCCTTTCGGTGCCGAAGCCGTTTGTTATTTTTTGGTCCAAATGCAAAAGGCGCCAAGTGGCGCCTGACATATTCAAATTGTCTTTAATTTTGGTGGAGCCACGGGGAATCGAACCCCGGACCTCTTGAATGCCATTCAAGCGCTCTCCCATCTGAGCTATGACCCCACCGGAGGTCGAAGCGTTTCCGCTTCGATGGGCAAGGCGTTACCGCCTTGTTGGGCCGCTGTCTAGTGGAGGGCGCGGTGGGGTGCAAGGGGAAAAACGCGGGGTCTTTCCTACTTTTGCAGGGCACCGCTGCCCCCCCGCCGACGGGCGGTTTAGACTTCCTCCTCGTCGCCGGCCACATCGGCCAGATCGTCGAGCGAGACATTGTCATCGGCATCGTCTTCGAGCAGATCATCATCCAACTCGGTATCGTCGGCGACGCCGGCTTCGAGCAGTTCGTCATCGGCTTCCAGATCGTCGACGAGAACCTCGTCATCCTTTTCGGGAATCACGCGGCTGATGGCAGCGGCGGCCATCTTGCGGCGGGCGGATTCGATATCCACCACCTCGCCGGTATAGGGCGAGACGATCGGGTTGCGGTTCAGGTCATAAAAGCGCTTGCCGGTGGTCGGGCAGATGCGCTTGGTACCCCATTCTTCCTTGGGCATGGTCGTTCCCTTCTGTGGCGGCCCGGAATCAGGGGCGCCGATGGTCAGGCTGGGTTGTCCAGAGTCGTGGTCGCTTGCCACAAGGCAGGGCGGGTGTCAAAGGCTTTTGCAGCCGTTGCGGCCTGTCGGGAAGTGACTATCCTTGGCGGAGAAATCAAGAGGTTCTGAATGCCCGTCCTGCCCGGATCGCCCCCGGTGGAAATTGTTCTGAAACGGTCGGCCCGCGCGCGGCGGTTTTCGCTGCGGGTTTCGCGGCTGGATGGGCGGGTGACGCTGTCCTTGCCTGCCCGTGCGCGGGAGGCCGAAGCCATGGCTTTTGCCCGGTCGCAGGAGGGTTGGCTACGCGAAACCTTGGCGGGGATGCCCACGCGCGAGGGTGTGGGGATTGGGTCGGTGATCCCGGTGGAAGGGCGGCTTTTGCGGCTGGTCGCTAGCACCGGACGTGGGGTTCGCATGGAGGGTGAGGCCCTGCTTGTGCCCGGCGATCCGGCGCAGGCGGGCGCGCGGGTCGGGGCTTTTCTCAAGGCGCTGGCGCGGGATCGGCTGGTGGCGGCATCGGATCGGCATGCGGGGGTGATCGGGCGGCGGGTGGAGCGGGTGACCCTGCGCGACACGCGGTCGCGCTGGGGGTCTTGTGCGGCGGATGGGGCATTGATGTATAGCTGGCGGCTGGTGATGGCGCCGCCTGCCGTGCTGGATTACGTGGCGGCGCATGAGGTGGCGCATCTGGTGGAGATGAACCATTCCCCACGGTTCTGGGCGGTGGTGGAGCGGCTTTATCCCGGCTGGCAGGTGCAGCGGAAATGGCTGCATGCAGAGGGGCAGGCGCTGCATGGCTTTCGTTTCGGGGATTGATTTTCGCCCCATGCCGGTGCTTGGCTGCGCGTCATGCCGATAGTCCCTCGCCAGACCGATCCCAATGCTGCCGCGCATGAACGGCTATACCGGACCTTGCGCCAGCAGGTGATGCATGGGGAATTGCCGCCCGGTCAGGCCATGACGTTGCGCGGTCTTGGCAAGCAGTTCGGGGTGTCGATGACGCCCGCACGCGAGGCCGTACGGCGTTTGGTGGCGGAAGGGGCGCTGACGCTATCGTCATCGGGGCGCATCTCGACGCCAGAGCTTTCGCCGGAACGGATTGAGGAATTGGCGGCGATCCGCGCGCTCTTGGAGCCGGAGATGGCGGCGCGGGCGCTGCCGCGGGCGCATTTCGCCCTGATCGAGCGGTTGGCAGCGATCAATGCGCTGAACGCCGAGGCAGTGGTGAAGCAGGATGCGGTGGCCTATGTGCGCACCAATCTGGAGTTTCACCGCACGCTTTACCTGCGCGCGCAGGCACCTGCGATGCTGGCCATTTGTGAGACGGTCTGGTTGCAATTGGGGCCGACGATGCGGGCGCTCTATTCCAAGCTGCGCCGGAAGGAGCCGCCGCAGCACCACCGGATGATTCTGGCCGCGCTGAAGGCGGGGGATGAGCCGGGGCTGCGGTTGGCGGTGCGGACCGACGTGACGCAGGGGCTGCGGCATCTGGCGGGATGACGGGATGAAAGTGTCGCCCCTGATGCTGCTGATGGCGGCTGTGACCATTGTGGGGTCCAATTCGCTGGCCCTGTCGCCTGTCGCCTTGGAGATCGGGCGGGGCTTCGGGGGCGCAAGCGCGCAGGACGTGCTGGTTGCCGCGTCGCTTTTTGGGGCGGGGACGGCGGTGGCTGCGGTGGGGATCGCGCCTTTTGCCGACCGGGTTGGCCTGTCGCGGGCGCTGTTTCTGGCGATTTGCGTTCTGGTTCTGGGCATGGCGGGCACGGCGCTTGCGCCCGCGCTGTGGGTGGTCTGGCTGGCGCAGGCGGTGGCGGGACTGGGGTCGGGGGTGGCCCTGCCTGCAACCTATGGGCTGGCCGCCGAGATTGCGCCGAAGGGGCGGGAGAGCACCTTTCTGGGTCGGGTCCTGATGGGATGGACCTTGTCCTTGGTTTTTGGTGCCTCGGCCGCTGCCTTGATCGCGGAAGTGGCCGGGTGGCGGGCGGTGCATGCTGTGCTGGCCGGACTTGGGCTGCTGGTTTTGCTGGCCATGGCCGTCTCTCCCCGGATGGGTGAGGTGCGGGCGGCGCAGGGGGCATCGCCTTGGGCCGCGCTGCGGGTACCGGGGATCGGGGCCGCGCTGAGCGTGGCGGGGGGCTATATGGCGGCCTTTTACGGGCTTTATGCCTATGTCGCGCCGCATTTGCAGGCGGGCCTTGGCTGGCCCGTGTGGATGGCGGGGGCGGTGCCGCTGGTCTATGGGATCGGGTTCGGGCTGGCCTCGTTGGGCGATCCGTGGATCGACCGGTTCGGGCCGCGCCGTGTGGCGCCTTGGGTCTTTGGTGTGCTGGTGGTGCAATATCTTGCGCTGGCGGCGGTGGCGGAGCGTGCATGGGCGCTGGTGGGGTTGTGCCTAAGCTGGGGGATGATCAACCATCTGGGATTGAACCTGATCGTGGGGCGACTGGCTGCGCTGGACCCCGCGCGGCGCGGCGCGGTGCTGGGGCTGAATTCCGGGGTGACCTATCTGGCGATGTTCGTGGCGACGGCGGGGTTTGGCTGGATGGAGGCCGGGTTCGGCCTTGCGGCCTGCGCG